>JBJEFM010000216.1:0-29737 GCA_051874035.1 Bacillus sp. (in: firmicutes)
TCTAATGATAGGTGGGGGATGAAGGAACCCCCCACCTATCAAAGATTCACTTTATCCTGTTTAACAGGCACTAAGACGCCCACTCCGGCACGGCAGTGCAAACAAAGATGGAGAAGTGGGGAATCACGTACCTATAACAATCCGATTGGCTCATAACTCGTCCGCTATGCCAAGAAGCGCTATGCCGGCAATGACGACGGCCACGAGAGCGTATTGCTTCCCATTCAGCTTTTCCTTTAAGAAAATGCGCGACAGGATGATCGAGAAAATGCTGTATGACGCAATGAGCGGGGCGGCGATGATGGCATTGGCGCTCATGGCGAATACATAGAAGAATTGGCCCGCGGTTTCCAGGATGGCAGCGAAGCCTTTGTCGCGTTCTCTGAAAATGTTGAAGGATTCTTTTTTGATGAACCTCAAGAACAGAAAGGACAGTGCAGCGCAAATGAAGAAAGTGAACTCGTAAGCAAGCAGCGCCGCATCTTCGCTGATCAGTTTTAACTCATCGAGATAGACCGCGTCGGCGAAGGTGCCGAGACCGTCCAATAAACAGTACATGAGCGGGAACATAATGGCGAGAAAGCCGATTTGATATTTTTTATCGATTTTTTCGGCGCGCAGCTGCAATGCTTTCGTTTCCGCTTGCTTCTCTAAGACAGCGATTCCGATGATGCCAAATGTAATAATGATGATGCCGAGTACTTCAAGGACGCTGAGATTGTGCGTGAAAAAGATAAAAATCAAGACGGACGTCACAGCTCCCGATGAGTTTTGGATGGGAGATGCGATGGAAAGTTCCAAATATCTCAGCCCGATGTAGCCGATTGTCATCGACAGAATATAAAGTGCTGAGACAGGCAGGTATCTGACCATATCCATCGGATCGAAGGCTATATCTTTAAGCAGCATGTATGAGATGCCATGGATGCCCATGACCAACCCTACCATGATGACAATCTTAAGATGGCTGAACCGATCATTGGGATTCGAGCCTTTTTTATAAAAGAGGTCGGCTCCTCCCCAGGCAAGCGCTGTTATAAGTGCAAAAATGAACCACATATGTATATCCCCTAACATTGATGTATTGTGTTTTAGCCTATAGAAGGGTGTTCTATTATCAAAACACTACAATTATATGCTTTGCAATAGTTTGGATGTCAAGAATATTATCTATCGTCTGGTTGTTCGGCGAATAAAAAAACGAAGCGGGGATTCACTTAGTACCTCTAAAAAGGCGCCAGAATAACAAAAACGGTATTCGTTACTCTTCGGTCCTTTTGCCTGAGAGTGTGAATCCTTCGGCGCTGTCAAAAACTTGATAGTCTCTCCAGAAGCTGCTCCCGCCATAGTGCGATCCACAGCATTCATCGCTTAATGCTTATTGAATTAATTATAGATAAAGTGAATCTTTGATAGGTGGGAGTTTTCCTTCATCTTCCACCTATCACTAGATGAACCAACCTTAGTACCTGTTAAACGGGATAAATGATGCTTATAGGTTATACGGACAAACGTTATAACGCATACAAAATCATCTATGGAAAACTTTTTGGAATAATCCACTATTTTCTGACGCGGTCGATTACTATTCGCCATAAAAATTAAAATGTTTCATAGTTTCCCCCTGCAGAAACCATACTACGTATGGAGGTGAAGAATATGTATAAGCTGTTGTCCCATAGCGATTTGGATGGAGTAGGATGCGGCATTCTGGCAAAGCTCGCTTTCAGCGGGCAAGTGAAGGTGAAATATAATTCGCTGTCCTCCCTTAACCGGGAAATCGAAGCGTTTGTGGAAGCGGACGAACAGGATGTATTTCTCTTGATTACGGATCTGTCTCCTGATGAGGAGAATGAGCAAAGGCTGGCTGCCTATTATCAGGAAAAAGGCAATGTGCAGCTTATCGACCACCACAAAACAGCGCTTCATTTGAATGAGTATGAATGGGGCCATGTCGCGGTCGAAGAAGGTGAAGATCGATTAGCGTCAGCCACTTCATTATTCTACCGTTATCTGATTGACAACCGATTAGTGGAAGAAACGAATGCTGTAGCGGAATTCGTGGAACTCGTCAGGCAGTATGATACATGGGAATGGGAGAAGAACGATAATCGGCAGGCCGAGCGGCTCAACGCACTCTTCTTCCTCATGTCGATTGAGGAATTCGAAGAAACGATGACCGAGCGGCTGCGGACAAGCGATCATTTCTATTTCGATGAATTTGAAAAGAAGCTATTGGACATAGAAGAGAAGAAGAAGGAACGATATATCCGGAGGAAGAAGCGGGAAGTCCTGCCGAAGGAAGCCGATTCGCATTTTGCGGGCGTCGTCTATGCGGAATCCTATCATTCGGAGCTTGGAAACGAACTGGGTAAGGAATATCCGCATCTCGATTATATCGCTATCGTAAATATGGGAGGCAGAAGAGTAAGCTTCCGCACTGTCCATAACGCCATCGATGTCTCGGCAATCGCCGCCGAGTTCGGCGGGGGCGGTCATGAGAAAGCATCAGGCTGTTCTTTATCTAATGAAGCGTATAAGCAGTTCGTGGAAGGGACATTCCATTTGGAACCTTTGCGGGAAGATGCGAAGTGGAACCGTTTCAATCTAAAACAGTCCGCATTCGGCTCGTTGTATAAAAACCGAAGCGGCGACACGTTCCTGCTTCGTGAAACGGCTGAGGAAGAGTGGATCATCGAGAAGAACGACAATCGTTTGGAACAGCTCTTCCATAGCTTCGAGCAAGCGGAAGTGCATGTGAAACGGGCGTTTAACGCATGGCTTGTCCGTGATGAGCAATTTGTGGACTATTTAATGGAAGAAGTGAAAAAGGCAAAGGGAGATAGTTGAAGGAGTTGTATCCCGTTTAACAGGTGCCAAGACTTCCCCTTCCGTACGGCAATGAAAATGCAGATGTATAAGTGGGAAAACAAATACCTGTAACAATCCGATTGGTTCACCTATCAAAGATTCACTTGATGATGAGGGAAGAACCATACTACCGACAGACAAGGAATAGGGGTGATTGACAGAATGCCTATGCTCGATGTAGAAGGCTGCAGTTTGCATTATACGGTGAAGGGCGAGGGGATTCCGATTGTATTTATCCATCCGCCGCTGCTGACAAGTGCGAACTTTATGTATCAATTGCAAGGATTATCCGAGAAGTATAAAGTGATCACATTCGATATCAGGGGCCATGGGAAAAGCGGCTATTCGAAGCTGCCTATCACATATTCTCTGATTGTGGAAGATCTTACACGCATACTGGACTGTTTGGGGATTAAGAAGGCTTATATATGCGGCTATTCAACCGGCGGCTCCATCGCATTGGAGTTCTTGCTGGCAAAAGCCGGCCGGGCGCTTGGGGGCATCGTGGCCAGCGGCATGCCACAGGTGAAGGATCTGTATTTAAAGCAGCGGATTTCCTTTGCGGCCAGGTTGGCAAAGCCTCGAATCATCCCGCTGCTGTCATTAGCGATTACGTGGGGGAATTCCAACACGAGCCAGACGTTCAGAGCATTATATAAAGATGCTTCGACCGGGGATTCGCGGAATATAGAGCAGTATTATCGGTACAGCCTGCACTATAATTGTACAAGGTTGCTTTCTGATATCGGCCTGCCGGTGCTGCTTGTATACGGTTCGAAAGATACATCCTTCCATAAATACGCCCATATCCTCCATGATGAGTTGCCCAACAGCGAGTTGGTTTTCTTGAAAAAGGTGAAGCATCAACTTCCTACCAAGGCAGCCGCTGCATTGAATGAAAGAATTGATGCGTTCATTCAAACGCATCATGGCCAATAAGAGTGTTTATCTTTGATTGCCCCATCCTATAGCATTTGCGGCAATGCTTGTAAAGCTTCCTATAATCGCGCTTCCTATGATGTCGGATGGATAATGCTGTCCCATCCAAATGCGGGAGAAGCCTGTAAGAGAAGCCAAAAGATACAGAATGCCGCCTAATGCGCGCTTATGAATAAATACAGCCGTCGCAGCGACGAAGGATAAAGCGGTATGTTTGCTGGGAAAAGTGGCATTCTGTTTGGATGGGGCCGGCTGCAAAAGCTGTACCCGGTGAACGGCGAATGGGCGGGGCTTCGCATAAAGCCGCTTAATCAGCCATTCGAGGAGTACCGCCATGCCGCTAGCAATGCCGGCGTGCAGCACGATTCTTCTGCCGCGTTTATTGCGAAACCACATAATAATGAAGAGCAAGATGAATAAGTAGCGCATTTTTTGAGAAATCATAATCATGGACTTATCTACAAACGGATAACGGCCGGCCCATTGATTAATGGATTTGAAAATTTTGTAATCCATGTTATACCTCCTGTTTTATTAGTCATTGCATAGATAGGTTCTCCGTATCGAAGGGCGAGTATGTACGGGAAGTGTTGATGATGGGCAACGATTGGTCGCTGGGAGGTGGCAAAGATGAAATTTGATTTACATACGCATCACGATAGGTGCGGACATGCGGACGGAAAGATTCGCGATTATATTGAAGCGGCTATCGAACGGGGGCTGGATGTGATCGGGATTGCCGATCATTCTCCTTATTTTTCAAGCGCGGATGACCAGCCGTATCCCCATATCGCCATGGCAAAAAGCCAGTTTCCCGAGTATGTGGACGAAGTGCTGCGGCTGAAGCGGGTGTACAGCGGGCGAATCGACGTTCTATTGGGGATAGAATCCGATTTCTTCCCGGAGCATGCTGGGAAGTACCGTTCTTATTTTGAACGTTATCCATTTGATTATATAATAGGCTCCGTTCATCAAGTGGATGGAATCAGCATCTTCAAGAAGGGGCGTTTTGAAGGGCTTAGTGAACAAGAAAAGATAAAAACGAAAGAAACGTATTATTCTCTCATAGAGCAGTCCGCCCGGAGCGGGATGTTTCAGATCCTTGGGCATATTGATGCGATGAAAGGATTCTATCCGTCCTTTTCGTCCATCCAAACAGCAGCGGTCGAATATACGATGAAGGTCATCGGGGAATGCGATATAGCGATTGAAATCAATACTTCCGGCAAAACAAAAGATGTGGGCGGCTGGTATCCATCCGATGATATTCTGGAATTGGCGAAATACTATGGGGTCAAGGTCACTCTAGGCTCGGACGCCCATACTCCGGACAGGGTAGGAGATGAATGCGAAGCGGTCCGGCGACATCTGTCGGATATGGGATTCAAGGAATGGGTCTATTTCAAAGACAAGAAGAGGATCGCCGTGAATCTATAGTAAATAGGAAGAAGCGTTGAACGCATGTCATTCAACGCTTTTTTCCTTATGCGGCGCTATAGTTTGCAACGACCATTTCCGCGAACAATTCCATGAAACGCATATCTCCTGTCAATTCAGGATGGAAGGCTGTCGCAAGAATATGCCCTTGCCTTGCCGCTACGATATTCCCGTCATATGTGGCCAGTATCTCCACATCAGGGCCTGCCGCTTCGACAAACGGAGCGCGGATAAAGACGGCAGGGAAGGGTGCATCCATGCCTTTCACTTGCAGTTCCGCTTCAAAGCTATCGACTTGCCGGCCGAACGCATTCCGTTTCACCTTCATGTCGATCAGCTGCAGGTGAGCCGCTTCCGAGCCGGTCAATTCGTTGGCCAGAAGGACCATACCGGCGCATGTTCCGAAAATGGGCTTCCGGGCGCCGAAATCTTTGAGAGGCTCAAGAAAGCCATACTGATCAATGAAACGCCGCATGGTAGTGCTTTCGCCGCCCGGCAGAATCAAACCGTCGATGCTCTCCAATTGTTCTGCCCGTTTGATGACGGCACCTTGTAATCCGACCGCTTCGATTTGCTTGATGTGCTCTTCAACAGCACCTTGCAGCCCCAGTACGCCGATTGTCCGCATTACCATCCACGCTCCTGCATTCTTTCGGAAGGGTGGAGGCTTGAAATGTCGATTCCTTTCATGGCGCTCCCTAATTCTTGCGATAATTTGCCGATTAATTCATAGTCTGTGTAGTATGTTGTCGCTTGGACGATTGCTGATGCGAATTTCTCCGGATTTTCTGATTTGAAGATGCCGGAGCCGACAAATACGCCGTCCGCGCCAAGCTCCATCATCAGCGCCGCGTCTGCCGGCGTTGCAATTCCACCTGCCGCGAAGTTCACTACAGGCAGTCGGCCCGCTTCTTTGATTTGTTTCAAGATTTCAAATGGGGCGCCGAGCAGTTTGGCTTCTGTCATTAATTCATCTACGTTCATGTTCACGACTTTGCGGACTTGTGCATTCACTTTACGCATGTGGCGAACAGCTTCTACAATGTTCCCTGTGCCCGGCTCGCCTTTTGTGCGCAGCATGGAAGCACCTTCGCCGATGCGTCGGGCCGCTTCTCCCAAATCGCGGCATCCGCATACGAACGGCACTTTGTACGCGCTTTTTAAGATATGGAATTCTTCATCCGCCGGCGTCAGCACTTCGCTTTCATCTATGTAATCAACACCCATGGCTTCCAATACGCGCGCTTCCACGATATGGCCGATGCGCGCCTTTGCCATGACAGGAATCGATACAGCCTGCATGACTTCTTCTACGATGCGGGGGTCGGCCATTCTGGCAACGCCGCCTGCCGCCCGGATATCCGAAGGTACGCGTTCTAGCGCCATGACAGCAACCGCTCCTGCCGCTTCAGCGATTTTTGCTTGCTCCGCGTTCACTACGTCCATGATGACGCCGCCTTTTTGCATATGCGCCATGCCTCGTTTTACTGCTTCAGTCGCTAATGTTTTTACCATCTTTTTCAAACCTCTCTTTTTTTGAATTATCTTGTATTTTAGTATAAAAACAGGCAGACTGTATTAAAAGAGTCAGTTTTTGATGAAACGATGGTGCCAGATAGTGAGGAAGGTGATGAAATAATGGATATGCTTGCTTGCGACTTGAATCGATCAAGTGATATGCCGTTATATGAACAATTGTATGAATATATTAAAAAGGAAATCATCGAAGGGCGGCTACTCTATCAAACGAAGCTTCCTTCCAAACGGAAATTGGCGGATTTCCTGCAAATCAGCCAGAATACAATCGATGCGGCCTATAATCAATTGACGGCGGAAGGCTATCTGGAAGTAATCCCCCGGAAAGGCTATTTCGTGATGGCATCTGAAGATTTGGAGTATATTCCTAAAGTTGCGGTGCCTGAGCAGCCGGATGAAAAGAAAGAAGAAGTCCGTTTTCATTTTCATCCGGGGCAAATCGATACGGCGAGCTTTCCGATGGATGCGTGGAGGAAGGTGGCGAAGCAATTCTTATCGGAGGAATATCAAGAGTTATTGTTGCATGGCAGTTCTCAGGGAGAGTATGAATTGCGGAAAGAAATTGCCTATTATTTATACCATGCGCGCGGTGTGATCTGCACCCCCGAACAGATCATCATCGGGGCGGGGGTTGAAATCTTGCTGCAGCAGCTGTTGATTCTGCTGGACGATAAAACGGTGTATGGCGTGGAAGACCCCGGCTATCATCTGATTCATCGCATCCTGAAAACATACCCTAAAGAAGTCCACCCGCTTGCTGTCGATGAGGACGGCTTGATTGTGGATCAGCTGGAAGCGTCGGATATCGACGTGGCCTACGTCACCCCGTCGCACCATTTCCCTTACGGTACAATCTTACCGGTGAACCGCAGAATGAAGCTGTTGAACTGGGCAGCGGCGCAAGAACAGCGCTATATTATTGAGGATGATTATGATAGCGAATTTCGTTATAGCGGTAAAGCAATCCCGTCGTTGCAAAGCATGGACCAAGGCGATAAAGTGATTTATCTAGGATCGTTCTCAAAGTCGTTGATGCCGTCCATCCGCATAAGTTATATGGTGCTGCCCAAGCATCTGCTGCCGCGGTATAAGAAGGAACTATCATTCTATCATTCAACGGTGTCCCGCATCGACCAGCATGTCTTAGCGGAGTTCATCAGACAGGGGATGTTCGAAAAGCATCTGAACCGCATGCGAAAAGTATATCGGCAGAAGCTTGATCTGGTCACGAATACAATCAAAGCAATAACCGGCCGCATCTCCATCATCGGGGGCAACTCGGGCTTGCACGTTGTCCTTGCTGTCAATAATGGCATGAGCGAGGAAGAGCTCGTCCATCGGGCGGCCGCCGCCCATATACGGGTGCACCCATTGTCTTCCTATATGTTAATGCCGCAGGAAAACAGGATGCCAACGATCGTCCTCGGATTCGCCGGCATCCGGACAGAAGAATTAGAAGAAGCTATTCATCTACTGATTGAGAGTTGGGGGATGGTGAAGGAGCGGAAGGATGAATAGATTGGACGGAAAAAACAGGGCGGATGAGTGGAATCCCAATATATAAGCGGAACCTGCAATATATCCTGTAACATATAATCAGAAACCAAAAATCAGATAGACGCAACCAAGCGAAAAGCACCTATCCGGCGTATAAGGATAGGTGTTTTCCGTTCAATCAGGTACTTGTGATGCTGCCTCCGTTCGGGTGGAGGATTTGGCCGGACATATAGCTGGAATCGTCGGAGGCTAGAAAGACGAAGCTTGTTGCCACCTCGAAGGGCTGACCTGCCCGGTTCATGGGAGTGTGGGGGGTGGCTGTGCCGAATGTTTCGATTTCTTCCGCTGTGAAGGAAGCCGGCTGCAAAGGAGTCCAAATCGGGCCGGGTGCGACGCCGTTCACGCGGATGCCTTTATTGATGAGCGATTGCGATAGCGAGCGGATGAATGTAAGAATGGCCCCTTTGGTGGCGGAATAATCGATCAGGTCTTTATGTCCCTGATAGGCGGTGATTGAAGTAGTATTAATGATGGCGCTGCCGCGCTTTAAGTGCGGCAGCGTAGCCTTGGTCATGAAGAAGAATGCGTAGATATTGGTGCGGAATGTATGGTCGAGCTGTTCGGCTGTAATATCCCTGATATCGCGCTGTATATATTGGACGCCGTGGTTATTGACGAGAATATTGATTTGGCCGAAATGATGGAGAGCCTGTTGGACGACTTCATGGGATTGCTGTTCATGCTGCAGGTCTCCCGGAACTAAGAGGCAGTGCCTTCCTAGCTCTTCTATGCGTTGTTTGGTTTCTTGTGCATCTTCATGTTCGCATAAATAAGGGATAACGATGTGGGCTCCCTCCTTGGCGAAAGCATAGGCGACGGACCGTCCGATTCCGCTGTCGCCTCCTGTGATGATCGCTATCTTGTCTTGCAGTTTACCGCTTCCGGGATAATCGGGATTCTCGGAGATGGGCCTTGGCGTCATTAAATATTCAAAACCCGGTTGCCCGTCTTGCTGTTGCGGGGGGGAAAGCCAGATCTATTTCTTTGCAGACAGTCTTTTTGCCTAAATAATAATAAATAGGATACATGTTCTTTCACCTCTATTATGGATTCATCATGTACAGTGTATTCGTTAAGGGAAAATGATAGAATCATGTTATTCCATTCATTTTAATGCTTTTGTGCACATTTGCGGTAAAGTGTTAAACAAATATTTTGACTATTTTCAGAATATTAACTATAATCGACTTCATCATCATTGAGATTGGAGTATATTATTATGAAGGATTTTTTCAGTAAGTTATTGAACGGTATGAGTATCGGCATTGTTGTATCATTGATCCCGAATGCGCTGTTAGGAGAAATATTGAAATTATTGATTCCGCATTATCCTGCCTTGCAGCACGTATTGGATCTTACTGTGGTTGTGATGAGCATGCTGCCTGTCATGATCGGCGTTATGGTCGGGATGACTTTCAAATTGTCCACCATTCAGACAGCAAGCATCGGAATTGCTGCATTGGTCGGAAGCGGCGTCGTCCAGAAAACAGCGGACGGCCTATTCACGCTCAGTGGAATCGGCGTTGTAATCAATACGGGCATCACGGCGGCACTGGCTGTACTATTCGTACAATTCCTGGGCAATCGATTAAGAGAGTACTCGATTCTATTAATGCCGACTTTAAGCATCTTGATTCCGGGGATGATCGGCTATCTGATTCTTCCGTTCGTGAAGAAAGCAACCGGACTGCTTGGTGTCGGGGTCGCGAATGTGACGACATGGCAGCCGGTCATCATGGGGGCGATTATCGCTGTCATCTTCTGCCTGATTATTCTCTCTCCTATTTCCACTGTAGGTATAGCGACAGTCATTATGTTATCGGGCATCGGCTCAGGGGCGGCTAATCTTGGCATTGTGGCCGCCGGTGTAGGACTTGCGATTTCCAGCTACAAAGCGAACTCGCTTGGAACAGCTTTGGCCCATGTATTAGGTTCGCCGAAGATTCAAATGCGAAACTTCTTCATGAAGCCCAAGATCGCCTTTCCGATGCTGATCACGGCCGCTATCCTAGGAGCGTTGGCCGGCGTCCTGAACATTCAAGGCACTCCTTATAGCGCCGGGTTCGGGCTATCGGGGCTGGTCGGGCCGTTGAACTATATAAAGCTGGCTGACGGGGGATGGACGGCGCAGAATATATCTATTATGCTAGGCACATTCTTTGTTTTGCCGATTCTATTGAATGGCGGCCTGATTTATCTATTTTCGAAAAAAATGAAGATGATTAAAGCCGAAGACTACAAATTGAATTTCGATTAACCGAGCATCGGATAAGCCCATATAGCCCGGCTATATGGGCTTGTTGTATAGAAACTGCGTTTTCCGCATTCGTAAACAGGGTATTGACACCCAAGAATATAAAACGTCAATACAGGGCAGCGGAAGCTTCTCGTAATTGCCTCCGATGTAATGATGGAAATGGGGAGGACCAATCTTGAAAGAGATACTCTTAATTCTTGTACTGCAATTGATTTATGTGCCTTGTTTCACTCTTCGCACCATTTTTCTCGTGAAACAATTAATTATCCCGGCTTCGATTCTAGGATTCTTGGAAGCATTGATTTATGTGTTTGGCTTATCGATTATCTTCAATGGAAACCAAAGCTTTCTTGGATTGTTCGTTTACGCGCTTGGCTTCGGCCTCGGCATTCTGATCGGCACTAAGATTGAACAGAAGCTTGCGATCGGCTATACAACTTTCAATGTAAACCTTCCATCGAAGAATGAAGCATTGATTGAGCATCTCCGCCATGAAGGATATGGCGTCACTGTGTTTCAAGGTGAAGGGATGACGAGCATACGCTATAAACTGGAAATTCTTACAAAACGGAATTTAGAAAATCATTTAATCGACCTCATCAAAAAGTATGAACCGAATGCGTTCATGATTTCATATGAACCTCGCCGGTTTATGGGAGGATTCATCTTAAAGAATATGAAAAAACGAAAAGGGAAATAAGTAGGAAAAATAAAACCTGCACCTTGCAAAAGGGCCGCAGGTTTTATTTTTTTGAAAAAATTTTATGTATTTGTTTTTATTTTGCAGAATAATGGGTACAAAGAATTGTATTAATATAACTCACTGTTAGATATATTGATACATAAGTATTGATTGTCACTATATTATTATACTATTGGAGGAGATTCACATGATTGAAAATCTGCTATCTTTGTCACCTGTCCATATTACAGAAGGGACCAAAAAATGGTTGGATGAACAAGCGAAGCTTTCAAATGAGGGCGAGATGAATGTAAGTGTCTACAAAAAAGAGGATGAAGGTTGGTTCATTCCTGTGAATGAGCATGTTTTCACAGAAGAAATCAAGGAAAAAAGAGGGATTCCCGTTGAATTCTTTGATGTGTACAACTATGCTGTTACCCATAAATGCACATGGATTTTGATTGACCATGAAGCGGATATTATTGAGGAGCTGCCTCGATATTAAGATAAATAAAGAGAAGCGGACTGTCTATCCGGCGTGACATAGCGCCGGATGGCCAGTCCTTCTTTATACAAGGGGAATGGACCTTTCGATACAGGAAGATAGATCCTTTTCGGAACATGGTTTTAAATGGGAATTATTTTGTTGTTTTAAAAGATGATACAGTGGGTAAAGGAATCAGTCATACTTTTTTAAAAAAGTATGACTCAACATTCATTCAAGTCACAAGGAGGAAGAACAATGCTGAAATTCGAAGATGTTTCCAAAGTCTATGGCGGCGGCAAAAGGGCTGTCAACCATGTTAGCTTTGATATCCGAAAGGGTGAATTCATCGTATTCATCGGTCCGAGCGGCTGCGGCAAAACGACTACCATGAAGATGATCAATAGGCTGATCAAACCTTCTGAAGGCAAGATTTATCTCAATGGCGAAGACATCATGCAGAAAGATGTCGTGGAATTAAGACGCTCCATCGGTTATGTAATCCAACAAATCGGCTTATTCCCCCATATGACCATCCGTGAAAATATCGCATTGGTCCCTAAACTTCTGAAATGGCCAGAAACAAAACGCACGGCCCGCGTTGAAGAACTGCTCAAGCTGGTGAATATGCCAGAAGAATTCTTGGACCGCTATCCCTTTGAACTAAGCGGAGGACAGCAACAACGCATCGGCGTACTGCGTGCCCTTGCTGCTGAGCCGCCTCTCATCTTAATGGACGAACCATTCGGAGCATTAGATCCTATTACAAGAGATGCCCTGCAAATTGAATTCAAGAAATTACAAAAGCAGCTGGGTAAAACCATTGTTTTCGTTACGCATGATATTGATGAAGCGATCAAGCTTGCGGACCGCATCTTCATTATGAAAGACGGGGAAATTGTACAGCAAGGAACGCCGAATGACATTCTTCTGCATCCGGCAAATGAATTTGTAGAGAATTTCATTGGGAAAGAACGATTGAATCAAGCGAAGCGGGATATCCAAACGGTAGATCAGATCATGTTGAAAGAACCTGTTACTATCCTGAATAATGCCCTGCTGTCGGATGCAATCAAGCTGATGAGAAAGCGCCGTGTGGATTCCTTGCTGATTGTTGATACCCACAACGTGCTGCTTGGTTATTTAAATGTAGAAATCATAGAAAAAGAACAGAATCTTGACAAAGTGGTATGCGAAGTGATGAAAACGGATATAGAGCCCGCTTGCCAGGATACGCTGCTTCGCGATGCGACCCGGCAGATTTCTTTGCATAATCTGAAATACTTGCCGGTTATAGATGAAGAGAATCATTTAAGAGGCATTCTTACAAGGACGAACCTGGTGGATGCGATTTATGAATCTATTTGGGGAAGTGAAGAGGCGAGCGAAAGTACTGCATATTAAGGAGAGATGAAAATGGATGCGATTGTAGATTTTTTCACAGGGTATGGCAGTCAGCTGATCATCAAGACAGGAGAGCATTTGTTCATTTCCTTTTCGGCTTTGGTTCTAGGCATACTTGTCGCGGTGCCGCTGGGGATTTGGCTTTCGAATACAAACAAAATTGCCAGTTTTGTAATCGGTCTTGCAAGTATTGTGCAAACTTTCCCAAGCTTGGCGATTCTTGCTTTCTTTATACCGATTTTGGGTATCGGCAAGGTTCCTGCCATTGTAGCGCTGTTCTGTTATTCTGTTTTACCGATTTTGCGTAATACATACATAGGTGTAAAAGGTGTGAATAAGGATTTGGTGGAAGCTGCCCGCGGCATGGGCATGAGCCAGACGGAACGTATATTCCAAGTGGAACTGCCGCTTTCGATTCCTGTTATTATGGCGGGCATCCGGGTCTCGGCTGTTTATTTGATCGGTTGGGCGACACTTGCTTCCTTCATAGGAGGCGGCGGGCTAGGCGACTTCATATTCGATGGATTGAACTTATTCCGGACGGATTTAGTGCTTGGCGGAGCAATTCCGGTTACATTGCTGGCCCTTGTCCTTGACCTGGTGCTTACCCGCGTCGAAAAGCGCGTCACGCCAAAGGGAATACGAAAACAAAGAGAAATGGCTTAATGGAAGAGGGGATCATGGAATGTGGACGAAAATGAGGAAAGTGGCGTTCGTTATGCTTTCGCTAGTCGTAATCAGTGGCTGCTCTTTACCTGGGCTTGGAGGCTCGGCTGACGATACCATTAGAATTTCAACCGTCACGACAACGGAAACTTCTATACTAGGCAATATAATCAAACTGATGATCGAGGAGAAAACCGACTTGAACGCGGAGTTGGTCGAGAACTTGGGTTCTTCGCTTGTGCAGCATCAAGCGCTGACTGAGGGACAGGTCGATATTTCCGCAGCGCGCTATACAGGCACGGATTTGACGGGCGCTTTAGGCATGGACCCTGTGAAGGATCCGGAAGAAGCGCTTAAGATCGTCCAGAAGGAATTTAAAGAACGCTATAATCAGAAATGGTATGATTCGTATGGATTTACAAATACATATGCCTTTACAGTGACAGAAGATTTAGCCAAGAAAGAGGGCCTGGAAACCGTATCCGATTTAGAGAAGATCGCCGGGAAATTGGACCTTGGCGTGGATAACTCCTGGCTGAACAGGGCAGGCGATGGCTACCCGGCGTTCATTAAGGAATACGGCTTCCAATTTAATAAGGCGTTCCCGATGCAGCTCGGGCTGGTGTATCAAGCTGTTAAGAGCGGAAAGATGGACGTTGTGCTCGCCTATAGCACGGACGGCCGAATAAAGGCCTTTGACTTAAAGACATTGGAAGATGATAAAAGATTTTTCCCGCCATATGATTGTTCGCCGATGATTCGCGGGGATGTATTGGAGAAGCATCCGGAGCTTGACGATATTCTTCAATCGCTCGTCGGGAAAATTGATAATGATTTGATGACAGAGTTGAATTATGAAGCGGATGTGAAGAAGAAAGAGCCGGCGACTGTGGCGAAAGAATTTTTGGAGAAGAACAATTATTTTGAATGACAGGGGGTAAAGTATGGAAACACTGCAAGAATTATTCGTTTATTATATGCAGAACGCGGAATATGTCAGTCAACAATTCTGGAGACATTTGCTGATGTCGGCATACGGTGTCCTGTTCGCTGCCATTGTCGGCATACCGGTCGGAATCTTGATTGCACGCTATAACAAATTAAGCAACTGGGTGTTATCGCTTGCGAATATTATCCAGACCATCCCGGCGCTCGCCATGCTTGCGGTCCTGATGCTTGTCATGGGGCTTGGCGCCAATACGGTTATTATGAGCTTGTTCTTGTATTCCCTGCTGCCGATCATCAAGAATACCTATACGGGCCTTAAAGGTGTAGAGAAGCCGGTACTTGAATCAGGCAAAGCGATGGGAATGACACGCTTTCAACTATTATATATGGTGGAAATCCCGCTTTCCATTTCGGTCATTATGGCCGGCTTGCGGAATGCGCTTGTCATCGCGATCGGGGTCGCGACTATCGGTTCTTTTATCGGAGGCGGGGGCTTAGGCGATATTATCATCCGCGGCACGAACGTAACGGACGGGGGAGCGATCATCCTTGCCGGAGCGATTCCGACGGCATTGATGGCAGTCATCACCGACTTCTTATTGGGCTGGCTTGAGAAACGGCTATCGCCGGCTAATTACAAGAAGAATCCGCGCGACGAAGGTATATTGAGTCCGAATAAAACAACAACTATATAAATGATATAAAAAGCAAGGGCTGCTATCCTCTTCCCGCAGAAAGGATAGCGGTCTTTTTATGATTGTTGGATGTTCAAGGTATGTGGGGTTGCTGGATATAAGGAAGAAATCCGCGCAGGAGAGGCTCTGCTTTCATTATTATAGAAGAGAGCGGGCTGTCCTCCAAATTAGGAAAGCGCTTACTTTCTTAATTCGGGAGATTCCATAGTTATGTCTGTTATTATGGAATTTCCCGAATCATAAAAATAAGGAATTACGGCGTATATAAAGCCCATGTACGTGCGGTTGTCAATACGGATGCCAGTTCTTTACTTTTTTGCTTTCTTTTTCTTCGGATTTCTGCCCGTTCTATAGCCGTTTCGTGAAGTTTCTTCTCTTCGACGGTTTCAGGAATGACAGCCGGCACTTTGACCGGGCGCTTGTTCTCATCTAAAGCGACAAATGTAAGGAACGCTGTTGCTGCGATGATGCGCTCGCCGCTTTTTAAATTCTCCGCCACAATCTTGACGAAGACTTCCATGGAGGAGTTTCCTGTCCATGTTACGTATGATTCAAAACAAACTGAATCCGTTGTTCTGATTGGGTGCAAAAAATCCACAGAGTCGGTTGATGCTGTTACACATTCCTGACGACTATGCCGTGCTGCGGAAATCGACGCTACCTGGTCCAGGTTGCTCATTAGATTGCCGCCAAATAGCGTATTATGGTTGTTTACATCGTTAGGGAATACGCGGCTTGTTCGATTGACCCTTGATTCTTTACAGTATTTCGCTTGCATATTTACATCTCCTAATTTATAAATCTTTTTCGTTCCACGCCAATCCAAAATAAAATACCGGAAAGATATTTTGTGGATAATAGGACTAGCGGAGCCTAGAAAAAGCTACAGTGTTTATTAAACTAAAAAAATCAAAAATATACTACTATTTTGATTTATGGATTTGTTATAAATATTGAAACAAATGGGAATAATAATACCGGTTTATTTTCCGCAAAAAAGGATAAAGGAGGAAATGGACCGTAAAGAAGAGAGAGTACGCTCAATCTTTCACTTTATTCTCAATTGATTTATTGGTAGTGAGAATAAAATAGTATACGGAGAAATTAATTTATAGAAGGGAAGGTGAAGCAAGACATAATTAGACAGTAATAATTCCATCGTATATAAGGAAGTCTTTTATTTCGCTAACATTCGAACTCTGTATGGATAAAAAAACAAAAAATGTGTCTAAAATGTGAAAGGGGAAATAATAATTATTTAAAGGTTGACTAATTCCTTAATAATAATTATTATAAAGAAAGGATAAATACAAATTAACTTCTAGGAGGAAATTATAGTATGTCATTAATCAATAAAAAAGTTGAAGACTTTACAGTACAAGCATATCATGCAGGTGAATTCAAAGAAGTAACATTAGAAGATGTAAAAGGTAAATGGGCTGTATTCTTCTTCTATCCAGCTGACTTCTCATTCGTTTGCCCTACAGAATTAGCTGACATCCAAGATAACTACGAAACATTCAAAGAAATGAACTGTGAAGTTTACTCAGTATCTACTGACACTCACTTTGTGCACAAAGGTTGGGCAGATGCTACTGATACAATCGGTAAAATCGAGTACCCAATGCTTGCTGACCCAGCACAAGTTCTTTCAAAACAATTCGGCGTTCTAATTGAAGATGCTGGACAAGCTCTACGCGGAACTTTCATCGTAAACCCAGAAGGCGAAATCAAAGCTTATGAAATCAACGATCTTGGAATCGGGCGTAACGCTGAAGAATTAGTTCGTAAAGTACAAGCTGCTCAATTCGTAGCAGAGCACGGAGATAAAGTTTGCCCGGCAAAATGGACTCCAGGTGAAGAAACTCTTGAGCCAAGCTTAGACTTAGTAGGTAAAATCTAATTCAGCTTCGCATTAACTAACTAATCGCAAATTCTTTGCACATAAATGAAAAGAGGCACTTATTAGCGGTAAGTGCCTCTTGTCCATCGTACTTATAAATATTTGATAAATTCCATTATACAACAAGGAGACCTATTATGACAAAAATATTTGATTTAATTATTATCGGCGGTGGCCCTGCAGGTCTTTCAGCGGGTGTTTACGCAGGCCGCGCTAAGTTAAAAACAATCATTATCGAAAAAGGCAACCCAGGCGGACAAGCGGCGACTACTTCGGAAATCGTGAACTACCCAGCGATCCGTAAAACGTCAGGTCCTGCTTTAATAGAAGAAATGAAGCTTCAAAACGAAGACTTCGGTGTGGAAATCGTCAAAACAGATGTAACGGATGTCGATTTCTCAGGTGAAGTCAAAATTGTTAAAACAATCAATGGTGAATACAAAACACGTGCCGTGATCATCGCGACAGGCGCATCTCCGAGAAAGCTCGGCTTCCCGGGTGAAGCGGAATTCACAGGCCGCGGCGTAGCATATTGTTCAACATGTGACGGGGAATTCTTCGAAGGATTGGAAGTATTCGTAATCGGCGCCGGATTTGCGGCAGCGGAAGAAGCAATCTTCTTAACGCGATTCGCTACGAAAGTAACAATCATCGCCCGCGAGCCGGAATTCACATGTCCGCCGACAATCGCAGATAAAGTATTCGCCAATGACAAAATCGAAGTGAAATTCAATACAGAAATGCTTGGCGTATATGGAGATGGCATGATTCAACGTGCACGCTTCATCAATAACGTGACTAAAGAAGAATGGGAATATGAAGCGAAAGAAGAAGACGGAACATTTGGCGTATTCGTATTCGTCGGATACCAACCAAAAACGGATATCTTCAAAGGCCATGTGGAAATGGACCGTTTCGGCTACATCTTGACAGATGATAACATGAGAACAAATGTCAACGGTGTATACGCAGCCGGCGACTTACGTCCGAAATCATTGCGCCAAATCGTGACAGCAGTGGCAGACGGCGCCATTGCGGCTACTGATGCACAAAAATATGTGGCGGAAGAAAAAGAGCGCCTTGGCATTGTCGATGAAC
The DNA here is from genome assembly GCA_051874035.1 of Bacillus sp. (in: firmicutes). GTDB lineage: Bacteria > Bacillota > Bacilli > Bacillales > DSM-1321 > Bacillus_AD. Next base: position 18,478 of record JBJEFM010000216.1, read on the forward strand.
CGGAAGAAGCAAAGCCGGCTAAGAAAGAAGAAAAAGCGGCGGCTCCTGCGAAAGAAGGCAAAAGCTCTCTGCTAAATGATGCGATGCGCGGTCAATTAAAAGGCATCTTCGCTAAGATGGCAAGCGATGTGACATTAGTATCAATCGTAGATGAGAGCCTTCCTAAATCAGTTGAATTACGCGACTTCTTATTGGACATTGCGGAACTGAGCGACAAACTTCACCTTGAGCTATACAATAAAGGGGAAAATCCGGAAATGGAAGAGAAAATCCATGCTGATAAATACCCTGTTGTATCATTGCTGAATGCAAACGGCGAATATAGCGGTGTGAAATACCACGGTGTTCCAGGCGGGCATGAGCTTAACTCATTCATTCTTGCCATCTACAACTTGGCAGGTCCGGGACAGGCTTTAGATGCAAGCATTCTTGAAACAATCAAGTCAATCGACAAGAAAGCGAACATCAAGGTAATGGTTTCACTTGCTTGCCATTATTGCCCTGATGTCGTAGTCGGTGCGCAGCGCATCGCGGTCGAGAACCCGAATATCGAAGCGGAAATGGTTGATATCAGCCAATTCCCGGATATTAAGAAACAATATAAAGTAATGAGCGTTCCGGCGATGATCATCAATGACGAACAAGTAGTGTTCGGTGCGAAGAAAATCGATGAAATCGCAGCGTTGTTAGTATAAGATGTATGAATTGAAAGACAAGGCTCTGGCCTTGTCTTTTTTTGGCTGTGTGGAAGTGGGGGTCTTAATGCCTGTTAAACGGGGTGAATATACAGAAAAGAGGCGGATATGTATCCGTCTCTTTCTATTGTGATTATGATAAGTAAGATCTCGCTATCTCTTCCAATGCATCGATGAATAAGGAATCATCGTTGGCGGCGGGCAGGTAATGATAGCTGGCGCCGCCGGCTTTGAGAAAGATCTCTTTGTTCTCCTCTTCCAATTCTTCCAGCGTTTCCAGGCAGTCCGCGGTGAAGGCGGGGGCCATGATAAAAACATGCTTGTTTGGCCCATTGGCCGCTTGGATGAGAACATCGCTTGTAGAAGGTTCCAGCCAAGGCTCTTTGCCGAATTTGGATTGATAGCTCGATATGATGGGCAAGCCAGGGAAGAGTTGCCGCAGGGCCGAGGTGGTCAGGCGGCAGCGCTCCGGATAATCATCGCCGTCAGCCGCATAGCGTTCCGGGATGCCATGGTAAGATAAAATTAAGCAGTCCGGCTCGCCGTGCTCATCGATTCCGTTCTGTACACGCTTTGCCAATAATGCAATGAACTTCGGGTGGTCCGGGTAATCGCGGATAAAAACGATTTCCGGGATGTCGCGCCAGCTGCCGATTGCCCGGACAACACGGTCCCATACGGAAGCTGTCGTAGTGGACGAATATTGCGGGAAAAGCGGCAGAACAATCAGTTTTTTGACGCCCCATTCATGAAGCTTGTCCAGCTCCTCTTTGATTGAAGGGGAGCCGTAATTCATAGCCAGTGATACCTTCACATTTTGGGCTGAGAGCCTTGCTTGCAAGAGTTCTTGCTGTCGCAAGCTGTAAGTCAGCAATGGTGAGCCTTGTTCCGTCCAAATCGATTGGTAGAGCTTGGCGGAACGCTTGGGGCGAACCCGCAGGATAATCCCGTGCAAGATAGGAAGCCATCTGTGGCGTGGCAGATCGATGACGCGCCGGTCGCTTAAAAATTCTCTCAAGTAGGAACGGACTGATGCAGGATCGGGCGCATCCGGCGTACCGAGATTCACTAATAGAACAGCTGTTTTTTTCATAGCTCCTCCTTTACGCTCTTTTTTATTATATCAATATAATTATAAGTTATTGTTCAGGTAATGTGAAACGTTGCCTGAGGAATGGAAGAAAGACAGAGAAACCTTTTTAATATATGTCGAAGCCCATTTATGGTAGCATGTGTACATCCGATATTTGGAATGGCCCGTTGATATATAAAGGGCGGCAGATTGATCGTATATAGAAGAAAGAGGGGAGACTGCATGAAATTGCGAAAGACTGTGATGATACTTGTCCTTGCTTGCTCTGTATTATGGTTCATTATATGGAACAATCAATCGATGGCGATTTCGCAACAGCAAATGAAACAATTCATGACAGTTGTTGATGAAGCCAGTATAGGGAAAGTGCAAGTGAATTGGAAGAATGTAGCCGCCATAGCCGCTGTGCGGCATGATGGCAGCCTTGCAGATGTTTCCGATGCTGAAATCAATGAAATGGCGAATCTTTTTATAGAGAAGCGGCAAGAGCAATATACACTGCGGACAATGGATGAAGTGGCAGGGGAGCTTGCTTTCAATCGTAAGCAAGAGAAAGAGCTGAAACAATACAGCGATTACTTCACCAATGAAGTGGTGTATTCACATAAAGCGGAACAAGAATTGAATAAGAACTTTATCGCAAGCATTGAAGAATCGGCCATCGCCAATTACAAAGAGTATGGCGTGCTGCCGTCAATCACGATTTCACAAGCAATCTTGGAATCGGATTGGGGCCGTTCTCAATTGGCGGCGGATTATAACAACTTATTCGGGATTAAGGACCATAGGAAGTGGGACGGCAAGACAGCGAGTCTGCAGACGACGGAGAATTATAACGATCGCATCCAAGCGAACTTCCGCGCCTATGATTCGGTGTCGGAGTCCATTAGCGACCATGGTTTGTTTCTGGCGGAAAACCCGAGATATGCGAAGAACGGCCTGTTTACGGCAAGAACATATATTGAACAAGCGAAAGCGCTGGAGAATGCGGGTTATAGTACAGCAATCGATGAAAACGGAAATAAAACGTACAGCAAAATATTGATTGCTCTTATCCGGCAATATGAGTTGCAGCTGATTGACAGTGCTGTTTGTGAACAAAATGCGTAAAAATTATTCGAATAATAATAATAGAATAACAAAACAGGAAAAAGTTGTGTTGGATATATGTAAAACATACCTTTTCCTGTTTTTTTGTATAAAATGTGAACTTATTTACGTTTTTTTGGGGGGTATTAAAAAAAAAATATGGATAATAATAAAATTTGTAAGCGGTTGCCTCATTATTGTGATATAGTATAAGAGCGTTAAGTTAACAAGTTAACTTTTCCAAGGTTAACAAGTTAACTGAGCGATTTATGTTTTATTGATTATATTGAAAGGAAGGATTTATCTATGTTTAAGTATCTTCAGCGTATAGGTAAAGCAATCATGCTACCGATTGCAGCCTTACCTATTGCCGGTATTTTACTAGGAATCGGCGGTGCTTTATTAGGGATTGCTAGCTTGGAAAACGCACCGTCCATTTATAATCCGCTGATTTCGTTTGTAAATATCGATTTTGTAAACGGTCTTCTAAATATCATGAAAGGCGTCGGGGATATTGTCTTCGGTAACCTGCCTATCCTGTTTGCCATCGGTGTAGCGGTAGGATTGGCGAAAGAAGATAAAGGTACAGCAGCTCTTGCTTCTGTATTCGGTTTCCTGATCATGCACCAAGTTATTTCAACAATGTTGACGCTTGGCTATACACGCCTTGGCGTAATCACTCCTGACAATGTTGGGGAGTTCGGGACATACGTGACGACTACGGTCGGTATTTTCACTCTTAATATGTCTGTATTCGGTGGTATCATTACGGGTATTGTAACCAGCGTATTGCATAATCGCTATTATAATATTACTTTCAATCCAATGTTCTCGTTCTTTGCGGGATCACGTTTCGTTCCAATCATCACTGCAATAGTAATGGCTTTTGTCGGTGCGATTCTTGGATTCGTATGGCCGTTCGTTCAAGACGGCATCGCAGCATTGGCGAATGTAGTTAATGCTTCAGGCGCTGCAGGGACATTCCTGTATGGATTAATCGAGCGTTCATTAATTCCATTCGGATTACACCACGTGTTCTATACTCCTTTCTGGTTCTCTTCTTTAGTACAAGCAGAAGTAATCATCAATGGAGTTCCAACTATTATTGATGGGGCGAACACAGCATATTTCGCTCAATTAGGTTCTATGAAAGATTTAGTCGGCGCATCTCCTGAAACAATGGATGCGGTCGTTAATGGAACAACTCGTTTCATGGCTGGTAAATTCCCATTCATGATGTTCGGTCTAGCTGGTGCGGCGCTTGCGCTTTATAAAACAGCTAAACCAAGCAAGAAGGTTGTTGTTGGTTCCCTATTGGCATCAGCAGCTGGTACAGCGGCACTTACAGGTATTACAGAGCCGTTAGAATTTACATTCCTATTCGTGGCTCCATGGTTATATGTGATCCATGCACTATTAGCAGGTCTATCATTCATGCTAATGGATATTCTTAATGTATTTGTCGGTATGACATTCTCTGGTGGTATTATCGACTTCACATTATTCGGTCTGCTTCCGGCTGGTGCCGGCGTACCGACAAATTGGTACTACGTCCTGATTGTAGGGGTTGTATACTTCGCCCTTTACTTCTTTATTTTCAAATTCATCATTACGAAGTTCAATTTGAAAACACCTGGTCGTGAAGACGAAGAAGAAGAGACGAAGCTATATACAAAAGCGGATTACCAAGGAAAAGACTCTGATGAGGCTCCGAAAGCGAAAAAAGGCGGAAATGAAGAACTTCGCGAAATCGCTCCGAAAGTATTAGCGGCATTAGGCGGCAGCGGAAATATCGAAAACATCGATGCTTGCATCACTCGTCTGCGCGTAGAAGTGAAAGACGCGAAAGCTGTCGATAAGAACGAACTGAAACGACTTGGCGCAGCAGGCGTATTGGAAGTTTCAGGCGGCGTTCAAGCTATTTTCGGCGGAAAGTCAGATACGCTTAAGAACTATATTAAAGAAATTATGTAATATGTAATCATTTAGAGAATGGGCAAGAATCTTCTTGCCCATTTTCTATTTACAAAAAGGGATGATTGCCCGACAATAAAAGTAGTATTGGCTTTGGGGGAGTACAATTGAAAGAGCGAAAAGTCACTATCAAAGATGTTGCTCAAAGAGCGAATGTCTCAAAAGCTACCGTGTCATATGTATTGAATGGTGTGGAGAAAGTATCGGATGCTACAAAGCGCCGTGTGCTGGAAGTCATTGAGGAATTGGGATATAAACCAAATGGCACAGCCAGGGATTTAGCCAAACGAATGAATAACGAACGGCAGGAAGACCAGGGCCTTTTTTTTGAAGGGCAGCCATTCTATAAAGATTTTATGGATTCGTTCGTTCAAATGAAAGTGGGCAAAGTGCCCAAAGAAACAAAAGATAAATTAGTAGGCGCCATCATGGATAAAGGATACTTGCCGAGCGGTTTCCTTGAGCAGCTGGCAGCAAAAAAGACTATTGCTGTCTTCTTGGAGATGGAGCGCGATTTCAAACATATATTGCTGGAAATGAATCCGGTTTACCAACAACTGATCAACAGTGTCGAGCATACGGCTAAAGATCATCAACTATTTGTTCAAATCTTAAATTCCAACGATGTCCATTCTTATGATGTTTCGATGATGGAGCAATCTTATTTGGGCGTTATTGTTGTGGGGAAAATCCCCACTCATCTATCCGTTGTATTGAAACAGGTGGAAATCCCGGTCGTCATTATCGATGAATATGAATTCGACCCTAATTTTGTAACGGTCACTTCGGAAGATCGAAAAGGCGCGTTTGACAGCGTCGAATACTTGATTCTGAAAGGGCATAAATCAATAGCTTTCGTGGGCTGCAAAAATGACAGGGGGAACTTTATCGAATATCGGATCGCCGGCTATAAGGATGCTTTAGAATCTTATGGATTCACATACAAGGAGCAGGATGTGCACCTGTCGGAAGTGAATTATAGCTATGAGGAAGGCATGCGCATCGCACAGAAGATAGCGGCGGGCCCTTATAGATATGATGCTGTGTTTTGTACGTCGGATATAATGGCGATCGGGTTAATGAAAGGGTTAATGAAAGCGGGGATGAAAGTTCCTGAAGACATCTCCATTATCGGCTTTGACAATATCCAATTCAGCAAATATAGCAATCCGGAGCTGACGACGGTTGACCAGAATATCTTTCTGAAAGGTGAAATGGCTGTCATGATTATCATGCGGAAAGCAAAAGGTGAACCGGTTAAAAACCAATACCTGTTGCCGGTGTCCATTGTGGAAAGGGAATCGGTCAGCAAGCGCAATTAATCCATTCCGACAAAGTTGAATTTACTGAATATACGGATTATCATATGATGGGATTTTTACAATCCATGCAGAATATGTTTTAATGATTTAAAGGATTGAATGATTTTTCGGTGGGAATATGATTATAGATAGCAAGGGGAATGCTGGTATGGGCAATCATAATATACCTTTGGATGACAAGAATATTGTATTTATAGGATTCATGGGAGTTGGAAAAACGACGGTCGGCCAAGTGGTGGCCAAAAAGCTCGGCCGTGAATTCATCGATATGGATGCAGAGATTGAACGGGAGTACGGCATGCCATGTTCGGAAATTTTCCAAACGATCGGCGAGCAGGCTTTTCGGGCGAAAGAGAAAAGCATGATTGTGGAATATTGTGAAAAGCAAGCGAAAATCCTATCGCTCGGTGGAGGGGCTTTCCTGCAGGAAGCGATACGCGAGGTGTGCTTGGAGAAATGCATCGTCATTCTTTTGGATTTGTCATGGGAGGCTTGGCAAGGCCGCTTACGTTCAATCGTGGATACCCGCCCTGTCCTGCAAGGACGTACGATGGAGCAAATCAAAGAATTGTATGAAGAGAGACAGGCCATTTACGCCTTCCACCATTTTAAAATTACAACCGATCACTTGGAACCGAAAGCAATCGCCGACCGGATTGTCCAAGCGATTACGTGATGGAAAGGAGCGCGGCCATGAACGTATTGAAAATCAGAAATGTCGCCATTGGCGAGGGAGCGCCGAAAGTCATTATTCCGCTTGTCGGGCGGACGGAGGAACAACTTCTGCAAGAAGCCGGCTATATCCGCTCCTTGCAGCCGGATGCAGTCGAATGGCGCGCGGACCTGTATGAAGAAGTGGAAAATCTGCAAGCCGTGGAGGCGATGCTTGCCAGGTTGCGGGAAGTATTCAAGGAAGAGCTGCTGCTGTTCACATTCAGAAGCCATAAAGAAGGCGGCGATAAGGTGATAAGCGATGCTTTCTATGTGGAGCTCAACCAAATGGCAATCCGCACGAAATGGATCGATTTAGTCGACGTCGAACTATTCCATGGAGCGGAGAATGTGAAGAAGCTGCTTGCGGCAGCTAAAGAAAACGGCGTGTTTGTCATCATGTCCAATCATGATTTCGCCAAAACACCGCCGAAAGAAGAAATCATAGAGCGCTTATGCCGGATGCAGGCATACGGAGCGGATATTCTGAAAATCGCTGTCATGCCGAAATCGGCGGCAGACGTGATTACGCTGCTGGATGCGACAAATACAATGTCGACGATGCATGCCGACCGTCCGATCATCACCATGTCAATGGGAGGGCAAGGCGTCATCAGCCGTCTTTCAGGTGAATTATTCGGCTCCGCCATGACATTCGGGGCAGGTAAGGAAGAATCGGCGCCGGGACAAGTTCCGGTCGCGGAGCTTCGAAGTGTGCTGGAAGTATTGCATAAACAATTATAGCGGGAAGAGGAGGCTATCCATTCGATCGGGTGCCTCTTTTTTGATTGGAAAATGAGCGGAACTTTAAGTATAGGAAGCGGACAAAGAAGCTGACGGGCAATTCCGGTCAGCTTCTGTTTCATTATTTCTTCGTAAGATCAAGCTCGAAGGTTTTGGCTCTCATCAACAGTTCATGCGTTTCGCCGTCTGCGATATGGTCTGTGGTGAAGGCGAAGGAAGTAAGGGCGCTGACGGTTTGATTGGAATCGTTGATTAAGCCGATGAGGCCGTTTCTTGTTTCTTTCGGCTGGTAATCGACCTTGCTGGCACCTTTTGTTCCTATGAATGTATCATCTGATAACAGGAAATTCTTAGCCGGCACCTGATAGCTGAATTGGTTGTTGAACGTGATGTCTTCAAAGCTGAAGAATTGAAGTTCCTTGTCGGATGTGTTTTGCACAGAGTAGGATACTTCAAAGTATGTCAGCGTATCGCCGATTTCCAATTTGGAGAAGGCGGCTTTTTCATCAATCTCTTCCAGGCTGAGATTGTCCTTGTAATACTTCTTGGCGGCCTCTTCGAAGCTCATTCCCGTGTAGGCGGATAATAGCTCTTTCGCTTCGTCTGCCATATCCGATAATTCGATGAGCTTGATTTCTTGAATGTTCATGACCATGGGCCCGAGGGTGAAGGTTCGGCCGACCGTTTTTTTCTCTAGTAATGTAAATGTGCCGAAGCCTTTCTGATGGACATTCTGGCCGTCGGACTTCAGATGTGCGCCGCCGTAATCTTCGACCTCCGCTATGTGTTCTTTCTTCTCCCCGCCGTTTTCCTCTTCCTTGGCGGCCGGTTCGTAAAGAAAGAGGAATGATAGGAGGCCTGCTATAATAAGAAAAATTCCTCCGAACAATATATATTTTTTGGACATGTTTTTTTCTCCCCGCTGACAAAGAATAGTTACTCTATTATTTTATCCCGTTTAACAGGTACTAAGACTTCCGCCTATCAAAGTTTCACTTTATAATAAACCTTTTTTAAGAAAATAGGTATTTGATAGTTTGCTGGATTGGCAGGGAAACAGGTTTCAATGAATGTGATGCGGGAAAGTAATAAGGATGGGGAATGCGGAAAAGGAGAGGGTACAGTGATTGTGTTTGAGAATGTGGCGAAACGCTATCAAAATCATGAATATGCCGTAAACGGCATAAATTTAGAGATTAAGCAAGGGGAATTCTTTGTCATTATAGGTCCGAGCGGTTGCGGAAAGACGACGATGCTTAAGATGATCAACCGCTTGATCGATTTATCGGAAGGCGCCATCTTGATTAACGGTAAGCGGATCAGTGAGTATAATATCCACGAACTGCGCTGGAATATCGGATATGTGCTGCAGCAAATTGCGCTGTTCCCTCATATGACAATCGCTGAAAATATTGCGGTTGTCCCGGAGATGAAGAAGTGGAGCAAGAAGCAGGTGAAGGAAAGAGTGGATGAATTGCTGGAGATGGTCGGGCTGGATCCGGATACATACCGCGATCGCAAGCCGAGCGAATTGTCGGGGGGCCAGCAACAGCGGGTTGGAGTCGTCCGGGCGCTTGCTGCCGATCCGGAGATTATCCTAATGGATGAACCATTCAGTGCGCTCGATCCGATCAGCCGGATGAAATTGCAGAATGATATCGTGGATTTACAGAAAAAGATACATAAAACGATTGTGTTTGTTACACATGATATGCAAGAAGCTTTGAAGCTGGGCGACCGCATATTGGTGATGAGAGATGGCCAAATCGAACAACTCGGTACGCCGTATGATATTATTCATCATCCGGTGAATAAATTTGTCCGTACATTCGTCGGCCAGGAAAACCGCAAGCCGATTTTCAATCTGCTGCAGATAATCGCACCGCTGGAGGGTGATACGTACCCTGATTCATTGGTAGTGGAGTCGTCAGCCACGCTGCAGGAAGTGCTGGGAGTGCTTGCCCGACATGAACGGGTCCTTGTGCGGCATGAAGATGAAATAAAAGGTGCGGTTGACCGCCAAATGCTGATCTCGTTTTTGAAGGATGGGGCGCAAGAAAGCGAGGTAGCTTATGAATAGTTTGCTGACCGTTTTTCAAGAGAGAAAAAGCCAGTTATGGATGGCGCTATTGGAGCATATTCAAATCTCGTTCATCGCGTTGTTTTTCGCTGTCATGATAGCGATTCCTCTTGGAATCTTTTTAACAAGGAAGAAAGCGGTCGCTGAAGGCGTCATTGGGGCAAGTGCGGTCTTGCAGACGATTCCGTCGCTTGCGTTATTGGGGCTGCTCATTCCGCTGTTCGGGATCGGGAAGGTTCCGGCCATCATCGCATTGGTAGCATATGCGCTTCTGCCGATCCTGCGCAATACATACACGGGCATTGTGGAAGTCGAGCCTAGCTTGAAGGAAGCGGCGACAGCTATGGGGATGAATACGATGAAGCGGCTGGCAAAAGTGGAATTGCCGCTCGCTATGCCTGTCATCATGGCCGGCATCCGCACGGCGATGGTATTGATCGTCGGGACGGCGACGCTCGCTGCGCTGATCGGCGCCGGGGGCTTGGGGGATATCATCCTGCTTGGAATCGACCGCAACAATATGTCGCTGATTGTGCTTGGCGCGGTCCCTGCCGCTTTGCTGGCGCTGTTCTTTGATTTCCTATTGAAGCAGTTCGAGAAGCTTTCCTTCCGAAAATCTGTTGTATCATTGGTTGCGATCATTGTTATTTCTATTGTGATGATGGTGTTCCCAGTTCTCAGTAATCAGGCGGACAAGCGGATTGTGATTGCCGGGAAGCTCGGCGCCGAACCGGAAATACTGATCAATATGTATAAGTTGCTGATTGAAGAGGAAACCGATTTAGAGGTCGAGTTGAAGCCTGGCTTCGGGAAAACTTCATTTGTGTTCAATGCGTTGAAATCCGGCAGCATCGATATTTATCCGGAATTCACCGGTACGGCAATTTCGGAATTCATGAAAGAAACAGCGGTCAGCAATAACCGGGAAGAAGTATATGAGCAGGCGAAAGAAGGAATGTTGGAGAAATTCGATATGGCCTTACTGGAGCCGATGGATTATAACAACACGTATGCGCTTGCGGTGGACGGGCAAACAGCAAGCGAGTACGGATTGAAAACGATATCTGATCTGCAGGCTGTCCAAAATCGATTGAAAGCGGGCTTCACACTGGAATTCAACGATCGGGAAGATGGCTACCGCGGCATCCGGAAGTTGTATGGCATCACATTCGGCAATGTGGTCACGATGGAGCCTAAGCTGCGCTATAATGCCATCGAATCGGGGGATATCCAGGTTTTGGATGCGTATTCGACGGACAGTGAAATCAGGCAGTATAAGTTAACTGTGCTAAAAGACGATAAAGAGCTGTTCCCGCCGTATCAAGGAGCACCGCTATTGCGGGAAGAAACGGTGGAAGAATATCCGGAAATCGTGGATGCTTTGAATAAGCTGGCAGGCAAAATCACCGATGATGAAATGCGTGAAATGAATTATCAAGTGAATGTTGAAGGTAAAAGCGCCGAAGATGTTGCGCGTGATTATCTAGAGAGTGAAGGTTTATCCCGTTTAACAGGTACTAAGACTCCCACTTCAACACAACAGTGAAAGCGC
>JBJEFM010000217.1:0-5688 GCA_051874035.1 Bacillus sp. (in: firmicutes)
AATGATAGGTGGGGGATGAAGGAAAACCCCCACCTATCAAAGATTCACTTTATCGCATGGAAACGGAGCTGGAGTGGGAAGAATATTCTTTTATCGGTGGGGGCCGGCCTGGTTTTCGCACGTTTCCTTATACCTATGGAGTATTTAGCGCCTTTTCAGGCTGTAACATGGATTGGCTTTGGCATAGAAGGTTTGCTTGTGTTGCTTGAAATAGCGATTCTTGTCTCATTATGTGCTTATTTGCCGGACATTATCAGGTACGTAAAGGCAAGTCCGCTTCCGGCAGTGTTTTCGTTCCCGAAGGCAACAGATGAGAAGATGAAGAACCGTCCCATTGTTAGAATAATATGTGCAGAGATGCTTATGTTTTATTATGTGTTTGTCAGTTGGGGAAAGAGGGAGAGAGGAGGTGAACGTACTTTTACGCTGCACCGGGAGTCGAGTTTCATCCCTCTACAAGTGATGTTGATCCATGCAGTCATCATTGAAACAATCGGAATTCATTGGTGGCTGCATAATCAGTCTTTGGCATTATCAATCATCTTGCTTATTGTGAATATCTATACAGTTGTCTTATTTGTAGGCGATTTGCAAGCTGTGCGCCTTAATCCGTTACAGGTGACGGACGGACGTATGTATATTTCATTCGGCTTAATGAAACGAATGGAAATCAAATGGACCGATATCGAGGAATTGATAGAAAATCCAGCGATTCTGAAGCAAAAGGCGTCAAAAAGTACAATTGAATTCATTGCGCGCGATTTTGAAGCAGTTTATCCGGACATCATTTTGAAATTAAAGTATCCTAGTGAAGCTACGCTTTTAATGGGAATTAAAAAGAGATATGACCAAGTAGCCATCAAAGTGGATGATCCGGACCGATTTAAAAAAATAGTCAAAGAAAAGATGGGTATACAATGAAAAAAGCGAGAGAAATAGTCTTATATTTCTCTCGCTTCTTCTATGCCAGAACGGTTTCCAAGGTTGTCATCGCAATAGCGACATCTTCCGCTGTGATCGTTCCAATAGGCATCATATGGATGGATTCATGCGGTTCGGCGGCTTTGGCCGCTATATGGGCAATTAATTCATCATCCACTTCCCGCACGCCTAATTTCCTTAGCGTGATAGGCAAGCCAAGCTTGTGGTAGAAAGGAATTAATTGCTCAATGTCGGACCATTTATCTTCTAGTACGAGCTGGACAAGGATGCCGTACGCCACTTTTTCTCCGTGCAAAGCATGATGTGTTTCTTCTAGCACTGTCAGTCCGTTGTGGATTGAATGCGCTCCCGCCACCCGGCCATAATGGTCGCCATATCCGCCTACCATGCCTGCCATCATAATGATGGTTTCTGTGACGCGGATGAAATCATCGTTAAGGATTCCCGTTTTGACTGCCTCAATCGCTCCGCCGGCATGTTGGAGAATGATCTCTTTACATTGTAGAGCCGTGTAATGAGAAATCTGCAAAGGAACCGGCTTGTTGCTGATGGCTTCCATTTGTACATCTGCTTCATACCATTTAGCGAGTGTGTCACCAATCCCGGCGATGAGAAGCTTGATAGGCGCCTGCAGCAGGATGTGCGGTTCCACCAATACAAGGCTGGCGCTTGCCGGATAAATATCAAATCGGATGAACATACCGCTGTCATCGTAAATAACACTGATGGGCGTCCATGGCGAACAGTTGGAAGCCAATGTTGGGATAAGGACAGATGGCCGGTGTGTTACGTGGCAGACCGATTTTACAAGGTCCAGCACTTTGCCGCCGCCAACACCGATAACCGCATCAAACGACCCTTCTTCCACTATATTGGAGATGGTGGTTATTTGGTTTAATGAGCATTCACCGCTGTAGGTGAATGCTTCAGATGCAATATGATTAAATGCGGGAAAGAAGGATGCGGCAGCTTGCCACGACCTCTTTCCGCGGACAATCAAGACTTTTCGGAAACCGCGCTCCATCAGCTTCGGTTCTAATTCGTCCAATATTCCTTCTTGCAAGATATATTCACTCGGTGCGCCATGAACCGAAAAAGTCTCCATATCGATTCTCCTTTTCTATAAAGTGAAGCTTCTTATTGTTTCATCCATTCCGGTTTTCCGAAGCCTTCGAATTCTTCATCGATGACTTTCTCGAAGCCTTCCGATTCAATCACTTCTTTGATGTCTTTAGCGAATTGTGCATCTTTGTTTTCGGTTTGGACAGTCACTATATTTCGGAAGTCATCTTTCATATCTTCAAGTGCCAAAGCGCTTAATAAGTCAAAATTCGCTGCAAGGGCAAAATTTCCCGGGACGGCCACTAAATCGGCGCTGTCAATTGAACGAGGCAGCTGGCCCGATTCAATCGGCTGAAACTCTAGGTTTTTCTTGTTTTCCACAATATCTTTTTCGGATACTGTCAGGATGTTCGCATTTTCATCAATTTTGATGAGGCCTTGATCTTGAAGCGTTGTGAAAGCTCTTGATGCGTTTGTCGGGTCGTTCGGAATCGTGATGGTGGCGCCGTCTTTCACTTCATCCAGTGATTTAAATGTGTTGGAATAGATGCCCATCGGTGCAGTCGGGACAGTAATCAGCCCTGTTAAATCCACGTTGTTCTCTTTAATGAAATTTTCCAGATAAATGCTGTGTTGGAATAGGTTCGCATCAATCGAACCTTTGTCCAATGCTTTGTTCGGTTGTACATAATCACTGAATTCTGTAATTTTGACTTTATAGCCCTTTTCTTCCAGTCCGGGAATGATTGCTTTCTTGACCATATCGCTGTAAGGGCCGGCTGTCGCACCGAATTTGATTTCTTTCTTGTCTTCTGCTTCCCCGTTTGCTGCGTCGCTGCCGCATGCGGCCAAAGCTGTTGCGGTCAGGATTGCAAGTAATAAAATAAAGCCTTTGTACCATTTCTTCATATGATTTCTCCTACTTTCTTTCATTATCTTTTATCAATTGCTTTGGCGAAAACATCGCCGATTAGCTGGATAAGCTGAACGAGAATAATAAGGATGATGACAGTCGCGATCATAATCGTGTTGTCGTAACGGTAATAACCGAATCGGATGGCCAAGTCGCCGATGCCGCCGCCGCCGACCACGCCAGCCATAGCGGAAAAGCCGACGAGGCTGATCAATGTCAATGTCACGCCGGAGATGATGCTTGATCGCGCTTCTAAGAGCAGGACATCTTTAATGATCATCCACGGCGTTGCTCCTGCCGCTATGGCAGCTTCAATGACGCCTTTATCAATTTCACGCAATGATGTTTCGACAATCCGGGCGAAGAAAGGGATGGCAGCCACCGTTAGCGAAACACTTGCCGCTGTCGGGCCGATCGTATCGCGCACCAGGAATTCCGTCAGTGGAATCAGGGCCACCAGCAAGATGATGAACGGTATGGAACGCACTAAGTTGACAAGAAAGCTCAATACATTCTGGAATAAACGGTTCTCAAGGAATAAGCCTTTGTCTGTGATATAGAGTAGGATCCCGATCGGGAGGCCTAATATGATGGCCACTACCGACGAAAGGGCAATCATATACAGTGTTTCTAGGAATGCTTTGTTTATATCGGGAATCAGTTCAACAAGATGTACAAAATCAAAGCCCATTACGTAACACCTCCACTTGCGCTAAACGAGTTTTGATAAACCGGAGCGCTTTTTCTATTTCTTCTGTTGATCCTTTCAGTTCCATAATGAAGATGCCAAGCGGCGCTTCCTGAATATATTCAATCGACCCATGCAGGAAATTCCCTTTCACATGGAACTGCTGCAATGTATCCGAGATGATGCCGTCTCCTGCGATGGCTCCTTTGAAAATGATTTTGACAATGGCGCCTTCACATGCATTCAGAATCACGTCCGGGACATCGAATGAAACAACGCTGGCTATGAATTCTTTCGTTAGTTCAGCTTTTGGATTGGCAAAGATTTCGTATACAGGCCCTTCCTCGACAACTTTTCCATCTTGCATAATTGCCATGCGGTTGCAGATTTCTTTGACAACATCCATTTCATGCGTGATGAGCACAATGGTAATATTAAGTTCCTTGTTAATCTTCTTCAGCAATGAAAGAATGGATTTCGTGGTCGTTGGATCAAGGGCTGAAGTCGCTTCATCACATAGCAGCACATTCGGATTGTTCGCCAAGGCCCTTGCGATGGCGACACGCTGTTTCTGTCCTCCGCTCAATTGGGCCGGGTATACATCGCGCTTATCGGCAAGTCCCACCATTTGCAGCAGGCTCTCTACTCGTTTAGTTCTTTCAGCTGCAGGAATTCTCGCCGCTTTCAATGAGAAGTCGATATTCTCAAAGACCGTTTTCTGGCTGATTAAGTAGAAATGCTGGAAGATCATGCCGATCCTCAATCGAGCTAACCGCAATTGATTCGAGCGCAGTGAGGATAAATCAATGCCATCGACAGTAATGGTTCCGGCCGTCGGTCTTTCCAATAAGTTGATACACCGCAGTAAGGAGCTTTTACCGGCGCCCGAATAGCCGACAATGCCGTATATATCGCCCCTATTGATGGTCAGCGAGACATTATCGACGCCTTTCACTTCTTTTTCTTTCGTTTTATAAATCTTTGAAACATTTTGAATGTTTATCATTCGTTGGATCTCCTTTCGTCGAAAGTGGAGCTGCACTACTGTTTTTGGCTATAAAAAAAGCCTCTTTCCACTGAAAGAAGCATCGAAATAGATTTTATATCTCGGCTTATCTTTCAGAATGAAAGTCATTCTGCAGGAATTGGCACCTTCCCGTTAAGGGGGTTGCCGGACGTCATAGGGCCTAGTCCCTCGGTCGCTCTGGATAAGTTGAATTTTTAATTTTTAAATTAATTAGAATAATACGACGGCGATTTTATTGTGTCAATCCATTATTTTATGAAATGAATTCCTGTAAGCGTTATCAAACCTGTAATTCCGATAGAAAAGGTGGTGTTAATTTTTTTTTGGTGATGATTGTAAGATTCTTTAATGGGAGGGTGCTTTTTCATTTTGTATATTCATTCAGCAAGCAATCGAATTCTTGGATTTTCTTGTTTTTTACTATATGATTTTCAATATATATGATCAGTTGATGGGAGATGGGAAGCAATGGCGATAGAAGATGTAAGGGATTATTTCAAGCAGTACAATGTACAAGATAAGATCCGGGAATTCGGGCAATCGAGCGCTACAGTCGAGCTTGCGGCGCAGGCACTGGGGGTTATTCCGGCACGGATTGCCAAGACACTTTCATTCAAGGAAGGCGATAGTGCCATATTAGTTGTAACGGCAGGCGATAGGAAAATCGATAACAAGAAGTTCAAAAATGAATTCGGATTGAAAGCCAAAATGCTAAACCCTGATGAAGTAGTGGAGTTTACGGGCCACGCAATTGGCGGTGTCTGCCCATTTGGTTTAAAGCGTGATTTACGTGTATACCTCGATGAATCGATGAAACGGTTCGATACTGTGTTTCCTGCATGCGGCAGCAGTAACTCTGCAATTGAGTTTACATGTGAAGAGTTGAATACATATTCACGGGCAGAAAAATGGGTGGATGTTTGTAAAGAAGCCTAGAATAATTAAAAAGAGGGTATCTCGAATATTATTTCGGGATACCTTCTTTTGGTGGGATAAAGAGAATCTTTGATAGGTGGGGGTTTTCTTTCATCCCCCACCTATCATTAGATGAACCAA
>JBJEFM010000218.1:0-29264 GCA_051874035.1 Bacillus sp. (in: firmicutes)
TTTTTGTCGCTGTTTTTCCATCCAAAGTAATCGCTTGCTTCAATGTGACAAAGGGCTTTTTCGTTTTGATGAAATGAAAAAACGGAATGTTAAGTCGGTCTGCCTGCGCTTGCAGCACCCCTGTTTTCACAACGATTCCTGCCTCTTGCAATCGGGCGATGCCTTTATTTTCAACTAAAGGGTTACGGTCGACAGAGGCAATGATGACTTCTTTTACACCCGCTTGAATAATGGCTTCCGCGCATGGCGGCGTCTTTCCGTGATGAGCGCATGGTTCCAGTGTAACGAATAAGGTGCTTCCTTCCGCCTTGCTGCCGGCCATGTGCAACGCGTGTACCTCTGCATGCGGCTCGCCAGCCTTCAAATGAGAGCCATACCCGACAATTTCGCCATCTTTTACAATCACAGCTCCAACGACAGGATTGGGGGCTGTTTGCCCTTGTGCGGCAGCTGCCAGCCGTAACGCAAATTCCATATAAAACTCTTCTTTCATCATCGGTCCTCCCTTTCAAAAAGAGAAATCCCCTTACATAGTCGTAAGGGGATTTCTAAAAAAAGCATGATTAAATAAACTTAATGAAATGTATTTTTTTCATATAAGTTATCATCACGTCTCTCTCTCATCCAGACTGTACTGTCGGCTTTGGAATTCCACCAAATCCTGCCTCTTATAAGGCTCGCGGGCTATCACCGCCGGTTGGGAATCTCACCCTACCCCGAAAGACAACAATATTTGATTGCATAATGCAAAAAAACCGCTTAGTAAGCCTAAGGGGTTTTTTATAGGTGTATGAGTATAAAGCGATACGGAAATAAACCTGATGCCATCAATTTTTTCGCAAAAGGAATAAGCTTTATATATTCATACGTTCCTCTCTCATCCAGACTGTACTGTCGGCTTTGGAATTCCACCAAATCCTGCCTCTTATAAGGCTCGCGGGCTATCACCGCCGGTTGGGAATCTCACCACACCCCGAAGAACGGCTATCTAATTATTTTGCATTCTTACGTTTTTAATAGTATCCAAAAAGGACTTTCAATGAAAATTTAATTTTATCCCGTTTAACAGGTACTAAGACTCCCATTTCAACACAGCAGTGAAAGCGCAGATTTGTAAGTGGGAGTCTCAGTACCTGTAACAACCCGATTGGTTCATCTAATGATAAGTGGGGATGAAGGAAAACCCCCATCTATCAAAGATTCACTTTATCAAACAGTACGCAAGAGAACTTTCAGATGCTCTTTCCTATAATTAGGTTTCTGCTAGTTTCCTACCGTTTTCAAACAGCTGTTTCTGAAAAAATATCAAAAACTTATTCTGTTACTTATTATTTAAAACATAATACACTAAAAAAAACAAGGGGAATTTCTATTTTCAATTTTTTTCACTTCTGATTTATTCTAATAAAAAATACACACTTTACGATTTAAGGCCTTTTCTAGTTAAAATTACTCCGCCTTTATTCTTTGCGATTCTTTTGTGGGAAATAATTGCGAGGACGCGACATTACATATAGACTCAGTGTATATGTAATACTTGCAAAAAACGAAATAATCAATACAATCAATCACACATGGGGAAGTTATGAATGGTAAAAAAACTTCTAACCTGTCTGGTTAGAAGTTTTAATAGAAAGCGGAATTACTTTATGATTCAGATGTTTTGGCCTCATTGTAAGAAGGTGCTGCTTCCCCTTCTGGATAGAAATAGTCCGAACGATTAACCTGTTTCCATCCATCCGGTTTATAGAACCGCAATAAATCCCCATACAGAATCTGATCGGATAATTCTAATTCCCTGCGCACCTTAGCTTTTGCGGCTTTTGCTTCCTCTGTTGCTTTAACGCTCTCTCCGGTAGCTGAATCGTAATACGCTCCATCAATGCTTGTCCATTTGTTTGAAACAAAATCGCCATTGCGAAAAGCTACCACCGAATCGTGCTGTACAGAAAATAAATCTGTACCGAACTGAATATAAGGTTTGCTATCGATCCCCAATAAATGGAGCATTGTCGGCACAACGTCCACTTCACCGCCATACGTATGATTGATGCCGCCCGTCATGCCGGGAACCGCAATCATTAACGGCACACGCTGCAATTGCGCGTTTTCAAAAGCTGTAATTTCTGTTCCGATGATTTGTTCCATGGCTTTATTATGATTTTCGGAAATGCCATAATGATCGCCGTATATAATGATTAAGGACCGGTCGTATAATCCGGATTGCTTCAATTCCCCAAAGAAAGATTCCAGCGCTTCGTCCAAATAATGTGCCGTTTGGAAATACCGGTCCACTACTCCATCTCCCGTTTGCGCTGCAGGAAAATCTGTATCCCCGTCTTCAAGCACGAATGGAAAATGGTTCGTCAATGTCATAAGATGTGCGTAGAATGGTTCGTCCAGGCTTTGCAGCTTAGAAAGCGACTCTTGGAAAAAAGGTTTATCTTTCAATCCGTAGTTAACTACCTGCTCTTCCGCCATATTATAATGACTGGCATCGAAGAAATAGTCGATGCCAAGGCTTTTATATACCTCATCGCGATTCCAAAAAGTTTTATAATCGCCATGGAGAACGGCGCTTGTATAATTCCCTCGTTGGTTAAGAATGGCTGCCGCAGACTGATACGTATTCCTTCCTTTCAATGAGAAAGCGGAACCTTGTGGAAGTCCGTAAAGGGATGTATCCATCAACAACTCCGCATCCGCTGTTTTTCCTTGTCCTGTTTGATGAAAGAAATTATCGAAGTAGGTAACTTGTTTCCCGTTCACTAAACTATTCAAGAAAGGTGTTACTTCTTGTCCATTCAATTTGTAATTGATAAGAAACGACTGAAAGGACTCCAAATGAATCTTGATTACATTCATCCCTTGGGCTTTGCCGAACAGTTCCGGATTAGGCGCTGCATAATGGGAAGCAGTATACGCTTTTGCCTCTTCCACATCAGGTGCGCTGGCAAGCGCCCGTTGTCCTGAAGATTTCGCTGATTGTATTGCGTCATACACACTGTAGTTATAAATACCTAAGTATTTCACTAAATATGTACGGTCAAATGTACGTGTTAATAAATCAGGACGGTCCATTTCAGCAAGCGCAATATTCAGAAAGAGTATAAGAGCTCCGCTGACCACAATGGCGCTTGGCCATTTACGACTGCCCGCAGTCTGTGGCCATGAAGAACGGCCCCATACATATAAAATGATTAGAATGGCGAAGTCAAGCCAATAAATCATATCGCGCCACTCCATTAAACCGGTGATGCTCCCTCCCATATTCCCCACATTCGCCGCTTGGAAAATAGTCGGCCAAGTGAAGAAATCAGTGAAAAAACGATAATACAGCACATTTGTATAAAGAAGAAAGCTCAGTGAAAAATATCCTATCAATACATATATTCCAGCTTTCTTCGTTTTGCTGCACAAAAAGGCGGCCCCGAAGACCAGGATGGCTGTACTGACCGGGTTAATGGCCAATAAAAATGATTGAAGTGCATTTTTAATGCCTAATTGAAATTCCATTTGATATGACACATATGTTTTGGCTGAAAACAAAATCACCGCCAACCAAAAAAAGGTCATTCGTTTTGACAATATGCGCACTGTAATTCCCCTTCCCCCAAAAGCGTTTGCGCTTGACAATATTAAATTGTAGTTGTTAATAATGTGAATATAAGATTATATTTCCAGCAACAACAAATTATTTTACTCCCGTTAATTTAATATTGCAAATTTAAAGCGGATGTATTGAATTGCGATTTCTTTTATATGAAAAGTGGACAGACAGTAATGCCCTATGATGAATTAGAAGTTGATTTTCTTTTTAAAAATAGATATCGAGCTTTTATACTAGTGGCTTCCCTGCAAAGCCGTTATAATAAAATCGTACATATCCGAGTAACGGTCTTCGGGGAGGAACCTGCCATGTTTCAGCAATGGAAAGCCAAGTTTAAAATTGCATCTATTCTTCAATATATATTGAATGCGGCATTAGTCTTGCTCGCCTTATCCTTATGTATATTGCTTTGCAAAGAACTCTTCGATTTTATTCGTTATGCCATCTGGAATGAAGGTTTTGAAAATCAATATGTGTTGTTTGAGAGAATCTTAGTGTTTTTTCTTTATTTCGAGTTCATTGCCATGATTGTGAAGTATTTTCAGGAAGACTATCATTTCCCTTTGCGTTACTTCCTTTATATCGGTATTACAGCTTTAATTCGATTAGTGATTGTCGATCACGATAACGCAATGTCTACATTGCTGCATACATTCGCGATTTTGGTGCTGATCATCAGTTATTTCGTCTATAGTATGGTTGCAATAAAGAAACGGAACAAAACATAATAGAAAAGGGTATATTCTTTAAATAGTGTGTAAATAAAAAAGCTTCGATATAGAAAACAGCTACAAATGCCATACCTATACCGAAGCTTTACATTTATTTATTCTCCCACTTATCTTCAAAAATCAATTTGTCCAATTGCTGCCGCTTCTCCCATTTATGGATTTCCAGTAACGGCCGGTCCGGATAATCATCCGTATAGCCTATTGAAAGTAAAGCAACAGGGTCAATATGGTAAGGGATCTCCAAAATGGTGCGTACATCCGGCTTTTTGTAAAAGCTAACCCAACCCATTGCCAATCCTTCTGCATAAGCGGACAACCACATGTTTTGGATGGCGCAACTTACAGACATTAAATCTGTTTCCGGAATCGAATTCCTCCCTAATACATGATCCCCGGCGCTAAATGAATTGCATGTTACACAAATGGTGACAGGTGCTTCTTCAATGCCTGCAATCTTCAAATCCAAAAATTTCAATTCTCGATCGCTATCTTCGTAATGGATGGCTAAAGCGCGCCTTTCTTTTTCCACGATTTTAGCTAATCGTTTTTTTGTTTCTTGATCTCGGACAATAATAAAGTTCCAAGGCTGCATGAAACCTACAGAAGGCGCACTATGGGCTGATTCAAGTATTTTATACAGTTTCTCTTCCGGTATTGGAGTCGGTAAGAACGTCCGGATATCTCGGCGATTGAACATTGCCGTGTAAAGACCGTTCTTCCCTTCCTCAGTTAATGGCTTCATCTTTATATCCCCTTTGTTTTATAATCTTTACATTTTTATCCCATATGTTATTTTAGCATGATTACTGATCAGCATACGAGAAAGAAAGCCGGTTTCAATCCCTTTTTATCTTTTTATACTATTATACTCACCCTGCTTTTCCCGAAGTTCCAATAAGCGCTATTAAAACCCGCGGACTTTTATAATGCCTTCCTTGTTTTGTATATAAAGTGAATCTTTGATAGGTAGGGGTTTTCCTTCATCCCCCACCTATCATTAGATGAACCAATCTTAGCACCTGTTAAACGGGATAAATAATACCCTATAACCTGATTTTCTTAAAATCCCCCTTAATAAAACTATATTATGAGCTTGGATTTGTTGTGCCCTTTTTTGGGAAAATAACTTTCCAATAGGAAATGAATCTATTATTTTTCATTGTTATTATTCACTCCTTTTGAATTAGTTATTATATTAAAAAAACTTGATAAATAAAAAAAAAACAGGCATAATACTTATTATAGTTTTTCTCCGATCCCTAAATGCTAAAAATATCCTTGCAATAAAATCCCTAATAACGCAGCCTAACAATCCATCTACTACTTCATTAGAAATATACCTATATATTAATTTGTTAAAATAATAAAAAAATAGAGGATGTTAGTATATTATACGCAGCGACCTCTCTGACCAATAAACAAAATGCGTTTTATATGATTATACGTATGGGTATATCTGTAAGGGAGTTAAGGAGAAAATTTAACTTTACGCATACATAATCAAGGAGGTAACTTATGAAAATCAGTAAAAAAGCCATTATTTTTGTAACGATGATATCGTTCATCATAACGATGTTTCTTCCATCTTTAACAGTTACACAAGCGGCAGAAACGGATGGGAAAGGAAAAACGTACGTCATAGCAACAGACACTACTTTCGCTCCATTTGAATTCCAGGATACGAACGGAGAATTCATCGGGATTGATATGGATCTCCTAAAAACAATCGCAGAAGAACAAGGCTTCAAAGTGGAAATTAAACAGTTGGGATTCAATGCCGCTGTACAGGCGCTTGAGTCCAAACAAGTCGACGGCGTCATCGCCGGGATGAGCATTACGGATGAACGCAAAAAGAAATTCGACTTTTCAGATCCTTACTTCGAATCCGGTGTAGTGATGGCCAGCAAAGAAGGCCAAGAAGAAATCAAATCCTACGAGGATTTAAAAGGAAAGAACGTAGCTGTTAAAACAGGTACAGAAGGTGCATCTTTCGCTGAAAGCATCAAGGATAAGTATGGATTCACCATTACTACATTCGATGATTCCGCCAATATGTACGACGATGTAAAAACAGGAAATTCGGCTGCGACTTTTGATGATTATCCTGTCCTTGCATACGGCGTAGCCCAAGGGAACGGCCTGGAGTTAGTAACCGAGAAAGAAAAAGGCGGTTCATATGGCTTCGCTGTTTCAAAAGGGAAAAATCAGGAATTACTTGAAATGTTTAATGCGGGATTAGCCGATTTGAAAGAATCCGGCAAGTATGACGAAATTATCGATAGCTATTTATCCGCTGAAAAATCCGCTGAAGATACAGGATTTATCGGCTTATTGAAAGAAAGCTACCCTAGCTTGCTAAAAGGATTAGGAATGACCCTTTTCCTTACGGTTGTATCTCTCGCCATCGCTTTAGTGCTTGGTGTCGTCTTCGGCCTATTTCGTGTTTCCAAAGCAAAATGGATGCGGGCTATCGGCACAATTTATGTGGATATTTTCCGCGGTACACCGCTGATTGTCCAAGCGTTCTTCATTTATTTCGGAATCCCGGCAGCACTTGATTTCCGAATGACAGCCATTGTAGCCG
Organism: Bacillus sp. (in: firmicutes); assembly: GCA_051874035.1. Lineage (GTDB taxonomy): Bacteria > Bacillota > Bacilli > Bacillales > DSM-1321 > Bacillus_AD. The sequence goes on from JBJEFM010000218.1 coordinate 6,926, forward strand.
GTCTTATCACGCTTAGTCTGAATGCTGGGGCTTATATGGCGGAAATTGTCCGAGGAGGGATTGAATCCGTCGATAAAGGGCAAATGGAGGCGGCGCGCAGCTTAGGGCTTCCTTATGGAAAAGCAATGCGTAAGGTTGTATTGCCTCAAGCGGTCCGCATCATGATTCCTTCGTTCATTAATCAATTTATCATTACCTTGAAGGATACATCGATTCTTTCCATCATCGGCATCAATGAATTGACGCAAAGCGGAAAAATCATCATCGCCAGAAACCTTGAATCATTTAAAATGTGGCTGATTGTCGGAATCATGTACTTCATTATCATTATGATTCTTACACAAGTGTCAAAACGTATGGAAAGGAAGATTCAGAATGGATAAATTGAAAGTAACTTCTTTAAAAAAATCATTCGGACAATTGGAAGTCCTTAAAGATATTAATCTAGAAGTAAAAGAAGGGGAAGTTATTTGCTTGATCGGCCCTTCCGGCTCAGGGAAAAGCACATTGCTCCGCTGCTTGAATTTATTGGAGGAAGTTAGTGGCGGAACAGTCGTTGTAGACGGCGCCACGATCACGGACCGCCAGGCGGATATTAACAAAATACGCGAGAACATCGGAATGGTATTTCAGCATTTCAACTTATTTCCCCATCTATCAGTCATGGAAAATATCACACTCTCTCCCGTCGAGCTGAAAAAGAATTCCAAAGAGGATGCGGAAAAAATAGCTCTGCGGTTGCTTTCTACTGTCGGTTTAGAAGATAAAGCGCATGCGAAGCCCGCCCAATTATCCGGAGGGCAGAAACAGCGCGTAGCCATCGCAAGAGCATTGGCAATGAATCCGGATATCATGCTGTTCGATGAGCCGACAAGCGCCCTCGACCCCGAGATGGTAGGCGAGGTATTGAATGTTATTAAGCAACTGGCCAAGGATGGCATGACAATGGTGATTGTTACCCATGAAATGGGCTTCGCGCGCGAAGTGGCTGACAGGGTCATCTTCATGGACGGCGGCTATATTGTAGAACAAGGCACTCCGCAAGAAGTATTTGAAAATCCGAAAAATGAACGGACGCAGGATTTCTTGAATAAAGTATTATAAAGCAGGTAAAAGGACTTTCATCCACGCTGGCGATGAAAGTCCTTTTTGATGACTATGTTGTTTCGTATAAAGATAAATACTGTTTCCGGTAATGCCCCAAAGCAAGCAACGGAAAGATTTCATTATAGCTATGATACCTTATATAGAAGCCACCCGGCAGTCCGAGGCCCGTGGGATAAGCAAGGCTTGCTTCGGATTGCTGTTCCACGTTCACCAAATACTCTACCGCCCTTGTAATCGGGAATGCTTTCGGGTCGCTTACGGTAAGAAGCGCATCCAATGCCCAGGATGTTTGGGAAGGCGTACTGAACGAAAGAGGCACGTATCTTTCCCGTTCCGCGCTCATGCACGATTCCCCCCAGCCCCCATCTTCTCTTTGAATGGACAGCAGCCAGTCCGCCGCTTTCACCATAGCGGGATGGCTGCGCTCCACTCCTGCCGCACGCAGCCCTGTCATTGCCGCCCATGTGCCGTATATATAACAAATCCCCCATTTCCCGTACCAGCTACCATTTTCCCTTTGCTGCTTTAACAGCCAATTCACCGCTTTGTTAATATTGCTGTTCTTTTGTTTATAATGAGCGAAATGACCGAGGAACTCAAGCGCCCTCCCTGTTAAATCGGCCGTCGAATCGTCAATTAGCGCATCTTTTGCATTCTCCAGCGGCAGATGCCGGAACAGTGGCTGATAAGCATTCTTCTCGAATGCCCCCCAACCCCCATCTTTATTTTGCATAGCCATGAGATAGGCGACCCCCTTTTCCCATGCCTGCTTAACAGAAAAAGATGTTCCGCTTTGCCCGGTCAATGCCCGCAAAGCTGCAGATGTATCATCATTATCAGGAATAAAAGTGTTCGTATCGGAGAAACCCCATCCTCCCGCATTCGCATAAGGGGCATTGACCGCCCAATCCCCACGCTTGTATTGTTGCTTGTTCAATAAATAGGTGTTCGCTTTCTTGATTATAGGATGGTCGGGCGCCATCCCCGCTTCCTGGATTGCATAAACAAGCAGGGCGGTATCCCAAACGGTGGAGGGAGAATTCTGGACATGGGTTCCTTTCTCCATTTTCACGATATATCCTTTGATGCCTTTGACTGCTTTCTGGATCACTTGTGAATTCTCGTCATAACCTAACGCCAATAGGGCATAGATCATATAAAAGGTGGAGGAAGCATAGCTGTAAAGTGTTCCATTTGTTTCGATGCGTTTTAACATCAGTTCTTCCGCCGCTTTATAGCCCGCTTTATGCAGATGCAGTGGCAATAGGGCGATATGCTTCATTTCTTTTATGAAGAAATCCCCCCACCCATCGCGATCTCCACGAAACCAATCGCCAGTATCTTCTTCTTTGAAAAAACTCGTATCCACATTGTGCTTTCTCTTGAAGCGCTTATTTATGCAAATAATCATCGGCGTCAAATGGACCCTCGCATAATTGCTGCTATGATACATGCTCAGCGGAAAAGAAGCGGGCAGGAGAAAATAAGTCATCGGAAAATAAAAAAAGCGGGGATATGAATACAGGCCGTTCACCGCAAGCATCATCTTTGTCATAAAATGTGCCTTCGATAGCCCGCCGTTTTGTTTAATGAAATACTCTGCCTGTTTCATGATAGGATTGTCTCTTGTATATTTGCCGGAAATCAAAAGAGCCGCATACGCTTGGATTGTCGCGGATAAATTTCCTTCTTCTTCATCCTCATAAAGCTTCCAAGCACCATTCCCTTCCTGTAACTCTACAATTCTCCCGGTTATTTCTTGTATCATACTTTGAGAAGGTATACGCAAAGTCCTCAGAACCATGATCATGAAGCAGTCGGTTAACAAAGCGCCTTCGAAAGCGAACCTCCATGAACCGTCTTGTGTCTGCAATCGTTCAAGCCTTTTTATACGCGATTGAATGGTTTCTGAAATGGATTCATTTAAGATATAATCGCCCCCTTTTTCTCCCTTCTATCTATATGTATTCACCTTTCTATCCATTAACAAATAACGAAGTTTACTGCAACAAAAAAAGCGAGGATACGAAATCCTCACTTTTCAATTACCGGCGGCATATCCTCTTCCTCAGGGACTTCCAACATATCAACCAAGAAAATAAAGACCGGAATACCGATGATCAGTCCCCATACACCGAAGAAATGCTCTGCAAATAATAGCACCGCCAATGTAAAGAAGGTCGGCAAATTTGTCTTCACTGACATGAACTTAGGATTCAAAATATACGCCTCAAAAGCGTGTAAGATCATAATCATAATAAAAATCGCAATGATCATCGTGAATCCGCCCACATTATAAGCAATCATGCTAAGTGGAATTAACGAAATAATCACACCGGCCACTGGGATTAATCCCAAGAAGAAAATCATGATGCCAAGGCCGATCAGTTGCGGGAAGCCCAATAGCCAAAGAATCAGCACCGAGAGAACAGCATTTGTTAAGGCAATCAAAAATTGGACTTCAATGACTTTACCGAATGAATTCACAAATTTCCTTCCGAAATGCTCGAGGTTGATGAAGAATTGGCTGAAATTCCCATGTTTAAACCGGGACGTAAAAGCGATAATCTTATCTTTCTCCAACAGAAGGAACAAGCTTAGAACAATCGCTAACAAAATTTGAAGAACTAAAGCTCCTACGCCTGATGCATATACATAGATTTTATTGAAATTGCTTTCAATATCCAACGGCAAACTATTGGCTGTATTGATTAAGAACCGGATCAATTCATCATCCGGCGGATGTTTAAAGAAATGGACCAGCTGTGTAACTAAATCCGTAATCTGAATGGTTATAACCGGCAGATACTTATACATCACCCATCCCAGTGCGGAAACAACAATTGAGTAAATCAGCACTAGAACTGCTTTAGGGTTAAAGTTCACCTGTTTTGAAATAAATTGCTGCAATCTTCCCATTAAAAAAGCAAAGATAAACGTAAACAACACTAGATGGATTAAATTTCCGATACTATAGAGAAAAATAACCAACACCACTATTGTCATTATTCTTGAAAATGCTTTAGTTCGAAAGAAAGCTGTATAATCCGACATGAAATACATCATTCCCCTTTTAAAAATCAATTTTATCGAACTTTATGTATGCTCCATTAAGATGGTTTCCCATGTTACTACTAATTCATAATCCAAATGGACCGGTCTCTTTAAACCGACCCTAAATAAAATCAATAGATAATTTGCATTATGGAAGGAATGCACTATTTCTGAATTTTCAACAAAAAAGCAGTAATTTTATTCTACCTGATTTCCTTTCTTCTTTCTATAGTTTAACATGCATCATTCTAAAAAATTCGACTCTTTCTTGGCATTTTCTCTTCTGACAGTACATAAGTCTCACTATATACCTTTAGTTAACATAATATATTTATGGTAACTTTTAATTATGCATTCAACGGATTATTTTCAATGACACTACGAATCTCTTCATCTTCTACATGTGTATAAATCTGCGTAGTCGAAACGCTTGAATGTCCCAATATATGCTGCAAGCTTCGTATATCGGCTCCGCTCTTGTACATCAATGTCGCTGATGTATGTCTTAGTTTATGCGGTGTAAGCTTTGTCTTATTCAATCCCGAATTTTGATTAATCTGCTTGACGATTTTAGCTACCGTTTGCCTTGTTAACCGTGTCCCTTTTTGTGAAAGAAATAAAGGATCCGTATTGCCGGCGGAAATATGTTTACGCTCCTGTTCGATATACGCAGTTAAGGCGTCCAGGCAAACTTTATTCAAAAATACATTTCTCTCTTTATCGCCCTTCCCTGTTACATGGAGGGCTTGGCCTTGAACGGAATCCATATTCAAACTGCATAGTTCGGAGACACGGATGCCTAAATTCAAAAAGAACATCATCATGCAACGATTCCGGTAATAATGCTTGTTTCTTGGAATGCCTTTCAAGAATTGCTCCGTTTCCTTTATATTCATATATATGGGCGTACGCTTCCCGATTTTCGGATTTTCTAATTCTTCCGCTGGATTTTCTTCGATCAATCTTCTTTTTCCCTTCAAATATTTGAAAAAGGATTTGATGGTCGCCCCTTTACGCGATCTCGAATAGGCGCTATTATTGCGCTGTACCTCGCAATATTCCAAAAACAAATAAATGTCCTCAAGTGTAATTTGCCGAATCCAGTCAATCGTTACATCATCAATGGGAATATTGCTTATTTCATTTATCTCTATATCATCTTCCACTGCCTTAAGAAAACGGAAAAACAAGACGAGATCATATTCATATTCTTTCCTTGTCCGAATTGATTTCCCTTTAATGGTTGTTAAATAGATTAGAAAGTCTTTCAGTATTTTTGGCAACTTTTTTTTCATCGATATCCACCTCATATTCCCTAATATTATCATAAAAAAGGTTCCCAAATGTATATTTGGGAACCTTTTTAAAAATAATATAAAAAACTAATAGATTTTTAGGTGAAAAACTATTCAAAGAATCTATTTTTTAATGCAATTGATTTTAGAATCTATTAGTTTCTCATTTAAAATTAAATTACACATCACCGCATATGGAAAATAACAGTGTGTTGCTGTGGGGCTCTCAGAAAAAATTAGAAATGATTCAGCGAAGTTCCCCCTTTTTAATTCAGAAATGAAAATTATGCATTTTTCACTAAGCAGCTGGAATCCAACCTATAATTCTGATATTTTTCATCTATTTAATGAAGCGGAATCAATATAAAAAAGCTATAATTGAAATAATCCACGATTGGAGGTATGCGTAAATGGTTAAGTTTCTGAAAATTGCAATCTTATGTATCGTTAGTATTTCACTAATCTATATTGGCTATGTTCAATATCAAATCCAAAAACAAAAAAACAGTGATCCTGCTTATGGAGCGGATTATATGATTGTACTCGGCGCTAGAGTGCATGGAACAACACCTTCTTTATCATTGAAATATCGTATTGAAACTGCGGCGGACTATTTACTAAAAAGCCCGGCTACCATAGCGATCGTTTCAGGTGGACAAGGGGCTGGAGAGGATGATTCAGAAGCACAAATAATGAAAAATGAATTAATAGCTTTAGGCGTAGATAGCAATCGAATTATAAAAGAGGAAAAATCCACGTCTACTTATGAAAATATTAAATTCTCCCAAAAACTATTAGCGGATAATCCAAAAAGAATTTTAGTTGTCTCAAATGATTACCATTTATATCGTTCGGTTCTAATCGGTAACCAATATGGTTTGGACTTAGAAGCTTTACCGGCAAAAACACCCGCAAAAGCTTTAGTAAAATCATATCTTAGAGAGTATTTAGCTTTAATCAAATATTATCTGCTTTCAATTACCAATCAAATTAAATAATAAAGATTTTATTTTAGAAAAGGTTAAAAGGAAAAATATAGTGTGTTGCTGAGACGTTCTGTGGCGAAATTAGAATCGCAGCAGCCGTATAATCCCCTTTTAATTTGAAAATATAATAAACCACAAATTTACACGATTTCAGCAAATGGCTTATTAAAGATGAAAGGAAGCTTTGGTAAACGAAGTTTCCTTCACTCCTCTATCGCCATCGGATTGTTGCGGGGACTTGATCTTCCACTTACACATCCGTTTTTTTATTATGCTGTGCGAAATGGGCGTTATAAATAAGAGCATATAAAAAAACAGCCATCATTTTGGCTGTTTCTTGTTAGAAAGATTATTTGTAGATTGTAGCAAGAAGTTCCTCAAGTGCCATATTGCTGTTTACTTCATAGGCACCTGGACGCAGTTTTTGTACAAGCCCTTTCCTTTCGACCGCTTTAACAAAATATTGTTTGTTTTTGATAATATTGGCGTTTATAAGAGCGTCGGCTACATCACCGGTTGTCATACCCGGGGTGATGGTGATCACTGTATTATAAACACCCTCTTCTTCTTTCTTTTCTGCAGGAGTTTCTTGGCTGGCTTTCGCATCCTCGATTTGAGTTTGCAGCTCTTCTTTTGTCAGAACAACATAACCACTATCCAACAGTTTGTTTTTCATTTCTTCTTCTGTCAATTCTTCTTTTACGACCTCTTTTGGCGCTTCGCTTTTCTTTGTATCATCCGGGCCTAAAAAATAGACGGCGCCGCATACTGCCGTCGCGGACATGAGACCTAAGGCGAAGCTGCGAAGTAGATTAGCATTCATGTTACAGATTCCCCTTTTTCGCTTCAACTTTTTTGTAAGGTGCAAGCAAGGTTTCGATCTGTGCTTCAGTCAGATTTGTTTTTTCTGCAATACTTTTATTGCTGTACTTACGTCTATGTAAATCTAAGATTTGCCGCAATAAAATTCTTTCTTCAGATGTGCTTTTTAAAGCTGCTTCTTCCGCCAAGATTTCCAAATCGAAATTAATATCCTGGATTTGCTCTTGTAATTGCGTTGTTTCTTTGTGAAAAGAAGCAACTAGTAATTCATTATCCTTTTTTTGCTCTTCGGCAGCTTTTTTGGATGCTGCAATTGATAAAATCAGCAACACAACAGCTGCGGCGAATAAGATGAGTATAGCCCACTGCATCATATTGATCCTCCCTATATTTATGTCTATCCAAGTTTTTATTATACATATAATCCACGGATTTTAATAGAGAGCAATAAAATAAATTACTATATCAATATAAATCACTTATATCTTCCTAGTTTTTTTCCTTCTTTAGGATGTTCAAACATTCACTATAAGAGTAAATGTCTATGAATCCTAAAAATCAAATTATTATTTTAATATAATTAATAAGTGATAATCACATATGATGAGGATTCCTGGAAAGATATTGTTGTGCTACATAGATAAGCATTTATAAGTTGATGGCCATGCTTTTAATTTTTCTTTTGCCTTATATCTTATGGCCCTGAATTATCATAGTTTGATTAAAGCTACGTTATTCTAATAAAAGGTTGAAGATTATCTTCAACCAATTATATAGGTCTATCTAATTGGTATAAAACAGCATAGCGCCTTGCCTATTATCTAATCGAAATATTATTCATAGAATAAAAGAATAGAAAGAAGCTGTAATAATAGCTTCTTTCTATCGAATAAATTGGCAACCGTAATGGCTCCCCCCGTATATTTAGCTTAAAAACCGTTGCGGCTCTTTGTAAAACAGCCATAACAGCAGTAATGCCTTCAAAGCCTTTTTCATTGCAGTAACGATTTATCAATCATTTAATTCACCGATTCTTTATCGCTAATACGTTTACGGAAAACATAGTAGCTCCAGATTTGATAGCCCAGTACAAAAGGCAATAACGTTAGTGAAATTTTCGTCATGAGTGATAATGTGTATGGGCCGCTGGCGGAATTTGTGATCGTTAAATTAAATGCCGGATCTATTGAACTGATCATTACCCTTGGAAACAGTCCGACGAATAACATGATGACTGTTAACGCAATGGTTACGCCTGTCATTGCGAATGCCCAACCTTCTCTGCGCTTATTCGCAAGTACAAATCCTAAGATTGCCGTTACTACGATAGCGCCAAGGAATATAGGGGTCGCTACCGGACGAACGGCGAATAAATCCGTTTCTGTATACGTTAACACAGCGAATGCCACTAATCCTATAAAGAGAATGATATAAACTTTGTTCAATAATTGTATTGCTCGGTCATGCACATTGCCTATTGTCCGTAAACCGATGAATGTTAAACCATGAATAAGTGTTAACAATACCATCGCCACTCCTCCGACGATAGAATAAAGATTCACATAGTCAGTGAAGGTTCCCCATAATGTCATCGTTTCATCAATCGGCATACCTTGCACTAAACTTGTAAACAAAACACCGAGAATAAATGGAGCGCCTAAACTGCCGATAAAGACCAGCCAGTGCCAGAAGTTTTTCCATTTACTGCTTAATGCATGGTGAGTATATTCAATCCCTACTCCGCGGATGATTAAGCATACGAGAAAGAAAACAAACGGAATATAATAACCGCTGAACATCGTCGCATACCAATGCGGGAATGCGGCGAATATCGCACCACCGGCTGTAATCAACCAAACCTCGTTGGCATCCCAGAAAGGTCCGATCGTTTTCAGCAGCTGATTGCGTTCCGCTTCACTGTTCGCAATCAGGCGAGTCGACATTCCCACACCGAAGTCGAACCCTTCCAGAAAGAAAAAACCGACAAATAATACAACAATTAAAATAAACCACAGCTCATTCAATGTCATTGTCGGAACGCCTCCTTGTTAAATAAATCTATGCCGTCATCTTTTGTACCAGGAGGATACGGCCCTTTTTTGGACACTTTTATAACCATATATACCATAATAATTCCAAGTATTAAGTATGAACCACAGAAGGCAATAATCGAGAATAACAATTGTCCTGCCGTCACATTCGGCGATACAGATTGAGCTGTCGTATATAGACCGAAGACAGTCCATGGCTGACGACCTATCTCAGTCATAATCCAGCCGGCTGTATTCGCGACAAATGGCAGGGCGATCGATGCTATCACAGCTTTTAATAACCAGCCTTTTTTTATCAATGTATTACGTTTCATAAAGACAAGCGACAGAATGGAAATCAGAATCATTATACCGCCAAAAGCAACCATAATGCGGAAACTCCAATAAACGCTTTCCACATGCGGAATATAGTTGATGCCTTCCCCGTATAGTTCTTCATACTTAGCTTGTAATGTTTTCATCCCTTCAACAGAGCCTTCGAATTTGTTGTAAGCTAAGAAACTTAAAAGATATGGGATTTCAACCGACCAATTATTTTTCATTTCTTCCGTTTCAAGATCGGCAATCAATGACCAGGAAGCCGGATCGCCGCTGTCTTCCCATAACGCCTCACTCGCTGCCATCTTCATCGGTTGGGTATCCATTAAATATTGAGCTTGTGAATGACCGCTGAATGCGATGCCGATTCCGCTGATAAGTGAAATAACCATCGCTATTTTGAAAGATTTATGGAAAAAGTCAATGTTGCGTTTTTTCAATAAATTATATGCACTGATGCCCCCTATAACCAAAGCGCCGGTAGCCAGTGCCCCAAATATGGTATGCGGAAATTCAACAAGCAGTTGGCCATTAGTAAGCAGAGCCATGAAATCATTAAGCCGAGGTTTCCCATCAACAATTTCAATGCCGACAGGATGCTGCATAAACGAGTTCGCCGCTAAAATCCACAGAGCGGATAGCATTGTACCGATCGCTACCATCCATGCGGAGAATGCCATCACCCATTTAGGAAGCTTGTCCCGTCCGAAAATCCAAATACCAATGAAAGTGGATTCTATAAAGAACGCCAATAATGCTTCGATTGCGAGCGGTGCACCGAATACATCTCCGACAAAGCGAGAATATTCAGACCAGTTCATGCCAAACTGGAATTCTTGCAAAATTCCGGTTACTACTCCTATGGCAAATGAAAGCAGGAATATTTTCCCCCAAAACTTAGACATGTCAAGATAAATTTGTTTCTTCTTAACAACATAAAGTGTTTCCATAATAGCCACTATGAAAATTGTGCCGATGGACAGCGGAACAAACAAAAAATGAAAGATGGTAGTGGCTGCATATTGAAAACGAGCTAAATCCAATACATCCATGTTGTTTTCCTCCTTATATAGTTGTAAGCAAGAAATGAGTATACACAATAACTTTGTTAATAGATTCACAATAAATAGTCAATGTTATGACAAATTGTAAATCGCCGAACAAAGCATTGAAGGAGTAAGGAATAAAAAGAAAATGTCCTCCTTTCTGTAACAATAATTTCTCTTATAAGAATATTGTAGGGCTATTATAGAAAGACCGCTAGGATTATAGAACTATTTAAAATAATAGACAAAAGTTAGTGAAAAATCTAACTTTTATAAGCCGATTATTTGCTTTTGTTGTCCATATTTTATAATAATGGTTTTTTGATATTATTTATTATAAGGTATATCTGATTGCACAAAAGCACCCGCCCCTATTGCATCAATAGGGGCGGGTGCTTTTGTTACTGTTGTATAGGACGGTCCATCCGGTAAAGATTAGCGTATCTTGCATTTGTCCGAAGCAACTCTTCATGGGTTCCTTCCATATGGATATGGCCATCTTCCATGAAAATAATCCGATCCATTTTCTCTACTCCAACAAGATGATGGGTAATCCATATCACCGTTTTACCTTGTAGGTTTGTGAAGATGGTATGTAACAAATCGCGCTCTGTTACAGCATCCAGTCCTATAGTCGGTTCATCGAGGATAACAATCGGGGTTTGCTGCAGAAGAATACGCGCTAGCGCAATGCGCTGCCGTTCCCCTCCTGAGAAGCGCCCTCCCAATTCGTGCATTCTTGTATGATATCCCGATGGTAAAGATGTAATAGAGTCATGCATTTTGACTTGCCTTGCTGCTTCCATCACTTCTTCATCTGTAGCCTTAGGGTTTCCAAGCCTTATATTATTCATCACAGATGTATCAAATAAATGAGGCTTTTGCTGTAAAACAGCAATGAATTGGGAAATCTCTTGATGAATTTTCTCCATTGGCACATCATTTATCGTAACTTTTCCCTCAGCAGGAGAAATCGCTCCCAGTAATAATTTAGCAACTGTACTCTTCCCTGCACCGCTTTTTCCGAGCAGAGCCACTTGCTCTCCGGGCTTAATATCTAAGGAAAGATTATTAAGTACAGGAGAAGCGGCTCCCTCCTGATAAGCAAATGATACATCATCAATGTGGATATATAATGCTTGATGCCTCAATGCCTCGATGGCTTTTGGGTCTGTTTCATTGACAATGCCGGCATTATCCTCGATATGGTTCAATCTGGATAATGAGTTTCCGTAACCCGGCAATTGGCTGATCGCTTCCGGCACAGGAGCCAATGCTTCAATAATCGGAAATACAACCAATATGAATGCCGCAATCCATACATGTGCGAACACGCCTTCGTCCGCACGATTGCTTGCGAAAACAATCATTATAATAATACCGACTGTAGCAACAAGCTGAAATATGAAATTTCTATTTCGATTGAAACGATGCATAGTTTCTTCCAGCTTATCCTGTTCAGCCTCTTGTTGTTCATAGCTTTTCAGGAAATCCGCTTGCCGTCCGCTGATTTTCCAATCGCTGATTCCCATGACGGCATCTCCTAACTTTCTATATAAAGCATTGCGTGCCTGCTTCATCCGTGCTTGCCTTTGCCTTGTGACCAATAGGGAAACTAAAGGGAAGAGAACAACAAGCACAAAGAGCAGCAATGCCATGAGCAATGCAAAAGGAATTGAGAAAAATCCCAAAGAGATTACCACTAGGCAATAAAGAATGACAGCGACCACACTTGGAAAGATCGTCCGTAAATATAAATTTTGCATCTGCTCTAAATCATCCGCCAATACCCCCAGCAGGTCGCCTGTCGAGAAGCGCGACCGCAATGATAACGCTTGGGTTTCCAACTTTTGATATAGACGCACACGCATGCTCGATAGAAACTTCAATACAAGATTATGGCTTGTCAGCCGCTCCAAATAACGAACCACCGGCCTTGCAATACCGAACGTCCGTACAAGGACAATCGGTACATATACCAACAGAATATTCTCAGGGCGTGTTGCCGATTTTGAGATTAAGTAGCCTGAAGTGAACATTAGCGCTGCAGCACATACGAATGTCAGCGTACCAAGTGTGAGCACCAGAAGCAGCAGTTTTTTGTTCCGGTTCAAATATGGCTTTACCCAAGAATCATCAAGAACAGCTTTTAAAGCGTTACGGCTTTTATTCATGAGATCCCTCCGTTCCATGGATTTGCGCTTGTATTAATGTTGTATAGTATCCATTTGCCTGCAGCAGCTCTTCATGTGTACCGGTTTCCACCACTTCACCATGATCCAGGACGATGATATAATCCATTTCCATCATCCAATGCAGGCGATGGGTCGCAAAGAACACCAACCGATCCTCGAAAAGCGGAAGCATGTTTTGCTTCAATTCCCATTCTGTCTCAATATCCAAATGAGCTGTCGGTTCATCAAACAGCAATATCTTACGTGAATCATCCAAAAAGGCGCGTGCCAATGCGATACGCTGTTCCTGGCCGCCGCTCAAATTCCTTCCGCTTTCACCGATTACTTCATTTAAACCGTTTGGCAATGAAGCAATCACTTCAGCCAAGCCCGCTCGGTTGCAAGCTTTCTCGATTGCTTCATCGGAAGCATCCGGCGTATAGAACGCAACATTCTTAGCGACAGTATCTTGAAAGATATATGGGTGTTGCGGAATGTAGAGAACTTGTTCCTGCCAATCGGACACATCAAAATCTTTGAACGTTTCGCCATTAATTTTAATGGTCGCTGAGGATGGCAGCGTAAAGCCGCTTAATACGTTGATCAGTGTAGACTTGCCTGCCCCGCTCGCCCCAATGATGCCGATTTTCCCGAAACCTTTCCATGAGAAAGAAATAGTATGTAACGAATGATTATTCGCATCTTCATATCGGACGGATAAGTCTTCCACTTGCAAAGTGGAACTCTCATTCCATTGTTGTATATCAGAAGATTCCAATCGCCGTTTAACCGGCAAGGAAATAATCCGATTGATTTCCTGCAAGGCATTTTTTCCATCTAGCGTTGCATGATAATCTGTCCCGAAATCACGAATCGGCAAGAAATACTCCGGTGCCAAAATCAAAACAGTCAACGCCGGGAACAGCATCATATCGCCAAAAATCAAACCTAAGCCAAGAAATAACGCTACGATTGCAACCGATAAACTGGAGAAGAAATCAAGCGCGAATGTAGAAAGAAATGCATATTTCAATGTACTCATCGTCGACTTCCGATAACGTTCACTAACATCCTGGATATTCCGGTCATAATGTCTGCTTAAGCCCAGCAAGCGCAAGGTTTCCAGACCCCGCAGCGAATCGACAAAATGATTGGAAAGCGTACGGTATGACTCGTACTGCTTATCGGCTTTCTTTTGGGCGGCTATCCCAAGTATCACCATAAAGAAAATCAGCGTCGGCAATACCAACGTCAGAATGAGCGTTGAACGGACATCGAGAAATAGGGTATATGCTAAAATCATGACCGGAATAACGGCCATGTTCAATACTTTGGGGAGAAATAGTTTCAAATAGGTTTCAACCTGTGTAATCCCTTCCAAAGACATGGTCACTACATTGCCTGTTCCTTCTGTTCCTGTGATAGCGGGTCCCAATGTGAATAACTTTTCCGTCAATTGTTTGCGGATAGCGGAGCCCGTCTGGGAAGCGAACACATCCATGCGGCGGTCCCGGTACATAACAAGCCACTGCCTTCCTATGAAAAACAGCGCGAATAGTAAGATAGGGAGCAGCTGTAAAGACAGCTTCTCCCCATTAAAAAGATTTGTAATAACGGTAGCCAGATATTTCGCTTGAAAGATAATAGCTAATCCCTGTAAAAACGCTATTACTAAAAGAAAACCCATAATTGGTTTAAACCCTTTTATTTCAAATAACGATTTGTCCATCATTCATAACTCACCGTATCCTTATCGCTAATACGTTTACGGAAAACATAGTAGCTCCAAATTTGATAACCAAGAACAAATGGTAATAACGTTAATGCGATTTTTGTCATTAATGAAAGCGTATATTGACCGCTTGCTGCATTCATTACTGTTAAGTTGAATGCAGAATCGATTGAACTGATCATCACACGCGGGAATAATCCTACGAATAACATGGCTACTGTCAGAACAATCGTTACACCTGACATGGCAAATGCCCAGCCTTCTTTGCGCTTATTGGCAAAAACAAAACCAAGGACGGCCGCGCAAACAATCCCTGCTAGGAATAGCGGTGTTGCCAGCGGGCGGACCGTGAATAGATCTGTATTGACATAAGTTAATACAGCAAACAATACAAGGCCGGCAAACAATGTGTAATACACTTTATTCAATAAAGAAAGAGCGCGTGCATGCACAGGACCTTGTGTACGCAATCCGATAAATGTCAAGCCGTGGACAAGTGTCAATAGCACAACAGCAATGCCGCCGACTACAGAGTATACATTCACATAGTCTGTGAAGCCTGCCCATAATGTCATGTTCTCATCAATCGGCATTCCGCGCAGCAAGCTTGTAAACAGCACACCCAATAAGAACGGTGCTAGAATACTTCCCCCAAAAATCAGCCAGTGCCATACATTCTTCCATTTATCGCTTAATGCATGGTGGCTATACTCAATCCCTACTCCACGAGCAATCAATGCCACCAAGAAGAAAACAAATGGGATATAGTAGCCGCTGAACATTGTCGCATACCAATGCGGGAATGCCGCAAATATCGCACCGCCTGCTGTAAGCAGCCAAACTTCATTCGCATCCCAGAATGGCCCGATTGTTTTAATTAATTGATCGCGTTCCTTAGGACTGCGAGCGAGCAGCCTTGTGGACATTCCTACTCCGAAATCAAAGCCTTCTAAGAAGAAGAAACCGATAAACAAGACAGCAACCAGGATAAACCACAATTCATTTAATGTCATTGTCCGAATGCCTCCTTGCTAAGTAAATCTACATCTTCTTCTGTTTCTATTTGTTCATAAGGCCCCTTTTTGACTGTGCGGATGACCATGTATACCATAATGCCGCCAAGGATTAAATAGGAACCGCAGAACATGATATTTGAAAACAGCAAGTCTCCTGCGGAAACGTTTGGTGAAACCGATTGTGCGGTCGTGAATAACCCGAATACTGTCCAAGGCTGGCGACCGATTTCTGTCATGATCCAACCCGCTGTATTCGCAATAAACGGCATTGGAATCATCCAAACCATCAATTTCAAGAACCAAGATTTACTGTGTAGTGTTTTCCTTTTATTAAAGAATAATGCAAACAATGCAAGAAGAATCATTACACCCCCGATTGCCACCATGATTCGGAAACTCCAGAATACACTTTCCACATGTGGAATGTAATCGACTCCTTCGCCGTACAGTTTCTCGTACGTAGCTTGAATTGTTTTCATCCCTTCAACTGAACCTTCAAATGAATTGTAAGCAAGCAGGCTTAGCATGAACGGAATTTCAATCGACCAATTGTTTTTCATTTCTTCCGTGTCCATATCAGCGATTAACGCCCATGAAGCAGGATCGCCGCTATCTTCCCAAAGCGCTTCGCTCGCTGCCATCTTCATAGGCTGCGATGTCATCAAGTGCTGCGCTTGTGAATGACCGCTTGCGCCAATGGCAAAACCGCTGACTAAAGCGATAATCATGGAAATAATAAGCGAACGCTGGAAGAATTCCAGATTACGCTTCTTCAAAATATTAAATGCGCTAATCCCGGCTACTACGAATGCACCTGTGGCAAGCGCGCCGAATATCGTATGCGGGAATTCAACTAATAACTGCGGATTTGTTAATAATGCCATGAAATCATTCAAAACAGGTTTGCCATCAACAATTTCAATGCCGACCGGTTCCTGCATAAATGAATTGGCCGCTAAAATCCAAAGAGCGGATAGCATTGTTCCAATCGATACCATCCAGGCGGAGAATGCCATCACCCATTTCGGCAACTTGTCCCGTCCGAAAATCCAAATACCGATGAAGGTAGATTCAATAAAGAATGCTAATAATGCCTCAATTGCAAGCGGCGCACCGAATACATCCCCGACAAATCGGGAATACTCCGACCAATTCATGCCGAATTGGAATTCTTGCAAGATTCCGGTTACTACTCCAATAGCGAACGAGAGCAGGAATATTTTCCCCCAAAACTTCGCCATATCGAGATAAATCTTCTTCTTCTTGACTACATATAGTGTTTCCATAATGGCTACTATAAAGATTGTACCGATTGAAAGCGGCACGAATAAAAAGTGGAAAATAGTAGTAGCCGCATATTGGAAACGAGCTAAATCAAGAATATCCATTTCATACTCCTCCTTAAAAATTAATTGCATCATGATGTTTGGAAAATAAAATTGCTCAACAATTCACATATTTATAACAGCAAATGTTATTTATCCAATCACTTACGCATTTACAACAAAGAGATAACCTTTGCATAGTAAATAACGTAATAACTATTCGATATAATGTATCACAGCTATAGACTTATGATTCAATAGCTGTTTCTGATTATATCATCATAGCCACGATTGACTATATTAAAATAACGAAAAATGTGTTATTTTTGTGAAATGTGCTGTGTAAATAAAAAAGTTTACAAAAAATCCTTTGCTTTAAACGCATTTTTATTATACTTGAATAGCAAAAAGGATATAAGTGTATTGGATTTCCTTTGTAAATTTTAACAATTGCAACTTTGAATAAAAAAATCCGAAAAAAGATGAAGATTTACATTGAACACTTAGCTTATGTTTGATTTTTACAATTGACATCTTGCTATATGCTGGATGAAAACTTCTATTTTTATCTCTTCCCATGCTGTCTAACATTTACAGAAACATTGCGGCATTCTTGATTTCCTATCACAAAAATATATGGAGTCTTCTTCATATTCTATTTTTTATGGATTCGATTCGAAACAGCGATGACTATTTAATTGAATAAAAAACACCCGCCCCCTACGAAAGGGACGAGTGTATGTTCTCGTAGTTCCACCCAGATTCCCATCAAAAAATGATGGCTCTTGCAGCTGTGTCGGAGATTAGACAGTATGGATTACTTCCTTCGCTATTTATTATTAGCTTGTGCCCGTGCAATTTCGACAGTATCCATATAATTCAAAATGGTGATTATTGATATGTAAGCCAGTTACTTTTTCAGCTATTTGTTCTACTTCATATAAAGATGGATATCTAAAATCCTCAATAATTCCGCAATCCAAACAGATTACATGATAATGATTTTCCTTACACAGCTCGAATCTGCTTGCTGTATCTCCAAAGGCTAATTCCCTTACTACACCTGCTTTTTTAAAGACATGCAAATTATTATAGACAGTGGAGATGCTTTTACAATGATAAATGCCTTCTAATTCATGATAGATTTCCGCTGCGGTCGGATGAGTAGTGTGTGTGATAAGATACTCTAGAATAGCCCGGCGCTGAGCTGTTACTTTAATGCCTTGCCTTTTCAAAGCTAGGATTATTTCCTTTAAAGCCATTCCATTTTCACCTCTCCTTAAACCGAGAATCGCCTGATATATAGTCATTCATATACCATTATAGCATAAATCGTAATGATAATTATTATCAAATTAAACGCTTTAATAATAGCTTTCTATTAAATGAAACATTTTCTACATGAATTACTTATCGGACCTTCCTTGTTTATATATTGCATTTGTGTTTTAACATTATTTCGCAAAGTTAGATTTAAAAAATCATGGAATACAAAAAAAGTCAGGAAATGAATATCCTCACTTCCTGACTTTTTATTATAGATTATTTAGAAAATCTCTCACTTGATCTTCTGTCTTCGCGTTCGCACTGTGTAAATGAGCTAATTTCTCTCCATTTTTGAATACCAGCAACGATGGAATGCCCATTACATTTTGCTGTTCTGCAATTTCCGGGAACTCATCGCGGTCGATTATAAACCACTGTTTATCTGTATTTTCTTTTACGATTTCATCAATAAACATATCTAATCGTTTGCAATCCGGGCACCAAGTAGTTGTGAAAATCCCTATAGTTATTCGATCTTGATTAATCTCATTGTTATATTCTTGTTGATTTTTAATTTGTTTCATATTTACTGCCTCCATTGTTTATTCCATATGTTCGTATTTATTATACCGCCTTCTCGTTTATTTATCATACTAGATTGCTTGGTTATAGTACACTTCAAGCATTTTTTCATTTTCCTATAATGCATTTCCGTATAAGGAATGGACTTATATAACTGGCAATAATAGCTGTGAAGTAACTACCATGCATTTTGTAGACCGTATAATAAACAGCTGAGCTGCAGACTAGATCGATTAAGAAAAACTTTTTCAATTCAGATTTATGGATGCAATAAAAAAAGACCCTTGGTGTGTTCTTCATATTGTATACTTCCCTCCAATAGGCAGGCAGATACTGTATTATATGTAAGAGAAAGAACAGATTATGAGTTGTTAAATCTTCTAGAGTAATTTTTTATCAATCTACTTGTGGAATATAGATAATGATGGTATCTTAATTTATTTAGTAACATTTTTTATTTTTCTTTTGTTAATTTGGAACATTGTTTTAATAGTTTTATAGGTGTTCAATTATCCATTATCTATCCCCCTCTTTTCCTTATCTTTATTGGCGAAACTGCTTCTGCAAAAGGATATATGAAAGCCTCCATTAAGCCTTATAGGTATATTCTTCACTGAAATGGATTTGAAGAAATATTTCATGACATGAACCTTTGATAAGCAGGACTTCCTCTTCACGGCTCTGCTGAAGTGAGAAAATCAAGTACCTGCTGAACAGGAGAAAAAAATCAAACAAAATATAGAACGCAATAGCAAAAAAACTTGTACGCTATATTCGCACAAGTTTTTTTGCTTATTCCGTAAAAGAATAGTTTATTCCAATTCCACGATTCACCATGCTTGGGAGTTTCCCTTCATATAGCGTATTCCCACTTGTTTGGCTATAAACAACAATATAGGAATCGCTCGGTCCATTTTGCTTATAAGCATCATATATAACATACAATTGATTTTCATTGATTTTTTGTTCCGCTGTGCTTACAAATTCATAATCTTTCAAGAAACTTGGTTGGTCCGTTATAGATTTCACTTTATGTGTTTCTTTATCAAGCAAAGTGATCACGGAATCCATTGTAAGATAGTAATAACTTTGATCGATCATGAACTTCTCTATATATGAACCCTCTTGCGAAAATGCCGGGAGATTTTGTTTTGTGATTTTCCGGGTTGCTACATCAATTGTTACTAACATGCATTCTTTTTGATTGGATAATACCGCATATAATTCCCCATCAAACTCAGCGAATTCCGAAACATCTGTATAATCGGACGGAAGTGATATATCTTGATTCATTATTTCTTTCACTTGCAATTGATCAGAATCCACCTCATACAATCTAAATACTGGCTTTGAAGTATTCCCGGATATATCTTGTGTAACGATGGCATAGTAAATAGTATCGTTCACTTCCACTAACGATTCGTTGGAAACCTGCTGTTTACTTATAAACCCGGGCAATGTAATGGTTTCTTTCGTTACTTGATTTGTCTGATGGTCTTTTTTCGCCAACTTCAGAGTGGGTTCATCCGATGCATAAGGATAATAAGAATTGAAGGAAGCAATCAAGGTGAATACATTGTTCTTCACTTCAAGTGCATGATTCATGCCCCGATATAAATCTTTATTGTTAAGCACTTCCTCCCCTACGCCGTACATAAGGTCAAATTTGGTGTCTTCAAAGCGGACGCGATCTTGTGTTACTAACACTTTCTCAAATGAATGATTATCTACTTTCATTACGCTTTCCAATGAAACGGACTTCAGTGCTTCCCTATCGCCTTTCACATCTTCTATTATAAACGTACGATCAACAGGCACTTTATTTAATTCTGTAAAACCGACCAATGTACCAAGTGATAAGATACTGATTGCTGAAAAGGTAAGAACTCTTTTAAATTTCATCATGATTCTCCTATATTGAAACTTTTTTCTTTAATAAGTAATAACTGATAAGCGTACTAATTATAAGGACAATGCCTGTAAATGCCCAGTTAGCCATTAATCGTTCTGATGTATATAATTCCAAAGTGTTTACATAAAAGAAGATGACAATCGTACTGATCATGTATACAAATCCAAACAGCATGCCCCATATTCTTTGGGAACGGTCACTTAATACGAAAACAGACAGAATTGCAAACATCATCATAATAAATGCTAAGTTGAATAGCAACGCTCTCACGCTGACTGGCAGCACATAAGGGAGAAACTGTGAATGGAGCATAAAGTTAGCTACTAGATGATCGGAAATCGCTTGCTCTGGAAGGATTAGCTTCATTACAACTGTACTTATAAATAAGTTCAGTAAAATTACAGCATAATACGCTAAGAAAATGAACAGAAACACAATCAACTTGCTTGTGAAAATCCGGAATCGGCTTCCTTTAATGCTAAGAAGTGTATAAATGCGTTTGGAAGCGCCGAACCATTCTTTATACCATACATAAAACCCAAAAAGGATCAATCCCATTCCAACAAAGAGCAATGCCAGCAATGGATATGGATTACTATCAATAATAGTCGTCAAGCTTAATGGGTTAGCGGACTTCACAAGCTCTGCCACCGTCACGCCGGTTTGTGTAGCGTTTCGTATCAATTCATCATTCGCCGTTATCACCAATTTCGCGAATAACCCCTGAAACGCCAGGGTGGCAAGTATAAACATCCCTACTAAAAGCGGAATGACCTTCCGTAAATCTATTTCTATAAATGTTAAGAATTTCATTATATGTCTCCTATCCTCTATAAATCTTTCTCATTTTCTCCACTACGCTCAACCCTTCTTTTACCGCTTCCTGCTTCGTGAACTGGCATAGTACTTTTCCCTCTTCCAACAAGATAATTTCATCTGCTATTCCTTCGATTTCATCGATTTCATGCGTGGTGATAATGATTGTTTGTTGTTCTGCCATGAATTCGGACTTTAACGATGCGATAAATTCCTCCCGTGAGAATAGGTCAAGCCCGCTGAACGGCTCGTCCATCAGCACATATGGTGCATTCTGGCTTAGCCCCATAATAATCGTAAAACGTGCCAAGTTCCCTTTCGACAATTCTTTCAATTTACGTTCTTTTGGCAGTCTGAAAAATTCAACCATACGCTTGGCTTTCTCGATATCAAACGAATCATAATAAATCTCCGCAAACCGAAAATTCTCTTCCGCTGTCCGATTCATTTCATATGTCGGGATATCCGCCAGAAAAGCAATTTTATCGATATTCTTTTCACTGACAGGCTCTCCTTCTATTAAAATCTCTCCTTTGCCGATTGGAACGAGCCGCATGATGGATTTCATGATGGTACTCTTTCCCACACCATTCAGCCCTAATAAACAACTGATTTTCCCCTTTTCAAAAGTGATGCTTATGTCATCCAGGATGATTTTCTTGCCATATTTTTTTGTTACATTCCGCAACTCGATCATATACATCCGTCCCTTTCTATATCTCTTTGACAAATATAAGGATAACGAGTGAATCTTAAGGAAAGCAGCGGTAAAATCTTAAGATATTCTTAATTTGTGTATAAAGTGAATCTTTGATAGGTGGGGGTTTTCCTTCATCC
>JBJEFM010000219.1:0-5476 GCA_051874035.1 Bacillus sp. (in: firmicutes)
GGATGAAGGAACCCCCCCACCTATCAAAGATTCACTTTATAAGAGCCATTGCTTAAATTCTACTGGCGTTCGATATCCCAGTGTTCCGTGAATGCGAATGTTGTTAAACGTATGAATATAATCATCAAGTGATTTCTCGGTTGAAAAGGTCGACAAATAAGTCTACATAATGCCTGATTTTTTCAATACGGATGTATGTTGAATCGTTCACCTTGAAACCAGCCTTATCACAATAACAAATCAGATGGAGAAATTTGCTTTGCTGTTATTAGCATATTTGCGATTTCTTCTGGAGTCTCCAAAGCCCCCTTTTTAATCCACAATTGGATAATCGATATTATACTCGACACTAGTATCTCCTGCGCATAGTCATGCGGTAAACCCGCCATTTGAAGTGAAAAATTTTCTGAAGGACTGATTTTTTCTACGATTATGTCACTGATAAGTTTTTTTAAATTATCTATAAATTTTTGATTGCTCCCGGTGCTCATCAAGGCACTTATCATCTTGATATTAACTAATGCATATTTTAAAACCTCTAAAATGGCTTCATAAGGAATTAATTCAACAGGGCCATTTACATTATCATCACCGTACTTTTCAAAAATCATATATATATTATGTAAAAATTCTATTTCCAACTGATCCAAAAGATCATATTTATCCAAATAATGCAAGTAAAAAGTGCCGCGATTGATATTCGCTTTCCTGGCTATATCACTAATAGTCAGACTATCCATTCCCTTTTCTATTACTAATTCTAAAAACGCATCCTTAATTTTAGTTTTAGTTCCTGTTTCGCGTATAGACGTCATATTCTAAAGCCCCCTTTCTTAAATCAACACTACACACCAATCTGTTTATTGATTCGGAATTTTTATTATTTTAATATAATTATATGGCGTAATCAACAAGTTATTCATTTAAGGAGGTGCTTCACTCTGGCTTATATCGAAATGATCGATAGTTATAAAAAATATCAAAACGGGGACACCGTCGTGTTTGCGAATAATGGTGTAAGCTTTACGATTGAAAAAAGTGAGCTTGTCGTCATTTTAGGAACGTCAGGTGCAGGAAAATCAACGGTTTTGAATATTTTAGGAGGAATGGATACAAACGATGATGGTCAAGTGATCATAGATGGAGAAGAGATTTCGAATTATACAACTAAACAATTGACCACATATCGCCGAAATGATGTGGGATTTGTATTTCAATTTTATAATCTGGTTTCCAACTTGACGGCCAAAGAAAATGTGGAGTTGGCTTCTGAAATTGTCGATCGTGCGCTAGATGCAAAAAAGGCGTTAATAGATGTCGGCTTGGAGGAACGAATAAATAATTTTCCCGCCCAGCTTTCCGGAGGAGAACAACAGCGAGTGGCGATTGCTCGTGCAGTTGCTAAAAATCCAAAAATTCTTTTATGTGACGAACCTACAGGTGCACTAGATTACAAGACAGGAAAGCAAGTTCTGCAGATTTTGCAAGATATGAGTCGGGTACATGGCGCAACCGTCATAATTGTTACACATAATGCGGCCATTGCGCCAATTGCTGACCGAGTCATTCATATGCATGATGCGAAGGTCAAGAAGATTGAAATCAATCATAATCCTAAAGACATTGTGGATATTGAATGGTAGGCGAGGGAACATATGAAAAAAAGACAACTTTGGAAAGACATCTTTCACGCTATCACCAGTTCATGGGGACGATTTTTGGCCATTTTTGCTTTAATGGTTTTGGGCGTGTTTGTATTTGTAGGACTGAAGGTTACTGGTCCGGATATGCGATCAACAGCAGAGAACTTTTTTTCAAAAAATAATTTAGCCGATCTGTCCATCCTGTCCACTTATGGTTTGGATGAGAGCGATCAGAAGCTGATTGAATCGGCAAATCAATTGGAACGCGTCGAATACAGTTATTTGAAAGATGTTGTGATCAAAAATACAGATGAAAGCATCCGCATCTTTTCGGCGTCTGACACGTTATCCCAGTATGAAGTCGTTAATGGCTCTATGCCAAAGAGCGATGATGAAATCGCATTAGACTATTTGTATAAAGGCGATTATGAAATTGGCGATACAATCATGTTTACGGAGAAAGAAGATGCAGAAGGAAATAAGGTATTAAAGAAACATCGGTTTACCATTGTCGGTTTTGTCAAATCAAGCGAGTTAATTGATAAAAACAACATCGGACAAACGAATGTCGGTACTGGCAAACTGCATGGCTATGCGGTCGTTACGGAGAATGTGTTTGATTCGGATGTGTACATGATTGCGCGTCTTTCCTTTTTAAATACAGAAAATTCAGACGCTTATAGTGATGAATACAGTGAGTTGGTCCAGAGGCATAAAGATGACATGAAAACCACTTTGCAAAATCAGCCTGAAAAACGACTAGAGGCCATTAAAGAGGAAAAGCAAGCTGAGATTGATGATGGCTGGAAAGAAATCAACGATGCCAAACAACAAATAGCTGACAGTCAAGCTGAATTGGATGATGCTAAACTACAAATCGATGATGCCAAGGCTGAAGTGAAGGAAAATCAAGAAAAGCTTGATACCGAGGCAGCAAATGCACAAGCTCAAATTGATGACGGCCAGCAACAGCTCAATGGTGCACAAGCATCAATCGCTGTAGCTGAAAGTCAACTGAAGGATGCGCAAGCGCAATTATCTAACGGTCAAGCCACTTTAGATGCAAAGTGGGCGCAATTACAATCCGCCAAAAATCAGTTAGATGATGCAAAACAGGTTTTGGATAAAACGAACAGTCAACTAGCGAGTGCGGCACAGGCCATTCAGGAAGGAAAAGCGCAGCTTGAGAGCGCTCGCCAGCAGATTGTACAAAATGAACAATCAGTAGTTGCTGCACAAAATGAAATCAACGAAAACCAAAAGACTCTCGAGGCCAACAAGGCTGTTTTAGCAGAAAAACAAGCCGAAATTAATGCGCAACAAGCGTCACTGAATGAAGCCAAAGCTGAGGCAGAACAAGCGCAAAGCGAAATTGACAGTAAGCAAGCTGAATTACATGCCAAAACAACCGAATTGGTTAATGGAAAAGCAAGCTATGAAGCAGGGATTGCCGAACTTGAAAAGGGTCTCTCGTCCGGTAAAGAGCAATTAGTCGCTCTTCAGGGCCAGCAAGCTACTTTGATAGAAACAATCCGTCAGCTAGAAGCAGAAAAAGAGGCGGCGGAACAAGCAGGCGATCCAGTAAAAGCAGAAGAAATCCAAAAACAATTGGAAGTGGTTCAGGGCCAGTTGAACCAAGTAATGACGGGTATCGCCAGCGCGGAACAAAGCATCGCGGAGGCCGAGAATACATTGGTGGTCACTCAGGGTGAGTATGAATCATTTATGACGAATACGTATACACCTGGAATGGCAATGATTGAATCCGGTCAAGCCGAGCTTGATGAGAAACAAGCACAAGTGAATGCAGGCAATCAGCAAATCGCAGCAGGCCAAGCGAAAATTGATGAAGCGCAAGCACAAGTGGATGCGGGCAATCGGCAAATCGCAGCAGGTCAAGCGAAAATCGACGATGCCCAAGCACAAGTGGATGCAGGCATTCAACAATTAAATGAAGCAAAGGCTATACTAGCTCAACAAGAAACGGTATTAGCATCAAAAGAAAAACAGTATGAGGATGGATTGGAAGCCTATAATCAGGGCGTTGAGACATACAATAAAAATCTTCAATCCTATTATTCTGGTTTAGAGAAGTGGAAAGAAGGAGTAGAAACTCTTAACAAAAATTCAGCTGAATATGAAAGCAATGTCAAGCGATTAGCCCAAGCGAAAGCTGAGCTGGCCGATCAACAACAGACTTTGGCCGAAGCGAAGAACGAGTTAGCTCAAAAACAATCAGAGGGCCAACGGCAAATCGACGATGCCAACGCACAAATTGCCTCCAAAGAGAACGAATACAAGGAGAAACTGGAGGAATTTGAACGTGAGAAAAGTAAAGCTGAGAAAGAAATAGCTGAGAATGAACAAGACCTGAAGGAAGCAGAAGAAGAGCTGAATGATTTGGCGTTGCCGGTCTATACAGTCGGTGACCGCAAAGATAACGCCGGATACAAAACGTATTTAGATAACTCACAGCGTATAGATGTGTTGTCTACTGTTTTCCCTGTATTCTTATTTGCGATTGCCGCCTTAGTAAGCTTGACCACTATGACCCGATTCGTTGAAGAGCAACGCATCAATATGGGGACTCTTAAGGCATTAGGCTACAGCAATAGAGACATTCAGAAGAAATTTGTCGTATACGGGCTAGTATCAAGTACGCTAGGTTCAGCTGTAGGGGCAGTTTTAGGACATACGCTAATACCTGTGATCATTTTCAATGCGTATGCGGCTTCATCGACTTTTGCAAAGGTTGAATTGCATTTTGCACCACTATACACCATAGTGGCTTTCGCTATTGCGATTTTATGTACGGTTTTATCGGCTTATTTGGCCGCAATGAAAGAATTAAGGGAACAGCCGGCTCGTTTATTATTGCCTAAGCCGCCTAAAGTAAGCTCACGAATTCTGCTAGAGAGAATAAAGCCGATTTGGAATCGAATGAGTTTTACCTATAAAGTGACGGCCAGAAACCTCTTCCGCTATAAAAAAAGAATGTTTATGACCATCTTTGGTGTTGCGGGCTGTACAGCCTTGCTCATTACAGGCTTCGGACTTGACAACTCATTGTCCGGTATTGTGGATAGACAGTTCGGGGATTTAATCAAGTATGATTTAATTGTCGTGAACAATGAGGATTTGGATACTGGCGAGACGCAGGAACTGAATAGCCAATTGCATGATGAAGCGATTCAACAGACAACCGATGTCCATTATGAAGAGTTGACGACCGTTGCGGGCGAAAATAACGATACCCAATCGATTACCCTTCTCGTACCGGAAAAAGAAGAAACCTTCAGGGATTTCGTGAATCTTCAAAACCGGGAGTCAGGCCAAAAAATAAAGCTAACGAATGATGGTGTCGTGATTTCCGAGCGATTGGCGGATTTATTGGACGTTTCGACGGGGGATACGATTGAATTAACGGACAGCGACGACCAAAAACGAGACATGAAAATTGCCGGCATTACGGAAATGTACATGGGGCATTATGCGTTCATGAGCAAAACGGAATATGCGGATGTTTTTGGGAAGAACATGTCAGCGAATGCGTCATTGGTCACTCTGAAGGACCATTCAGCATCAAGCATCGAAGAGCATGCAGCTGATTTTATCAAACTTAGTGGCGTAAAAGGCGTTCAGCAAAATATTCAATTGAGAACACAGATTAATGCGATTATGAAAGGATTGGATAAAGTTATTCTCGTTTTGATTATCGCTTCAACGCTGCTGGCGACTGTCGTGATTTATAACCTGACCAATATTAATGTGTCAGAACGGATCAGAGAATTATCAACGATTAAGGTTCTTGGCTTTTACGATAAAGAAGTGAC
>JBJEFM010000220.1:0-5401 GCA_051874035.1 Bacillus sp. (in: firmicutes)
CTCTAACCGTGTAGTAGACCTAGTTGACTACATCGCTTCTAAAGGTCTTTAATTCTAAGGACTAATACCAGAAACATACAATGTTAGCCAGTACAAGTACGTATTGGATAAAATGGATGTTTATGATTATAATATAAAGTGAAAAAAGGGGAGAGGGGACAATGCCCCCTCCCCTTTTATTGTTCTTGCTGCCTTCATTTCTTAATGCTGCGGTGCCTTTGCCTATAGCTGCAGTCATTTTCGAAAAAAGGCGACTAGATCAATCATTTCAGGAAACGCTATCTTTATAGCAAACAATCCCAACAAATCAAGATTGTCATTTCTCTTAGTAACCCGAAGGAGGTTCTTTCGTCATGAACAAAATGAGCATTAAAGATATTGATGTAAAAGGAAAACGCGTATTCTGCCGCGTTGACTTTAACGTACCAATGCAAAACGGCGTCATCACTGATGATACTCGTGTTCGTGCTGCGCTGCCTACAATCCAGTACCTAATGGAGCAAGGCGCTAAAGTTATTCTAGCTAGCCATATGGGTCGTCCGAAAGGCCAAGTAAATGAAGAACTTCGTTTAACTCCAGTGGCAAAGAAACTTAGCGAGCTTCTTGGAAAAGAAGTAGCAAAAGCAGACGAAGCTTACGGTGAAGCTGTTGAAGCGCAAATCGCAAAAATGAACGATGGCGATGTATTATTGCTTGAAAACGTTCGTTTCTACCCTGGTGAGGAGAAGAATGATCCAGAACTAGCAAAAGCGTTTGCTAATCTAGCGGACATCTTCGTAAACGACGCTTTCGGCGCTGCTCACCGTGCACACGCTTCAACAGAAGGAATTGCGAAATTTATTCCGGCTGTATCTGGTTTCTTAATGCAAAAAGAATTAGATGTACTGGGTAAAGCAATGTCTAATCCGGAACGTCCTTTCACTGCCATTATCGGTGGAGCAAAAGTTAAAGACAAAATCGGTGTTATCGAAAACCTATTAGAGAAAGTAGATAACTTAATCATCGGTGGCGGCTTAGCTTACACATTCATTAAGGCTAAAGGCTATGAAATCGGAACTTCTTTATTAGAAGAAGATAAAATCGACTTAGCTAAATCTTTCATGAAACAAGCTGAAGAAAAAGGCGTTAAATTCTACATGCCAATCGATGCGGTAATCGCACCGGAATTCGGTGAAAACGTAGAAACAAAAGTGGTTGATATCGATGCGATTCCAACTGACTGGATGTCACTTGATATCGGACCGAAAACGGCAGCATTATATGCGGACGTAATCAAAAATTCTAAATTAGTGATCTGGAATGGACCTATGGGTGTATTCGAATTCGATAAGTTTGCCGGCGGCACAAGAACTGTAGCTGAAGCATTAGCGAATTCGGATGCTTACAGTGTTGTCGGTGGTGGAGATTCTGCGGCAGCGGCTGAGAAATTCAATCTTGCCGATAAAATGTCACACATTTCTACTGGCGGCGGAGCTTCATTAGAGTTCATCGAAGGTAAAGAACTTCCAGGCGTTGTAGCGTTAAACGATAAATAAGTTCTTTACGAAACAAAATTGCGTAAATCATGTTGATTTTTCTATATAATGAGAGGAGTGTACACAATTTACTTCGACTTTGCCCGTAGGAAGTATTGTGAAACTTTTACCATATATACATCAATATGGTACGACCGCATATTGTTCAATCACGTTAACAAGTAGCTGCTCCATTCTAGTTCAAGGGCCCGGACTAGAAAGGCTTTGAAGCTTAGCGTTTGCCTTACTTAATAGAAAGGATGATACAAAATGCGCAAACCGATTATTGCTGGTAACTGGAAAATGAATAAAACCCTTTCTGAAGCAAAAAGCTTTGTGGAAGAGGTTAAAAACGCTGTCCCATCAAATGAGGAAGTGGATTCAGTAATCTGCTCTCCGGCGCCATTTCTTGGACAGCTTGTCGAAATGACAAAAGGAACAAATGTAAGCATCGGTGCACAAAATATGCACTTTGCTGAAAATGGTGCCTACACAGGCGAAGTCAGCCCTGTAGCACTTGCTGATTTAGGTGTTCAATACGTGATTCTTGGACACTCTGAACGCAGAGAAATGTTCAATGAAACGGATGAATCAATTAACAAGAAAACACATGCTGCATTCAAACATGGCTTAACACCAATTGTTTGCTGCGGTGAAACATTAGAAGAACGTGAAAGTGGAAAAACGAACGAACTTGTAGGTGCACAAATCGAGAAAGCCCTAGCTGGTTTAACAGATGACCAAGCAAAAGCGACAGTTATCGCGTATGAACCAATCTGGGCAATCGGCACAGGAAAATCTTCATCCGCACAAGATGCCAATGAAGTATGCGCACATATCCGTTCGGTTGTAGCTTCTCAATTCTCCCAAGATGTAGCACAAAGCGTACGTATTCAATATGGCGGCAGCGTGAAACCTGAGAACATTAAAGAATACATGGCTGAAAGCGACATCGATGGCGCATTAGTCGGCGGAGCTTCACTTGATCCACAATCCTTTCTTCAATTATTGGAGGCAGGTAAATAATGAGCAAAGCTCCTGTAGCATTAATTATCCTTGATGGTTTCGGTCTTCGTGAAGTAAAAGAAGGAAACGCTGTAGCACAGGCGAACAAACCGAACTATGACCGTTTCTGGAATCAATATCCTCATGCTACGTTACGTGCAGACGGGGAGTTCGTTGGTCTTCCGGAAGGTCAAATGGGTAACTCGGAAGTTGGTCATTTAAATATCGGCGCAGGCCGAGTTGTATACCAAAGCTTAACACGTGTGAATGTAGCAATCCGCGAAGGTGAGTTCGAGAAGAATGAAACTTTCGTAGATGCGATGAACCATGTGAAAGAAAAAGGTAAAAACCTTCATATCTTCGGTTTACTGTCAGATGGCGGGGTACATAGCCACATTGACCATATGTACGCTCTTCTTCGTCTGGCAGCTGCAGAAGGTGTAGAGAACGTATACGTTCACGGTTTCCTGGATGGACGCGACGTCGGTCCGCAAACTGCTAAAAAATACATCGAAGCAACTGAAGAAAAAATGAAAGAATATGGTGTAGGGAAAATCGCAACGCTTTCTGGCCGCTACTACAGCATGGACCGTGATAAGCGTTGGGAGCGTGTAGAGAAATCTTATCGTGCGATGGTGTACGGTGAAGGCCCTACATACAAAACGGCAATGGAATGTGTAGATGACAACTATGCTAACGGTATCTTTGATGAATTCGTAATTCCATCTGTAATGCTTGACGAAGATGGAAAACCGGTTGCGACAATTCAAGATGGCGATGCGGTGATCTTCTATAATTTCCGCCCTGACCGTGCCATTCAAATTTCAAACACGTTCACAAATGAAGACTTCCGTTCTTTCGATCGTGGACCTAAAGCTCCGAAGAACTTACACTTCGTATGCTTTACACACTTCTCTGAAACAGTTAAAGGCTAT
Organism: Bacillus sp. (in: firmicutes); assembly: GCA_051874035.1. GTDB lineage: Bacteria > Bacillota > Bacilli > Bacillales > DSM-1321 > Bacillus_AD. The sequence goes on from JBJEFM010000220.1 coordinate 3,455, forward strand.
GTAGCGTTCAAACCTACAAACCTTGATAACACATTGGGAGAAGTATTATCTCAGAATAACTTAAAGCAGCTTCGCATTGCTGAAACAGAGAAATATCCTCACGTGACATTCTTCATGAGTGGCGGCCGTGAAGAGACATTCCCTGGTGAAGAGCGCATCCTAATCAATTCCCCTAAGGTTGCAACGTACGACCTTAAGCCGGAGATGAGCGCTTATGAAGTAACCGATGCATTGCTTGCAGAGATTGCAGCGGATAAATTCGATGCGATTATTCTGAATTTCGCCAACCCGGATATGGTCGGCCACTCCGGTATGCTGGAGCCGACAATCAAAGCGGTTGAAACAGTGGATGAATGTCTAGGGAAAATCGTAGATGCAATCCTTGCAAAAGGCGGGCAAGCGATTATCACTGCCGACCACGGTAACTCTGATGAAGTAGTTACACTAGAAGGTAAACCGATGACAGCTCATACAACAAACCCGGTTCCTGTCATTGTAACAAAGGAAAACGTTACTTTGCGCACAGATGGAAAACTGGCCGATCTAGCACCAACAATGCTTGATCTTCTAAATGTAGAAAAGCCTGCTGAAATGACAGGATCTACATTAGTAAATAAATAAAAAATCAACTTTAAAGGAGTTTTAATAATATGCCATACATTCAATTCGTATACGCTCGTGAAGTTCTTGACTCTCGCGGAAACCCAACAGTAGAAGTAGAAGTAATGACTGAATCAGGTTACTTCGGACGCGCTTTAGTACCTTCAGGTGCATCAACTGGTGAATATGAAGCAGTTGAACTACGTGACGGAGACAAATCACGCTACCTTGGAAAAGGTGTTCAAAAAGCTGTAGATAACGTAAATAACATTATCTCAGAAGCTGTAATCGGCATGGATGTAACTGACCAAGCTGGTATCGATAAAACTATGATCGAATTAGACGGAACTGACAACAAAGGTAAACTAGGTGCTAACGCAATCCTTGGCGTATCTATGGCTGTTGCACACGCTGCTGCAGATTCAGTAGGTCTTCCATTATACCGTTACCTTGGCGGATTCAACGCTAAGCAACTTCCAACTCCAATGATGAACATCATCAACGGTGGATCTCACGCTGACAACAACGTTGACTTCCAAGAGTTCATGATCTTACCAGTTGGAGCTCCAACATTCAAAGAAGCGATCCGTATGGGTGCTGAAGTGTTCCACGCTCTTAAAGCAGTACTTCACGCTAAAGGTCTTAACACAGCTGTAGGTGACGAAGGTGGATTCGCTCCAAACCTTGGTTCTAACCGTGAAGCTGTAGAAGTAATCATGGAAGCAATCAAAAAAGCTGGATACGAGCCTGGTAAAGACGTATTCTTAGGAATGGACGTTGCTTCTTCTGAGTTCTTCAACAAAGAAACTGGTAAATACGATCTTGCTGGCGAAGGCCGCACAGGTTTAACTTCTGAAGAGCTTGTAAGCTTCTACGAAGAATTAGTAAACGAATTCCCAATCATCTCAATCGAAGATGGTTTAGATGAAAACGACTGGGAAGGTCACAAATTATTAACTGAGCGCATCGGCGACAAAGTTCAATTAGTTGGTGACGATTTATTCGTAACAAACACTAAAAAATTAGCTGAAGGTATCGAAAAAGGCATCTCTAACTCAATCCTAATCAAAGTTAACCAAATCGGTACTTTAACTGAAACTTTCGATGCTATCGAAATGGCTAAACGTGCTGGCTACACTGCAGTTGTATCTCACCGTTCTGGTGAAACAGAAGATGCTACAATCGCTGACATCGCTGTTGCAACTAACGCTGGCCAAATCAAAACTGGTTCTATGTCTCGTACAGACCGTATCGCTAAATACAACCAACTTCTTCGCATCGAAGACGAGCTTGGCGATTTAGCTATCTACGATGGTCTTAAATCTTTCTACAACATCAAACGCTAAT
>JBJEFM010000221.1:0-5354 GCA_051874035.1 Bacillus sp. (in: firmicutes)
CTTTCACTGCTGTGTTGAAGTGGGAGTCTTAGTACCTGTTAAACGGGATAAAGTGCATCTTTGATAGGTGAACCAATCGTTTTTTTACGGATGCTTGATTTCCCGCTTGCACACCTGTGTTTCCACTGCCGTACTGAAGTGGGGTCTTAGTACCTGTTAAACGGGATCAACAATAAGCAGGGTATACTTGTCTTTCTCCAAGTATACCCTGCTTATTTATCTTTTAAAACTGCTAAAATCCCCGCAAAAAATAGACAGGCGTCAATCGCCTGTCTATTTCATGCGCGCACTAAGAGCTTTCCATGCTTCTTCTTTGCCTTGTCCCGTTTCAGAAGAGAACAGAATAATCTCGTCACCTTTTTCTAAGTCCAACGTTTCTTTCGTCACTTTCAAATGCTTCTGCCATTTGCCTTTTGGGATTTTGTCCGCTTTTGTCGCGATGATGATCGTTGGGATATCATAATGCTTAAAGAAATCATACATCATTACATCATCTTTGGTTGGCGGATGACGGAGGTCGACTATTAATAAAGCCGCCTTCAGCTGTTCCCTTGACGTCAGATAAGTTTCAATCATTTTGCCCCAAGCGGCGCGCTCGGACTTGGATACTTTCGCGTATCCGTAGCCCGGCACATCCACAAAGTAGAACTCTTCATTAATGATAAAGAAATTCAATGTTTGGGTTTTGCCCGGCTTTGAAGACGTTCTCGCCAAACTTTTGCGATTAAGCATTTTATTGATGAAAGAAGATTTACCTACATTGGAGCGTCCCGCTAAAGCGAACTCCGGCAAATCCCCTTCCGGATATTGCTCTTTCCTTACAGCGCTCATAACAATCTCTGCGCTTGTTATCTTCATCTACTTTCCACCTACCAATGCTAGCTCTAATACTTCATCGATGCTGGATACCGGATGGAAAGTCAGCTCTTTACGAATGCTTTCCGGGATATCCTCAATATCTTTCTCGTTATCCTGCGGAAGGATGATCGTTGTCAAGCCAGCTCTATGCGCACTTAACGTTTTTTCCTTTAGGCCGCCGATCGGCAACACGCGGCCGCGCAAGGTGATTTCACCGGTCATGCCTACATCTTTACGGATTGCCTTGCCTGTCAAGGCTGAAACAATCGCTGTCGCCATAGTGATACCGGCGGAAGGGCCGTCTTTCGGAACAGCACCTTCCGGAACATGGATATGGATGTCATATTTCTCATAGAAGTGCTCATCGATTCCCAGTTCCGCAGCTTTAGAACGAACGCATGTCAGCGCAGCTTGGGCTGATTCTTTCATTACATCGCCCAATTTACCTGTAAGCGATAATTTTCCTTTTCCTGCTGATAACGATACTTCGATTTGCAGTGTGTCTCCACCTACTGTCGTGTACGCAAGACCCGTCGCAACTCCTACTGTATCATCTTTTTCCGCTTGTCCATAGCGAAATTGCTTTTTACCTAAATATTCCTCGATATTGTTGGCTGTAATAATGACACGCTTCTTCTCACCCGAGACGATGATTTTAGCCGTCTTGCGGCAAATACTGGCCAACTGGCGCTCTAAACTGCGCACCCCGGCTTCCCGCGTATAATAGCGGATGATGCTCATGAGCGCTTCATCTTTCAGTTGGAGCTGTGATTTCTTCAATCCATGGTCCTCGATTTGCTTAGGCAATAAATGCTCCTTCGCGATATGTAGTTTTTCCAATTCTGTATAGCCGGCAATCGTGATGATTTCCATACGGTCGCGCAGCGGACCAGGTATTGTTGCCAGATTATTCGCTGTGGCAATAAACATCACTTTCGATAAATCATACGTTTCTTCAATATAATGGTCGCTGAATGTATGGTTCTGTTCCGGATCAAGCACTTCCAGCATCGCCGAAGACGGATCGCCGCGGAAGTCATTGGACATTTTATCGATTTCGTCCAATAAGAAGACCGGATTGATCGTTCCCGCTTTCTTCATCCCCTGAATAATGCGCCCCGGCATTGCACCCACATATGTTCTGCGATGTCCCCTGATTTCGGACTCATCACGCACGCCGCCAAGAGACACGCGCACGAAATGACGATTCAACGAGGTGGCGATCGATTTAGCCAAACTTGTTTTACCGACGCCGGGAGGTCCTGCTAAACAAAGAATCGGACCCTTTAATGAATTTGTCAGCTGTTGGACTGCTAAATATTCCAAAACACGCTCTTTTACCTTCTCCAGACCATAATGCTCTTCATTCAAAATCCGTTCCGCTTTACGAAGGTCATGGTCATCCTTCGTCTCTGTGGACCAAGGAAGCGCGATTAGCCAGTCAATATAGGTACGAATTACAGAGCTTTCAGCTGAACTCGCCGGAATCTTCTCATAGCGGTCCAGTTCTTTCAAAGCAGCCTTTTCCACGTTTTCCGGCATGCCGGCTTCTTTGATTTGTTCCGTCAGAACACTTACTTCGCCCGTTTTCCCTTCTTTATCGCCTAATTCCTTCTGAATCGCTTTCATTTGTTCACGCAAATAATATTCTTTTTGCGTTCTTTCCATTGAACGCTTAACACGCTCACCAATTTTCTTCTCTAATTGAAGAATTTCACGTTCATTATTAATGAAATCAATAACCATGGATAAACGGCTTTTTACATCAATCGCTTCCAATATTTCTTGCTTCTCTTTCACTTGAAGCGGCAGGTGCGATGCAACAATATCCGCCAAACGCCCTGGTTCTTCTATGTCGGCCGTCGCTGAATACGTTTCAGTCGCATTCTTCTTGGACATTTTTACGTATTGTTCAAAAGAAGATAGCAACGTTCTCATCAAAGCTTGATGTTCCGCATCTTTCTCAGCCGAATCCGGAAGAGTTCGCAGCGAAGACATTATGTATGTATCATGATCCATATAAGAAACAATTTCCGCTCTTTCTAAACCTTCAACTAAAACACGGATTGTTCCGTTCGGAAGCTTTAACATTTGCTTAACTTTCGTTAATGTACCAATTTTATAAATATCATCTTCATCCGGTTCTTGTACCGATGTATCTATTTGTGTCGTCAAGAAAATAAGATGATCTTCTACCATCGCTTTTTCTAAAGCTTGAATGGATTTATCTCGTCCAACATCTAAATGTAAAACCATTGTCGGGTATACAATTAGTCCTCTTAAGGGAAGGAGGGGAACGATGATTTCATTATTGTCAGTCATGCTTGACACCTCCAAAGTAAGTGCGTTCTTTCATGCATTTCTACAGATGCTTTCAGTCTTTTAACAATTCTAACGTAAATACCGACCAGTGTCTATTAGTTTACCGCCAAGCCTATCTGCCTAAATCAATATCCATGTCGATTGCTGGCCATTCTTTTTGTTCTTACCCTAAATCCCCCTTTTCTATCATAAGAAGGCTGATTCTGTAAAAAGAATCAGCCTTCTTGTTCCGCTTACTATGCAACTCGCCTCCAACCGCACTTACAGCAGATTTTCCTTGGGCATAATTCCTAAATCATCAAGATGTTCAGCCGCCTTTATATCTTTCTGCAATGCGTAGTCCAGTACCTCTTTAAAATGGGTCACAGGAACGATTTCGATGCCCGGAAACTCTTTCAGCATACTTTGCATATTATCTTTTGGAATGATGACTGTTTTAACACCGGCCTGCACCGCCGCTTTCACCTTGGGATAAATGCCGCCTATCGGTTTAACGGTGCCGTGTATGCTGATCTCGCCTGTCATCGCAACTGTTTTATGTACAGGAATTTTGTATACGGCTGAATAAATGCCTGTAGCCATCGCAATTCCAGCGGAAGGTCCGTCTATCGGAATGCCGCCCGGAAAATTGACGTGAATGTCGAATGAGTCAGCCGGAACTCCCATTGCCCTTAAGACAGTCACCACATTTTCAATGGAGCCGCGGGCCATGCTTTTTCTACGGATTGATTTACCGCTTCCTCCTATGCTTTCCTCTTCCACGATACCGGTGATTGTGATGCTCCCTTTTTCCTCATTCGGTATTACTGTTACTTCAATTTCAAGCAGCGCTCCGCTATTAGGTCCGTGTACTGCCAGTCCATTTACAAGGCCAACCTTGGAATATGCCCCGATTTTTTTCTCCATGCGCGGACTCAATTGACTGATTTGGACAATCCATTCCATTTCTTCATCCTTCAATGTATCCCGATTATCCGTAATGGCTAATCCGGCTGCTATTTGAATCATATTGACCGCTTCCCGGCCATTTCGGGCGTACTTCGCCAAGAATTCCAGACCCTCTCTGCTTGCCTTAAGCCCGACTTTGCTCGCTGCATTGCCGGCGACTGCAATTACCTCTTCTTCTTCTAGCTCACGGAAGAAAACTTCCATACAGCGTGAACGGATAGCTGGAGGAATCTCATTGGGCGTCCGCGTAGTAGCCCCGATTAACCGGAAATCCGCAGGCAGGCCATTTTGAAAGATATCGTGGATGTGGGCCGGAATTTGCTGATTCTCTTCCGAATAGTAGGCGCTTTCAAAAAACACTTTACGGTCCTCAAGCACCTTCAATAACTTATTCATTTGTATGGAATGAAGCTCGCCGATTTCATCGATAAACAGTACACCGCCATGGGCATTCGATACCGCTCCTTGCTTCGGCTGCGGAATTCCCGCCTGCCCCATCGCTCCAGCCCCCTGATAAATCGGATCATGCACTGAACCGATAAGTGGGTCGGCTATGCCCCGCTCATCAAAGCGCGCAGTTGTGGCATCTAATTCTACAAAGACAGATGTTCTGCCAAACGGTGACTTATTCACCTTCTTAGCTTCTTCCAATACGAGCCTTGCCGCCGCTGTCTTCCCGACACCGGGAGGTCCGTATATGATGACATGCTGTGGATTCGGTCCACAAAGTGCCGCTTTCAACGCTTTAATGCCATCCTCTTGGCCGATAATTTCCTTAAAGCTCGCCGGTCTGACTTTTTCAGCCAAAGGCTCCGACAAACGGACAGCCCGCATTTTCCGTAGTTGTTCCATTTCCTTGCGGGATTCTCGATCAATCGTTATCTTTTGCGCTCTTTGCCCTTTTAATAAGTTCAAAAAGTACATGCCGATTACAATCCCAAAAAACAGCTGTACAATAATAATAATAGTTGTCCAACTCATTGCCTTCCCTCCTGAAAAAATCCTAGTCCGTGTTAGTGCACATCAAAGGCTATGTCCTTTTCAACCGCAAGCACATATAGAGTCGCACCCAATCCTTGCATCCACTTATCAATAAGCACGAATGAAGCTATCGCTTTATACAGCCTAGTATCACCTTATCTTGTAAAAATTAACCGTATAACACAAACATAGTCAGGCAGCAATGAAAACAAAACAAAATAAAGTGAATCTTTGATAGGTGGGGG
>JBJEFM010000222.1:0-25228 GCA_051874035.1 Bacillus sp. (in: firmicutes)
GCGGTTAAGGAAGCGAAAGGCGACGTAAAAGTAATTGGTTGTGATGTTGACCAATATGATGACGGGGCTAATGGTTCTGAAAATATCGTGTTAACATCTGTTGTTAAATTCATGTCGATGAATGTTGAAAAGGCGTTGAATTCTGTTGTTGATGGAAGCTTTAAAGGCGGAAATGTAGTGCTTCATGCAGATACGGATTCAACTGGTTTTATAAAAGAAGAAGGCCGCCATCAATTATCAGAGGATGCAATTACTAAAATGAATGAAGCTTACGAGTTAGTGAAAGACGGCACAATCGTACCTGCATCCAACTTTAATGGCCATACGCCAGAAAAGTTTCCAGGCCTATAAGAACAAATAGAAACACAATAATGCAATGAACCAATTAGAAGTTTATCATTTCCTGATTTTGGATGAGCTAGGGGTGATGAACTTCTAATTTTTTTTTCTATGGTAATACGATACACGAACTATACCTAAATGACGGCAAATTTCTACTATCGGCATTAGATCTTTTGATTCCTCCACTAAGTCTGTAACTACTCTTGTCCCTATAGAAAAAACACCTCCACATTGATTCACTAGGTATTCAATACCCGTTTTTCAACGAAAGGTGTTTTTGTTTGTCTCATTTTTTATCTTATGCGTGATGATGGCTTTCATCTTTTTGGATTTGATATTTTTTAAAGGATTCCTTACTTACAAAGAAGTTCTCCCCACATTTCAGGCATTTCATTCGTTTGCCGCCTTTACTTTTTAGAAACATGACTAATCCGATGGCCAGAAAGATGAGGGAAAGAATCCAGCCGACACGTTCGATCCAGACGGTAGCGAATGCGACGGCGAACATCATGATTGGAAGGTTTATTGACTTTTTCACTTCATGACTATGGCAATTCGGGCATGTGATAGCTGTTTGGTCTTTCATAGATAGTCCTCCATTTTTTATTTATATTATAGATTTATAAAATGCTATAGATAACGGTTTGAAGTAAGCTAAGCTCTCTTAAACTTTTCCCCTATAATCAAAATGTAAACATCGATAAGCGTTTTGCTCGATTGGAAGCCAACTTCAGATGGCGTCATATGATAATGGAAGAGCGTATTCTTTAGCTTTTTCCCCAGTCATGTAAAATTTGTGGCAAAGGGTTTTGCGTTTCATTTATGTGGAATAGAGAAATAATCGTAAACAGCATTGCGGCATTGGTTGATAGCGATTTTAACAGTATTGTATAATCATTCACATATTGTAAGCGGAAAGAGAGTTTGCTTAGATAGTAAATGAGGAAGAGGGAGTTCATAATGAGCGATCAAAAGAGTTCGAAGGTAAGCAGAACCGTATATTTTATTTGGTGGGCAGTCTTTATTGCGATAACGGCATGGAGCATTTATATGTTCGTGGATGCCAGGGGTACAAAAGGATTTATGGGCATATTGACGATTGCGAGTCTGCTTGCGATCGGCATTTGGCAGAAGAAGGGGCGTCATCCATTTCCGCCTGTATTTGCAGGCATGACCTATGTATTCATTTTCATATCTGTCGGTTTAGGCACGTTTGGGGGAATGTACAGCATTCGTCATTTCGATGATTTCCTTCATCTTACGTCAGGAATTTGGATCGGCTACGGAGCGTGGGTTGTGATGCGTATGCTGGTTAAACGAAATGTTGTTGAGCAGCTTCCGAAGGCTTTTATCGCATTATATATTATCATGTGCGGATTAGCTGTCGCGGGAGCGTGGGAATTGATGGAATTTGCCGGCGATAAGCTCTTCCATTTCACGGCGCAAGGACGCGATCCGGACGATACGATGTTCGATATGATTGATGGCTTGATCGGCGGCACAATTGCAGCCCTATTCATCGCCAAGAAACATGGCAGAAAAATAGATTGATAGATTCCGCTAAAAACCACCGGCTTGCCCGGTGGTTTTTTGAATTTTGGAAGAGGGTATATATAGAGGGTATATATTATATATGCAATTGAGTTTAATCAGTTAGGAGAATGAAAGATGAAAAATAAACGCCCTATTATCGGTATTACAAGTTCAACTATAGATATAGAAATATTAGGGGAGACGAATCCTTGCGTACAGGTCAACCACCAGTATGCCCATGCCATTAAAGAGGTAGGAGGATTGCCGATTGTTATACCAATCGGCGATGAAGAGACAGCCAAGCTTAGCATCGACTTATGCGATGGTCTGTTTTTAACCAGCGGGGAGGATGTTTTCCCCCTATATTACGATGAAGAACCAACTTCTGAATTGAAAATGTTGAATATAGAACGGGATCAAATGGAGCAAACATTGGTCAAATATGCGCTGGAGAAGAAAATCCCTATTATCGGGACATGCCGAGGACTTGGTACGTTGAATACAGCCTTAGGCGGTTCGATGGTTCAAGATATCACAAAAGATGAAAAAGAGGTGGGGCACCTTCAGAAATCTTCGCGGAAGCTGCCGAACCATGAAATCAGCATTGAAGATGGAAGCATGCTTCATCGGTTGATGGGCTGTACGAAAGCCAATGTAAATAGTAAACATCACCAGGCGGTCAAAGAGGTGGCGCCTTCTTGCCGAGCAGTGGCCGCCGCCGAAGACGGAGTAATTGAAGCGATCGAAGGGAAGGATCCATCCCATTTCGTGCTTGGCTTGCAGTTTCATCCGGAAGAGTTGTTCGAGAAAGATGAATGCATGAAGGATTTATTATGCGGCTATATTGAGGCATGCCGATCATAAAAATCGACAGATAACGACAATTAATAACGATTTAAAATTATATAATTTTTGGTAAAATGAAAGTAACTGCTGAGAGATTTCCGCATACAAAACATCACGTACAGCATATTGACTTCATAGAAAGCGCAGAAGAAAGCGGATAGTCAATAATTGAAAGGTGGATGTTAAGTGTGAGAACAGCGAATGAAGTTACGTACAGTAATCTTATTAACGGCGAATTGCAGGCGGCGATGCATACGATTGATAGCATTGATCCCGCAACGGGCAAAGTATGGGCAAAGATACCAAGCAGTACGGTAGAGGATGTGGATGCGGCAGTGGCGGCGGCCCGTGCAGCCTTTCCATCCTGGTCCGGATTGACAGGTGAAGAAAGGGCGCATTATTTAAGAGCGGTTGGCGATAAGCTGACCGAATATGCGGAGGAATTGGCCGCATTGGAAACGCAGGATAATGGCTGGGTCATCCGGGAGACAAGCTATGGGCTGATTCCGGTATTGAAGCGGCTTTGGTACGATGCTGCCGGTGCGGCGGCGAATGCGAACCGCGGAGAAACAATTCCGATGGGCGATACGAGCTTCGGCTATACGGTGCGCGAGCCATTCGGGGTCATTGCCGGCATTCTTCCATGGAATGCGCCACTGTTTACCTTTACGCTTAAAGCGGCGTATGCTTTGGCAGCCGGCAATACGATTATCCTCAAGCCATCAGAGCAAGCGTCCGTTTCTTCATTGCGTTATAGTGAGATATTGAAGGATTTGCTTCCTGCCGGTACGTTAAATACAGTATCCGGTCTTGGAAGTGAAATCGGAGATGCGCTGGTGCAGCATCCGGGTGTGGATAAGGTGAGTTTGACGGGATCCGGACGGACTGCAACAGCAATCATTCAAGCGACCTCTACCAAGCCGAAGCCTATCACATTGGAGCTTGGCGGTAAATCTCCGAATATCATTTTTGCGGATGCCAATTTGGACAAAGCAGTGGAAGCGATTGCATCTTATATCATTTATACAGGGAACGCAGGGCAGATTTGCGTAGGAGGATCGCGGATTTTAGTGGAAAGGCCCGTTTATGAAGAAGTGATTGAGCGGCTTACAGAAGTGATGTCGCGCAGCGTGCTTCTCGGCAATACGCTGCATCCTGAGACTACGATGGGGCCGATTGCCAATGCACCGCAATATGAGAAAGTACGCGCTTATATCGAACTTGGCAAGAAAGAGGGCGAGCTTGTTTTCGGCGGGAGATACGGAGGCATCGAGCTGTTTCCGGAAGGTTCTCCATACGAAGGCGGATATTGGATAGAACCTACGTTATTTAAAGTGAACAGTAATTCGCTGCGCATTTGCCAAGAGGAAGTCTTCGGCCCGGTTGCTACTATTATGCCTTTTCAAACAGAAGAAGAGGCGGTTGCCATCGCGAATGATACGAACTATGGCTTGGCCGCCGGCGTTTGGACGAACGACTTGAGCACTGCACAACGCATGGTACGCAGGCTGCATGCGGGCAATGTATGGGTCAATACGTACGGCAGGGTCGGCCCGGAGCTTCCGTTTGGCGGCATGAAAGATAGCGGATACGGCACGGATTCAATCCTGGAATTCACAAGGGAGAAATCATGCGTGATTGAAATAGAAGCATAAGTAATAAGGAAGCAGAAGAACAAGCGGATGAAGCTTATTCTTCTGCTTTTTTTATCTTTTCCTCTTTTTATGCCCTTACAGTAAATAAGAAAGGCTCTCTTGTTGCTGTTTGAAAAAAGAAGAGAAAAATAAGAAAAAAGTATCATGGTGGAATTTATGGTATATTTTTCTGTTTCCGAAGGCCTTATAGGGTTCGTTTCTACGTAGTATTTTATTACTTAAAATGGCAATTCAGGAAGAAGTCTGTGAGAAATCTGATTGGGAATACCACCCTTAGTGCCCAGATGGATTTCAGTATGCATTTGACGAATGACCCATTAGATGGTAAAAAAACATACAGTAAACGGTTTGTTTTTTACAATATATAGGTCTATATAGGTGGAGAATAAATCAGGCATGTAATTATGAATAGGGGATGAGACGGGGGTGAAGAAAGTTCAATTAGCAGGGGTGGCATTATCTACGATGCTGGCATTGACGGCTTGCGGCAATGATGAGAAAGCCGCTACAGAAGAAAAGCCGAAAGAAGAGGCGGCCAAGGAAACGGAAAAACCGGAAAATATTGCGGCAAAAGAGCCGGCTGAAGAAGAAAAGGCTACAGAAGATACAACAGAGCCGGAGTAGCCTGCCGGGCAATCAGGCGAGATTTTCAACTCGATGATTGCGGAAGAAACAGATGGTGACGTAGAGGTCGTTTATACGAAGAATGATGCCAATTTCGAAAAAGATCAAAGTTAAGGTGAAGGCGTACCAGCTAGTGAAGGTGACCGATATGGACCAAAGCATGGCAATCCGCTTCGATGGCCAGACAGAAGGTTATGTGCTGACTTCCAAAGTAACGATTACAAACAGCCACAATGAACCGCGATTCTATAACAATACACATAATATCCGATTAACAAATCAATTTGATTACATACCTAGCAATCCACGGAACTTCATTGCTGAAGAAGATAGAATCGCTTCCAAAGCAGAAACCGAAATATCTAAACTTGGGGCGAATGAAACGGTGTCAGGGCTATTGACTTTCGCCATGACCAATGAAAAATTCGAAATCTTAAAGACGGTTAAGCCTAAATATGTTATTGAGGCCGGCGTAGCGAAGGATAAGACATTCAAAGATAGTGTAAAAGGCGATGAGGTATTCGATTTCGTCTACAGTGAGGAGCAGGGGCAAGAGGTGGCTGCCGGGTCTTCCTTCTATCAAGATCGCTTGACAACGGAGAACATGGCGGAACCGGATGCAAGCAGCGTTGTAGAACCAGGCGCCAAGGGCGAGAAATACCATGTGTTCTTAATGCGGAAAGACGAATTCGGCCTATACAAAAAGTTTGAATTGGAGATGGGGGACACTCCGTGACAGTGAAGCCAAACCATTATTTAAAAGTAGAACGGAAACATTCAGTATACCTAGATAATACGCGGGGAGTGGGGGGCTTATGAAAGCCTCCGCTCTTATTCTATAAGCTTGATAAGGAGGATTTGTCTGATGGGTGGTTCACTGGGTAAACATAGGAACTTGCTTTTTTTGTTCGCTCTGTTTTTTTTAGTAGGTTTGACAGCATGCAATACGGATGAGAAGGCTGCGACCGTGAAAGAGGAGAAAGGACAGGGGCAAGCGGAGAATGCACACAAGGAAGAAGAAGGGGAAAAACAAGAAGTTGAAGAAAGATATGACCAGGAGATTTCAACGACCATTGAAGAAATCGTGAAGGAAAGAAACGGACAGTACTCAGGGAATGGCTACAATAAAGCCATTATTAATAAGTCTTTGGATGAAATGAATTTCCAAGATAAGGACAGCTTCCAAGTATACAGCACCCTCTTGTCTTTAATGAGTGAATCGGAGGAGTATAAAGAGCTGTACGATTATGCAGAAGGTTTTAATGCGGAAATAGAAACTGTTCTGTCCGACTCGCCGGAAACGAAGGATATGGATAACGGGCAAGGGGGACAAGGAACCGTCAACGTTGCGATTCTGTTGGATGCAAGCGGCAGCATGAATCAGAAAATCGGAGGCAAAACAAAAATGGAATTGGCAAAAGAAGCGATCAATGGATTTATGGCTTCAATGCCTGAAGAGGCGAATGTCGCGCTGCGCATTTATGGACATAAAGGAAGCAATGCAGATAGTGACAAAGCGGTTTCCTGCGGCAGTACGGAAATGGTATATGATTTAAAGCCATACGATGCTGCAGACTTTAAGACAGCGTTAGGCCAATTCCAACCCACCGGCTGGACACCAATCGCCAAAGCCATCACAGAAGCGAAAAAAGATTTTGAGCAAGCGGATAAGCAGGGACAGAATACCATCTATATTGTGAGTGACGGTATTGAAACATGCGGTGGCGACCCGGTAAAAGCTGCCCAGGACTTGCATGATTCGAATATTGAAGCTGTCGTTAATATTATTGGCTTTGATGTGGATTCCAACGGTCAAAAACAATTATTGAAAATTGCCCAAGCAGGCGGTGGACAATTTGAAACAGTCAAGACGGCTGAGGAATTTAAGCGGGTTTGGGAGAAAGAACGGGTACGTTTATATAACGAATGGAGCTCTTGGACAGCGGATAATTATAACGAAGTATCCCGAGAGCAATCGGATAAATTGAATGAGCTGTATAAGAAGCGCAGCGATTTCAAGAACCTGTTATACGATGAGAAGAATCACTTGGATAATGCGGTCCAATATTTACGGGGACAGGAGCAGATCAGTTCCGAAGTGCGGGAAGAGGTAGACAGCCTGAGTGCTCAAAGAAGGAAAATAGTGGAGGAATATGTGGATGGAGCCTTTACTGAATTGATTGAAACGGTTGAAACAGAGGGAAAACAGCTGAAAGACAAAATCAATGAAACAGGCGATGAGATGAAAGACAAGTATAATAATAATTAAAGGACTCATTGGAAATGAAACAGAAGCCGGATTTTTTCCTGTTGCAAAAGCGGGGAGAAGCCAGGCTTCTTTTTGTTGTTGTATAATAGTTTTACGAAAAATAAAACTGTTCGATAAAAGGGGGTGCTTGGATGGTTGAATTATTGCCTTTAATGCTGGAAAGAGTAGGTCTATTAGTCATTCTTGCTTTTCTCTTATCAAGATTGAAGTCTTTTCGCCAGACGATTCATAATGAGCATGGTAAGAAAGAAAAAGCAATTTTAATTACGATTTTCGGCATTTTTGGTGTGATTAGTAATTATACTGGTATTCAAATAGAAAAGGGCCTGATCAATGCGCAAGTGTGGCAGGTGAATGTGGAGCTTGAAGGAGCTTTGGCCAACACCAGGGTAATGGGTGTTGTGATTGGCGGTTTATTAGGCGGTCCGGTCGTAGGGGCGGGCGTAGGCTTACTGGCGGGAGTCCATCGATTGACGCTGGGGGGATTCACGGCGGTCGCCTGCGGGGTCTCGACGATGATAGCGGGGATTGCGGCAGGCTTTCTTGGCCGGAAGTTCGATATCAAGAATAGCTTGTCTTTCAAGAAGGCCGTGGCGGTAGGCATTGTAATGGAAGCGTTCCAGATGGCCTTTATCCTGATGGTGGCGAAGCCTTTCTCCTCGGCATTGAATTTGGTTGAAATCATTGCGGTCCCGATGATTGTGATGAATGGATTCGGTACATTCATGTTCATGCTGATCATTAAGACGATGGTGTCTGAAGAAGAGCGCACAAAGGCTTTGCAGACACATAAAGCGCTGCATATTGCACAGTTGACCTTGCCTTATTTCCGTCAAGGATTGAACGAGCATTCCTGCCAGAAGGTAGCTGAAATCATCTATGAAGCTACAAAGGCGGATGCGATCTCCATTACGAATAACACGAAAGTGCTCGCCCATATCGGGGCAGGCGGCGACCATCATAGCCAAAAGAAGAATATCCTGACCAAGCTTACGAAGAAAGTCTTGGAGGAAGGGCGCATTATTACGGCTAAGCACCGATATGAGATTGGCTGCAATCATGCGGATTGCCCCTTAGAGGCAGCTATTGTTCTGCCTTTGAATGCCCATCATCAAACAGTGGGTTCATTGAAAATGTACTTCACGAATGCATCCCGCTTAACAAGTGTGGAACAGGAACTGGCGGAAGGGTTGAGTAAATTATTCTCTACACAGTTGGAATTGGCGGAAGCGGAACTTCAACGCAAATTATTGAAGGATGCTGAAATCAAGGCGCTTCACGCGCAGGTCCATCCCCATTTCTTATTCAATAGCTTAAATACCATTTCCAGTCTCGTCAGGATTGATACCGATCAGGCTCGTAAACTATTACTTCAATTAAGTACATTCTTCCGAAGCAATATCCAAGGGGCGCGGCGCATGCTGGTGCCGCTTGAGAAAGAGCTGGAGCATGTAGAAGCTTATTTATCGATTGAACAAGCGAGGTTTCCTGATAAGTACCGGGTATGCATCGATATTGAACCGGAATTGAAGGAAGTGCTAATCCCGCCGTTTACATTGCAGCCACTGGTGGAGAATGCGATTCACCATGCATTTGTTAAAACAAGAAGAGGGAATGTGGATATCCGAGCTTATATAGAAGACGAGCGGATGGTGGTGATTACAGAGGATAATGGAGTGGGAATAACGCCGAAGCAGGCGGAGAATCTAGGGAAGGCCACTGTCGCCTCTCCTAAAGGGACGGGTACGGCGCTTCGCAATATTAAGCAAAGAATTGAAGAGATATATGGGGACGAGGCTTCCTTCGAGGTAGTCAGCCAAGTCGGCAGGGGAACTAAAATAGTCATTCATCTGCCGTTAAAACAGAACAAATGGAGTGATGAAGATGTTAAGAGCCTTTATAGTGGATGACGAGCCGCTTGCTAGAGATGAACTGGCCTATGTATTAAAGAGAAGCAAGGTAGTGGAGGTTGCCGGGCAAGCGGATAATATCAAAGATGCTTTGGAACAGCTGCCTTATATGGAAGCGGATGTGCTGTTCCTTGATATCCAACTGGCGGAAGAAAGCGGGCTGGATCTGGCAAAGCGCATTCAGACGATGGTTGACCGCCCGGAAATCGTATTCGCGACTGCTTATGATGAATATGCGCTGAAGGCTTTCGAATTAAGTGCCTTTGATTATATTTTGAAGCCGTTTGATGAAATACGCATCCAACAGACTATTATGAAATTGCAAAAAGCCGTTGGACGCAAAAGCGGGCAAGGGATTTCCGAAGAGAAAGTGAATAAGAAAGAAGAAAATCCGCTCGAGAAGCTGGCTGTTAACTTGGATGACCGCATTGCATTAGTAAAGGTAAAAGATATCCTGTATGTTACTTCAGAAGAAGGAAAAACAATCATTACAACAAGCGATAAGCAATATGAAACAACAGAATCGCTCGTCGCATTCGAGCGGAAACTTCTTAACACATCGATGTTCCGTGTCCATCGGGCCTTTCTTGTGAATGTCGATCAAGTGAAAGAAATCCAACCGTGGTTCCATTCCACATATAATCTTATTATGCAGGATGGTACATCTGTACCGGTCAGCAGAACATATACGAAAGCGTTAAAGAAACGCATCGGTTTATAGAGCGGCTCTTGTTCATCTGTAAAATCGGATGCCAATGTTGTGTTTTTTCTCTTTGAGCCGATGGCCGCAAGCTTGTGCATTTCATCTCCGTTATTATGCTTTTCATTCCTTGATTTCGACGTTTTAAATTGAAATTAACCTGTTTGAATATTCTGTGGTTTATTATTTCGGTACAGATAAAAAGAGGGGGTTGAAAACGATGAATGCGGTTACGATTGTGATAGCGTCCATGTGTATACTGATGATTGCGTATCGTTTGTATGGTACCTTTATGGCAGCGAAAGTTCTGAAGCTGGATGATTCTATACCGACGCCTGCACATGAATTGAATGATGGGAAAGATTATGTGCCGACGAATAAATGGGTGACATTCGGCCACCATTTTGCGGCGATTGCGGCAGCGGGTCCGCTTGTAGGTCCTATACTTGCGGCGCAGTTCGGTTATTTGCCGGGTTTGCTCTGGCTTTTGATCGGGGCGGTAATCGGGGGAGCCGTGCATGATGCAGTTGTTCTTTATGCCTCGATGAGGAAGAAGGGCAAATCATTATCGGAAGTGGCGAAAGAGGAACTTGGACCGGTTGCGGGTTTCTGTACAGGACTTGCCATGTTATTCATTATCACCATCACGATGGCAGGTCTTTCAATGGTTGTCCTGCATGCATTAGAGCGAAATCCTTGGGGTACATTCGCGGTGGGAATCACGATTCCGATTGCCATGGGTGTAGGGATTGCGTATAAAAAGACGGGAAATCTGAAGTTAACATCGACAATTGGCTTTATTTTGTTAATGATCGGTGTATTCTTAGGGCCGAGCATCCAGGATACGGCGCTTGGCGATTTATTGACGCTTGACACGAAAACATTAGCTATTATTCTACCTATTTATGCATTCTTTGCGGCGGCCTTGCCTGTCTGGCTATTGCTGGCGCCGCGCGATTATTTAAGCAGTTTCATGAAAATCGGTGTATTTATCGCGCTGATCGTGGGTGTGTTCTTTGTGAATCCGGTTATCCAAATGCCGGCATTGACAGAATTCGTGAACGGAGGCGGCCCTATCAGTGCGGGACCTGTCTGGCCGTTCGTTTCAATCACGATTGCCTGCGGGGCCATTTCTGGATTCCATGCTTTCGTAGGCTCCGGCACGACGCCTAAGATGCTGGACCGCTGGACGGACATTAAAGCGGTCGGTTTCGGGGCGATGTTGGTAGAGTGCCTTGTCGGGATTATGGCGCTAATTGCGGCTACAGCTCTTCATCCTTCCGATTATTTCGCAATCAACTCCACACCGGAGATGTTCAAAACATTAGGAATGACTGTCGAGAACTTGCCGGTCCTCAGCCAGGAGATTGGCATGGACTTGGAAGGCCGGACTGGCGGAGCCGTTACTCTCGCTGTAGGTATGACCTATATTTTTACGGAAATCCCATGGTTCCATAATCTTGCTTCTTATTTCTATCAATTCGTTATTATGTTCGAAGCGGTCTTCATCTTAACGGCGATCGATGCGGGTACACGTGTTGCGCGTTATCTAATCCAGGATTTCTTGGGCGATTTCTATAAGCCTCTCAAGAAGGTCGACTGGATACCGGGTTCCATCTTCGCCAGTGCCTTGGCTTGCTTCATGTGGGGATATCTGCTCTATTCAGGGGACATCAGCTCTGTCTGGGCTCTCTTCGGGGTATCTAATCAATTGATGGCTTCCATCGGTTTGATTATCGGTGCGACCGTTATTCTGAAAATCGCCGACAAACGCTGGTATATGCTGACATGTCTTGTTCCGCTCGCTTACTTGTATGTGACAGTAAACTATGCAGGTTATTGGATGGTTAAGAACGTATACTGGAACAAAGCCGCGGCAGGATATAATGCCTTAAACGGCACGTTGTCGATCATCATGCTGGCCCTCGGTCTTGTCATTATGATTGCTGCCATCAAGAAGTGGAAGGACTTGTGGAGCAATCCGCAACTTGATATGGAGGGAGCTCCAGCACGCACGATTTAAGTAGATGAACCGATCGGGTTGTTACAGATACTAAGACTCCCGCTGTGCACATTTGCGTTTTCACTGCCGTGCCGGAGTGGGATTCTTAGTACCTTGTTAAATGGAATAAAATAATTATTAGTGCAAGAAAACAGCGTAGGAGATTGATTCTCTTGCGCTGTTTTCTTATTGCTTGTTTACTATTATTTGAATTTTCTAGTAATAGTATGGTGGAAAAATGGTATTATTGGGAGAGATTTGTTTTTTTATCATAATTCGGTGGATATGTGGATAAAGAAGATATTTTTATATAGATAATCAATTTGACTTTGGGGGAGGACGTTCATGTGTATGAACAAAAGCAGCGCACAATCAAAATGATTCTGCAAAATGTTGATCGAGTGATAATCGGAAAGCGGAATATCGCGGAGTTAAGCCTGATCGCTTTGTTGGCGGAAGGGCATATTCTGTTGGAAGATGTTCCGGGGGTAGGAAAAACGATGATGGTCCGGGCACTTGCCGCATCCATTAGTGCTAGTTTCAAGAGAATCCAATTCACCCCGGATTTATTGCCGTCGGACGTGACGGGTACGAGCATTTACAATCCGCGTGAGCAAGAGTTTGAATTCCGACCGGGTCCTATTATGGGGAATATCATTCTTGCTGATGAAATAAACCGCACTTCGCCAAAGACACAATCGGCGCTGCTTGAAGGGATGGAAGAAGCGAGTGTGACAATTGATGGCGTGACACATTACTTGGAGAAACCATTCTTGGTAATGGCTACGCAAAATCCGGTTGAGCATGAAGGGACCTATCCGTTGCCGGAAGCGCAGCTCGATCGTTTTCTTATGAAGATTGAAATGGGCTATCCGCTTCCGCATGAAGAAGTAGAGGTGCTGAATCGCTCCCAACTGCAACAGCCTATTGAAGAAATCAGGGCTGTGGCAACGAGGGAGGAAATCAGGGCTCTTCAGCAGCAAGTGAAGAAGGTGCGTGTGGAAGATGTGATTAAGCAGTATATCGTGGAAATTGTGAACGAGACACGCAATCATGGGAATATAGAATTGGGCGTCAGCCCGCGCGGTTCGATCGCTCTTATGAAAGCGGCCCAAGCCTATGCGCTGATGCAGGGAAGAGATTACTGCATACCGGACGATATTCAATATTTAGCTCCATTTATATTCGCCCACCGTATTTTATTAAAGCCGGAAGCGAGATATGGAGGAGTTAGCCAAGAAGAAGTGGTTCATTCGATTCTGGCCGATATCCCGGTGCCTGTCCTAAGGTTAGCGAAGAGATGAAGAAATTCAAGGCATTGGTCGCTCCTTATGTGAAGGTTGTATTCATTCTTATTTTGATAGCGCTCGCGTTTATATATGCCATGTTTCAAGGAGGCTTTGTTAGCTGGTTTGTTTTCTATAGCTTTCTGCCATTTGCCGTCTATCCGCTGCTGTTGAGTATGTATCCGTTGAAGAGGGTGGAAGTTGTTCGCCGGTTTCATGAGGAGGAGTATCTGGCGGGGGATCAAATGAAGGTGGAGTTACTGATTAAACGGAAAGATTTTTTTCCGTTACTTTATATTGTGGTGGAGGACCGGATTCCCGACCGCTTCTTACAATACGTAGCGCATTACCCGAAAGGCATTGTCTTTCCCTTGTTCCGCAGGGAAATGAAAGTGACATACCTTATACCGAAGGCGGTTCGCGGGGATCATCATTTTACAGAAATCGTCATGAAGTCCGGCGACGTGCTCCACTTGTTTGAGAAGACGGCAACGATTGCTTGCCATAATCATTTGTTGGTCTATCCGAATTATCGCCATATGACATTCCAACAATTGGACGCGGTGCATGAAGAAGGGCAGCAAGTGCAATTGGCCAGAAGGAATAATGACGCCTCTCTCATTTCGGGTGTACGCCAATATTCACCGGGAGACAAGCAGTCTTGGGTGCATTGGAAAGTGTCGGCCAAGAGAAATGAAATGATGACAAAAGAGTTCGAAGAAAGGCAAAGCCAAGATATTCTCTTGGTGCTCGACCAAAGTCCTTCGCCATTATTCGAAGAGATGGTATCGTATATAGCTTCTTTGACCGATATGCTCTTACAGAAGCGGGCGGGCGTCGCATATGCAGGAACGGAACAATTGCAGCAGCCGATTGCGATCGGACGCGGGGATCGCCAGCTGAAGCGAATCTCTTATGCGCTTGCGACAGTAGAGGAAGCGAAGTCGGTCTCCGCTGCGTTCAATAGACGATTTATTCCGGCGAATGCATCCTGTGTATTCATCACTTCCCGGATGACAAAAGAATTGGTAGGCATGCTTCAAGGCGCAAGGGGCAATACGGCTATTACCCTTCTCATCATGAAAGAACATCCGGAAATCGGACAGAAAGAGAGGGCGTTTCAAGGGGAATCCATCATTAGGGGAATCACATGCAAGTATATCTATCCGAATTCTTCAGAAAGGGGAGCCGGCGGATGAAGCAAGCGGCTTGGAATCGATTGGCGCAGGCGATTTTCTATACTTTGGGATATTTTCTTCTTCTTGAATGGCTGCGTCCATTAGAAGTTATAACAGATATCGGCAATCTTTTTCTGTTTAAGGTTTTTCTTATTTTGCCTTTTGCTATGTATTTTTTGAATATGAGGAATATATGGAAGGTACTCATCTTATCTCTTTATATAATCGGGGCGCTGCATTATCTGTATTATACGCCATATTCGCTCCTGGATCCTGCATGGATATTGACTTTCATGGCTGAAGCGGCGGGCAGTATGGGTTCGCTGTTTCAACTGAACGTCGAAGGGATGGCTTATAGCATCCAGACATTGATGCTTTTTCTGTTGTTATGGATTATGACTTATTTAATCCATTATTGGGTGACGATTCAGCGAAGTATGTTTCTGTTTTTCTTCTTGAGTGTGCTGTACGTTACAATTCTTGATACTTTCACGCCTTATGATGGCGATTGGGCAATCGTTCGCTTATTCGTTATCGGATTTCTGCTGCTAGGCTGTTTAACTTTCTATCGATTGCTGCAACAGGAAAGGCTCGCCGCCAAGCCGGCGAACTATGCCGTTTGGATTCTTCCGTTGCTTCTCTTTATCGCCATAGGCGGCGCGTTAGGTCTTGCGGGGCCTAAACGATCGGCGCAGTGGCCCGATCCCGTTCCTTTTATTGTGTCCTACTCCGAGAAATTCAATAGCGGCCAAGATGAGGAATCTATCAATAAAGCGGGCTACAGCCTTGATGATTCGAAGCTCGGCGGCGACTTTATCGGGGACAATACAGTCGTGTTCGAAGCGAAGGTAAGCGAAGAGCATTATTGGAAGGTGGAGACGAAGCGGATATACACAGGCTCGGGTTGGTCTTCAGGTTCCATGGGTGTTTCCATACCGTTTGAGAATGGTAGGGATATCCCGGTCGGCTGTTGCAACGCTCCTCTAGAGACTACAGATTTATTGGTTGATGAAGTGGAAGTGGAATTGCCTTATGTCCATCTCCCATATGCAGCGCCAAGCATCGAAGGGACAATTATTTCACAAGATCAGAAACAAGGCTCTTCCGTTTCCTACCGATACTTTTCGGGCATTGATCGGATTATCAGTTCACAGCAGGACGGCACTTATATCAAGTTGGAGGGTTATAAACTGACGTATCGGATGCCAATCTTCGATATCGCCAAGCTGAAGGAGGCAACATCGCTCCCGAACCCGGAAGAATTCAATGAATATATGGAGTTTCCCGGAGCTAATGCAGGCTTTATTGATCTTTCCCGGGTCCAGGCGCTGGCGGAAGAAATTACGAAAGATAAAACCAATTGGTATGATAAAGCGAAAGCGATTGAAAACTATTTCGATGGCCCGGAATTTGTATATGAGCAGACCGATATACCGTACCCTGAGGAAGGCCAGGATTTCGTAGAGCAATTCCTATTCGATACCAAGCGCGGCTATTGCGATCATTATTCCACATCCATGGCTGTCATGCTTCGGACCATCGGCATCCCGACAAGGTGGGTGAAAGGATATACAGAGGGCGAATACAAAACGTACGAGAATGGCAAAACGGTATATCAAATAACGAATAATAATGCGCATTCATGGGTGGAAGTGTATTTTTCGGGAACAGGATGGGTGCCATTCGAGCCGACAAAAGGCTATGCGAATCCTGTCCAGTTCGAAAACTCGGCAACCAGCACACCGCAGGAAGAAACAGAGACTGAGAAGGCGGAACAGCCGAACCAAGAGAAGCCCGAGCCAAAAGAAGAACGGAAAGAAGTGTCTGCAACGAAGAGTAGTTTTGGGGAACGCATAAAGCAACTATGGACGGAGAACGGGCGATGGCTTGCCGGGACCGGCGGAGCGATTCTGATTATAGGCGTTATTCTATACGCGCTGAGAAGGAGATGGCTACCGTACGTATGGATATGGCACTTTAGCAGAAGTGTGTCGGACGAAATCTTTACGAAGGCTTATATGGTATTATTGAAGCAGCTAAAGCGCAATGGGATCAAGCGAAAGGATCAGCAAACGCTGCGGGAATATGCACAGATGGTAGACCAGATATACGGGGATGGAGATATGACGGATTTGACGGCGTATTATGAAAGGGTCGTCTACGGAGGGGAAGATGCGGGCACATTGTGGAAGCAAGTGGAATTACTCTGGGAGAAAGTTATGAAAAAACAATAACTTGACCTCTTTTTTAAATGCTTGTTACAATAAGATTTGATTTATTTAAAACTTCATATCATTTCCTTCGTATATCCTCGATAATATGGTTCGAAAGTTTCTACCGGGTCGCCGTAAATGACCTGACTATGAAGTGGAGCAAGTACAGGACTTTGTGCTTGTTTCTATAAGGAACGATTGGAAATAAGACTAGACTGCATTTGTAGCGATATACAGATGCGGATTCTAGTTTTTTCTTTATCTTTTTGCAGGATAACGCCTGTTATCGCTTGTGATAGAAGATATGTAAATGATAAGATAAGTTCATTCATTTTGTAACGATGAATCAATCTGCTTAAATAGGTTGATGTTAATTTTATAAAATATAATTTAGAGGTGACTTTTGTGGCAGGGAAAACAGAAATGCATGATCAAGAGATGATTGTCGTCCTTGATTTTGGCAGTCAATACAACCAGCTTATTACAAGACGCATTAGGGAATTCGGCGTGTACTCCGAGTTGCATCCGCACACAATCACAATGGAAGAGATTCAAGAAATGAATCCGAAGGGAATCATCCTATCGGGCGGTCCTAACAGCGTATATGACGAAAATTCATTCCGCTGCGACGAGCGCATCTTCGACATGGGTATCCCTGTGTTCGGTATTTGCTATGGCATGCAATTGATGACAACGCACTTCGGCGGAAAAGTTGAGA
Source organism: Bacillus sp. (in: firmicutes) (assembly GCA_051874035.1). Lineage (GTDB taxonomy): Bacteria > Bacillota > Bacilli > Bacillales > DSM-1321 > Bacillus_AD. The sequence goes on from JBJEFM010000222.1 coordinate 17,277, forward strand.
AAGCGAACCATAGAGAATACGGAAAAGCTGAAATCAACATTAAGAACGAATCTGTCTTATATAAAGAGCTTCCGACAGATCAAATTGTATGGATGAGCCATGGTGATTTGGTCACTGCGACACCGGAAGGCTTCACTATTGATGCAACGAGCGTATCTTGCCCGATCGCAGGCATGAGTGATGAATCACGCCAGTTATACGCGGTGCAATTCCATCCGGAAGTAAGGCATTCCGAGCATGGGAATGAACTTCTGAAGAACTTCGCATTCAATGTGTGCGGCTGCAAAGGCGAATGGTCCATGCATAACTTCATTGAAATCGAAATCGAGAAGATCCGCGAAACAGTCGGCGACAAGAAAGTACTATGCGCACTGAGCGGCGGCGTGGATTCTTCTGTTGTTGCAGTTCTGATCCATAAAGCGATCGGCGACCAATTAACATGTATCTTCGTCGACCACGGTCTTCTTCGCAAAGGCGAAGCGGAGAGCGTTATGAAGACATTCACTGAGCAATTCCATATGAATGTTATCAAAGTGGATGCAAGCGAGCGTTTCATGAACAAGCTGGCCGGCGTATCCGATCCGGAAGAAAAACGTAAAATCATCGGCAACGAATTCATCTATGTATTCGACGATGAAGCGGCGAAGCTTGAAGGAATCGAATTCCTGGCACAAGGTACACTATATACAGATATTATCGAAAGCGGTACAGCTACTGCACAAACAATCAAGTCTCACCATAACGTAGGCGGACTTCCGGAAGATATGGCATTCAAATTAATTGAGCCATTAAACACATTATTCAAAGACGAAGTCCGTGCACTTGGAACAGAACTTGGCATGAGCGATGAAGTCGTATGGCGCCAACCATTCCCGGGCCCTGGCCTTGGCATTCGCGTACTTGGCGAAATTACGCCTGAGAAGCTTGAAATCGTCCGTGAATCCGACTTCATCCTTCGCGATGAAATCAAGAAAGCCGGCCTTGAGCGCGATATTTGGCAATACTTCACTGTACTTCCGAACATCCGCAGTGTAGGCGTTATGGGCGATGCCCGTACGTACGATTACACAATCGGCATCCGTGCCGTAACTTCAATCGACGGCATGACATCCGACTGGGCACGTATCCCTTGGGACGTTCTACAGAAGATCTCTGTCCGCATGGTAAACGAAGTGCCGCACATCAACCGCGTCGTGTATGACATTACTTCTAAGCCACCTGCTACTATTGAGTGGGAATAAGTTGTAGGTGAGATATTCGAAAAGTAAGCTGAAAGCATTGGTATAACTGACTTTTAGCCACTTCTCTCAATATCGGTTTTTACCACCTGCAACAATTGACTATTTAAAATTACTCTCTTTTATTTGCGTTATTTAGCAAATGAAAGGGAGTTTTTTTATGGCTAAAATAATTGAGATGATTGATGATTTTAAATTGAATCAAGAAATTCATAGTAAGGTATAGCAAAAACATTAAAAAGCAGTCGATCCTCTAAGGGTGAGCTGCCTTTTTGTATTCATGACCCATAATTTTTGAAAGTTAGGTTTATCTGACCAACAAACACAAGATATAAACCGTTATTATAAGGAGAGGCAGTTGTAACAGTATACGATGTAGCAGATGTCCAGGGGGCATTTCAGAAAGCATAATATTCATTAATGAAAAACTAGATGTTATTACATGTAAATATATGAGACTGCCAGAAAAGTCATCAGATGACTTTTCTGATGCCCTAACTGCTCGTTTGGCATCTTAAAAACAAGTTCGTGAAATTGCAAGAAACAAACTCTTGATTTCAAGGGCTTTTTCTATTTAGGTATGAGGGAAGTGGAAAAATAATCAAACTAAAAATTCGGTCATTATTTTTGGAACACTAATGATATGATAGCAATAAAATAAATTGAAAAAGGTATTGGATATGTTTACATACGAAAAAATTCAGAGTTTTAATCAATTAGAGTTTATGGTCTATGACTATGTTATGAAGCATACACAACAGGTTTTGTTCATGACAATAAGGGAATTGGCCGGTGCCGTACATGTGTCGACATCTACAATCATGCGTTTTTGCAAAAAGATAGATTGTGACGGCTATGCGGAGTTTAGGGTACAACTGAAAGCTTATGTGGAGAATACGGAAAAGAAGAAGCCGGCAAATGACATTTCTGAGATCATTCGTTATTTCAAGAGCAGTGATAATGAAGAGTTTGAAGAGAGAATTCTTCAGGTTGCCCAATTGGTAAGAGAATCCAAAAGGGTTATCTTTATAGGCGTTGGATCCTCAGGAGCGCTAGGAAAATATGGGGCGCGTTATTTTTCTAATATGGGAAAGTTCAGTCATCATATTGATGATCCTTTTTATCCAATCATGGAAGATTTGTACGAAAATGCGGTCGTTATAGCGTTGTCTGTTTCCGGGGAGACAAAGCAGGTTATTCATTTGATTAACCAGTTTAAATCTCGTCAATGCAGCATTATCAGTATAACAAACAGTGAAAATTCAACGATTGCCAAGATGTCGGACTACAATCTTGCTTACTATTTGACGAATCAGCTTATCAATGGAGAGTATAATGTCACAACCCAAGTTCCGGTCATTTTTATTATGGAGGCAATTGCAAGGCGGATTTAAAAAACAAGTTGTTTTTTATTTGTAACAAATACCGTGTTGCGGAACAGTTGTGTCTCGTTTGCTGTGAAGTAATGACAGCCCTTTCATTTTTTGTTACATTTTATCCATCCTAATAAAATTAATTGAATGTAGGAGGGGTAATCGTGGCAATAGATTATAGCAAAACGGCTAAAGAAATAGTTCATGAGCTGGGTGGCGATGAGAACATTATTAATGTGACACATTGCGCTACCAGACTTCGTTTTATTCTTTCCGATGCTTCGAAAGTCAATAAAGAGAATGTCTCCAAAATCCAAGGAGTTATTACAGTGGTAGAAGCAGGCGGACAGTTTCAAATTGTCATTGGAAATCATGTGAAGGATGCTTATGAGCATGTTTTGTCTTTAGTTCAGATTGATGAGCAAAAAGCTCAAGAAAAAGGCAGTCAACAGAAAGTCGGTATTTTCAGTAAGTTAATTGATATCATTTCAAGTATTTTTGCTCCATTTTTATATACGCTGGCAGCGTGCGGTATCCTTCAAGGGATTTTGGGTGTTCTTACAGCACTTGATTGGATGGACCCGGCTGGTGGAACTTACCGTATCCTGAATTTTGTTTCATGGACAGGTTTTACTTTTTTACCAGTAATGATAGCGGTTACAGCAGCTAAAAAGTTTAATGTAAATGTCTTTATCGCAGTTGTATCGGCGTGTGCACTTGTGAATCCGGATTTCATCAATATGATTACGGCACACAAATTCTTGAGTGTAGATTCTGCAGACCCGGCTGTTCAGAGTTTGATTCAATCGGCGCTTGCTAATCCGGATACAATGAAGCTATTGAACGACGTAATAGGAATTCCGGTTATGGCACAGCCGCTTGATTTCTTTGGAATTCCAGTACAGATGCTTAGCTATACGTCTTCTGTTATTCCGATTATTTTATCCGTATGGATTTTATCTTACTTGCAACGATTCTTTGAAAAAATCTTGCCTACGGTTATCCGTAATTTATTCACACCACTTCTTTGTATTGCAATCATTGTACCATTGACATTGTTAGTATTCGGTCCAATTGGAAGCAGCATTGGTGGAATGATTGGTGATGCTTATAACTTCCTTTATAACTTAAGCCCAATTGTGGCAGGGGCGGTAATCGGAGGTTTCTGGCAAGTACTTGTTATTTTTGGTGTTCACTGGGGCATTACGCCTGTAACAGTCGGCAACTATGCAACATTAGGGTACGATACCTTCACTGCACTTCAAGCATCTGCGGTATTCGCTCAAGCTGGGGCAGCGTTTGGTGTATTCTTGAAAATTAAAGATCAAGAGATGAAGAATGTATCACTTCCGGCAGCCATCACAGGGTTGTTCGGTATTACAGAACCGGCTATTTATGGGGTAACATTACGTTTGAAATATCCTCTGATCTGCGGATGTATTGCAGGGGCAGTCGGGGGTGCGATTGCAGGAGCTTTCAAGGCTGTATCATGGGGATACAACATGCCTGGTATCGCAACTTTACCAGCCTACTTTAAAGAAGGATATGGAATGGAGTTTGTTGGTTTCATCATTTCCATTGCCGTTGCCTTCTCATTAGGTATAGTGCTTACGTATATGTTTGGAGTAAGAGAAAACAAAGTTGAAAATAAAACGACAGAAACAATCATTAAAGCGCAAGCAATCAGTAAAGAAGAGACAAATATAATCTGCAGTCCGATGAAAGGTCATGCTATTCCTGTCAGAGAAGTAAAAGATGCAGCATTTGCGTCTGAAATGATGGGGAAAGGTGTGGGAATCATCCCGGCTGAAGGAAAAGTTTACGCGCCATTCTCTGGAAAGGTAAGCGCTTTGTTCCCGACAAACCACGCAATAGGCTTAACTTCAAATGATGGAGTGGAAGTTCTGATTCATATTGGTATCGATACGGTTAATATGAACGGAGAAGGCTTTACCGCTCATGTGGCTCAGGACGCAGTAGTAGAACGCGGTCAGCTATTGATTAGTTTCGATAAAGAATTAATTACAACTCATGGATACGACAACACGACTATTTTCATTGTGACAAATGCGGATAAAAAGACAGATGTTATGGTCGATGAAGCGAAGAATGTTGAAGTATCAGATCAAGTTATACAATTAGTTGATATAGGAGAGAGGGTATCATGAATAAGTTACCGAGCAGTTTTCTTTGGGGAGGCGCTGTTGCGGCCCATCAAGTTGAAGGTGGTTGGAATAAAGGTGGTAAAGGTGCAAGCATTGTCGATGTTTTAACTGGCGGTTCTCACGGAGTGGACCGTGTCATCACAGATAAAATTGAAGAAGGTTTATATTATCCAAATCATGAGGCGGTGGATTTCTATTCTCGTTACAAGGAAGATATTGCTTTATTTGCAGAAATGGGCTTCAAATGCTTCCGTACATCTATTGCATGGACGCGAATTTTTCCAAATGGCGATGAAGAATGTCCAAATGAAGAAGGATTACAATTCTACGATGATTTATTTGATGAGCTGCTGAAGTATAATATCGAGCCAGTAATCACATTGTCTCATTTTGAAATGCCATATCATCTGGTCCAAAAATATGGTGGATGGAAAAACAGAAAAGTTATTGATTTCTTTGTGAAATATAGCACGACTGTTATGGAACGTTATAAAAATAAAGTGAAATATTGGATGACGTTTAATGAAATCAATAATCAGAAGAATTACAAATATCCTTTGTTTGGGTATACATGTTCAGGTGTTGATTTTACAAAAGAAGAAAATCCGGAAGAATGCATGTACCAAGTTGTTCACCATGAATTGGTTGCCAGTGCCAAAGTGGTTAAGATTGGACGTGAAATCAATCCTAATTTCCAAATTGGCTGTATGATCGCTTGTGTGCCAATCTATCCATATTCTTGCAAGCCGGAGGATATGATGTATTCTGTAGAAGCCATGCATGACCGTTATTTATTCGGTGATGTGCATGTGCGCGGAGTTTACCCTTCGTATGCGATTAAAGAATGGGAAAGAAAGGGCTTCAATATCATTATGGAACCTGAAGATGAGCAGATCTTAAAAGAAGGTACAGTGGATTATGTAGGTTTAAGCTACTATATGACGAATGCTGTGAAGGCAGGTGCAGTAGGGGATGGAGCAGCAACAGCCGGTTTTGAAGGCAGTGTGCCGAATCCTTATGTGAAATCCTCTGACTGGGGATGGCAAATTGATCCAATCGGTCTTCGTTATGCATTAAATTTACTTTATGAGCGTTACCAAAAACCATTATTTATCGTAGAAAATGGTTTTGGTGCTATTGATAAAGTTGAAGAAAACGGAGAAATCATTGATGACTACCGCATCGACTATCTTCGTTCACATATTGAAGAAATGAAAAAAGCAGTAACTTTAGACGGAGTAGATCTGATGGGATATACACCATGGGGCTGCATCGATTGTGTTTCATTCACAACAGGCGAATACAAAAAGCGCTATGGCTTCATTTATGTAGATAAGCATGATGACGGAAGCGGAACGATGGATAGAAAGAAAAAGAAAAGTTTTAACTGGTATAAAAAAGTTATTGCGACGAATGGAGAAGATTTGTCTTAATTGTGCATGTTGAAGGTTATTCCGAAAGTCAGTAAAACGGATTCGCTGACAACCCTTTGTTTATGATAAGAACATGCTAGTAAGCATGAAAGGTTGGCAATTCAATGCGACAAATCAACCACTTGAACTGGTTAAAAAAAACAGATTCTGTAATAACAGAAGGATCGGCACGTCTTGAACGTCATGACGAAGTGCCGCACATCAACCGTGTCGTGTATGATATTACTTCTAAGCCACCTGCTACTATTGAACTGGAATAATTTTTAGGCGTCAGAAAAGCCCATGGTTACCGGATTCCTGAAGGTAAAAGGGCTTAAATGATAGCAGAATGATAGCAGATAATTAGTGCTTGATTAGTAGTATACCAGTTAAAGGTAGCCCTCAGAAGGAAACTTCTGGGGGCTAATTAATTGCTGATAGAATTTGACGTAATATTCTGATATACTTTATCCATCGAAAGCGTGCGATATATTGGAATTTGTGGAGGTGTATACTTATGGGTTTATTCAAAAAGAAAAAAGCTTCTTTTATAGAAAATGCAGGCGGAGTTGTTATTACTAAATCAATTTATCAAGGAACTTCCAAATTGAAATGGCTATTTAGAGAAGAAAGTGTAAATCCCTCTGATAATGGTTGGAGAGCGATTGGAGATAATGATACTCAGGAATATTTGGATAACCCTGACAATTCAATGGTAGTAGATTTCAATACTCTTGCCAATATTGAACCGGCAGTTTTAGCAGTATACGATATGTCGGTAGGTACAGATTTAGAGTTCTGTTTTGATGACACAGGCAGATATTTTATTGATACCAACACAGGAAAACGGATGTAAATTACAGAGTTAAAATTGACAAATTCCAGTTGGTCGAGATGTATAAAGAATAGACCGTAAATAGTATAAAAACAATTACATAGGCTAGCGCTTATGACGATGATTGTCTGGCATTTATCTTAAGGAAACCAATGGTGTTCCTGCGAAGACTAGTTAGTATCCTTTGCCAGACTGGTTAAAGGAATAGTTGTAGCGAGTTTGTTAAATTTGAATTGATGGATACGGTTCTGAATGCAATGTATGAAGAATTGCTGGCTTTGAAACCCAAGAAGAAATAGGTCATAATTTATTGGAGGAAACATGGAAAACATAATTGATATAAATAAACTGCCCAAGTTCAAATATCACCCAAATGTTTATCAGTGCGGAGTAGTTAAGTTCTCAAATAATATCTGTGAATGCTGTGGCAGAACAGTTGATGCATATATAGAGAGAATTTACTCAGAAGAAGATGTTGAGTGCATCTGTTTGGACTGTATTGCCTCTGGCAAAGCTGCAGAAAAATTCGATGGTTCCTTTATCCAAGATGCTGATAGCATAGACAATCCTGAAGCTACAGAAGAACTTTTCTGCAGAACACCTGGATATGAAAGCTGGCAGGGTGAAAACTGGAAGGCATGCTGCAACGATTATTGTGCATACCTGGGAACAGTTGGAACAAAAGAACTGGAAAAAATGGGTATAGCTGATGAACTGTTTGAAGAAGATGGTTCTTTTGATGGATGGGATGATGCAAGAAAATACCTCGTAAAAGACGGCTCTATGTGTGGCTATCTGTTCCAGTGCCTTCATTGCGGAAAATACCACTTGGTGATTGATACGGATTAATTCCACAAATTCCAGTTTGTTGGGCTTTAGGAAAATCTGTCAAGAATGTAATGTGTTTATATAATTTATGTGTATTGATT
>JBJEFM010000222.1:25328-28026 GCA_051874035.1 Bacillus sp. (in: firmicutes)
TTGATAGCGGAAGTTTAAGCAGCCTATCGATAATTAACAATGTGTATAATCTGAATCAAATGAAGTCAAAATACCAAACGGAATTTGTTTAGTGTATGTATAAAATTTTCGAGTGGGAATAATAGAAATGAAACGATAGCCCTCCAGTCCGGAGGTCTCTTTTTTTATGCTCTTTTTTGGAAGTTTGCAAATCGGCGATAAGGGGAAATGGATAAGGTGAATTTCGGCCAATTTGAGGGAGGGAGCAGTATGCAATATCTTTTGGACACAGCCAATCTTGAACAAATCAAGAAAGGATTCGACCTATATTCTGTTGAAGGAGTCACAACAAATCCTACAATTATCGCAAAGGAGAACAAGCCGTTCTTCCCGCTTATACAATCGATCCGCGATGTGATTGGCGAGGGAACGATGCTGCATGTGCAGGTGCTTGGGCATACAGCCGAACAAATGGTGAAGGAAGCGCATTGTCTGCGTAATGTAATCGGCGGCAACTTGTATATTAAAGTGCCGGTGTTCCCGGAAGGTCTGAAGGCGATTCGTGAGTTGAAAGCGCAAGGATTCAATGTGACAGCGACAGCCATTTTAACAGCTAATCAAGCCTTGTTGGCGGCTAAGGCAGGGGCGGATTACGTGGCGCCTTATGTGAACCGCATTGATACAATCAGCGGCAATGGAGTAGAAGTCGTAGCGGCGATTGTTGCTTGTTTCGAGAATTTCCAGTTGTCGACCAAGGTGCTTGCGGCTTCTTTCAAAAACGCCCAGCAAGTGTACGATATAGCGGTGGCGGGCAGTCAAGCGGCTACCATTTCACTCCCTATCCTGGAATCGGCGGCATCCCATCCGCTGACAGAGAGCAGCATGTCTCAATTCGTCCAAGATTGGGAGGAAGTGTATGGAGAAGATATGTTCATTTATGATCTGGAATCATGTGAATTGGTGAACAGCTGATTTGATGCAGAGGAAATGATATTGTAGGAGATGATTATATGGAGAAAGTGATTATATCAACAGGAAGATATATTCAAGGGAAGGGCGAGCTGGCGGAGTTACATAATCATGTGAGCAAGCTAGGCAGCAAAGCATTCATTCTTGTGGATGCGTTTCTAATGGAAACAGTAGGTGAAAGGGTAAAAGCAAGCTTTCAAAGTAATGGGGCTGTTTGTGAGATCGAAAAATTCAACGGTGAATGCTCAAGGGCGGAAATCAATCGATTAGTGGACATAACAGAAGCGTATGATGTGATTGTCGGCGTCGGGGGCGGGAAAACGTTGGATACCGCTAAAGCTGTCGCGTATTATAAGAACTGTCCGGTCGTTATTGTGCCAACGGTTGCTTCGACCGATGCGCCTTGCAGTGCGTTGTCTGTCATTTATACGGAAGAAGGTGTGTTCGAAGAGTACTTCTTCCTACCTAAGAACCCGGATATGGTCATTGTCGATTCGCAAGTTATCGCGGATGCCCCGGTCCGATTATTGGTCGCCGGAATTGGCGACGCATTAGCGACATATTTCGAAGCGCGCGCTACACTTCGTTCGAACGGAAATACGATAGCCGGCGCTAAACCGACCAAGGCGGCAATCTCACTTGCCAAGCTTTGCTATGACACGATTCTGGAAGACGGATTGAAAGCCAAACTGGCAGTGGAGAAGCATATGGTAACAAAAGCTGTGGAGAATGTCATCGAAGCCAACACGTATTTAAGCGGCGTCGGCTTTGAAAGCGGCGGTCTTGCTGCGGCCCATGCCATCCATAACGGTATGACAGCTATGGAAGAGACGCACCATATGTATCATGGCGAGAAGGTCGCTTTCGGCACAATCACTCAGTTAGTGCTGGAGAATATGGGATCTGATGAGCTGGAAGAGGTCATTGAGTTTTGTGCGGGTGTCGGCCTGCCTATCACTTTGAGTGAACTGGGTGTGAAAGAGATCGATGTGAACCAACTCCAAAAAGCGGCGGAGATTGCCTGCGCAGAAGGCGACACAATGGGGAATATGCCGTTTGAGGTGACACCGGAGGACGTAGTCGCTGCGATGATTGCGGCGGATGCATTAGGACGGCATCATTATAAGAAAATGGATTGAAGAAAAGGCGGAGAATGTCTATTAAGCAGGCATTCTCTGCTTTATTCAGGTTGAAGGGCAGGCGTTTTTTATGGACAAACGGAAGGTAGTTAGAAACTTGAATCTTACTGTCTTATCCATCACAGGGATCGGCGCTTTAGCGGGCGGTTTCGGTTTAATGATGGACCCGAGCGGGGAAAGCCTTGGGATGAGCACGGATATATTGCCCGAGGATTTGTTCCCGAATTTCTTAATTCCTGGTCTCCTGTTATTTTTTGTCATTGGATTCGGGCATGCTATAGTAGCGGTTGCGTCCGTGAAGATGAATTGTGCGGCGGCATGGAAATACATATTTTTCACAGGGGTGGTCTTGACTGGATGGATTATAGTTCAAGTGATGCTCATCGGTCATTTATCAATCCTGCAGCCGATTTATTTAGGAATCGGCATTTTAGAAATGATTCTGGCGCTCTTATGGAAACGGACTGCATGGCAACGTAATAAATATCATTTTTAAAGGCTGGAAGCTAATTTATATAGAAAAGAGAATTGTATGTATGTTTCTTGATAAAGTGACTCTTTGATAGGTGGGGGGGTTCCTTCATCCCCCACCTATCATTAGATGAACCAAT
>JBJEFM010000223.1:0-5243 GCA_051874035.1 Bacillus sp. (in: firmicutes)
ACCTGTTAAACGGGATAAAACTGTTGACGGCTCAGAGGTCATTTCATCGACATTTATCTCCGGAACGACTGTCATACCTCCCTTCGTTACGATTGGTTCTTTTGTAGCCCAACGGTTTTTACCGAAACATTCTCGCATTGTTTTTTAAAATATTGACCTGAATCAAGTTCTGATGTTACATAGCCAAGTTCCCAATCTGCTAATGTATCTAGTACATAAATATAAACATTCGCTATATATCCTCCTCGTTTCAACAGCAACCCTCTGAATCAAGTTGATTAGTTAGCAATGCCCTTAGCCAAGCCCTCTTTTTGCAAAATAAAGTTTATACCCGTTAACGGAACAAAAATAATTGTTTGTTGGTTTTTGACGATAACACACATGTGCAGGCGGGAGATCAAGTGCCAGCAACAGTCCGATCGGTTCACCGATCAAAGATTCACTTCATTTCTCTTCCATACTTGTAGGAAGTTCCACTTCTTTCATATAGTCGCCATCAGGATTCATTTTGTATAAGTGATGGACCGGATCGCCCTTTGCGAAATTTTTGTCCAGCATGAAGTAAATGGTTTTGCCGTCGGAGCTGATGACAGGGTCGCCTACATATTGGCCGAGGCGGGTCAGCTGTTTTTCTTGCTTCGATTTCAAGTCATATTGATATAATTCATATTCGAAAGTACCCCCCTCCTCAGAATTGCTGATAGATTGAAAAATCATCCCCGTTCCCTCAGGTGTGATATCAAAATCGTAAATATCCACTTGTCGGTCCGGATTGGAAACGATGCCCGCTTGTTCAGGCTGCGCTAAAGGAATCTCGAAAATTTTTTGCTTTGCTTCGAATGAATCTTCGGCCGTTTTAACATCATCATCATGGATTCTTTGGATATAAATCTTGTCGCCGCTAGGCGCAGCATGCAAGGATTCCATCGAATATTGCTTAAGATTGGTTATGGGCGCATGTGATTTCTTCTCGAGATGATATTCAAAGACATCAAACTCGTGAGGGCGTTCTCCCGTGATCGGTGAATAATTCTCAAATGTGCCGGCACGCAAGTAAAACAAGGAAGATTGATCAGGTTTGAAGTCAATTTCTGTGATTGTAGAATGATCCGTGAACACTTCTTTCAATTTGAAAGTTTTCATATCAAGGAAGTGTACGGTGCTTTCCAGTTCGGTTTCTTTATTCTTGTTGGAAGTAACATAAGCCAAAACGGTGCCGTCCTTAGAAAAAGTCGGATCGAAAATCAGGGTGTTTTCATCAAATTCCGCCACGGTTTTTTTTAGTGTTTTTTCCTCGTTATACAGCAAAAGCTGCGGCTTTCCATCACTATATACGATATAGGCTATTGTATTTTGCGGAGAAACGTCGTATTCGTTTGAAAGACCGCTGAACCTTTCGTCATCTTCCTTGTTGAAAATAAACCCGCCGACGACAATAACAAGCAATAATGAAAATAGCAATATGAAAAATTTTTTCTTCATAATATAAATCCTTTCTTGTTCGGATTCCAGCCTGGCTTTGCTCATTTTATGATGGGGCATTGCTATATTGTTTGAATGGTTTCACTATTTCATATCCATATACTTCCTTATTTTTAATCAACTTCTAATATTGTATTGTGGAATGCATCGTGTCACAAGAGCATTTGGTTATTATTGTATGGGGAATTTATCCTGATTGAAACTCTTCATGAAAATAGGGTGATACGATTTGATTCGCGTTGCCACCCCGATCAATATCGTAGCCATTGGATTATTTTTTGTTATATCCCAAAAAACTCCATTTGTTTGGAAGGATGATACCTTTGAACAAAATATCAATGAAATTCGTCCTTTGGTTTTTGGAGGCTATGCTTATCCTGGAGATGTTGCTGCTCTTTTTTCTGCATACGGGCATTGTGGATTCCTGGATCGAAGAAGAGCTAGGGCGCTTCAAGCGAGGGGAAACAGCCATAGGGATGTGCTTGAGAGTTCCTATGAAGAGGAAACCCTGCGGCATATTGCTCTGATGGAAGCGAACGCGGAAACAGTGGTCATTATTACGGATTATAATCAGAATGTTATCATTTCATCCACAAAATTAGACTGGGAGGAGCAAGCCCTCATATCGAAGAAATTAGGTCGGGTGCCAAGAAATGGAGAGAAATGATGAATTGGGTGATTTATCCCGTTCTATTACAATTCTTGCGGAAGATTTAAAGCATGTTAAACAGGAAAGGAGCGAGTTCTTGGCGAGCATTTCCCATGAACTGAGCCCCCTTACTTATATGAAAGGGTATGCAGAGGCAGCGAAGCGAAAAGGCATAGATGAAAGCAGACGGGCTCACTATCTTGCCATCATTGCTAGTATCATTATTGACTGCTCTCATCATGGTAATGGGAGCCTGCTCCAACGATAATGATGAAACAGGGAGCAAACAAGGATGATGCCGCACCAAATGAGGAGTATGGAAGGTATGGTAGAGGCAACTGTTACAATCGATTCTGCGGAAAAGACAACGGTATATATGATTGATTTCACTCCAACTACAGGCGGAGAAGAAGTGAAAAACCATAAAGTGAATCTTTGATAGGTGGGAGTTTTCCTTCATCTCCCACCTATCATTAGATGAACCAATCTTAGTACCTGTTAAACGGGATAAATGGGTAACAGAAAGTGAACTTTCGCCTGTTGAATAATTCTTGTAGACGGAATGGCTGGGCTTACTCTATTCAAGCCATACATGTTATTTTTGCATCTCCCGATATATCCACAATGTTTAGCGGGAGAATAGGCGGGAAAATAATAAGGAGCAATGAATAGGGAGATGATTAGATGTTTCATTATACGGTCGAAACGGACAAAACAAATACAGAAGCTATTGCTTCTCTTGAAAAGAGCTTAAAGGAAGAAAAATTCGGGGTGCTTTGGCAATTTGATGTGAAAGATAAATTGCAGGAAAAAGGACTGGATTTCCCACAATCTTACCATATTCTAGAGGTGTGCAGCCCGGTTGAAGCGCAACGTGTTTTATCGAAGAATCCCATGGCGGGCTATTTCTTGCCATGCAAGATTGTTGTATATGAGGATGCGGGTAGAACCAAAATCGGAATGCCGAAACCGACCACTCTCATTGAAATGGTGAATGATCCAGCGCTTAAAGATTTAGCGAAGGATATTGAGGAAAGATTGGCGGATTGTATCGATAAGGCGTTGCGAAAGTAAGTCCAGACGGATACAATTAGCATCGGTAAGCAGGTATTTAGATGGCCGTCCTGCATTTATGGCGGAAACGCAGATAGAATTCCAGACAAAGGGACTGCTCTTATAAGTCGTTTTTGATGACTTATGGGCAGTCCCTTCTTGGATTATATTGATTGGCTGTTCAACGTTACTGCTGCAGCCCATTCGTTGCCATCCTATTTTTTTCCTCATCAATATATAGATGAGACCTTTCTCAATACGCCTACTTGAAAAATAAGCACATTGCAGGCGGTTCTTATGGCTTTTTTGCAGTTATTGAATCGATCCAGCCCTCTACTAATCCGATTGTTCCAGCTACTTATGGGTGGGAGGGGAAGACCCCGCTACAAAAGGTTCACTTTATAGGGAAGCTTCTACCTCGGCCCACGGAATGCCAAGTGCCTTGGCTACTCCTTCGCCGTATGCCGGAGCGGCTTTGTAGCAGTTATGGATATGTCTTAACTGCACTTCGCGCGTTGTGCCGCGCATATTGCGCGCTGTGTTTTCGAATAGCAGTTGTTGCTTATCGGGCGTCATCAAATGGAACAATTTGCCCGGTTGTGTATAGTAATCATCATCATCTTCGCGGAAGTTCCATTCGTACGCCGCACCGTTTAATTCAAGCGCCGGCTGTTTATATTCAGGTTGTTCCTGCCATTCACCATAGCTGTTCGGTTCATAATGTTTTGTGCTGCCCGCATTGCCGTCCACCCTCATAGCTCCATCTCTATGGAACGGATTGAAATGCTTCGCGCCCCTTGGATAATTGACAGGGATTTGCCAATGGTTCACGCCTAAGCGGTAGCGCTGTGCATCTCCATAGGAGAACAAGCGCCCTTGCAGCATTTTATCCGGCGAGAATCCGATGCCGGGCACAATATTGGTTGGAGCGAAGGCTGCTTGTTCCACATCGGCAAAATAGTTTTCCGGGTTGCGGTTCAATTCGAATTCTCCTACTTCAATCAGAGGGAATTCGCTCTTATACCAGACTTTTGTCAAGTCGAACGGGTTGTAAGGCATATGTTTCGCCTGTTCTTCCGTCATGATTTGGATATACATCTTCCATTTAGGGAACTCGCCGCGCTCGATGGCTTCATACAGATCCCTTTGGTGGCTTTCGCGGTCCACCCCTACAAGTGCCACTGCTTCTTCATCAGTCAGGTTTTCGATTCCTTGCTGTGTGACAAAATGGAATTTCACCCAGTGGCGTTCGTTAGCCGCATTAATGAAGCTGTATGTATGGCTTCCGAAGCCATGCATATGGCGATAGCTCTTCGGGATTCCCCGGTCGCTCATCGTGATTGTCACTTGATGAAGGGCCTCGGGCAAGGAGGACCAGAAATCCCAGTTGTTTTGGGCGCTGCGCATATTGGTGCGCGGGTCGCGTTTAACTGCATGATTTAAATCCGGGAACTTCTTGGGATCCCTGAAGAAGAATACAGGCGTATTATTGCCGACAAGGTCCCAGTTTCCTTCCTCTGTATAGAACTTCATGGCAAATCCGCGGATATCCCTTTCTGCATCCGCCGCTCCGCGTTCGCCGGCGACCGTGGAGAAGCGTACGAACATTTCCGTCTGTTTTCCTACTTGGGAAAAGATCGCCGCTTTTGTATATTTCGTAATATCATTCGTCACAGTGAATGTTCCGAAAGCTCCTGAACCTTTCGCATGCATGCGTCTTTCAGGAATCACTTCGCGGTCGAAATGCGCCATTTTTTCAAGGAACCAGGCATCCTGCATGACAACCGGTCCTCTAGGTCCGGCTGTCATCGTGTTTTGGTTGTCTGCTACCGGTGCGCCAAAAGCCGTTGTCAGTCTTTTATCTTGCTCTTCCTTTTGCTTCTTCTGTTGCTCGTGTTTATCCATACGTAGAAAGCCTCCCTTTCGAAAAGATAGATGCAAAATAATTATATTTATAAAATAATGAAATAATGGTTAAAATTTTAGAAATATTCTATTAAAAATATTTATCCCGTTTAACAGGTACTAAGGTTGGTTCATCTAATGATAGGTGGGGGAT
>JBJEFM010000224.1:0-5193 GCA_051874035.1 Bacillus sp. (in: firmicutes)
AGTCCGCTGCCTCCGCCGCCCGATGGATATGTATACAGCCGCCCGCTTTCGTCCCGCCCGACCGGCTGTGTCATGTCGTCGGTTTTCTCGACGGGGTTAAGTTTAGCCGCCTCAAGGTTGTTGATGATACTCATAATCTGAGCATATACATCCTCAGACGGGGAAGGGATTTGCTGATTCAACATATCTGCGATAGAATCGTAGACGTTGATATGACACGCCCTTGTGGTTTTTAAATTTCCGCCCTGAACACCTATAAATACTCTGCGCCGCTCATTCTGCACCATCGGGAAACTGCAGGTGTCACCGCTCATGATTACAGGTGTATAACTTCCGTCTTCATACACAAAATAAACGGTTTTATGCGGATATTCATTCCATTCGTCATCGAAGACGAATCTGATATAATAATCACTGTTATGGGTTATTAAATCAACGCAGGTTCTTACCACAGGAAGCCTGTCTCTTACCTCGATTAAAATTTCAGTCGTCATTTTTACCGCCTATCCGAATAAATTCTTTAAGACTTTCAAGGTCTGAGTATGACAGTTTTATATTTTCGGTTTCGGGAATGATAACAGGGAGGTCGATTTCGCTCACATCAATGTCGAGATTCAGCAGCTCAGTACATTCCTTGTCGAATTCCTGACCGGCTATTAGATTTTTCGGATATACCTTTCCATCCTTGACGTTGCAGTATTTTTCAACCAGTATGTTCCGCTCATTCTGGAAGAAGCGGAAATGCACGTCCAACTTGTCAAACATGACAGCCAGTTTATGAAGTGTCGAAATTCCGATGTCCTGAGATGATAATTTTTGAAAAGCCGGAAATGCGTTTATCAAATCTTTTAATTTCATAGCTCTCCTTTCATTATGGTGCTGTATCCATTGTAGTGCCGTCAGCAAAGTAAATTTTTTTTACATAAAGACGATTCAGATAATTTGTACTGGAACCTATTATTCCATAAGTGCCGTCAAAGAGGATTTTGCCGTTTCTTACGTCAAAAGTCATCGTAAGTTCGTTTTCATTGCTGCTGTTTACGTAATAAAAGTTGATTTCGTCTCCGTAAATATTGACTTCGTTTGTGTCGCTTGCTGAAGTGTGTGACTGCACTCCAAAATCAATTGTTTTATAATCTGTTTTGAAGATAGATGTTAAAATTGGCTCATCTTCATCTGAATTGAAATATATGTTTTTGACCTTCAGTGTGTCTGTTGCAATATTGGCTCCGTTGATTACTGTAGCTCCGGCTGTAGACAAATCCGAGAATGTTACCGTACCTGTAAGTTTCAGATCGGTCGATGATATTAGAAGACCATTGCTTGATAAAGATAGAATGGTATCTCTGCCCTGTACAGTTCTTGTGGCTGTAGCTTTGATTTTGAAATAGTCTCCACCGCTGTCCGCTGATGAATCCTTGATATACTTAAATGTAATGTAGTGTGAACCCTCGGGAACTGTAATTGTAAGTGTTTGTGGTGACTCAGAGCTTTCACCTTTAAAGGATTTCAATACATTGCTTGTATCAGCCGTGTTGTCATTGCTTAATGCATTGTCAAGAGTCGAAACTATGCCGTAGTCATAATTGCTTTCGCCATATGAAATACAATATAATTTGACTGATGTCTGTTCGGTGAATGAGAATTTCAGTATTCCATATGCGTATGAACTGTTTACTCCAGCATTGTTTGATGTGTAATATCCGTCTGAAGTCTTTTCAAAATAATAGGTTTGTCCAGTAAGGTGATACTGATCGCCTACATCATATTCTTCCTCTGTGGATTGCGGCGTTGCTGTCAATGTTATTGCATTTGCCGCAAGTGAAATTGAGGATGTATCTGTATTCGCAAACAGCGTGAGCATTGCCTGCACATTTGAACCTATAGTGCCTTTTCCGATTCCTGCAGTCAGGGAAATCTTGTTGTTTATTCCGGTCTCCGTATTTTCTATGAGCTGCGCAATTTCATTGGTTGAAGTAAGCGAACTTCCGTCGGAAATCTGAACAAACTCGCCGCCGACAGCAGATGTGATTGATGCTTTTCCTTCCTGAGAATTCAAATAACTCGATATGCTCGTGTATAAGTCAGTCGTCTTGAGCATATTTTTCTTTAAACCCTCAAGTTCTCTCTGCTGAATAGGTGCGATTTCGCGGATCAGACCGCCGGAGTTTTCATATTCAACTCTGCCGAATCCTTTCCATGTGATAGTCTGCGAAAATATCGGAAAAGTAATGTTGTTTCCGTAATCATCAACCACATTTATGATATTGCCGCATTTGATTTCGGGGTACCATTCCGCACGCAGAGACGCAGGATTGTATGTGGGAAAGGTTATTAAACGGTTGTATAACTGGTTAACAAACGTTTGTAAACCTTCTATTTCGGTGTCGTTTTCAATGTAAAGGAACGGATTGTCGCTGATTACATATGTGTTTGAACCCTCACCGGCAGTTACGAGCTGATCCCCATATGAATTATAAACCTCCAGTTTGTCTATTGCCGGAGCAGTGAATTCAGACTCCGTCATTTCAAACCTGTCACTTTTGAGGATAGTGTGACTCTTATTTGTAAACCATGTTAATTCGACGTTTCCCGACGGATTTATCCGAGCATATGACCCGGCGGCTTCGGCTATCCATGCGAGAATTTCACGCGCCGTATATTCTGCGTTGGAAAAAGGATTGAATGTAAACTGTTTGTCGGAGTTAATAAACGTTAACGAAACAGGGTTTACTCCGACAAAATCGCATAATTTCTGATATATTTCACCCAGTGTCGTCGGGAACGTAAGTCCGGCAATAAAATCTTCTGCGGAAATATCGAAGTAAACCATTCTGTCATATGCGGAGAAGTTTATTAATTTCCCGCGCACCTTCTCGGGCCTTTCGCCTTTGAATATTCCCAGAGTGATATATTCAAACTCACCGTTGATTTTAACCCCGATCTGCAGGGTGAATTCCTGATTAAAATTGAAGTCCTGGAATTCGCCGTCTGTGTTAAACAGAACCATTTCAGCCTGAGACGAAACAGCGCGCCCGACGGTCATATCAGTTTCGCCGTTCAACACCTCAGTCAAAGTAAGTCCGCCGCTGGAAACGGATATATTACGTTTGCCTAAAACCGTTCCGTCATCAAAAGTTATTTTTATATTCTGTTCGGTATGATTTCGTATAGCTGAAAGTAAATCTGTGGATATCTTATTGACATTGGCCACTCCACTTATAGTGTAATCACTTGTATTGCCGTCAGCATCATAAGCACTTACGCGATATTGAACAGTGCTCCATGAAGTCAGTATTGTGTCAGCGTAAACCGTATCAGAGCCCCTGTAAACCTCTGTGAAGCTCGATTTATCCACCGACCGCTCAAGAATATACCCAGCAGCATTTTGAACCTCAGACCAGCTCACATAAGCTGACGCACCCGCATTTAATTCAGGAACTATTATTGAATCCGGTGCAGTTGTTGCCCATACAAAAGTATAGCATCCGTCTGAATCAGTGTTATTAGATACTAATAGGGAAGTTGAAAGATTCAAAGCTGGCCTAACACCAATTTGACCTCGCCATGGATAATATCCATATAAACCACTGCCATCCGATTTTACACTCCAAACATCGTTTGGGTCATCGTAGCGAGGCGTTCTTAACCACCAATACCAACCTGTTTCCTTGCTTGATGGTTTAGAATTTGACATAGTATTGTCATAGCATTGCTGTGTTAGATAACTTATACGATCGGAACTGCTTGTATAATATCCCCAATAATTACCCTCAGTAATATTTTCCATACCGGAAACACTGGAAAATATCTCCGTTACTGATGGTAAAAACACTTTTATGGAAATATCTTCATAATCTGATCCATCCAAAGTAGGTTTTGCTGTTCTGATAGTTGTATTCAGAATAGCATTATATTCATTATCAGAAAACAAATTTAAGAAACCAGGTCGAGATGCATGTTGAGTACCAGCATATACATAAGTTGAAGAATCCGGAGATTGATCTGCACTATGTTGAGCAGAATACCAACTATCCGCTGCGGCTCTTGAGTTAAGCCAATTATTCATATTAGAAACAGCGTATCGGTTGTTTCCATATTCCTGTCTTTCAGAATCCGAATTGTTCGGCTCCTTTGCATCGAAGCATCTCAGGTCAAGAATTTCGCTTGCATGAAGCGTAACGGGGTTGTCGGGATAAGCAGGCTCCGAGACGTGGTTTTTCGCAACGATAGTCCATACAATGTCCTGAGCTTCTTCGCTCTCAACCTGATATTTTCCGAATTTGACCTTGCTGCCGATTTCAAGATTTGATAAAAGCTGTGACATAATTTTTAACCTTAAAATTCAATGATATCGAAACTCAGATCGAACCTTGCGACTTCTTCTGAATTTATCCAGTAATAATGCGTTTTCGCTTCTCTGTTGCCGGCGTAATATTCACCGGAACGAGTGCCTCCGACTATATATGGATTCGGGGTTACTGCTGTAAATTTTTCCGCATTAACGGCATTGAGGATGGAAGCCATGGTTGCCCATGAGAGGCATTTCCACTTTAAAGAATAGTTTATCTTCTGTCCGATTTTGTTTCTGTGAAGTGTACTTTCGCCGTCTCTTTCCGCACTTTCGTCCACATCGGCAATCTGAGGGTTCCATTCGGCAGGATCGGGAATTGCGACCCCGCCGAATGTCAAACCCATATCGTATCTGAGAAGAGAAGAATCAACTGACATATATCATCCCCCCGTCACTGTTTCAGCAAGCTTCTGAGACTTCTTGACAACTCGTCCGAGGGAAACCGAAGGAGATACCACGAGTTCCTTTTCAGCTATCTTCTTGAGAAGTGCGTTCTGCTCCCTGAGAAGGCTGTTCTGCGCCTCCGAATCTCCATTGTTTCCGGAGCTCATCAGAACACTGTTCATTGCAGAAGCCACACCATACTGTATTCCTGCTATGATCTGCCCGTTGTTTGCCACAGCATTTCGTCCGCCGATTGTTCCTACCATCTCTGGGCCTGCTTCTCTTGCGATGAATACCTGTCCGACAGACGGATATCCGCCGGAGGCAAAACCGGAAATAGAGGATGAATGAGGTCCGGGAAGATCTATTTCAAAAGACGATGAAAAACCGGTTTGGCGCAATGCACTTGAGACCTCGTCAATAGACTTCAACGCTTTGGTATTGTCTATCTTGAT
>JBJEFM010000225.1:0-27617 GCA_051874035.1 Bacillus sp. (in: firmicutes)
ACTTGTTTTAGAATTAACGTTGACGTATTGTCTTGTTTAGTTTTCAAAGACCATTTTTCAAGAAACAGCTTTTTGATTATATCATCACGCTTATTTTCTTGTCAATAACTTTTTATTCTTTTTCGTTATTGTTTTTTTATCGCTCAGAAGCGACTTTATTAATATAACATCTCGCTTTTTAGCTGTCAATAACTTTTTCCGAATTAAGAAATTCGTTATTTTATTATCAGTTACCAGCAGATGTTATTGTTTGTCGCACCTTAGCGACTTGTTATACTTTAACACCTTATTTATTATTCGTCAATAACTTTTAAGAAAAAAATCAAGAAAGTTTATAAAGACGATGATATACGTTTGCTCCTTTTGTCTCTACAAGAACTACATCAATGATTCCCTTATCAACTAAATACTCAACCAAAACAGCTAAATCAACGGAATAATAGTTAAGCTCCGGATGATTCAGCATGTCCGCGATTGCCCACGGCTCTTCCTGTTCAGCCAGGATTTGCACCAAATGCTGAACCCCGACGTTCGTTCTGGAATAGATTAAGAACTCGCTGGCTAAAAACAATAATTCCAAGCGCTTCTCCAATGATTCTTCACTTGTGACCAATTCTTCATACAGTTTATAGATTTGCGGCTCAATATGGCGAATTTGTTCCCAAACCATTACTTCCGGATAAAAACCGCTATTAATGACCTCCAGACGCGCCAGATGATGCAGACAGTGAATCATATGATTATAGGCATCCAAGTAACGGCCTGTTTCAAATAATGATTTCCCCTCGACGAATCTTCTTACAAGTTTAGCGAAAGCCAAGCCTTGTTTCAATCTTCGTCCTTCAAAGGGAAAATCCTGAATTTCCCGCTTTAGCGCCGTAATGCTCTCATTCCGGTCAAATATAATTTTCCCATTATGCAGCCATTCCGTTAATCGGCGGTTGCTCCCTAGCAGCAGCCTCTCTTGCAGCTGTTTCATGCTGACAACATGCAACGCCGCTTTTTGATCTTTATAGCAATAGTGCTTCACTTGAGCAGACATCTCGTCGCTGTCTGTTATGACTAATAAAATATAATCAAATGAATTCGTTATATTTGAAGTATGATTTCTCTTCTCAATCAGCAGAATTCCCAGCGTGGATGCCGAGCTCGCTCTCTCTTGATATATAGGACGCAAAATATCCTCCATTGTTCAATCCCTCCAAAATTTCCTCGCTCTGCTTTTTAGTTTCGACATTCGTATTATAAATCCTTCATTAACTTTCAACAAATTTCGACAGAGATTGTTTTTATCCCGCTTTCAACAGAGCGACGTAAGCGTAGATGCGCAAGTCGGAAATCAAGTACCTGCAACAACCTGATTGGTTCAGCTGCTGATCAGGCGGAGGATGAAAGAACCCCCTATCAAAGATTCACTCCATTAATCAATTTCCATAATATTCAATAGGGAAATATGTTATATTATGGTTCAAGGGGGAATAATCGTGGCCAAATATTCAAGTAAAATCAATAAGATCCGCACTTTTGCATTGAGTTTAATTTTCATCGGCTTCATCATTATGTACGGAGGCATTTTCTTCCGGGAATCGCCTGTTGTCATGACAATCTTCATGCTGCTCGGCCTGCTGTGCATCATCGCCAGTACAGTCGTTTATTTTTGGATTGGCATGCTGTCCACCAAAACCATTCAAGTCGTCTGTCCAAACTGCAAAAAGGCCACCAAGGTTCTCGGCCGCGTCGATATGTGCATGTACTGCAACGAACCGTTGACATTGGACAAGAATTTAGAAGGAAAAGAGTTCAATGAGAGCTATAATAAGAAAAGCAATGCCAAATTAACCAAATAAAAAAGTTGGCGTTCTGTCCGCCAACTTTTTTAATGCGTTTTTTGAGCCGTACAATCCGGGCACTCACCGTAAACTTCCATCCGATGCTGGAATACCTTAAAGCCTGTAACATGCGAAGCAAGCTGCTCGACTTCGTCCAAGCCAGGATAGTGGAAATCGACAATTTTACCGCAAGTTACACAAATAACGTGATAGTGATCGGATGTTGTAAAATCAAAACGGCTAGAGGAATCACCATACGTCAATTCTTTTACTAATCCTACTTCACGAAATACACGTAAATTATTATAAACCGTTGCAACGCTCATGTTAGGGAATTTTCCTTCCAGCGCCTTGTATATATCATCCGCTGTCGGATGCGACATCGACTCGATTAAATATTCCAGGATGGCATGACGCTGCGGTGTAATTCTGACACTTGATTTCTTCAACAAATCCAACGCATCTTTTAGTTGATGGCTATGGTCATGCTGATGCTGGTGTTGATGCTCTGGCATCTCCATGTACCTCCTTTTGTGAAAATTATTATTTAGAAGACATTATTACTTTATAATATTTATAATTAGTGTAATCTGTTTTCCACGATTTTGTCAATTATTGTTCTTCATGTAAAGTAGGCTCAACGCATGCCAATCGGCTGTTTACAAACCGGGCAGCCACAAAGAGAAGATCGGACAATCTGTTCAGATAGCATAGTACCAGCGGATTCACTTCCTCATCTATCGCGACGGCTCCCCTTTCCGCTCTCCTTACAATCGTTCTCGCCGAATGCAGCGCCGCACCACTAGGATGCCCTCCCGGCAAGACAAAATTCTTCAACTGCGGCAACTCCGCATCCCACCGGTCAATCACTTGTTCCATATAGAGGATGTGCGCTTCTTCCAGGTTCCACAGGACTTCCCTTCCAATCGGCGTCGCCAGTTCCGCACCCACATGAAAGAGTTCTGTCTGAATGCGGTGAAATACCTTCTCCACATCTTCCTTCCCCTCGAAGCTTTCCTGCTTTAATAAACTCATCGCCAAGCCAATCATCGAATTTGCTTCATCACATGTTCCGTACGCCTCGACACGCGGATTTTTCTTCGATACCCGCTTGCCGTATACCAATGCTGTCGTTCCTTTATCGCCACTTCTTGTATATATTTTCATTGTATGTGCCTCCCTGTTATGAAATCGTGAAAGAATCTCCCCAACGACTAAAAGGTTATATATTCATCATAACATCCTTGTAAATAGTTTACGCGCTACAATATTCACAAAATTTTATGAATATTTATATTTTCCGTTTTATTTTCCACGCTCGCTCAAACATATAATGATTTATACTACGCTGCTTTAAAAATAAAAATAAGGATTCTACATACCCTACACATAATATGTCCCATTATAGTCAGCATCGCCTTACTGGAGGTTAGATAAATTGAAAAAGGTTACGACATCCAAACGGAAATGGTTCAAGATCATCATTCTTGTTGTTGCATTCATGGTTGTCGGGGGAGGCATCTTTGCATACTCCGTCTACCAATCGCTCAAAAAGAACCTCAATGAAATGCATGAACCGATTGAAAGACCGGTATCCGATAAACGGGAAGCCCAAATAGAAGTGGAGAAACAGCAACCTTTCTCCGTACTTATGCTCGGTGTGGACCAACGCAAAAATGATGCAGGGCGTTCAGATACAATAATTGTCGCCACTGTCAATCCGAAAGAAGAATCAGTCGAGTTGGTCAGCATCCCGCGCGACACAAGAGTAGAAATCATCGGTAAAGATGCAGAAGATAAAATCAACCACGCATTCTCCTTTGGCGGGACAGAAACAGCCATTAAAACAGTGGAAGAATTCCTCGGGATACCGATTGATTATGTAGTGAACATCAATATGGAAGGCTTTAAAGACATTGTCGATGCTGTCGGGGGCATCACAGTGAATAATGACTTGGCTTTCTCTTATGAAGGACATTCTTTCAAGAAGGGCGAAATCACGCTTGATGGAAAAGAAGCGCTCGCCTTTGTCAGAATGAGGAAGGAAGACCCGCGCGGCGACTTTGGACGACAGTTAAGGCAACGCCAAGCGATAGAAGGCATTCTCAAAAAAGTGCTCAGCTTCTCTTCAATCGCACGATACAAAGAGATCTTCAATGCTGTCGGAAATAATGTAAAAACCAATATGACGCTTGATGATATGATGAATATCCAAAAGAACTACCGGGAAGCCGGCAAAGAAATCATCCAGCATGAAATCACCGGCGAAGGCACCCGAATCGATAACGTCTATTATTTCATCCCCGATGAAAAGAATGTAGAAGAAATCAGGCGAATATTGAAGAAGCACCTTGATTTAGAAGCCGGCAAGGCAACGAATGCGCAAGGACCGTCTGCCCCTTAATTTCTTAAGCCCCGGACATAGGCGCATCCGGGGCTTTCTTCATGCAAAAAAACAGCGGGTTGCAAAGAACCCGCTTCCACATGTAGTTCCAGAAACATTTCGAGGAGGTATTTCCATACTTCATACTATGTAACTGCTCGTATTATGAAGTGGACAAAAGCCTCTTGATGCCATAAATGGGCAGTTCTTTTTACAGGTTCTCTTTAATATATGCCAATAATTCGTCGGCATGGCCTTTCGCTTTCACTTTGCGCCATTCTTTCACTACCACGCCTTCCTTGTCAATCAGGAAAGTCGAACGTTCGATTCCCATATACTCTTTACCGAAGTTCTTCTTGAGCTTCCACACACCATAGGCATTGGCCGCTTCCTGGTTCTCATCCGCAAGCAGTGTAAACGGCAAGCCATGCTTCTCGATGAATTTGCGATGGGATGAAATCGGATCAGGGCTGACCCCCAGCACCACTGTATCGACATCGGCAAATTCCGCGTTCATGTCACGGAAGTCGCAAGCTTGCGTTGTGCATCCGGGTGTCATATCTTTCGGGTAGAAATATAGTACAACATTCTTCCCTTTATAATCCGATAATCTCACTTCTTTCCCTTCGCTTGACGGTAATGCAAAATCCGGCGCTTGGCCTCCAATAGCTATTGTCATAGCAATCCCTCCATTACATGTATTGTGTCTTACTACATAGATTACAAAACATCGCTATAACATTCAATGCAAAGCGCCTACTTGCCGCCATAATCCAAATCGATAACAGTCCGCACAACGAAAGCGGCCGGAAGCGTGTAGCCGACAAAGGCCTGGATTGTGGCGATTAATCTCCCTGCGCCGATGGGAATCAGCTCGCCGTACCCGACCGAGAACATTGTCATCGCGCTGAAATAAAACGATGTTTCCAATTTCAATAAGAAATTGCCGCTCATCTGCAGGCCATGGTCCAGGATGACGTTCATATCTTTCATCTCAAATAGCAGATAAATCAGCGCGAAACCGATGCAGATTGTCCCATATAAATAGACAAGCCACAGGAAATGAGCGATAGATACCTTTTGAATCCCTGTATCAATCGGCGTAAAGATTGCCCTAACACTCATGAACATACAAAAAATAACGGCGCTAGCCAATATATAAAAGTCCATCATCATCCCTCTCTTCACGCATATATAACAACTTACTCCGCCGCGCGCTACTTTATGAACGAGATTATCACCGGATATATAGACTTTTCCAGTCCAGTTTCGTATCGTTTTATATAAGGAGGGAATATACATGCATTCCATATTTCTAGTAGAAGACGACCGAAAAATCGCGCAACTCTTGAAAGAACACCTAGAACGCTATGACTACACTGTACATATAGCTGCAGACTTCGATCACTTGAAGCAGCAATTCATCGATATCGGACCTTCATTGGTGCTGCTCGATATCAATCTGCCGAAATACGACGGCTATTACTGGTGCCGGCAATTCCGTTCTGTCTCGAATTGCCCCATCATCTTCATTTCCGCACGGGCCGGGGAAATGGACCAAGTAATGGCGATTGAAAACGGCGGCGACGATTATATTA
Source organism: Bacillus sp. (in: firmicutes) (assembly GCA_051874035.1). Classification (GTDB taxonomy): domain Bacteria; phylum Bacillota; class Bacilli; order Bacillales; family DSM-1321; genus Bacillus_AD. The sequence goes on from JBJEFM010000225.1 coordinate 5,811, forward strand.
CGAAGCCTTTCCACTTTGAAGTGGTCATGGCCAAAATAAAAGGCATCATCAGGCGCACCTATGGAGAGTATGCAGCGGCCAAAAGCGCCAATCTCATAGACGTGCATGGATTGACGCTATCTGTCGACCAGCATGTGCTATCGTTTAAACAGCAACAAGTCGAACTGACAAAGCGGGAATTTACGTTATTAGAGACATTCTTGCTGCACCCGGGCGACATCATCACCCGGGAAACATTATTGGAAAATCTATGGGATGACATTCAATTCGTGGATGACAATACACTATCCGTCAACATTACGCGCGTCCGCAAGAAACTGGCCGATTTAGGGATTGCAGATGCCATTGAAACCGTCCGCGGGCTCGGCTATAAGCTGATGGTGACATGGGGGGACTAAGATGAAAGGATTTCTCAAACAATATCGGGGCTTTATCATCTTCTATTTATTCACGATTGCCTTGATTGTCGGCGTTATCATGCTGGATTTGTTCAATCAGCATGCGGCTGTTTCCTATGGGAGCATCATATATATAGCGGTGCTTTCCATCGTCTTATTGACCGTTTTCCTTGGAGTTACTTATATGAAGGAACGCCACAATTATCAAGTGTTGAGCGAGCCCCTTTCTGAAATAAATCAACCGGCTGATTTATTCCAGAACAGCTCTTATACCTTTGAACGATTCAACGATCTATTGCAGCAAGAATACAGTCATTATATAGAAGGGATAACGAAAGCAGAAGACGACAAGCAACGTTACTATACTTTCATCAATCAATGGGTGCATCAAATGAAGACACCGCTCTCTGTGATCAGCTTATTGCTGCAAAACGCCAAACAGAACGAGAACGGGCAAGCAACACTCATCCAAAGTATAGAAGAAGAGACGGAGAAACTGACAAAGGGCTTGGAGCTTGTGCTTCATTCTTCCCGCTTGGATTTATTCCATGAAGATTTCAAAGTGGAAAGGCTGCAGCTCTCTGAAATAGCAAGAGAATGCATCAAAGAACATAAAACAGCCTTCATCCGGAATAAAATCTACCCTTCCATGGACATAAAGGATGCTTATTATGTGGAAAGCGACCGTAAGTGGCTGGCTTTCTCCATCAATCAAGTGCTTTCCAATGCCATTAAGTATACAGCAGGCGCCGGGCAATCTGTAAAGCTCTATACGGAACAGCAAGGAAACAAGGTCACGCTTTGCATCGCAGATGACGGGATCGGCATACCCGCCCAAGATTTGAAGCGTGTCTTCCATCCTTTTTTCACCGGTTTAAATGGCAGGAAATATGCGGAGTCGACCGGAATGGGGCTGTACTTGGCGAAACGGACATGCGATGAAATAGGGCATGCCATCGATATACAATCGGAGGAAGCAAAAGGCACAACCGTACGGATCACCTTCTTCAATGTGACAAGTTTGTAAGGTTCGCTCACCGCTTTGAAAGATAAAGCAATATGTCTTATGCCTATTTCTCTTTATACTTTTAGCATGAATGAAAGGAGGTAGTCTCATGAAGTTATTGGAGGCTAGCAATTTAACGAAAATATATGGTTCAAAATCCGTTCAATATAAAGCGCTCGACAGTTTGAACATCGAGATGGAAAAAGGCGAATTCATCGGGGTTATGGGTCCTTCGGGCAGCGGGAAGACAACGCTCTTGAATATGCTGTCAACCATCGACCAGCCCACAAGCGGAACGATCCGGATTAACGGCAAAAACCTCTCTTCCCTGTCCAAGAAGGAGCTGGCGCTGTTTCGCAGAAGAGAACTCGGATTCATCTTCCAAGATTTCAACCTATTGAACACACTGACAGCAGAAGAGAATATTATATTGCCTTTGACATTGGACAATTGCCCGCTGAAAGAAATGGACAGGCGCCTTGTCAGTGTAGCCAAACAATTGCATATTGACGACATTCTCCACAAGAGAACCTATGAGCTCTCAGGCGGACAGCAGCAGCGCATCGCCATCGCCCGGGCCATCATCCATAATCCTTCGCTCGTATTCGCCGATGAGCCGACAGGAAACTTGGATTCCAAGTCGGCCAAAGATGTGATGGATGCTCTCAGCTCCATGAATCAAGAGCGGCAAGCGTCGATCCTGATGGTCACCCATGATCCGTATGCCGCCAGCTATTGCGAGCGTATCCTATTCATCAAGGACGGCCGATTATTCAACGAAATCTACCGCGGCAGCCATAGACAGGCCTTCTTTCAAGATATTTTGGATGTGCTGTCGCTGCTGGGAGGGAACGCCAATGAATTTTCGCCAATTCGCTCTTACTAATCTTAAGCGGAATACGAGAAGCTATGCGGCCTACTTCTTGAGCAGCGCCTTTTCAATCACAATTTTCTTTATGTATGCGGCATTTATTTTCCACCCCGACATTATCGCCGGGACACTGGATATGGATGCAGCATCAAGCAGCCCCAGCAGAGAAGCGATGCAGGGCACTGTCATTATTGCCGAATGGATCATATTCGCTTTTTCTTTTATATTTGTCCTCTATTCCATGAATGCATTCCTGCATTCCCGGAAGAAAGAATTCGGGCTGTTGAGCCTGCTTGGCATTACGAAAGGACAACTGAATAAGCTGATTTTCATCGAAAACAATATTATCGGCCTATTCGCCATCGCTGTCGGCATCCTGACTGGAACGCTGTTTTTCAAACTTTTCCTGATGGCCGTATCGGCGGCTTTTTCACTGCCTGCCACACTTCCTTTTATAATTGCGCCGAAAGCCATTTTCGTTACAGCAGGCCTGTTTTTCCTTTTATTCGAGGTGATTTGCTTTATTACCCTCTTCACCGTTCGGAATAATAATATTTCAGAACTGCTTTATAGCATCAAAAAGCCGAAAAAATATCCGGCCTATTCGATGGTCTTATCAGTGATTTCATTATTGACAATCGGGACCGGCTATTATTTAGCCTATCAAGCCAATCTTTTTGAAATGATTGTCTTGATGATACCAATTACTGCATTGGTCACATTCGGAACATATTTCCTATTCACGCAGTGCAGCATCCTAGTAATTCGGCTGCTGCAGAAAAGACGCTCATCCTACTTGCGCTCGACCAACTTGCTTACGGTGTCGGACCTGGCTTTCAAGTTGAAGGATAATGCCCGCGTACTATTCATCGTCAGCATATTAAGCGCAGTCGCCTTCACATCAAGCGGCGTGCTGTTCTCGATTGTGAAGAATATGGAAGCGGAAGTGGAAGCCCGCTATCCGCAAAGCATCGCACTATCGACAGCAACCAATCTGGAAGCCTACAACAAAGCCAAGCAGCAGCTTACAAAAGCCCTGCAGGATAAGGGCATCGCCTATGAAGGCCGTGAAATGAAATTGATGGAAGCCCGCTACCTCTTTAATCCGGATGGAGTTAAGACTCCGCTCGGCATCACTTTCAATACAGATAAAGAAGAAACAGGCATCCACCTGCTTTCGGAAGACGATTATAATGCATGGGCGCGCTTCAATGATAAGAAGACAGTCGATTTACGAGAAAAGCAGGCGCTCTATGTCCCTCCCACCCCTGATGAAGGTGTGGTTTTCTATACGCAGGACCGCATAAAGATTTCAATCGACCAGCGCTCCTATGTGCTGGAAATGGGCTACAGCCGGCAGCAGGCCCTGGCGCCGATGCCTTTGACATCTGAAACATTGATTGTCAGCAAGGAAATATATAAACAAATCGAAAAAGGCCATAATCCGGAGAATGACGTTACGTATTACGGTATCCATTTGCCGGACTGGAGAAACAATGTGGAAACGATTTTAGATATCTCGCAGAACATCACGTTGGAGAAAGGGCTTTACTTCGATTCAAGGGCCGACATGATGAAGATATACAAAAGCACGTTCCACCTCCCCTTCTTCATCGGATTCTTTATCAGCGCCTTGTTTTTCCTGGCGGCGGCCAGTATCCTGTATTTCCGGCTGTATAATGAAATCGACAATGATTTGATCCACTACCATGCACTCTACCGGATCGGTTTAACACAAGCGGAAATGAAGTCGATCATTACGAAACAAATCCTGCTTCTGTTCCTGGCGCCATTCGTTGTGGCGGTTTTCCACGCTGGATTCGCCTTTAAAGCGCTTAATAATATGTTGGCAGGCTCTGTTGCCGGACCGAGCATCACCATCATCAGCGCCTTTTTCGCGCTCCAGATGATGTATTTCTTCGTCGTAAGAACGCTGTATTTCAAAAAGTTGAAGCAAGTGATGTAGACACTGCCTGTACGGCAGTGTTTTTTTCTTGAAACGTTACCAACTATACACTGTTACCAGGTATAATTTGTCCGCAGTAATGATACAATAGGAAAAGTCAAATAGAGTTCATGAATAAGAGACTCAAAGATAGAAAGGTTAGGGGATTCCATATGAAACATACTAATTCGGAAGCATTATATAAAGAAGCCCAGGAGCATATCGTCGGCGGCGTAAACAGCCCGTCCCGCGCCTATAAAGCGGTTGGCGGAGGCGCTCCCGTTGTGATGGAGCGCGGGGACGGAGCTTACTTCTATGATGTGGACGGCAACAAATATATCGATTATTTGGCCGCTTACGGCCCGATCATCACCGGTCTTACGCATCCGCATATCACGAAAGCCATTCAACATGCCGCTGAAACAGGCGTCCTATTCGGCACGCCGACCCGCCATGAAATTACTTTCGCCAAAATGATAAAAGAAGCGATTCCTTCAATGGAGAAAGTCCGCTTCAACAATTCCGGCACGGAAGCGGTCATGACAACGATCCGTGTGGCACGCGCTTATACGGGCCGCGATAAAATCATTAAATTCGCCGGTTGCTACCACGGCCACTCCGACCTTGTGCTTGTCGCGGCCGGTTCAGGCCCTTCTACACTGGGAACGCCTGACTCCGCCGGTGTACCGAAAAGCATCGCACAGGAAGTAATCACTGTTCCATTCAATAATATCGACGCTTATAAAGATGCGCTCGACAAATGGGGCGACCAAATCGCCGCTGTACTGGTGGAGCCGATTGTCGGGAACTTTGGAATCGTTGAACCGAAACCGGGATTCTTAGAAGCGGTAAACGAACTGACGCACGCTGTAGGCGCACTTGTTATTTACGATGAAGTAATAACAGCCTTCCGCTTTACATACGGCGGCGCTCAAAATCTATTGGGCGTGGAGCCCGACTTGACAGCGCTTGGAAAAATCATCGGTGGCGGGCTTCCAATCGGCGCATACGGCGGCAAGAAAGAAATCATGGAAACAGTCGCTCCGCTCGGACCTGCTTACCAAGCAGGCACACATGCCGGAAACCCGGCTTCCATGCTTGCCGGCATCGCCTGCTTAGAAGTTCTTAAACAGGAAGGCACATATGAAAAGCTGGATCATCTGGGGCAAATCTTAGAAGAAGGCATCTTGGCCGCTGCGAAGAAATATGATATGCCGATTACAATCAACCGCCTGAAAGGTGCATTGACGATCTATTTTACGACAGAAAAAGTTTATAACTATGAGCAAGCGGAAAACACGGACGGCGAAATGTTCGGCCGATTCTTCAAGCTGATGCTTGAGCAAGGCATCAACCTCGCTCCTTCTAAATATGAAGCTTGGTTCTTGACGATCCAGCATACAGAAAAGGATATTCAGGATACGATTCTTGCGGTTGAGCATGCATTTAAAGCGCTAAACATGCAAAAATAGCAAAAAAATATGCATTTTTTATGCATCCTCAAAGCCTTACAAGCTTTGAGGTTTTTTTTTGTTGGTTTTGAAAACGTTTACAAATAGGAATTCGCGCTCTTTTTTACAATATTTACACTTGAAACCTTATCCATTTTTTTGCATAAATAATTGATTTCTGAAAATTTAGATGATATTATTTTAGTACTGTTTTATTTATTTTGGCCTTTCCTTCGTTTTATAAAAAACGTATATATCCACTACTATCTTTAGGAGGTGAACGGCAGCTATAAGTCCATCTTATAAGTGCCAAGACATTATGACTCAACAATGGAGCCCAAGTTTATTCAGCGATTTCCGAAACCAGGAACATGATGCATGCGGGATCGTGTCCTGCATCGAAAAAAAGAAAATTCCTACACGAGAAAATATATTTGCTTGTATAGATGCTTTAGTAAAGATGAACCACCGCGCCGGCTTCATCAATGGTGAAGGCGATGGCGTAGGCATTCATATCGACATTCCGCGGGCGCTTTGGAAAAAGAAGCTTGAGGAGCAGAACATCCAGCCGGAGCTTGCTGACCAAGAAGGCTTTGCAGTAGGCCACTTCTTCCTTAGCCGGCAGGATGATACCGAGAAGCTGAAAGCAGAAATTAAAGAATCGCTTCTGCAAGAAGGCCTTTCCATCCTATTCGAAAGTGATTCAGTCCATAATCCCAACGCTTTAGGCCCTATCGCCATTCAAGAAAATCCGGTCTTCTGGCAAATTGCAGTAGTCAGTGCGGATTCAAGCCAACAAGAACTATCAAAAAAACTCTTCACCTTAACACATACTATCGAACAGAACGTAAACATCCACGTCGCCTCATTAAGTCAATATATTTCTATTTATAAAGTAATGGGTGCCGGAGATATCTTACCCAAATATTATCCCGATTTAGCCGATCCGCTTGTAGCATCGACTATGACACTGGGACATAATCGCTATTCAACCAATACCCTTTCAAGTTTCTTCCGCGTACAGCCTTTCAGCGTACTTGGGCATAACGGGGAAATCAATACAATCGCCAAGCTCCGCGACGAAGCGAAAATGATCGGTGTGCCGCTCGTTAGGGGGGGCAGTGATTCACAGGACCTGAGCCGGACATTGGAAACATTCATCTGCAAACATGACTATTCCCTATTCGAAGCAATGGATGTCGTCTTCCCTCCTATCATCAATGAAATCAAAGCTTATCCGAAAGAGCTTAGCGACTTATATACGTATATCCGCGAAGCTTGGGGACATTTCGCGCAAGGCCCTGCCGGCATCATTTCACGCTATGCCGATGAAGCTGTCTTCTCGGTGGACGCCTTAGGTCTTCGGCCGCTTTGGAAAATCGAAACAGAAAGTTCCTACATGTTCTCTTCCGAACCGGGCATCATCTCTTCTTCCGAATATTGCGGAGAGCCTAAACCAATCGGTCCCGGGGAGAAAATCGGCTTAAAGTGGAACGGCCAAGATATAGCAATCTATCAATATGCGGATTATCAACAGGAAGTGTATAACCGCTTACGTAAACGCTTCAATCTGGCAAATGACCGAAAACGCCTGGAAAGCCCGGCGCTCGAGAAGAAAATCACCGTCGCCCACCCTGCAAAAATCCATAACGGACAATACAAAGCGATGGGATGGGAACGGGACCATGTACAGTTTGTCGAACAGATGGCAGAAAGAGGCGTGGAGCCGATCCGCTCGCTCGGCCATGACTCCCCGCTCGCCTCTCTCCATGCAGCAAGAAGAAATGTAGCGGACTTCATTAAAGAAAGCGTGGCGGTTGTTACCAACCCTGCGATTGACCGCGACCGGGAAACAGAGCATTTCTCAATCAGAACCATTATCGGAAAGCGGCCGGAACTCTTTCAACAAGAAGAAGCGGCCGATGTCATGGAGCTATTGACTCCTATTCTCATTGAAGGCAAAGCAGGATATGAATGTTCCAAAGAACTACAGCAGCCGAACTTCGATTCAGTGGCCGGCTATTTCCAGGACCGTCAGTTGGCGCATTTCATTTCTGCGACATTCACCGAGGAGGAAAGCATTCCAGAAGCTTTGAAACGCCTGCAGAAAGAAGCCATCACAGCAGTCGATAACGGGAAAACACTGCTCGTATTAGACGATGCCAAGGCGCATCAACAAGGACATCTATGGCTTGACCCGCACATCGTCACATCAGCTGTCGACCAGGCGCTAGTGGCAAATGGCAGACGCCGTGATTGTTCGATTCTATTGCGTTCGGCAGCAATCCGTTCCTTGCATGACATCATCACTGTATACGGATTAGGCGCTAACCTGATCAGCCCATACTATATGTTCCTGACAGTTGCAGACGATACGATTGATCCTGTAAAGAATCTATATAGCGCTCTCACAAAAGGATTAGAGAAAGTCATTTCGACAATCGGCATCCATGAGCTTCGCGGCTATGGCCGCCTGTTCTCAAGCATCGGGCTTCATGACGAAATCGCCGAAAGCCTGAAGATTGTTAACTTCTTGGGTTCTGAATCAATCAGCTACAATTTCGATTCATTGAAGGAAGATGCAATCCAAAGAGCCGGGGACTATCAAAGCGAGGGCGAGAGAGTAAATCGTGCGTACCACATCCTGCCCCGCATTTGGAAAGCGGTCGCTCAAGTGGCAAGCACAGGGGAATATGAAGCTTACCGCGACAAAATTACAGAACTTGAACAAGAACATCCGACGACGATCCGCCATTTAACACATTTCAAGGCAAACGAGAAGAAAATCGCGCCGGAGCAAGTATCCGTCAAAGTTGGCGAACATGATTTGCCGTTCATCATTTCTTCGATGTCATTCGGCTCTCAGAATGAAATTGCTTTCCGAGCCTACGCAGAGGCTGCCGATCGCCTGAATATGATCAGCCTCAACGGTGAAGGCGGCGAAATTAAAGATATGCTCGGCAAGTACCCGAAAACGCGCGGTCAGCAAATCGCTTCAGGCCGTTTCGGAGTGAATGCCGAATTATTGAATTCTTCCAATCTATTAGAAATCAAAATCGGTCAAGGCGCCAAGCCTGGCGAAGGTGGACATCTTCCCGGTTCTAAGGTCACCGCAAAAATCGCTGAATCACGGAACGCTACAATCGGCTCGGATTTAATCTCGCCTTCGAACAACCATGATATCTATTCCATTGAAGATTTGGCGCAGATGATCCATGAACTGAAGACAGCGAACGATAAAGCGAAGGTAGCGGTGAAAGTGCCTGTCGTGCCGAATATCGGAACAATCGCTGTCGGCGTCGCCAAAGCAGGGGCAGATATTATCAACATCTCGGGATTCGATGGCGGAACGGGCGCAGCGCGTATCCATGCAATCCAAAACGTTGGATTACCTGTTGAAATCGGTGTCAAAGCAGCGCATAACGCCCTGTTGGAAGCCGGGCTTCGCGATAGCATCGAGGTATGGGGCGACGGCGGTATTAAAAGTGCTGCCGATGTATTGAAAATCATGCTGCTTGGCGCAAACCGCGTCGGCTTCGGCACATTATCGATGATTGCCGTCGGCTGTACATCTTGCCACGGCTGCCATTTGGATACGTGCCATGTCGGGATCGCTACGCAAATCGAATCGGAAGCCCAAGCGAAAGAGCATGGCTTGCGCCGTTTCGTACCGCGTAAGTTCGATACAGCCGTATCTTCGCTTACAAACTTGTTCACCGCTTTCGGGAAAGAGCTGCAGGCATTGGCTGGAGAACTTGGCATCAAGGACTTGCAGGATGCGGTCGGCCGCTCTGATTTGCTTGAACAAGCGAAAGGCAAAAACATGCTGGACTTAACGTATCTCTTAAAAACGTTGGAAATCAGCCAAATCCATACGAAAGAAGCAGCGGCTTCATTAGAAAGTGAATCCATTCAGGTCGCTGTAGGAGCCGAGTATTTGGATAGCGCTGTCGAGCATCTTCACGAGTCAAGAGAATTCAGCGCTGTTACATCGGAACAACGGGTGCTTGGAAGCCGCGTTTCCTGCCACCGCGTCCGCGGCAGATTGGACGGATCATATCTTTCACTGCCGAATGTCACGCTATCTTATAAAGATGGCTCCATCCCAGGCAATGGACTTGGCGCCTATAATAGCTTCGGCATCGATATCAGTGTAAGCGGCGGCGCACAGGACGGCATAGGTAAAACAGCCTTTGGCGGCAAAATTGCCATCTTCAAGTCCAAAGGCAAAGACGGCAACTACTATAATGGATCGGTTGGTAAAGGCTTCGGTTACGGAGCACAGAATGGTTTATTAATCGCACAAGGCAATGCAGATGCCCGTGCCGGCATTCGCTTATCCGGCGCCGATATCATTATCGGCGGTCAAGTGACAGAACCAATCCCTGAGAAAGAGTACGGCAATATCGGTGTCAACTCGAATATCAAAGGCTTTGCATTCGAATATATGACAAACGGGCGCGGCCTCGTCCTAGGGGATATCGGTCCATGGGCATGCGCGGGTATGACCGGGGGCGTCATCTATCAACGCATTCAACCGGAAATGGGGCTGACGAAAGAAACAATCGCCCGCCGGATGGCAAAAGGCGCGAAAGTCATAATCGAGCCTTTATCCGAACAAGGCATACTGGCTGTAGTAGAATTGCTTTCACAATACGTGGATCTTTTGCAGGAGCAAGGCCAAGCCGAGGAAGCAAACCAGCTGGCATCGCTACTGCAGCATCCTGAAAACCATTTTGTACAGATTGTGCCGATTAAAGAGCAAGCAGATCCATCCATTTCCACCGAGTGATTCAAGCGATTAATCCCTGCCAAAAATTTGGCAGGGATTTTTTTTCGTTTAACAGGTACTAAGCCTCCCACTCCGGCACAGCAGTAAAAATATAAAGGAGTAAGCGGGAGATCAAATACATGCAATAACTAAGGTTGGTTCATCTACTGATAGACAGGGATGAACCATTTTTTTCATCCAATACCATAATTGCTGTTCCCCATTCATATATTGTTCACACTATATCTTGTTTCCCGCTTGCTCCATCATGTAAACTGCTGTATATTACAGTATGTTTGTTTGTTTATTACGCTGTAATTTGTGTAAAAGTAATGAATACACTTGATTATAAAATGTTTACGTAGAAAGGAAACCTTTTTATATGAAAATCGGTGCCCGTATATTTAAAACCGGAATAGCGATTGTTTTGGCGCTGGGGCTGGCCCAATTATTGCACTTCCCTTCCCCTGCGTTCGCAGGAATCGCGGCTATATTCGCTATTCAGCCTACCATCTATAGATCCTACCGGACGATCATCGAGCAGCTGCAAGGAAATATAATCGGTGCGGCAATCGCGATCGGATTTGTACTTTTATTTGGCAACCATGTTATTTTCGTTGGAATGGCAGCCGTCATCGTTATTATCATCAATGTAAAGCTGAAGACCGAGAATACGATTTCCCTTTCAATTGTGACGGTTATTGCCATTATGGAGAACCAAACCGGCAACTTCCTTGACTTTGCCTTTGTACGTTTCTTCACCGTCATGCTCGGTATCTTCTCAGCATTCGTTGTAAATCTCTTGTTCATACCGCCTAAGTATGAAACGAAGCTTTATTATCAAATCTCAAATGTCGCTGAAGAAATTTATAAATGGATTCGAATCAGTACAAGCCATGTATCTGAACCAATCCATATCAAGAGTGAAATTCAGGCGACCAAGGAGCAGCTCATTAAAGTCGAACAGCTCTATCTGATGTATAAGGAAGACAGGGAAATCTTTAAAAAAGCATCTCTTGCTAAATCCCGCAAATTGGTTGTCTATCGCCAAATGATGATTACAACACGTAAAGCGCTGGATATACTAAATAAGCTCAACAAGTATGAGAACCAATTCCATCACATGCCGGAGAGCTTCCAAAGCGCAATCCAACAGCAAGTGGAATATCTCATCATCCAGCACCAGCAAGTACAATTGAAATATATAAGAAAGATTAAATCATCTTATGAGTTCGAGAAGGAACAAGGTCTGAGCCATCAAGAACTGCTCTTGCTCTTCCTGTCATTGCAGAAAGAGGTTCAAGATGAGAATGAACAGGATATCTATCATATGATGGCTTTGACGTCGGCCATGATAGAATACGAAGAGCACATCGAACATCTGGATACGCTCATCAGCAGCTTCCAGACCTTCCATAAAGATGATGATGAATTGAAGATCGACACGAAAATGGAAGATTGAATTCTAATAGAAATAAGCCGTTGGATCACCCAACGGCTTATTTCTATTAATTCTTCATGCGAGGATCCAATGCGTCGCGAAGGCCGTCTCCCATCAAGTTAAAGCCAAGCACGGTAAATACAATTGCCAATCCCGGGAAGAATACCGTCCATGGCGATTGAATCAATAACGCCCTTGAATCGGCAAGCATCTTGCCCCATTCAGGGTTCGGCGCTTCCGCCCCCAATCCCAGAAATCCCAAAGCCGCCGCTTCAATGATCGCTGTCGCGATGGCAAGCGTCCCCTGTACAATGATCGGCGCCATGCTGTTCGGCAAGACATGGTGGAAAAGAATCCGGCTATTGCTCATTCCTATAGCCTTCGCCGCCATAATGTACTCCTCTTCTTTCACGCTTAAAACCCGCGAACGCACCAATCTTCCAAAGGTCGGAATATTGATGATGGCAATGGCGATCAAAGCGTTTTGCAGCGATGGTCCGAGTACAGCCACAATCGCAATCGCAAGCAGAATACTAGGGAAAGCCAGCAGAATATCAAAAGCCCGGGAAATAATATTATCTACCCACTTGCCGAAATATCCCGCCATAATCCCAAGCAATGTCCCCACTACCACAGAACCGAGTACGGAGAAGAAGCCGACCCATAATGAAATCCTCGCCCCGAATATGACCCTTGAGAAAATATCGCGCCCGAAATCATCCGTCCCGAACCAATGGTCGGCAGATGGAGGCTGAAGCCTGTTCGCCATATTTTGTTCTTTAAATCCATACGGCGCAATGACCGGCGCCAAAATGGCAATTATGATAAAAAACAACACGATGCATGTTCCAACCAATGCCACTTTGTTCTTCCTGAAACTCCGCCATGCTTCCAGCCACGGCGAAGCATTCTTTTCCGCATTGTCTTTGATCGGCGGCTGCATCCCCTTATTTGTTGCTGCTTCCATTCTTATATCCCCCTTCCCCATGTTCAATATTTAATGCGCGGATCAACTGCGGCATATAATAAATCGACCACTAAATTGATTAATACGAAGAATAATGCAATCACAAGGATACCCGATTGAATAACAGGATAATCCCGGAAACCGATGGCTTCATAGATATAGCGCCCTATTCCCGGCCAACTGAAGATTGTTTCTGTCAGAATCGCTCCGCCAAGCAAAAGGCCCGTCTGCAAACCGATGATGGTCAGTACAGGGATGACAGCATTCTTAAAAGAATGCTTATAGATGACCCAAAACATTCTCAAGCCTTTTGCGCGGGCCGTTCTGATATAGTCGGAACGCATTACTTCAAGCATGGTGGAACGAGTGATCCGTGCAATGATCGCCATCGGAATCGTAGCCAATGCGGCACTCGGTAAAATCAAATGCTTAACGACTGTGAAAAATTGATCGAAACGGCCTTGCAGCAGCGTATCAATCAGCAATAAATTCGTAATCGGCTCGATCGGATCGCGCACATCCATGCGCCCTGATGTAGGAAGCCACTCCAGCTTAATGGAAAACGCCCACTGCTCCATTAACCCTAACCAGAAGATTGGCATGGAAACGCCGATCAGCGCCAGGATCATCACAGCATAATCGAACCAAGAGTTCTGGAACCAAGCACTAATAATGCCTGCATTAACACCAACAAAAACAGCAATAAGCATCGCTGCGAGCGCCAGTTCCATCGTAGCGGCTAAGTATGGCCAAATTTCTTCACTGATTGCTGATTTTGTTCGAATTGAATTACCCAAATCACCTGTCAGCAGATCGCCAAGATAATGGAAATACTGGATATACCACGGTTGATCGAGGCCAAGTGATTTCGTTAATTCAGCGATTGCTTCCTTAGAAGCGGCCTGTCCCAAAATGACTTGCGCCGGATCTCCAGGAATTGCTCGAATAATCAAGAATACAACTAATGAAAGACCTAGTAATACAGGAATTAGCTGAACCAATCGTCTAATCGTATAAGCTAACATGTATGCTCCTCCTAAAAGGGATATAAATAAAAAGGGGCCACAGAAGCTCGACCCCCTTTCATTTTTTAGTTATTCAGTTATTTCTACTTCTTTCAAGAAGTCAGAGCCAGTCGGATGCGCGATGAAGTTCTTCACTTTCGCGCTTCCGGCCAATACAGGCATAGAGTGGACAAGCGGAATCCACGGAGCGTCCTCTTTAATCAGGACTTGCGCTTCTTTATAAAGCTTATCTCTTTCCTCTTGATTGATTGTAGATTGCGCTTTAATCAATAGGTCATGCACTTTCGGATTTTTATAGTATGAATAGTTGTTGCTGCCGATGTTATCCTCATCCAATAATACGTATAAGAAGTTATCCGCATCACCGTTGTCGCCTGTCCAGCCCAATAGGAACGTATCCGCTTCCCCGAGACGCGCTTTATCCAAGTAAGTCGCCCACTCATAAGTAGTGATTTTCGCTTTGACGCCGACTTTCTCGAAATCCGCTTGAATCGCTTCTGCTACTTTCTGGCCGTCCGGCATATATGGTCTTGTTACAGGCATCGCCCACAGTTCGATTTCAAAGCCGTCTTTATAGCCTGCTTTCTCCAATAATTCTTTTGCTTTTTCCGGATTGTAATCGTAATCCTTCACATCTTCGTTATAGCCGGCAATCACTGGCGGCATCGGGTTGACAGCCGGTTCAGCCGACCCCATGTAGAACGCGTCGATGATCGCTTGCTTGTTAACCGCATGATTCAATGCTTGACGAACCAATTTGTCTTTCAACGGACCACGTGTGGATGTCAATCCTAAATACGCCACGTTCATAGATGGACGTTGGAATACTTGCAGCTGATTATTTGTTTCAACAGAAGGCAGATCACTATAGTTCAGACCTTCAATAATATCTGCTTCGCCTGTATTCAACGCATTCAGGCGGGCTGAATTCTCAGGCACTACTGTGAAGATAACCGTATCCAGCTTAGGGAGTCCTTCTTGCCAGTAATCTTCATTCTTTACGATTGTAATAGAGGAATTTCGCTTCCATTCTTTGAATTTGAACGCACCCGTACCGACAGGGTTCTCAAGGAATTTAGCGCCATGCTTTTCGATGGCTGCCGGGCTTGCGATGCCGAATGGGCTCATCGCCAAGTTCTTGAAGAATGTCGCTAACGGACGGGAAGTCGTCACTTCGACTGTCAGATTGTCGACGGCCTTCACATCTGTCACCAAGTCGCCGAATTGTGAATTATAATAATAGAACTTCTCTTTATCGCCGGCACTCCAGCGTTTGAAGTTGAAGACAACAGCCTCCGCATTGAAATCCGTGCCGTCATGGAATTTAACGCCTTCTTGCAGATTCAGCGTATACTTCAAGCCATCTTCGGAAACATTCCACTTTTCCGCTAAACCGGGCTTCAGTTCAGTATCTTGGTCTCCGAATTGAATCAGTGTTTCAAAGATATTCTTCGTTACACGGAAAGATTCTCCGTCTGTAACAGTCGCCGGGTCCAGCTCGACGGAGTCGCCGCCGCGCGCGAATACGAGCGTACCGCCTCCCGCTTTTTCCGTTTTGCCGCCGTCCCCATCCCCGCCCGTCTTATCGGAGCCGGAGTTACAGCCCATCAGCACGACGGATAGAACCATCATTAAACTAAAGAATAAAATCAGACTGCGCTTCTTCATATATTTCCCCCTCGTCTCTTCCTTGCCGAATCGGCATAATCTATCATTCTTGCAGATTGCCTCTATTCGTTATATAAATGGCAAGCCACATAATGACCTTCTTTCATTTCCTTGAGCTGCGGCTTCGTCGTTTGGCAAATATCCATACATTGCTTGCAGCGTGTATGGAATGCGCAGCCTAAAGGAGGATTGGCCGGGCTCGGTATATCTCCCGTCAATAGATCGGCCTCCCGTTTGACTGCCGGGTCCGGTATCGGCACAGCCGCTAAAAGCGCTTGTGTATAAGGATGGAGAGGTGTGTCATACAGGGAGTCGCCATCCGCGATTTCAACCATTCTGCCAAGATACATAACCCCTACCCTATCACTTATATGTCGTACAACCCCTAAATCATGTGCAATAAATATATAGGTCAAACCGAATTCTTGCTGCAGATCCTCCAATAGATTGAGTACTTGGGACTGGATTGAAACATCAAGCGCAGAAACAGGCTCATCGGCGATGATCAGCTTAGGCTTCGTCATCAGCGCACGCGCGATGCCGATCCGCTGCCTTTGCCCGCCGCTGAATTGATGTGGATAGCGCTTGGCATGGTAGCTGCTGAGCCCGACTGTTTCCAGCATCTCCGCCACGACTCTTTTTCTTTCTTTACTATCGCCTATGCCATGGACGATTAATGGTTCTTCGAGAATTTTTTCTACTGTGTGCCGCGGGTTCAATGAAGCGTACGGATCTTGGAATACCATTTGAAGTTCTCTGCGCATCTTGCGCATATCTTGGTTGGAAAGGGTTGTTAAATCTTTGCCGTCAAAGATGACTTTGCCGTCTGTCGGTTCAATGAGCCGCATAAGCATGCGGCCTGTCGTTGATTTGCCGCAGCCGGATTCGCCTACGATCCCGAGCGTCTCGCCCTTATGCACGGCGAAGCTCACATCATCAACCGCTTTGACCTCGCCGGTCTGTTTGCCCAGAAGACCGCTTCTGATGGGAAAATATTTCTTGAGATGTTCAACTTGCAATAATACGTCAGTCATCCTTACTACCTCCTTTGTCGTGCAGGAAGCAGCGCACAAAGTGGCCTTCATCTTCCGTTTGATATAGAAGGGGGCTTTCTGTCGTGCATCTGTCATACGCGTGCGCACAGCGGGCGGCGAATCGGCAGCCCTGGCGGATTGAACCGGGCTTAGGAACATTGCCTGGAATGGAATAAAGCCGTTCTTTCTTATCACGGATGTCCGGGATTGATTGCAGCAAGCCGATCGTGTACGGATGCTTAGGGTTTGCGAATATCTCGCTTACTTTCCCTTCCTCGACAATCTTGCCGGCATACATCACGATTACCCGCTGGCATACTTCCGCCACCACTCCTAAATCGTGCGTAATCATAATGATGGACGTTTTTAATTTCTGATTTAAATTATTCATTAAATGCAGGATCTGCGCTTGGATGGTCACATCCAAAGCAGTTGTCGGCTCATCCGCAATCAAGAGACCGGGGTCGCATGACAATGCCATCGCGATCATCACCCGTTGGCGCATCCCTCCGGATAATTGGTGGGGATAATCTTTCATGATCTGCTCCGCTCTCGGCAGCCCGACCAATTTCAGCATCTCCACACCGCGATTGACAGCTTCCTTCTTGGAAAGGTCCTTATGTAAACGAATCGCTTCTACTAATTGGTCGCCTATTGTAAAAAGGGGATTCAATGACGTCATAGGTTCTTGAAAGATCATCGCCACATCATTGCCTCTTTTTTGTCTCATTTGCTTCTCAGATAGTTCGACAAGATTTTCTCCGTTTAAACGGATTTCACCCGCTACGATTTTTCCGGGAGGCTGAGGAATCAATCTCATAATGGAAAGTGAAGTGACGCTCTTTCCGCAGCCGGATTCCCCGACAATTCCGACCACTTCTCCTTCCCCGACCGAAAAGCTGATTTCATCAACAGCCGGTACCTCGCCATCGCTGGTGAAAAAAGAAGTTCTTAACTTATTTACTTCTAACACTGGAGTCTTCAACCTTCCACTCCTCTCTGAATTATTTACTGAATATATAGAAAATTTTCAAGATATAGTTTTCTTTCAATCATTCTATAAAAAAATGATGCGTTCGTCTAGATATTTTTGTAAAAACATGTAGAAAAAGTAATACAATGCGCTTATTTCATCAATTTAAAGCGTTAATCTATTATTGTGCAGTCATTTTCAAAAAAAGATAGCGGCATTCTTTTTTTGTTTATTATCCCAATATAAAAACACCCTTTCTTATAGCGAAAGAGTGTTTTCCGTTTAATCCAACTGCTGCACCTGAAACAGCTTATAATATTGGCCTTGCTTCCTCATCAACGTCTCATGGTTGCCAGATTCCACGACTTCCCCATGTTCGATCATAATGATCCGGTCGGCATGGGTGATTGTCGTTAAACGGTGGGCGACAATCAACGTCGTCCGGTTCTTCGCCAACCGTTCCAGCGACTCTTGGATCAAATGCTCGCTCTCAAGGTCCAGAGCGGACGTGGCTTCATCCAAAATGAGAATGGGCGGATTCTTCAAGAAGACGCGCGCAATCGCAACCCGCTGCTTCTGGCCCCCTGAAAGCTTCACGCCGCGCTCCCCTACCTTCGTATTGTACCCCTCCGGCAAATCCATAATGAAACCATGGGCATTCGCCGCTTTGGCTGCCGCTATTACTTCTTCTTTGCTCGCATCCGGATTGCCGAGCATAATATTGGACTCGATTGATTCGCTGAACAAGATATTGTCTTGCAGCACCATGCCGATTTTATCGCGCAAGGAATGGATTTGATAATCCCTGATGTCCACGCCGTCGAGCAAAATTTCACCCGCTGTAACATCGTAGAAGCGCGGAATCAAGCCCACAAGCGAAGATTTGCCGCCGCCGCTCATACCGACAAGGGCGATCGTTTCACCGTGCTTGATGTTGATATCGATATTCTTCAGCACCTCTTCATTGCCTTCTTGATAAGCAAAGCCCACCTGCTTGAATTCGATGTCCCCTTTAATATCCCTGCACATGATAGCGCCTTGCTTGTCTTCCACATCATACTTCTCATCCAGCAGCTCGAAAACGCGGTCCATAGAAGCAACAGCTTGGGTAAGCGTCGTGGATGAATTGACTAGCCTGCGCAGCGGGCCATATAGGCGTTCAATGTAAGCGATGAACGCCACCATCGTTCCGACTGAGAGATTGCCGCCGATCACTTGATAAGCGGAATAGCCGATGACAAGCAGCGGGGCGATCTCGGTAATGGTATTGACGACCGCGAATGATTTCGCTGTCCAACTCGTTTGTTCCAGCGCCTTATCTAGAAAATGCTGATTCTGCTTCTGGAAGTTCCGTTCTTCATGTTCCTCGATGGCAAAACTCTTGATCACAGGCATCCCTTGGACGCGTTCATGCAGATAGCTCTGCACTTCCGCCAAGGCTTGTGAACGCTCGCGGGTCAGCTTTCTTAAATTCCCGAAGAAATAACGAACGGAAAAAACAAAGAGCGGGAACAGCACAATGGACACAAATGTAAGTTTGACATCCATCGTGAACATGATGGCAATCGCGATCAAAATAGTGGCCACATCAAGCCAGACATTCATCAAGCCGGTGATGACGAAGTTCTTCGTCTGTTCGACATCGTTGATAACCCTTGAGATTACTTCACCCGTGCGCGTATTGCTGTAATACTTGAAGCTTAATTTATTCAGATGCGTAAATAATTGATTCCGGATATCGAATAAGATTTTGCTTCCCGCCCATTGCGCGAAATACTGGCGGTAATATTCAATGGGCGGCCGCAGCACCACGAAGATGACAAACATAATTCCCATGATCAGCAGCAAGTGCTGCTGTTTATCGCTTGCCGTTAATGATTCGTTGCCGATGATGTCATCCAAGACATATTTCATCAGAAGCGGAATCAATAATGGGATGGCGAATTTAATGATACCAATGATGATAGCGCCTAAAATGGGCCATTTATAAGGTTTGACCCACCTTAAATAACGACGAGTGCTTCCCAATCGACCTTCCCCCTTTTTTCTCCCTGCTAATCTATACATTCTTATATAATTACACTGCCCGTACATAAAAAAACCTGTTGATGGCACAACAGGCTTTCTCTTATTCAATTATCGATATGTTAAATAACGCTCATACCATGAATCAATAAAGTCTGCGGCAAACGGCCCCTTTTGTTGGCGGATCAAAAAAATAAGCTGGTTGACGTTCCGTTTTAAAATCTTGTCAATTTCGGCCGGATAATCCATTTCTCTGCCGTGCTTCTCATACTCATCTTCGTCCAGCAATTGAAAAGTCATATCAGGGTATACTTTAATGTCCAAGTCGTAGTCAATATATTTCAACGCTTCCCGGTCATAAGCGAACGGCGAACTAAGATTACAGTAATAATAGACCCCATCTTCGCGCAACATTCCAATTACATTAAACCATACTTGAGAATGAAAATAGCAAATGGCAGGCTCACGCGTAATCCATGAGCGCCCGTCCGATTCTGTCACACGCACTCTGTCATTGGCGACAATTACAAGATTCTGCGTTGCTTTTAAAACAGTCGTATCCTCCCATATTCGATGGATATGGCCGTTATGCTTGTAACTGTGAATCTGAATTGAATCTCCTTCCACGGGGATGTCCATAATTATTATCCCTACTTTCTAATCAACATCATCGACCATATTTATTCCTGTTATACCCTGTCCGTTTTTCTGTATTATCACTAATCTTATTCATATTATAGCGATTAAAGAGCAAATTTAAAACCAATGAGCACAGAAAAAAGAAAGCGGAAGATTTTTAACCCACGCAAAAAAGGCGTGGATTCCCGCCTATTTCCAGAAGAAATAGTGGGAAATCCACACCATTCAGAGCTCTAAATTCCAGGAGATTATTGTTGGCTGTTTTGGCCGTAGCTTCCTGAATTTTGAGCTTTTTTAGCTGCTGATTGTGCATTTTGCTTTTGCACTTGCGCCACGTCTGTTTGACTGGCGAACTCAGTGCCGTATTGGCCTGCATTTGCACTTGAAGAAGCCGATTTCGCGTTTTGCTTTTGCACTTGCGCCACATTCGTTTGGCTAGCGAACTCAGTGCCATATTGGCCTGCGCCTGAAGAAGCTTGTGCGTTTTGTTGCTTAACGTGTTGAATGCTTGTGCCGGATTGTGTTTTGTTCTTTGCCATGAATATCACCTCCACGCTCATTAATGTAACCATGAGAGAAAGAGAATATCCTGAAAAACAAAACTGGCAATAACTGTTACACTAACAAAGAAATGCCGCCATCAACGATGATGGTCTGCCCTCTGATCATGCTGGCATCCTCTGATAACAGGAACATGATGGTATTGACCATATCGTCAACTTCGACCATTCTTCCCGCCGGCGTCCCTTCAGCCGCTTCCTTCAATAGTTCTTCCCGATTCGGGAAATGCTTAAGCGCATCCGTATCGACGGCTCCGCCGGAAACAGCATTCACACGGATATTCTTAGGCGCGAACTCAACCGCCAAATATCTCGTCAATGCTTCAAGCGCCGCTTTCGATACGCCGACCGCCGTATAATTCTCCAAATAGCGGATGGAGCCAAGCGAGCTGATATTGACGATCTGGCCGCCGCCGTTCTTCTCCATCAGCTTGGCCGCTTCCTTCGCACAGAACAAGGCGCCTTTACCGTTGATGTTCATCGTCCAGTCCCAATGGTTCTCTTCCAGCTCCTCAATCGGCTTCTGCACCCCGGAAGCCGCATTGTTCACAAGGATGTCCAATCGGCCAAATACCTCATCAATTGTTTCAAACATCGCCCGGATTTTCTTTACATCGCCGACATTTGCTTTCACCAGTAACGCTTTGCGGCCTAAGCGTTGGATTTCTTCAACTACTTCCTGCGCCGCCGACTTGCTGCGCGCATAATTGATCACAATATCATAACCCGCTTCCGCCAGGCGGATAGCGGTCCTTTTTCCGATTCCTCTGCTGCTTCCTGTAACTAACGCTACCTTTTGAGTCATTTCGTACATCCTTTCTGTAATCCATTTTTTCTTTCATAAATAGATGGAGCCCTGCAAATAGTAATAGAGAAACGATACTTACGCAAATAAAGTGAATCTTTGATAGGTGGGGGTTTTCCTTCATCCCCCACCTATCATTAGATGAACCAATCGGGTCGTTACAGGTACTCGGGTCTCCCACTTACACATCTGCGCTTTCACTGTTGTGTTGAAGTGGGAGTCTTAGTA
>JBJEFM010000226.1:0-5178 GCA_051874035.1 Bacillus sp. (in: firmicutes)
TCGAAACAACTTTATTATAATAACATTTTCAATTCTTGGTGTCAAGAACTTTTTTCGTTATTTTTTTGTTGTTATCGGAACAGCTTTTTAAATATAACACTTCATTTCCGCTGTGTCAACATCTTTTTTCATCACTCAAATGATGAAAATTTTGTCTCTCAGCGACGAATATTAATATATCATGTATTTATATATATTACAATACTTTTTTACAAAAAAGCGTCCTAGTTATAGGACGCTTATTGAAATGCGCTTCTTTTATAGCTTTGTTCGTATATCCCATAGCTCCGGGAACAAACGCTGTTCTAGCACTTTCTGCAAATATGCAACACCGGATGAGCCGCCAGTGCCCATTTTATAACCAATAATTCGTTCCACCGTTTTCAAATGGCGAAAGCGCCACTGTTGGACACGATCTTCTATATCCACAAGCTTCTCTGCTAACTGATATAAATCCCAATATTGATCTACTTGTTTGTATACCATCAACCACGCAGCTTCCACCGTCCGCTCTGCTTGATATATTTTTGTGTAATCCCTATTCAATACATCAGGATTTATTTGCAGTCCTGACCTAGCTAATGCTTGAATCGACACATCATATAAGCCCGGTGAATGAAAAGCTTCAGTTAAACGTTCATGCAACACTTGGTCTTTCTCATAGATAGTAAGAATATGAGGCGTTTTATAACCAAGCGCAAACTCGATCAAGCGATGCTGATAAGACTGGAAACCAGACGACCGCCCCAGCGCATCGCGGAACTCCATATATTCAGAAGGTGTCAACGTGGAAAGGACATCCCACGCTTCAATGATTTGCGATTGTATAGAGGAAACGCGAGCTAGCATTTTAAACGCTTTTGCCATTTCATTTCGTTGGATACAAACAATGGATGCTTGCAATTCATGCAGGATTAATTTCATCCATAGTTCACTGACTTGATGAATAATGATAAAAAGCATCTCATCATGATGGCCCGATAAACGGCTTTGGCTGGAAAGCAACTGATCTAGCTTCAAATACTCTCCATATGTCATCTCCTCACGAAAATCAGTATGGATTCCTTTTTCTGAAACAAATTTTTCTTGCTCACTCATCCCATCTCCTCCTGTCATAGGTAAATCACAATGGTCTAATAACAGCGCGGACCGGACTCCCATCAGCTTCTTTAAGAGCTAACGGCAGGGCAATCAACTCATATTCACCTGGTTCTATATGTTGAAGCACAAGATTTTCAAGGATATGCACGCCATATTTATTCAGTGCGTGATGTGCTGGGAGCTCTTTGCTATCAAGCGGATCTACGGATGGCACATCCGTCCCCAATAGTATGATTCCTTTCTCCTTAAGAAAAGGAGGCAAACTTTCATCTATATAAGGAATCTCTTCAGGGAACAATTCAGCATTCAAAGAAGCATTTGTCTTCAATAGCAGTCTGGAAACCCCTTTTAAATCATACTCTTGCAAATGTTTTGCACCTATATACTTCAAACCAGCCACGTCAACGACCCTTGCCGGTCCTATATAGGTGTCAATATTTAATTCAAGCACTCTCTTCCCATCATTATCAAAATGAAAAGGCGCATCAATATGTGTTCCTGTATGCGCACTCATCGTAATGCTTCCCACATTGGAAGAGCCGCTCTCTTCCTTAGAGTACGACACCCTATATTCAAAGGGTGTATCGCCCGGCCATACTGCAATACGATTGCTTAATGGCTGTGATATATCAATCCATGTCATTTTAATATCCTCCTCACGCGATGATTTCTCGTTTATTCTCGAATTGCAAATACTCTTCTTCCACCATAATCTTCTTTAATACCTGTATGGATTTCCATACCTCCTGATAAGACGTATAAAACGCCGTTGGAGCAAGCCGGATGCCACTCGGCGCACGAAAATCAGGGATGATGCCATTTGACTTTAACGCTTTGCAAATGCGCGCCGCCTCTTTATGTTCTATGTAGATATGCCCGCCACGTCTGCAATCTTCCCTTGGGTTGGCGATAACAAATCCATAGCCGTTCAATTCGTGTTCGATAAGATTCATCATATATCTTGTTAATTGCAGCGACTTCTCCCTAAGCGACGATAGACCTGCTTCTCCAAAAAGCTCAAGCGAACCAATAATCGGAGCCATGCTTAGGATATGGGGGGAACCGATTTGATAAGCACTCGAATTGCCGGCTGCATGCAATACATGCTCCAAATCGAATTGCTTCTCTTTCTGTGAACTAAACCATCCTGCAAGACCGGGTCGAGTAGAAAAATGCTGTTTATTCACATATAAACCAGCCACACTGCCAGGGCCGCCATTCACATATTTATAGTTGCACCACACAGCAAAATCCACCCCCCATTCACTCAAGCGGTGTTCGATAACACCGATGGAATGGCATAAATCAAATCCTATTATAATCCCCCGTCTATGCGCCTCCGCCGTGAGCCTCTTCATATCCAGGATCTGCCCGCTCCTATATAGAACACTCGGTAAAACAAATAGGGCCACTTCTTCTGACATCTCCGCGATAAGATCGTCTTCTGCCAGCAATCTTCCGTCCCGGCTTTTTACCTTTATTAGATGTGTATCTGCATCATAGCCTTTAAGCATAAGTTGACTTTGGATGGCATAGATATCTGAAGGAAATGTAAGTTCATCTGCTGCTATTTTCACCTTCTTGCCTTTCGGTTTGTAAAATGTCGCCACCATTTGATGGAGATTAGTCGTTGTCGAACCGGTTACAATAACTTCCTCCGGAGACGCACCAATCAAGGGAGCACTCAACTCTCCTAAATGCTCTGCTAAATAAAACCAAGGATTTGTCCCCCCCATCCAGCCATCTATGCCATGTTGCTTCCAAGAGTCAAGAAGCTGAAGCAGCGATTGCTCCGCCCGTTTCGACAACAACCCTAAAGAATTGCCATCTAAATAGATACGGTCGCCATGCAGATAAAATTCATTTCGATAATGTCCTAATTCATCATTCTGGTCCAACTGGCACGCATATTCTATAGAAAAATCAGTTGTATCAATACTCAACAGAATCGACCTCTTCTCTTCAGGAAAATATTTACTGATCTGATCCAAAACCTAACGCATTGCAGTTCATTCATATAGAAACTGGCCCACAGTTCAATCCATCTTATATATATGCGCATAGGCACTATCTTTTCCTATACCTTGAACGAACTTTTCAAAATCCCTTCCATTCCTTTACCGCTAACTACAAAAATGATTTCTTATTCAAAATCTCCTTTCTTATGTTTCTTCTAAAATAAGCATAATAGGAAACGAGTTCCATTAAAAGGATATATAGTAATTTCGATTGGAAAAATTATAAAAAAAAGAGACTAATGCTACATCATATTTTTAGATAAACTTCGTAAAATGGTAGAATTGGCTAATAGGGATTGGAATGATGTTTCACCTATAAGGAGATGAGAGAATGAAACACAATGAAAACTTAGGTTTAAAACGGGATTTGCAAACCAAACAACTGACCATGATCGCTATGGGCTGTGCAATTGGTACAGGATTGTTCCTTGGGAGCGGGCTTGCCATCGGTTTAGCCGGACCCAGTGTATTGGTAAGCTATACAATAGGTGCTTTTATCGTCATACTTTTAATGGGATGCCTGGCGGAGATGACAGTTGCCCATCCTACATCCGGATCGTTCGGAACGATAGCGGAAAAATATATCAGCCCTTTATCCGGATTCCTTGTACGGTATTCTTATTGGGTTTCCAATGTCCTTGCAATCGGGGTGGAAGTGAGCGCTATTGCTGTCTACATGAAATATTGGTTCCCTAATATACCGGGAATTATATGGATTATCGTTTTTGCCGCCGTTCTTATTTATATAAATGCGACAAGCGTAAATACTTTCGCCAATATGGAGTATTGGTTTTCCATGATTAAAGTAAGTGCCATAATTCTTTTTATTCTTTTAGGATTATTCATTTTAGTGGGAGGAACAGCTCAAGAAAACTTTGGTCCTCAGAATTTCATAAATGACGGAGGCTTTTTTCCATTTGGATGGTGGGGAATGTGGGTGGCCGTCTTTGTTTCTCTATTTAGCTTTCTAGGAACAGAAATGATTGCCGTTACAGCAGGAGAAGCCAAAGAGCCTGATATCGCTGTGCCCAAAGCGTTGAAAGCTACAGTATTTCGCCTTTCTACATTCTACGTATTGACAATTGCCATTATGTTAATGATTGTCCCTTGGCAATCCGCAGGTGTAGACGAAAGCCCGTTTGTTAAAGTAATGGAATTCGTCCATATCCCATTTGCATCCGGCATCTTGAATTTCATTATATTAACGGCGGCCCTTTCTGCGATGAATAGTCAGCTTTATGCTTCTACCAGAATGATGTATTCATTAGCGCAAGCAAATGATGCACCTGCCGTCTTCAAGAAAACCAGCTCAAAAGGTGTTCCTTTGAGAGCACTCGCCATTTCGACACTAGGCATATTCTTTGCTGCTATTGTTACTGGCTTTATTCCCGGCTCTTCCTATGCTTTTATGATGGGCATTTCAATGTTCGGGGCTATTTTTACATGGTTTATGGTATTTGTTTCCCACCTGTTTTTCCGAAAGAAATGGAATGAAAACGGTGAACGCAGATTACCTGTCCAAATGGTCGGTTATCCATACACTTCCCTATTAGGCGCAGCCCTCTTGCTCAGCCTGCTGGTCACTACATGGTTTACACCGTTTAAAAACACTCTTCAATTCGGCATACCATGGTTGCTCTTATTAACCATTATTTTCGTTGTCTGGAGAAGAAAAGAAAAATAAAAAACAGCGCAACCATCGAGATTTGATTTTCAATCGGAGCTCGATGGTTGCGTTGTTTTTAGAACCATTTATAGTTATTTGTCGTAGATATGCGTTTCAATGGCTCGAACGAGTTTTTCCTCTGCTTTGAAAATGATGCAGATCAAACAGCTCCGGTTTAAAACGGAAGAAAAATGATTCTACACAGGACTTTGCCGTAACAATTTTCTTTGCGAGAATGGCTGCCAATGACACGATAGCTCATTACTGAAGCCAAGCATATGATAATAAGTACGAGAGGTTTCAATCTTTTTCACGATACTTGTTTCTACATCCAAACAAAAAAAGACCAACCATTCGGTTGATCTTCCTCTGTAGCCTGGCAACGTCCTACTC
>JBJEFM010000227.1:0-2432 GCA_051874035.1 Bacillus sp. (in: firmicutes)
ATTCCTGCCACAACCCTATATCTTCAGTTTTCAAAGAACAACTTACAGGAATATTCCACCATACGAACAGGTGTTTTACCTATCAACAACCGATATTCATCTCCCACTTACTCTTTGGGTTTCACCCTTCGCATTCCTTGAAGTGGGAGTCTTCTGTCGGAAAAAGATAAAATGATGATGCTTTTGTTATATTGCTCCTTATTTCATAAAAGCTGCCCAATATTCGGCATATCTTCCTCTACGCATCATATATATGAATAAACAGCTTTTATGAGAGGTGACGAACGATGAAGAAAATAGCATTTCTACTTGTAATGGCCCTTGTCAGTTATGTGATTTACTTCGATATCACGAAAGGCACACTTCCCGCTTCATCACCTTTAGCCACTCCGCCCAAAATAGAAATAAAGGAAAGTGAAAAATCACTTCCATATAAAGAAATACATATTCAAGCCGGCGATACTGTATTAAGTGTGATGGAGCGGGAGGAAGGCCAAATCAAAAAGCCGATTGAAACCATAATAAAAGACTTCCAGTCATTGAATGGCGTGCCCGCCCATAAGATCCAAATTGGAAAGACATATAAATTCCCTGTTTATACGAAACCTTCCGAATAATAATACGTCTATATAAAAGAGGACAACTCTCAATTTGTTGTCAAAATCTCATAATGATTGATACAATGGAAGAGATGTTTATTATCTAAATGAATGAAAATACCGTTCATATATGAAATATTAAAGGAGAGAAATCACTTGAGTGAGATAACACATCGTTCAAAAACCCGTCCTGTCAAAGTTGGCAACTTGACAATAGGAGGCAGTAACGAACTAATTATTCAAAGCATGACAACTACTAAAACGCATGATGTGGAAGCAACTGTAGCTGAAATCAAACGCTTGGAAGAAGCAGGTTGCCAAATCGTTCGAGTGGCCTGTCCGGACGAAAGAGCGGCAAATGCGATCGCAGATATAAAACGACAAATTTCTATACCACTTGTAGTAGATATACATTTCGATTATAAATTAGCATTAAAAGCCATTGAAGGCGGCGCTGACAAAATCCGGATCAACCCGGGGAATATCGGACGCCGAGAAAAAGTTGAAGCTGTCGTCAATGCCGCGAAAGCAAAAGGCATCCCGATCCGTATCGGTGTCAATGCCGGATCTCTTGAGAAAAAGATTCTTGAGAAATACGGTTATCCTACAGCTGATGGCATGGTGGAAAGCGCCCTTCATCACATTAAAATATTGGAAGATCTAGATTTTCACGATATTATCGTGTCAATGAAGGCATCGGATGTCAACTTAGCTATCGAAGCTTACGAAAAAGCGGCGAAAGCATTTGATTATCCATTGCACTTAGGCATCACAGAATCGGGGACATTATTTGCCGGTACAGTAAAAAGCGCGGCCGGTTTAGGCGCCATTTTGCATAAAGGAATCGGAAACACACTTCGAATCTCACTAAGCGCCGATCCTGTGGAAGAAGTGAAAGTAGCTCGGGAATTACTCAAGTCATTCGGATTATCCTCCAATGCGGCAACGCTTATTTCATGTCCGACATGTGGCCGTATTGAAATCGATTTAATCAGCATCGCCAATGAGGTAGAGGAGTATATCAGCACAATCAAAGCGCCGATTAAGGTGGCTGTATTGGGCTGTGCTGTAAACGGACCTGGCGAAGCTCGGGAAGCCGACATCGGCATTGCAGGCGCAAGAGGCGAAGGCTTATTGTTCCGTAAAGGAAAAATCGTCCGTAAAGTGCCGGAGGAAATCATGGTTGAAGAGCTGAAAAAAGAAATTGATATCATCGCAGCGGAATACCTGGCCAATAAGGCATTAGAAGAAAGCAAATAACATACACAGCCATATAAATAGAGAGTGCGGCACATAAAAAGGCAGACCATTTAAGGCTGCCTTTTTACATATTCTGTTCTAGAATACCATCTTAATGAACAGGCTGATGATAATGGAGAAAGCCCCGATACCAATAGCCCAGGCGCCGAACGAAATTTCACCTTTTCGTTGTGCGATAAAACCAAATATGATGGCGATCACCCCTAAAGTATAAGGGAAGAAGAAGAGAGAGATGACTGCCAGGAGCAATCCTACATAACCGATAATTCTAGCGGTCAGCCTGCTTTTCTTCACTTCCGGATATACTTTCTCTTCTAAGAAAGTATGGTGTGGAGTAAGATCGGCCGATGTTTCTTCATTGTATTTCTCTTTTTCATTTTGATTATCCGTAACACGATTTCCCATCATGAACTCCCTCACTTTCTTCCAAGGTGTGAGTTTATTATTCACAACCGCTTTGCTAATTATGGCTGTAAATAATGCTCAAGTTTTATGTATTGCTGTTGCTATAATACTTATATAGACTAAATATGACAGATAAAAACCTCTTTTTTCTGTTGTATTTTGCTTTAT
>JBJEFM010000227.1:2532-5170 GCA_051874035.1 Bacillus sp. (in: firmicutes)
CTTTATTTTACACATATTTAATGATGGCGACTGTTAGATTTTTCGCTGGCATACGATAAAAAATAAATTCTAAAAAAGCGGGTGGAATGATGAACAGAAAACGATTCGGGATTGACATCGATGGAACCATTACGAGACCGGATTCAATCCTTCCTTTCTTAAACAAAGATTTCGGCTTGCAGCTAACGATGAATGATATAACGGAGTATGATTTGACTCCTTTTGTAAAAGTGGAACCGCCGATATTGGCCGAGTGGTTCACCAAAAATGAAGCCTTGATCTATGAACAATCCCCCTTATATGAGGGAGCAAAGGATGCCGTTAATAAATGGGCGGCAATCGGCGAGCTATATTTCATCAGTGCCCGCCATACGTATCTGCTCGATATTACAGAGGCTTGGTTCCACAAACATCAAGTCCCGTATAACCATATTGAATTGATCGGCACTCATGATAAAATCACCACTGTTAAAAAGCATAAAATTGAAATCTTCTTTGAAGATAAACATGATAATGCTGTTGCAATCAGCGAGGAATGCAACATCCCTGTATTATTATTCAATACAGCATACAATCAAGGGTCTATCCCCGACAATGTGATACGCGTCAATAATTGGAACGAAGCGGAACAATGGGTGAACAACTGGCTCAAAATTTAGATAGATTTCCCACAAATTACATCATATACTTATATGGTGTTATTTTTTTCGGATCTCTATGATAAAGTGAATCTTTGATAGGCGGGGATTCCTTCATTCCCTGCCTACCATTAGATAAACCAATCAGATTGTTACAGGCACTTCAGTTCGCCTGCACATCTACTTTTTCCCTGCTGTGCCGAACCGGGAGCCTTACTGCCTATTAAATAGGTGAAATGTATATAGAGGGAAGGTGAAACACCAGTGATTAAACGTTTTTATTCATATTATAAACCTTATAAGCGCCTATTCATTATCGATTTTGGGTGCGCTGTACTCGCCGGGGTGCTGGAATTGGCTTTTCCTCTCGCTGTGCAATGGTTTATCGATACATTATTGCCCGGGGAAGATTGGCCGACTATCGTAACGGTGAGCTTCGGTTTATTGCTATTATACTTAATCAGTACAGGTCTGCAGTTCGTCGTGAACTATTGGGGCCACAAGCTCGGAATCAACATCGAAACCGATATGCGCCAAGAACTATTCCAGCATGTCCAGAAGCAGTCTTTCAAGTTCTTTGATAATGCTAAGACCGGACATTTAATGAGCCGCATCACAAATGATTTAATGGATATCGGGGAATTGGCCCATCACGGTCCTGAAGATTTATTCATCGCCCTTATGACATTCCTCGGCGCCTTCTTTATTATGCTGACGCTCAATGTGAAACTGGCATTAATCACGGTTTGTTTATTGCCATTTCTACTGCTTATCATGATTTTCGGCAATTTGAAGATGAACAAAGCATGGAAACGAATGTACGGAGAAATTGCCGAGGTAAATGGGCGAGTGGAAGACAGCATTTCAGGGGTGCGTGTCGTTCAATCATTTACGAATGAAGAATTTGAAATCAACCGGTTCAAACAGAACAATAAGAAATTTCGCCGCGCCAAGCTTAGGGGCTACAAGATTATGTCATTCAGCTTATCCGGCATCTATATCATGACCCGGCTTATGACATTGGTTGTATTGATTGTCGGCGCTTGGTTTGTCTATGATGGACAGCTGAAATATGGGGAAATGGTCGGCTTCCTTCTATATGTAAATGTGCTCTTCAAACCTGTTGAGAAGATTACGGCCCTGATGGAGCTATATCCAAAAGGAATGGCGGGCTTCAAACGATTTACGGAGCTTATTGATATTATTCCGGATGTGCAAGACAAGCAAGATGCCATAGAAATAACCTCTCTTAAAGGAAACATCATTTTTGATGAAGTGAGCTTCGGCTATGAGAACCATAAATCTACATTGAAAGATATTAGCTTAACGATAAAAGCCGGTGAAACAGCGGCATTCGTCGGTCCTTCAGGCGCTGGAAAAACAACAATCTGCTCATTGATTCCTCGCTTCTATGATGTGACCGCAGGAAAGATCACCATTGATGGCTTAGATATCCGCGATATGACCAAACAATCACTCCGTTCACAGATTGGCATCGTGCAACAAGATGTCTTCCTATTCACAGGCACATTGAAGGAGAATATTGCTTACGGTAAACTTGATGCCACCGATGAAGAGATTTATGCGGCAGCGAAGCGCGCTCACTTGGAATCCTTTATCGCAGGGTTGGAGCATGGATATGAAACGCAGGTCGGCGAGCGCGGTTTGAAATTATCAGGAGGACAGAAGCAACGGATTGCAATTGCACGCATGTTCTTGAAAAACCCGCCGATTTTGATTCTTGATGAAGCCACTTCCGCTCTCGATACAGAGACGGAAATGATTATCCAACAGTCATTGAACGAATTGGCCCAGAATCGTACAACCTTAATTATCGCCCACCGCCTTGCAACCATCCGCGATGCCGACCGCATCATCGTCGTCACAGAAGATGGGATCGCCGAGCAGGGAACGCATGATGAACTGATTGAAAAAGGCGACATCTTCGCCAACTTGCATCATGTGCAATACCAACAATCTTAATAGAAAAAGCGCCATTC
>JBJEFM010000228.1:0-27482 GCA_051874035.1 Bacillus sp. (in: firmicutes)
GCTTTCACTGCTGTGTTGAAGTGGGAGTCTTAGTACCTGTTAAACGGGATAAAATCGATTGGCCTTCATTAATAATCCTCATTTTCCTTTCCTGTTTGCCGGTTGCCTTGTGGCGGCCGCCGCAAGGCGAGTACAGAATAACCCCACAACACCACAAGAAAAATTTTTCATTTTCGGAAGAAATGTTTAAAAAAGGGTATTTAATTGAATAATAGGAAGAAAAATATACAATAAACTATACAGATAAAAGGGGTGGAAATAGTGGAACTACTGACTAGCCGACATTTAAATAAAGCCGCCAAGCTATTTCGTGCGGCTGTAATTTTATTTTTTATATCGATCGCTCTTTTCCTCTTGCTCTATTTCAGTATATTGATCTATGCAAAGCTTCTTGGTGCCCCTCCCCTTGCCGTCCCGCAATCTTCCCTTTATTACAGTGATGACGGAAAGGTGATCGGAGAGTCGCACACCGGCCAAAAGCGCTATTGGGTGAACTTGGAGGATGTCTCCCCCGATATTATAGCCGCTGTCTTATCGGTTGAGGACCGAGGCTTCTATGAACATAACGGATTTGATTATAAACGGATCGCCGGAGCTGTCCTAGCCGATGTGAAAGCCATGGCGAAAGTGCAGGGTGCAAGCACCATTACCCAACAATACGCCCGCAACCTGTTTCTTACTCATGAAAAAACATGGTTCCGGAAAATGAATGAAGCCTTTTACACCATCCGGATTGAAATGAATTATTCAAAGGATGAGATATTGGAGGGGTATCTGAATACCATTTATTTCGGGCACGGCACATATGGCGTCCAGGCTGCCAGCAAATATTATTTCGACAAAGATGCAAAAGAGTTGAATACACAAGAAGCGGCCATGTTGGCGGGTATCCCCAAGGGCCCTTCCCACTATTCACCATTCATTTCAATGGAAAAAGCAAAAAACAGACAAGCGGTTGTGCTATCGACCATGGCGCGCGCCGACTATATAACAAAAGAGCAGGCGAAGCAATTGCAGAATGTTGCCATCACTTTAAACGGCAAGCATGAACAGCCGGAAGACATCGCTCCTTATTTTGTAGATGCTGTACAACAAACATTGAAAACACAGCTTGGGCTTGATGAAGCTACCATCGCACTCGGCGGGCTTAAGGTCTATACAACCTTGGACACAAATGCGCAAAAAAACGCGGAGGAAGCCTTTCGGAACCGCTTTTCCTCCAGCTCGGACATGCAAGGCGCGCTCATTGCGATGAATCCCAAGAATGGCTACGTGAAAGCTTTGATCGGGGGACGCGACTACGAAGAGAGTGCCTTCAACCGGGCGACGCAAGCTGTAAGGCAACCGGGGTCGACAATGAAGCCATTGCTTTACTACGCCGCTTTGGAACATGGCTTTACACCGGCCACCATGCTAAAAAGCGAAGCGACGACCTTCTCCTTCGATGATGGCCAAGCATCCTACACACCGCGCAATTACAATTCCCAATATGCGGATAAAGAAATCACGCTGGCCCAGGCGATCGCTTTATCAGATAATGTGTACGCTGTGAAGACGCATCTTTTTCTAGGTGAAGAGCAATTGCAGAAAACAGCCAAGGCGTTTGGAATCAGTAGTGAAATTGAAGCCATCCCCGCTGCCGCTCTTGGGACTTCGGGGGTGAAAGTAATCGAGATGGTTAATGCTTATAGCCGCATCGCAAGCGGCGGCAAAGCAATCGAGCCGATTTTCATCAAGAAGGTGGAGAATCATCAGGGCGAGGCCATTTATGAGGCCCCTCATTTTCAAGAAACCGTTCTGGATAGCGATCAAGCCTTTGCCCTTACCGGCATGCTGACCGGCGTGTTCAACGAGAAATGGAATGGCTATGCCTCTGTGACAGGCTCCACCATTATTCCGCGGCTTACCCGCCAATACGCCGGCAAATCGGGGTCTACACAGACAGACAGTTGGATGGTCGGCTATACACCGGATCTTGTGGCAGGTGTCTGGACAGGATACGATCAATCCAAGCTCATTGAACGAACAGAAGAAAAGCAATACGCCAAGAACATCTGGGCTGACTTCATGGAAAACAGCCTAGAGGGTTCCAAGTTCAAGAAATTCAAACCGCCCGGCGATCAAATCATCAGTGTGAAGATTCATCCTGAAAGCGGCAAAATCGCTACTAAAGACTGCCCTGTTTCCGCAACGACTTATTTCATTAAAGGAACAGAGCCGTCCGAACATTGCACACTGCACTTGGATTCCGAAAGCAAGGAACCGGATAAGAAATCCGATAGTCCTTGGTATAAGCGGATTTTCCCGTTCTGGTAATCCATCCGGAGAAGCAGGCAAGCTACATCGAGCTGCCTGCTTCTCTATTTAGTGGAGCGCATTATATTTCAGGTCCGGCAGTATGATGGATTCGGCGCATAAATCCGCACCCGCCTCTCATCCATCTCCTTCCCCTCATGAAATCCGCAGCCTTTTATGGCACACAAGAAAAAAGGCAACCCCATGGATTGCCCGCTTACTTATTCCGAATATGTTTTCATTCCCGGCCCTTGGTAAATATAAAACTGGTCGAGCAATTCCTTAGGACGGTCATCTATCATCAACATCGTACGGAACTTTTCTTGGAGGAATCGTTCTGTGACCATATGATCGAATAAATGGATAAGCGGATTGTAGAATTGATTCGTGTTGAATAGTCCGCACGGTTTATCATGGATGCCGATTTGCGCCCAGGTGACAATTTCGAAGAATTCTTCCAGCGTGCCCGCTCCTCCAGGCATGGCGATGAATCCATCTGATAATTCTGCCATTTTCGCTTTTCGTTCATGCATCGTTTCTACAATAATCAGCTCGGTTAAGCGAGGATGGGCGATTTCCCTCTCCTGCAGCATCCTTGGCATAACCCCGATGACTTCTCCGCCTGCTTCCAGCACTGTATCGGCAATTACCCCCATTAATCCTACCGCCGCACCGCCATAGACAAGCGTAATGCCGCGGTTTGCTAATTCTTCTCCCAACGCGATAGCCCCTTGGCGATATAATTCATTCGCACCGTTGCTTGATCCGCAAAACACAGCTATGCTCTTCAACTTGGCCTACCACCTTTTTATATAAGTATATTGTTATAATAATCCAATTATATGATTTTTGAAAAAGACTGCCTTCATAAAAAACCAACATGATTTTTTAGCAGGCAGCCTTTTTCGTGTCCTAGTTTCACAGCATTGTACGCTGATTTTAAGTTTACTCATTTTTGATGCAAACAACAAGTGTATAGAAGTTTTTCTGCTAACGTTCAAACAATGGACAAATTTTCCACATTCAGTTACTTAGCTGATTCTTCAACTCATCACTTGAACGGTCCCACATGCTGTGGTCGTGCTTCTGAAGGAAAGCCTTCAGGACAGCTTTCGAACCAGCATCCATATGAGCTGCAATAATGCGGCGCTTCATAGCTTTGTCCAGGTTATTCACATGTTCCGGCAATGATTTATAGCCTCGGCGGATACTGCGGTCCACCGTCATTTCACAGGCCGTGACACCTGCGTAATAAGGGCCTTCCTCGTTTCTTTCAATCGCTACCCAAACAATCCAATAAGGCTTTCCATTTGGCACTTCTTCTTTGTTGGGTAAGAATTTAATGCCCTTCTCCACAGCGCTTCTCGCATGCATGGCACCTACATCGATATGGGCATCTTGCGCTTCTACATCTATAATAATAGGGGAAATATTCTCCAAGCTTAATGAGCCCGCTCCAAATCCCTTATGTCCATCTGTAGGGTTGTCCTTAATAATATTGAATTGCATTTTCTTTTTTTGATTTTCCATGGTAGGCTCCTTCCTATATCATCATAAAAATAATGCAGCGAAAAAATGTTGTAATCCGTTTGAAACGGCAGGAATCACAGTTTGAAAGATTGGCTGGATGGTGTATTGATCCAAAGGAGTAAACAGCAATATCAGAAATATCAACATACCATACTGTTCATATTGCGTCATCTTCGCACGCACATTCGGCGAGACTATATCTTCGACGATCCGGTAACCGTCCAAAGGAGGAATCGGCAAGAGGTTAAACACAAAGAGCAGAATATTCAATCCGATCAACTGATTCATGAATTGATACACATACTGCGCAGGTTGGACCCCGGCTCCTAACAAGCCGTACCAAACCGCATAAGCAATGGCAGCGATCAGCAAATTGCTGAGCGGCCCCGCAAGCGACACGAGTACACCGGCTAAACGCGGATTCTTAAAATTGTTGCGAGTGACAGGAACGGGACGAGCCCAACCGAAGCCCGCTATCAAAATCAATAATGTTCCTAAAGGATCGATATGCTCTTTAGGATTCAATGTCAACCGCCCTTGTTCCTTGGCGGTCGGGTCACCGAACTTATAAGCCACATAGGCATGGGCAAACTCATGCACAGTGAATGCAATCAGCAAAGACACAACCACATACGGCAATTCCTCTAAAGAAAAAGCCAATATTCCATTTAAAAAATCCATATCTCACACCCCACACTAATGGTACTACTTAGTATAGCGCATTATGCCTGAAATGTTTAATGTCCGGTATATTATTTCCTCCCAAAAAACCGTATGGGTCTTGCTTTTCCCAGTCTATTA
This sequence comes from Bacillus sp. (in: firmicutes), assembly GCA_051874035.1. GTDB lineage: Bacteria > Bacillota > Bacilli > Bacillales > DSM-1321 > Bacillus_AD. The sequence continues at coordinate 4,627 of JBJEFM010000228.1, forward strand.
TGGAAAACTACAATCAGAACACATGAAAGGAGAAAAGCAGATGCCATACATAACAGTGAAAATGCTGGAAGGCCGTACAGAAGAGCAGAAGAAAGCCTTAGTGGAGAAAGTAACGGAAGCTGTATCCGAAACAGCCGGCGCTCCAAAAGAAAACATTGTGGTTTTCATTGAAGAGATGCAAAAGAACCACTATGCTGTAGCCGGAAAACGACTAAGCGATAAATAATTGCAAGTAATAGAGGATGTCCGAATGGAACATCCTCTATTTATTTATAACAGCACTTGCTCATTCACTTTCTTCATCAATCGATTGATATAACGATAGGCTTCATCAATTTCCTCATGTGTATACTTCTGCTTGCTCTTTAAAGTAAAGACTTTCTCGCACACTTCTTCCTTCTCCAGTCCATCGAAATAGAGCACTGTCGAAACAAGTTCCAAGAAACGGGCGTTTTGCTCATTCATATCTTGCAGGCAAACTTTCAGAGAGGGCATGTCCACCGGATACAGCTCTAGAAATTCTTCTCCCGCCTTGGATGGAGAATAGCAATATTGATAATAGCCACCCTTTTTCTCTTTCATTTCATGCAGGTACCCCATCTCGCACAGCTCTTCAACACGCAGCGTCAATTCCTCCGAATAAGGACCATAGAAATGAAATTGAAACTTCTCCTGAAAAGGAAATGAAATCTTCTTCGCGATATATATCATCTTTTGCAGCTTCTTTCTGCCGGCGATTTCTCCGACAGAAGCAATGGCGTGAATAATTCTAGCATGATCTTTGAACACACTCGATTCCTCCTTCTGGCATAGCCGATCACGACATCGGCAGACGAAACAAGCCTTACAGGAAACAAGCGTATCATCTCCTATAAGGATTGCTGCAATATTTTATGTAAACTACTTCTCCTCTTCCACTTCAGAATCGCCTAATAACTTACGGATTTGCCTTTTAATATTCCGTTTCGATTTCTTATCCAACAGGAAATCTTGCGGAAAATATAATTTATGGTCGGTTCTCCGTTTTCCTGTGATGGCATCTACGATTTCCGATTCCCGGGACAATTCCCGGATTTCTCCGTTGCCTTTTAACAGATGAATCGGAAGTCGCTCCTCCTCTTCCCCGGGTCGATAGAAATCGTACGGCAAGTCCGACGAATGATCAACTACCAGATAATAAGCCGGGTCAATTCCTGCCTTCTTAAATAGAACCGTTAATTCCATCAACTTATTCATACCCGTTTGAGAGGGATGAAACTCTACATATTTAAACAATCTTCGATCAACGAAACGGCTGCATAGATCCCGGAGGATAAAATCCTCTTCCTCCTGCCATACTTGGAAGTAATACATCATCACATGCTCATCCATTTTAATATAATCCGGCACAGTTACTTGATTCTTGAATAACGAATCAAAGTGCAACGGATTTACTTTAAACTCGTAGCCATTCAGATACAACTCTTTTGCCCGGTGCAGAATCTTCGTCAAGATAACCTCCGCGCTGCGGGTGACAGGATGGAAATATACTTGCCAATACATTTGATAGCGGCTCATGATATAGTCTTCAACCGCGTGCATACCGCTGCTTTTAATCACCACTTGGTCCTCGCGCGGCCTCATCACGCGGAGCAGCCTTTCCATATCAAAATGGCCATAGCTAACGCCTGTAAAATACGCATCTCGCTGTAAATAATCCATCCGGTCAGCGTCAATTTGGCTCGAAATCAGGCTGACAACCAATTTATTATGATAGGTTTTAGCGATTACTTCCGCTACATTCTTTGGAAAATCGGCACTCACTCGCCGCAGGATGGCGTTAACTTCTGTATCGCCTACAATGATTTCTCTCGTAAAGTGCTCGTGATCGAGACCGAATACCTTCTCGAATGAATGGGAGAAAGGGCCATGCCCTAAATCATGAAGCAAAGCGGCACATAATGATAATAACCTTTCTCCATTGTCCCAGCCGGATCTGTCTTTGAATACATCGTCAATAATCCGGCGTACAATTTCATAAACGCCCAATGAATGATTGAACCGGCTGTGCTCCGCCCCATGGAAGGTCAGATAAGTTGTGCCAAGCTGACGTATTCGTCTGAGGCGCTGAAATTCCTTCGTTCCGATCAAATCCCAGATTACGCGATCACGCACATGGATATAGCGGTGCACCGGGTCTTTAAACACTTTCTCTTCGCTTAATTTCTCTTTAGAATATTCCATGGCTTGCCTTCTGACCCCTCTTCCCTGTAATCTTATCTTCTTTCCCTTAGTGTAACACTCCTACACCTTCCTATGAATAAAAAAGCGCAAACGAAAGACCAATGCCCTTCATTTGCGCTCCATCGCTTATTTGCGGACTCAAGGATCTTACAGTCTAGTTTGCCGCTTCTTGCACCAAACGTTTTCGCTAGGTGTGCCTTTGAATTCTGATTCACCTGTGATTTCATCAATCACTTGTTTGATGTTTTCCTCCTTTATACGAGCGGCTATTGTTCTTTAAAGCATCCACCTAATTCAAACACAAAAAAGCAGCATCCCAACTCGTTAGGATACTGTTACGATCAGTCATTTTTAAAATAATCTTTATAAGGACTTTCCCTGTAAACATATATCGTACAATCCCTGTTTCTCTTCAATAAAAGCAGGTTGTTCCGAAATCAATCAGTTTATCCAAAAAAATCCATCATAACCACTTCAACAATATACCTAAAGCATATACCTCTTCTATCAGATTTATAGTCTGGCGCTTATTTTCTCTCATCACACTAGTATACTAGAACACCTTTTTTAAAATCGTAACAAACCTTTTCAAAAGACGCGGCGGATGATCTTAATGGATTCTCCTCTACAATTCCAAAATAAAAAAGGTTATCTATATAGAATCAACATAGACAACCTCATTAATAAAAATTTTATATGCATATTGTTATACCGACAGAATAGTATTCCTATCTGCAGCTATACACTCTATTTAAGTTTTGATTCAACTTTTTTAATCAATTCATCTTCAGTAGGAGCTGCAACCGGGCGACTATTGACAAACGCAAAGGATTTTTTTCTTCCAGGTCCGCAATATGACTGACAAGCAATATCAATCTTTGCCTCCGGATCTAACTCTTTCAGTTTTGGCACAAGCGTTTTAATGTTCGTTGCTTGACATTCGTCGCACACTTTAAACTCGTTAGCCATTTGTAAACCTTCCCTTCTCCTTAACAAATCTAATGGGTATTGTACTCTTTCTTTTACTGAAAGTCAAAATGGAACTATGTATTATCTTCTCCAATCGCCGCTTCCCCATACGTAATGAATCCAACTCCGCATCTTCCTTTTTTTACTATACTACTAGCTTTTTATTTTTTATGTATAAAAAGTTTTCAACCGGAACAGAATAGTATTAATTCATTTCCTTTATTTAGGGAATCCAAAAGTTATATAGAAAGGAAGTTATAAGGATGAAATTAAGACAAGATGCATGGACAGAAGAAGATGATCTTCTACTAGCTGAAACAGTACTCCGCCATGTTCGTGAAGGAAGTACACAATTAAATGCCTTTGAAGAAGTTGGAGACAAATTAAATCGGACATCAGCAGCTTGCGGGTTCAGATGGAATGCTGTTGTGCGGCATAACTATGAAAAAGCCCTTCAGCTGGCAAAGAAGCAACGAAAACAGCGCCATCGCCTATTGGGTAAAGAACAAGGCGGGAAGAAAAAACTATTATATACCCCGCCTGCGCCGACCTATATAGAAATGGGCATTTTGCCGGAACCGCAGGAATTGCAGACACCTGTCCAAGAGGAAGAAGCCTCTGAGCCAGCCGCATTAAACTATGAAACAAAACCGACTGTAAACTACGAAACGACCGCGTCGAATGCTGCGAAGATAGCTACACTGGATGAAGTCATTATATTTTTGCAATCTATGAATACACAAAGCTTGCATAGTGAAGTACTGCAGACAGAGAATGAACGCTTAATGCACGAGTTGCGCGACATGAAGGATGAAATATATCGATTAAAGCAACAAAATGAAGCACTTCAAGACCAAATCGCCAATATGGAAGAGAATTCCGAAACCATTCAAGAAGATTACGAAACAATCATGAAAATCATGAATAGGGCCCGTAAATTGGTGCTGTTGGAGGAAGAAACACCGCATACGACTAAATTCAAAATGGACCGTAACGGCAATCTTGAGAAAGTGGCTGAATAGCATTCTTTATTCTGCCCCACTTTATAAAATGTATGTACACAGCGTTTCCGCCTACACCCGACCACACTTAGATAGGAACAAATAAGAACCGATCAACAAATAGATGATCGGTTCTTATTATTCCCTGTTTATTTAGCCACAAGTTTTTCATTGCGCTCTTGCATTCTGATTAGATATTTCTCATATAGGCTTGCTTCTTCTTCTGTAAGCTGGGATGTATACAGTGAATCACTGTGCTCCTGCAAGGCTTTCAAAAACATCATCATGACATCTTGAACGGTTAGCGGGACATCCAGCAATTCACTCAAAGAAGCCATCACTTGAGGGTTGATTTCCGGATACTGAAATTTAGTTTCCTCATCTTGCTTCGCCCTTTTATAAAATTCTTTAATCATGGCAGCACGCTCCGAGCCGCTTCCAGAGACGCAAAGATAGATTTGGATAGCTACCCCATTTCGAATCCGGCGCTGTGAAATGCCGGCGAATTTCCGGCCATGGATACTCAAATCATAGCTGCCGGGACAATAGGAGCCCACAATCTCCTTCGCCTCGATCCGGACGGAATAGTTTCGAAACATATAACGGATTAACTCGACCATCACGTCATAGCCCCGGTTAATATCGATACGTTTGTCCACTTCTGTAAACACAAGCGAAAGATTCAGGACACCCTCATCCAACACAACAGCAAGCCCTCCTGAATTGCGGACAATGGACTGGTAGCCCATTTCCTGTAAATAGGCGCGGCCTTCTTCCAAATAAGGCAATCTGCTGTCTTGTATACCAAGAACGACTGTTTGATGGTGCACCCATGCTCTTGCAATAGAAGGCGAAAGAGCTGCCCCGGCCACATGGCAGAGTGTATCGTCCGTCGCAAAAGATTGGAGTGCGGAAAAACTCGGACCCATTGTCGTATGATCAATGATACGCCATACTTTTTGCTGCAATAAAGACTTGTTTACGCTCATCGCTCTAAACCCCTTTTCCTTGTTACACTCCTCACATAAGTAAGTAAATATTCATTTATTATAGAGCTTGTCCAGCCGTAATAAGTGCCAGTTTGTATACATCCTCCGCATTACATCCACGGGATAAATCATTTACAGGACGGTTCAACCCTTGCAGGATTGGTCCCACTGCCTCGAAGTTGCCTAGGCGCTGTGCAATCTTATATCCGATATTGCCGGCTTCAAGGCTTGGGAATACGAATACATTCGCATCGCCTTTGATCACTGAGTCTGGCGCTTTCTGTGCCGCTACCGATGGAACGAACGCTGCATCGAATTGGAATTCCCCGTCCACTACCAATGATGGGTCAAGCTCTTTTGCAATGGCAACCGCGTTCTCCACTTTCTCTGTTTCCGGAGATTTCGCAGAGCCTTTTGTAGAGAAGCTCAGCATAGCCACTTTAGGGTCAATTCCGAACATATGCGCTGTTTTCGCACTTTCCACAGCGATTTCAGCAAGATCCTGGCTATCCGGCGCAATATTGATTGCGCAATCTGCCATTACTAACTTTTCTTCTCCGCGGACCATAATGAATACACCGGAAGTTTTGCGGATACCTGCTTTTGTTTTGATGATTTGCAATGCCGGACGCACTGTATCGGCTGTTGAATGAACAGCGCCGCTTACAAGGCCGTCTGCTTTATTTACATATACAAGCATTGTTCCGAAGTAGTTGGCATCCATTAAGATTTTGCGTGCATCTTCTTCAGTCGCTTTGCCTTTACGGCGGTCAACGAATGCCGCAATCAGTTCATCCATCATGCTATATGTAGTTGGATCATATATTTCAACAGAATCAAGGGAAACTCCTAATTCTTTTGCTTTGCTTTTAATGCTTTCCACATTCCCAACAAGGATCGGCGTCAGAATCTTCTCTGTTGCCAATCTGCTCGCAGCAGTTAAAATACGCTCATCTGTGCCTTCAGGAAAAACAACTTTCACATTTTGTCCCGTTACTTTGTCCTTCAAAGCTGTAAATAAATCACTCACAATGATTTCCTCCTTATTGCTTAGTAGTAATAAGCATACCCTCTTATCTTAAAAATTTCTATCAGTGCAGTAGAACTTTTCTTATTTTTTTTTATTCAAAAAATATATCTTCCCTCCCTCTTCCACTGATTATTTTCCATGCGCCGATGCTTCACCCGCCTCTTTTTAAAGTGAGGTATGTTATAGTATGTATGAAAAAAAGATGGTAAGCGTGGGAGTGATTATTAATGAGCGAAGCAGCACAAACGTTGGATGGATGGTATTGCTTGCATGATTTCCGCACGATCGATTGGACAACTTGGAAGATGGTATCAAGCGAGGAACGCGAGGAAGCCATTACTGAATTTTTATCATTAGTGCACGGATGGAACCGTATACAGGAACAAAAAGAAGGAAGTCATGCTCTATATACGATCGTTGGTCAAAAAGCTGACTTTATGATGATGTTCGTCCGCCCTACAATGGAAGAATTGAATGAAATCGAAACAGAGTTCAATAAATCTAAATTGGCTGAATTTACTGTTCCGACAGGCTCGTATGTTTCAGTCGTTGAATTAAGCAACTATCTGCCTGCTGGCGAAGACCCTTATCAGAACCCCCAAATCCAGGCTCGCCTTTATCCTATTCTGCCTAAGGCGAAGCATGTCTGCTTCTACCCGATGGATAAACGCCGCCAAGGGGAAGATAACTGGTACATGCTGCCGATGGATGAACGCCGCAGCCTGATGCGCTCACACGGGATGATCGGACGTAAATATGCAGGCCTTGTCAAACAAATCATCACAGGCTCAGTCGGTTTCGATGATTATGAATGGGGCGTTACATTATTTGCGGATGATGTCCTGCAATTCAAAAAGCTTATATATGAAATGCGTTTCGATGAAGTAAGCGCGCGCTACGGGGAATTCGGCCAATTCTTCGTCGGCAACCTTTTAGAAGAAGATAAAATCAGCACACTGCTTCATGTATAAACGGCTTCTCTCTAACCGGCATAAGAATCGTATCAACGATTGCTTATGCCGGTTTTTTCATTCCGAAGAAAAATAGCGGATTCATTTTTTCGCAGGTATATTTTCCATCCTTATTCATACATTTGAAATAGTAAAGATTACTGTTAGTTCCTGTAGTGCTATGCTACTTCATTGAATATGGCTCAATAATCTTTCATTTGCAACAAGTAGAAACAACAATGAGGTGAAATCGATGGGCGTTATTCCTTATAACGAGGAAGATGTGAAATTGCTGGCACGGCTTATGCGCGCGGAAGCGGAAGGAGAAGGAGAACTCGGCATGCTGTTGGTAGGAAATGTAGGCGTGAACCGTGTGAAGGCCACATGCTTGGATTTCAAAAACATCGACACTATTTCGAAAATGGTATTTCAAAATCCCGGCGGCTTTGAAGCGACACAGCAAGGCTACTTCTATCAACGTGCAAGACAAAAAGATATCGACCTAGCGAGAAAGAACTTGAAGGGAAACCGATACCATCCGGCTTCCTATGCACTATGGTTCTTTAGGCCGGAAGGTGATTGCCCTCCGACTTGGTTCAACCAAGCAAATTCCGGCAGATATAAAGCACATTGTTTTTTCGAGCCGACCGGAGACGATTGTCCGAGTGTCTACCAAACGTTCTGAACCTTATTAATAGCTGTCACAACTAATTCATCATGACTTACTTACAATTAACCTTATCCTAAAGTATTCAAATTGGAGGTAAGAAAGAATGAAACAATCCAGTTCTAATCCGTATGGAAACTATGGATATCAGCAGGCCCAACAGCCACAGCAGCAATATTACAATCCTATGCCGGGAGGCCAGCAGCAGATGTATCAGCAGCAACCTATGCAGCAGCAGCCCATGCCGGCTCAACAGCCGCAGCCAGGCTATCAAGGCGGCCCCCTCGCCGCTTCAGGCAGTTTATTGGTGCCGACGCCCCCGAGTGCGACAACACCCAGCCCGCAAATACCAGGCATGCTTCCCTTAGAGCAATCCTATGTAGAGAATATACTGAGATTGAATAAAGGCAAGCTTGCGACCGTATATATGACCTTTGAAAATAATCAGGAATGGAATGCGAAAATCTTCAAGGGCATCATTGAGGCTGCCGGACGGGATCATATTATCATAAGCGATCCGCAAACGGGCATACGTTATATTCTCTTGATGGTATATCTTGATTACATTACATTCGACGAAGAAATTGAATACGAATATCCATTCAGCTCCACGCAGCCAATGGCCACTTACTCACCAAGATAAACGCAGACAAAAAGAAACCCTCGCCATATCAGCAAGGGTTTTTCTTATGATTACAGATATTTGTGGACAGCAAACACCATAAGCGCCCAAGCAACAAGGAAAGAAACGCCTCCTATTGGTGTAATGGCTCCCAATACCTTAATGCCGGTAATGCTCAATACATATAAACTGCCCGAGAAAAGAATAATACCGGCAAACATCAGCCAGCCCGACCAATTAATAAGCGGTTGTGAGCCGAGCTTCCCTGCCAATAAACCTACAACAAGCAAGCCCGCCGCATGGAACATTTGGTAGAGGACAGCCTTTTCCCACGTCAAAAGATATTTATCCGGTATTCTACCTTCCAATATATGTGCTCCGAATGCACCTAAAGCAACTGCCAAAAAACCGAAAACAGCACCTAGCGTGATAAATAATTTCATTATTCGCTTTCTCCTTCCGCTTCTTTATAGCACCTTATTATTGAAAAATAAGATATATTCAGTCAAATATCATTAAAACATAATGTTTCTGTAAAGAATAGCAAGAGGTTCTCTGTACAAAAAAATTTCATTATTTATAATAAAGATAGATGAATTTGTTAGAATTCACCAAAATAGCAAGGAGGCCATTCGATTATGCAAGAAACCGTTTATAATCAAACAAGTACAAGATCTTTATTCCAGAAAGTCCTTGTCACTTTTATCATTAGCTTATTGATTGCCACTGTCGGTCTATACGCTGGACAATTCGTCCCTCCGGCACTTATGCTGCCGCTTGTCATTGCCGAGTTCATCTTGATTCTGGCAGCATTCTTTCTGCGCCGTAGGAAAGCCGTCGGCTATACCTTCGTTTATGTATTCGCGTTCATCTCGGGCATCACTACATTTCCGATTGTAAGCCATTACGCTTCCACCTCAGGTGCTGAAGCCGTTTTATTGGCGTTCGCAACCACTTTCGCCATCTTTACGGTGCTGGGGATTACAGGGTCGGTCATGAAGAAAGATTTATCCTTCCTCGGCTCATTCCTGATGGTTGTATTAATCGGAATGGTCGTTGTGGGGCTGCTCAACATCTTCATGCCTCTCTCTTCCACAAATATGCTGATTGTATCGGGCGTGGGATCGATCCTATTCTCCCTGTACATCCTCTATGACTTCAACCAAATGAAGCATCGGGGCATATCGGAAGAAATGATCCCATTGCTTGCATTAAATCTTTATTTGGATTTTGTTAATCTATTCATTAATCTGCTGCGCTTCATCGGCATTCTAAGCAGCAATGACTGATTGGCCGACTGTACCGGGAGGTTGCCCCCTCACTTCAGGGAGCGGCTTCTTTTTTTCTGCAAGCAAAAAAAGAGCTGCAAATGAAGGGCCCCAAAATCCCAGACCGTGTCCAGCCTTTTTGGGGGCGCTTCATGAATACAGCTCGTTTCCCTTGATTATTCGCCTAAATCTACGTTGTGGTACACTTGTTGCACGTCTTCCAAATCTTCCAACGCATCAACCAGCTTCTCGAACTGCGCTTGCGCATCTTCCGGAAGTGTCACATCATTTTGTGCTAACATTGTTAATTCAGCAACAGTGAATTCAGTGATGCCCGCATTTTTGAAAGCTTCTTGTACAGCATGGAACTGATCCGGCTCTGCATATACAATTACCGCTTCGTCTTCTTCGATGATATCGCGCACATCCAGGTCCGCTTCCATCAATAATTCCAATACTTCATCCGCTGATTTGCCTTCCACGCCGATAACAGCCGTAGCATCGAACATATAAGATACAGATCCGCTTACACCCATATTTCCGCCATTCTTTCCGAAAGCGGCACGGACGTTGGAAGCTGTTCTGTTCACGTTATTTGTAAGCGCATCAACAATCAGCATTGATCCGTTCGGACCAAAGCCCTCATAACGCAGTTCATCGTAATTCTCATCTGATCCGCCTTTTGCTTTATCGATCGCACGGTCAATGATATTTCGCGGCACATTATATGTTTTAGCGCGTTCAAGTACGAATTTCAGCGCTTGGTTCGCTTCTGGATCGGGCCCTCCTTGTTTTGCAGTTACATAAATCTCAATTGCAAATTTAGAATATAAACGACTCGTATTAGCATCTTTAGATGCTTTCTTCTCTTTAATATTGTTCCACTTACGGCCCATTTTGTTTCACTCTCTTTCAAAACGTATAATTAACTTTTATCTTATAATAGATTATAAGCCCTTATTTCGTGAGCCTTGCATATATGGCAGTATAGCGCTCGCCATTTTCTATTATAGCTCATTTAACTAATCGGTTACGAGCCTACTCAACAAAAAAAGAACTAGTGAGATGCTAATTCTTTTTTCCCATTCTATTACATATCATTTTCTCATAATATGCCCTCAGAAGTCCAGAAGTGAAGAGCCGTTGGCATTTTCGATAGAGATTGGCTGTTGATTTGCCACAGTAGCCGCAGAAGCTTGCATTTGTTGATTGGCTGGCGCTTGAACAACTTGCGATGTATGGATCGGCCGTTGCTCTTCTTCTGTCATAATTTCACATAATGACTTAATCGCCATAATATAGCTTTGTTTCTTTTGGATTGTGGAAGCAGCTTTCGCTTGCTGAATCAACTCTTCCATTTTGTTCAATACTTTATCTGCTGGAATTTCCATTGCATTCACCCCTAGTCTGGCTATTGTATTCTTATCATAGAGTACAAGCGATGATTGTTGTAGTCATTTTTTCTCTTCATATCTCATACAGTGCTTTCCGGACGACCGAAAGACGACTTGAGAAGGCAATTGATATGATTTGAAGCCGAATGCCTTGCATCCCTTAGGGGCTTGATAATCCCATGTCACGAAATAATATTTGCATTTCATACAATTCGTTCCGTTTGTATTTCCCCTATTTCCCCATACTCCCACTTACACATCTGCGCTTTCACTGTGGCGTGGAAGTGAGAGTCTTAGTACCTGTTAAACGGGATAAAATGTCGGACTGAAATGTTTCATGTGAAACATTGTTGCACTTTGTCGAAATTTATATCCATTTAATGATGTTCTTGGTTTGTTCGAATCCTTGGAACTTCAGGAAATCATCCGGATATTTCACACTGCACATCATCGGGTGGCGGCTTTCATAGAATACGCCTTGCTTAATATATTTCTTATTGCCAATTGCTTCCTTACCCCATAAAAACCAACATATATTCGGGTTTTCGGTAGATAGGTAGCTAAGCACCTGCTCGGAGAAGTGCGCCCAGATCTGTTTGTGGCTATTCGGTTTGCCCGTTTCACAGGTAAAGGAGGTGTTTAAGAATAAAACGCCTTGCTCTTCTAAATCATCGAACCATCGATGCGGCGGTTTGATTGGAAATGACCCTGTTTGTATTTCTTCTTTAATCGCTTTAAAAGGTTGAATGTCATTATAATCCGTAATGCCATGGTAATTCTTGTGCAATAACCGGACAATATTCTTTAATGAAACTTGTCGAAACGGGCTGCTCCAGCTCGTTAATCCCCCCACTTCAAATGATCTGCCTGTGGCTGCTCCTTTCATCGGATACACGTCCTGCCCTAGCCAAACCACTTTAACCTGATGAAGGTCGATAGAGAGAAAACGAAGAATCACCTGTGGTTCACTCGGGTTATAATTAAATCCTATCTCTTGTTCAATTTCAGCCAATTCATTTAAAATTCCCTCTGTCAGAAATGGTTTCCATGATGGATGGATATTCGATGGTATGATCATGACTGTTCCCTCCGCCTTTCTCAAAAACTATTTTTATTGTAACGCAATTCCTCTTTATACTCTAACAAGCACTTCTTAAGGCATTCTATCATCGTGGAATGAGCATCCGCAAAGGAACCTGATTGAAGAATAGGTTTCATTCTTTGTAATCCCGGCTATATAAAAGGAAGAAGATATTCAAACATAATCAGAAAATATCATATACAACGAACAGGGGATAAATAATATAGGAGGAATATGCATGTATCAAATTCACATTGTCCAAAATAGTGTACAAGCCAAAGAAAAAATCGGTGTCTTAACCGCTACCGGATATACAAAGAAAGATATTTATATCTTCGCTTATGATAAAGAGCGTTCTGAACATCTAACGGAAGCGACCGACACAAAAGGCATCGGCGTAAAAGAACAGGGGATACTGGATGCCCTCGGCAACGTATTCCGCTCCCGTGGAGACGAACTTCGCTCGAAAATGATGAACTTAGGATTATCCGCCCAAGAAGCAGAAAAGTATGAAGAAGAATTGGGCTACGGAAAAGTTGTCATCATCGCTGTTAAAGAGTAATGTAAACGAGCCATCTTTCCTATCGGAAGGGTGGCTTTTTTTCCCTTTAAACCACAAATCAATCTCTTGTATATCTAAACTTACTTATTATATTCTTATTAAAGATAAAAACTAATTGAAGAACTCCCACTCTTCACATCAGCAGTGGATGTAATCAGTTCGCAATTATTGAACTATTTAGGAGGATTTATATGTCAATGAAAAAAGCATTAACGATTGCCGGATCAGATTCAAGCGGCGGTGCTGGTATACAGGCTGATTTAAAAACATTCCAAGAACTTGGCGTATATGGCATGACAGCCTTGACTACTATAGTCGCAATGGACCCGAAAGACAATTGGCATCATCAAGTATTCCCGCAAGATGTGAAAACAGTTGAAGCGCAGCTCGAAACCATTCTTTCTGTCGGCGTCGATGCCCTAAAGACAGGAATGCTTGGTTCTGTGGACATTATTGAATTAGCGGCACGCAAAATCAAAGAATATAATCTCCAAAATGTTGTCATTGACCCAGTGATGGTATGTAAGGGAGAAGACGAAGTATTATTCCCGGAGCACACAATTGCATACAGGGAGGCATTGCTTCCGCTCGCAACTGTCACTACTCCTAACCTTTTCGAAGCATCTCAACTTGCCGGCATGCAAACCATCACAACGGTTGACCAAATGAAAAAAGCGGCAGAGAAAATCCATAGCCTCGGCGTGAACTACGTCGTGATTAAAGGCGGCAGTAAGCTGCACGGAACAGAGAAAGCAATCGACCTTGTTTATGATGGGAATGAACATACCATTATCGAAAACGACCTGATTCCCACTTCTTATACACATGGCGCCGGCTGTACTTTCGCTGCAGCGATCACGGCTGAATTGGCACTTGGAAAATCTGTTGAAGAAGCGATTGCTGTCGCAAAAGACTTCATTACAGAAGCGATTCGCCATTCTTGGAAACTGAACGAATATGTGGGGCCGACTATGCATGGCGCTTACAAATTATATGGAAATCAAAAGAATTAAACAACCATATATGGGAAGGGACTAATGTGGATAATGAGCATTAGTCCTTTTTCATAAAGTGAATCTTTGATAGCCGGTTTTTCCTTCATCCCCCACCTATCATTAAATGAACCAATCGGGTTGTTACAGGTACTTGATCTCCACTTGCACGTCTACGCTTGCACTGCTGTGCTGAAGTGGAGAGCCTCAGCGCCTGTTAAACGGGATAAAGCTTCCAAAGCATGGAATGCCCCGTACTTCCGCGTCTGAGAAAGATAATCTTTTCGCATTCTTTCCCTTCTTTTAGTAAGATAGTAGATAGTAGATAGTAGATAGAACTAGTATGAATTATCGCAGCAAGCTACCTATTCAAGCATGGGCATATGTAATTCCATCATCCATTCACCTGATGAATAGGCAATAGAGAAAAGGAGGTTGAACCGATATGAAACCTATCGTGCCATTAGCTGTTCAAGAAGCGATCAATGCACACCAGCAAAAAGATGTCTATATCCACCTGGAAACAACGAACGGCGCTTACGCAAGCCATTTCGCAGGCGGCGCCTATTCCGCAGGCGCATATATCCGCAATGCACTCGTTCAATATGAATATGGAAAAATCACAGGGGACGGCCCTTACCGTGTCGGACTCAAGCTTTCCATAGGATGGATATATGCAGAAGGCGTTACCCATTACCAAATCGATGAACAAAACCGTCTATTGCTGGCCGGCCTTGATGAAGCGGGGCGTTTAGCTGTCGCGTTACAGATTAGCGAGACCCCATTTGAATAATAGGAAGGAGGAAGAAATAGTGAGTCAAGAAAGTCATGTACTGGTTGTATTCCCCCATCCGGATGACGAAGCATTCGGAGTGTCAGGGACCATCGCGTCTTTTGCGGCACAAGGAACACCGGTAACATATATTTGTCTAACATTGGGCGAGATGGGAAGAAATCTAGGAAATCCGCCATTCACCACTCGTGAAGAACTGCCGAAAATCAGAAAGAAAGAACTGCAAGATGCGGCAGAAGTAATGGGTATTGCCGATTTGCGGATGATGGGACTGCGGGACAAAACCATTGAATTCGAAGATGAAGAAAAGCTCATTGGAATCGTGGCGGATGCCGTTAAAGAATTGCAGCCATCTTTGGTAATTTCCTTCTACCCCGGCTATAGTGTCCATCCCGACCATGATGCTACAGGCCGCGCCGTAGTAGAAGCGCTGGGCCGGATTCCTCAGGAACAGCGGCCGGCATTGCATGCCGTCGCTTTCTCAAGTGATTGCTACGAAGCATTAGGCGAGCCGGATATCGTCAGGGATGTAAGTAATTATCAAGCCACCAAGCTTGCGGCCATACAAGCTCACCGCTCTCAAACACAATTGATGACAGCGGATTGGGAGGATAAAATCAAACAAGGGGATCCGGATATCCTGAAGCGCCTTAATATCGAAAGCTTCTGGACATACAAGTGGGACCAATAATTTTTTTCATAATAGGCGTATAAAGTATTCATTCATTGGATATACTGCCAATATGATGAACTTTCCATAGTATCCCCCTTTAATAAGGCTACCTGTGTATATGGGTAGTCTTTTTTTTGTACATCGCCCTTGTTATCCCCCTCCTAAGAATCAAGGAGAAGCAATTGCCTCTCCCCTTCCATCCGGACTTTCTTATTTCGCGCCGGATTCCTCCGTCATTCTTCCTTCAAGCTTCGGTTCAACAGTCTTTAATTTCGCTACATACTCTTTTAGATTCTCCCAGTCTGACAGGCCAAGATCTGTGACTCTGCCTGCTTCATAAGCTTTCTTAAATACATCAAATCCGTCGCCGCCTTTAGCCGTAAACGCATTTGTCGCCACTACATACTCTTTGTTCACATCTAAAGCAGCAAATGTGCCATCCGCGCCTTTTACTTCCACTTTCTGAATACGTTCGCCAGCCGGTTTTGAGCTATTGAATGTATACTTCAAGCCTGAGACATGGAGGAAGCCGCCGGATTCCTTCGGATATGCACTGACGCTATGTTCAAGCGCCTCGATAATCTCTGTTCCTTTCAAAGTCATTGTCGCCAGCGTGTTGCCAAAAGGCAGGACCGTTAAGATATCGCCGAGTGTAACTTCTCCTTGGTCTATTCCCGCGCGAATGCCGCCCCCGTTTTGAAATGCGATCACCGTATCTTTATTAAACGCTTTCGCTTTATCAAGCATGCCATCCGTAATAAGGTTGCCTAATTCTGTTTCATTTTTTCGAACACTTTTGTCTGATTCGCCTTCCTTCACACGAGGATTTTCCAGCGCTTGCACGGCTGTGGCCCCTGTCGACGTGTTCATCACATCGGAAATTTTGTCTTTATACGGTTTCAACTTTGCTTGCGCTTCCTTGTCTTCTACTTGATCGGCAATCTTGATCAATTCGCCTGCCTGCCCGATTACTTTTCCTTTTTGATCAAATTCCACGTCCACTGTTCCTAAAAATTCGCCGTATTGGTAAGCCTGCACAATAACGGTCGGGGCTTTCTTGTCTCCGCTATCATCCTTATCAATCACGACAGGCTTATCTAATTGCGTATGGCTATGCCCTCCGACAATGACATCTATCCCATCTACCTTCGCCGCTAACTCCCGGTCATTATCGACAGCCGGGTTGTCATCGTAGCCTATATGGGTGAGCGCGACAATCTTGTTGATTCCCTGTTTTTCAAACGCCGCTACGGCTTCTGTCGCCTCTTCAATATAGTCGCTGAATGTAATAGCGACCGGGCTTGATATATCCCTCGTTTCTTCTGTTGTTAAGCCGAAAATCCCCACTTTCTCGCCGTTTACACTCTTTACGATACCTTTGGAAAGCAATCCCGATGCCGGACTTTCGAGCATGGAATCCTTGAATAAGCCCTTCATATGAAGATCTTTGCTAAGGTTCACATTTGCGCTTACAATAGGGAAAGAAGCTCCTTTTACAAATTCCGCTAAAGCTTTATGCCCTTCCGGACTTGCGCCTAAGTCGAATTCATGATTGCCAAGCGTCATAGCATCATATTTCATCATATTCATGAATGCCAGGTCGGCTTGTCCTTTAAATTCATTGAAGTACAAAGTCCCCGAGAATACATCTCCCCCATCAAGCAGCAAAGCATGGGGCTTCTTTGCCCGTACTTCCTTGATTGCTGTCACTCGTTTCGCCACTTGCTCTATGTGGGCGTGCGTATCATTCGTATGCATAATGGAAAGCGTGAATGGCTCTGATGGAATCGGCGTCGGCATCGCCGGATTTGCATTTCCGGCTTGCTTAAGGAACATAGCGAAGTCTCCTCTTTTGGACTTTTGATCTGTGCCGAACCGGTCAGTTGACAGCCCTTTTGCGATTCCATGATCCACAAGAGCTTGTACGGCATCGATATACCGGTCGCTTACATCCTGGAAAGGCATTGTTGAACGCCCCTTTAATTGGAAGCCTTTCTGAATCCAGATGGCTAATTCACCGCGTGTGACTGATTGATGCGCTCCGAAAGAAGTCTTTGTTTTACCTGCTGTAATGCCTGCCGCTTTCATCGCATTCACATAGGGGACCGCCCGCTTGGGGATATCGCTGAATCCTGATGGAGGCGCTTTATCTAAATCCAGTCCAAGGACCTTTACAAGCATGACCGCGGCATCCGCGCGCTTGATTTCTTTATGTACACCGAACTCGTCCTTCGTTAAGCCTTGTATTCCCTTCGAAACGACGAAATCAACGGCGTCTTTATATTGTGTATCGACATCTTTGAAGCCCGCTGCTGCGGCTGGCGCAACCGCGGACGCAACCATAGTAATTGTTGCAGCACCCGCTGCAAACTTTCGAATGTTTGTTTGATTATTGGACATAAACGATATTCTCCCCTTTATACCGGTTTCGTATGCATCTATTCTCATTCTACATTGCTATTATGAGAGCGGTAACCCTCATATGTAAAAATAATCTATTTTTATAAAAAATAGTAAAAAGAAACTAACTCTTATGAGCTAGCTTCTTGCATATCCAGCTTATATAATTGATCGTCGTCTTCAGAAGGCCTTCCCCTGCCATCCGTATTATTCGAAACAAAATATACTGTATCTCCTTCTATAAATACATCACGGACCCGCCCGACACCCGAAGCTGCATCCTCAAGCTTCTTTGATGGCAAATGGTAACGTTTCACGCCTTCTCCTCTTAAAGCGGCAAAATATAAATAACCGTCATAGTACGCCATTCCGGACGGGGCCCATGTTTCCTTGCCTGAATGAACAATCGGTGCAATCATGCCTGGTTTCATTTCATCGCCTTCTATATCAGGCCAGCCATAGTTGCCGCCCGCTTCTATCTTATTCAGCTCATCATGGGCGGAAGCGCCATGCTCGCTGCTGAACAGATTTCCTTCCTCATCCCAAGCAAGCCCTTGGGGGTTGCGGTGGCCATAACTGTATACGTAGGAACGAGGATCCGGATTATCTTCCGGCACCTTGCCATCCAATGTCATACGAAGAATTTTGCCGCTTAATGATGACTTATCTTGTGCTTGTGCTTCCTGTAATCCATCACCCGTTGTGACGTATAACAAGCCATCGCCCCCGATTTTCATTCGGCCGCCATGATGGTATTGCCCGCTTGCTATCCCATCTAGCAGAACCCCGGTTTCCTTCCATTGTTCATTCTTTCGCTCAAGGATTGCCACACGATTTAAGGGCTTCCCTTCTCGTTCATAGGTATAATAAGCTGCCGCACGTCCGGACTGGGCAAAGTCCGGAAATAAGATAAATCCAAGCAATCCCGCTTCCGCTTGGGTAGATAACGTTTCCTTCAGCCGGACTGCTTCCCGCCTCACTTCCCCTTTTTCCACAACCGCGATTGTCCCCTTGCGTTCACTGATGTAAAAGACATTCCCCAGCTTTTCGATCGACCAAGGTATGTCCAGCTTAGCCGCTACCACTTCAACCGACGCCTGGCTGACACTTGCCTCTTGTTCCTGATGCTCCACCTTATTGCATGCCGCTGCCATCGACAAACTCAAATAAAGAACCATCCATTTCCATGTTCTCCTCATAGATTTACCTCTTTCTTCTGAAAATGACCAGAGCTGCCTCATTCTTTCTTTCTTACTTTCTATACCCCTTCCCACTATCCCTTCCGCAACAACCATATTGCCTCTTCAAAAATCTTATTCATGCATCTTTCTATACAACATTATATTTCTAAAAAACAAATTAGTCAGAAAATACTATTCCGGACTATATTTTCGACTATGCGGTAGTTGGTTTCCGTTCTGTTTCAAACGACAGAATAAAACCTTATATACTTTTATGTTTTCTTATATTAGTTTACAATGGAGAGACTAGGGTATATAAAAAATCTTTCATATATTATTATCTTAAAATAACTATAGATTTTTTTATTATTATGCAATAAAATGTATATATATTTATTATTTAATGAAAGGGAACATAATGAATAACTCGAAATCAAATTATAAACTATCTTCATTGCTACTTTTTTTAATACCGTCCCTATTAGGTATTCTGTTATTTATCACACCATTTTCTTATAATGGGGAGATTACCATTCCAATCGCAATCCTGTCAGGCATCTTCAAAAATCTGCTGGGCGATTCCATACCTTACATCATGACATTTATTATCGTGCTAGCTGTCATCGGGACATTTGCCATTAAAACATTCGATATTCCAGTCCTCAAGAAGAGCGCTTTCTTCACATCGCTGCTGGATGTAAGCCCCATTTGGACCATCACGCGGATAATCGGGGCTATCTTCGCCGTTATGGTTCTCTTCCGGATTGGACCTGAATGGATTTGGTCGGATGATACAGGCGGGATGCTGCTATTCAGTCTTCTTCCGACATTATTCACCGTGTTCTTCTTTGCCGGGTTGTTATTGCCGCTGCTCTTGAACTTCGGTTTGCTTGAATTATTCGGCGCGCTCCTGATGAAAGTGATGCGCCCGCTATTCAGACTTCCTGGCCGTTCATCAATCGGCTGCGCGGCCTCTTGGCTTGGCGATGGCACGATAGGTGTCCTTCTGACAAGCAAGCAGTATGAAGAAGGATACTATACAAAGCGCGAAGCGGCGATTATCGGAACGACATTTTCTGTTGTCTCCATCACATTCAGCCTTGTCATTATTTCACAGGTCAATTTAAGCCATATGTTCATTCCTTTTTATGCGACCGTTCTATTATCAGGAATTGTCGCAGCCATTATCATGCCAAGAATACCGCCTTTATCAAAGAAGCCGGATACGTATCACCACGAAGATCATCATATGGATGATGAAACGACGCCGGAAGGCTATACCCCTTTTAAATGGGGAATGAAGCTTGCTGTTGAACGTGCGGAACAGAATAAAGGGATTAAATCATTCCTGGCTGATGGCATGAGGAACGTGCTTGATTTATGGATGGGCGTGGCTCCGGTTGTTATGGCAATGGGTACGCTTGCTTTAATCATCGCGACTTATACGCCTTTATTCCAATGGTTAGGATTGCCTTTCATTCCAATTCTGGAATTATTGCAAATTCCTGAAGCTGCCGCTGCTTCCCAAACCATTCTGATCGGTTTTGCGGATATGTTCTTGCCATCCGTTCTTGCCATGGGAATCGAAAGCGATTTAACGCGCTTCGTCATTGCAACCTTGTCCGTCACACAATTGATTTACATGTCTGAAGTAGGCGGATTACTATTAGGCTCGAAGATTCCAGTAAACTTCAAAGACCTTATTGTCATCTTCTTACTGCGCACAGCGATTACGCTTCCGATCATTGTCGGCATCGCTCATCTACTATTCTAAAATGATATTCATTAGCCTGAAGCCTCCATGTATGTGGGCTCAGGCTTTTTTTCATTTCTGTTATTCCCCCATTCAATGTTTATTTCCAAAGAGGCGTGGTATATGCACTATAACGATTTTATTAATCATACGAAACGGGGGAAGTTCTTCAAATGAACAAGGAACAACGCAATGCTTCACCAGAAGCAAATAAAAAGCAAGCACAATTAGATCAGCATCGAGTTGACAATCAAGGACAAAAATTAACAACAAACCAAGGGGTGCGGGTAACGGAAGATGAGCATTCTTTAAAAGCCGGAGACCGCGGTCCGACATTGATGGAGGACTTTCATTTTCGTGAAAAAATGACGCACTTCGACCATGAACGCATCCCGGAACGAGTAGTCCATGCACGCGGTTACGGCGCACATGGCTACTTCGAGGCATATGAAAGCATGAAAGAATATACGAGTGCAAGCTTCTTGCAAAAAGCAGGCAAAAAAACGCCTGTATTCGTCCGCTTCTCTACAGTGGCCGGTTCAAAGGGCTCTGCCGATACGGTGCGCGACGTACGGGGATTTGCGACGAAGTTTTATACAGAAGACGGCAACTATGACCTTGTCGGAAACAATATTCCTGTTTTCTTCATTCAAGATGCCATTAAATTCCCTGATTTCATCCATTCTGTGAAACCTGAGCCGCATAATGAAATGCCGCAAGCGGCCTCTGCGCATGATACATTCTGGGACTTCATGGTACGCAATACGGAAGCTGCCCATATGCTTATGTGGCATATGTCAGACCGTGCCATTCCAAAAAGCTATCGCATGATGGAAGGCTTCGGCGTCCACACATTCCGCTTCGTCAATAGTGAAGGCAAAGCCCACTTTGTGAAATTCCACTGGAAGCCGGTGCTCGGCGTACATTCATTAGTATGGGATGAAGCGCAGAAGCTTGCCGGCAAAGACCCTGATTTCCACCGTCGCGACCTATGGGAATCTATCGAACGCGGCGATTATCCAGAATACGAATTCGGCGTCCAGCTTCTTTCCGAAGAGGATGAATTCAAATTTGATTTTGATATCCTTGACCCCACTAAGATTTGGCCGGAAGAAATCATCCCTGTAAAAATCATCGGCAAAATGACGTTGAACCGCAATGTTGATAATGTATTTGCAGAAACCGAACAGGCTGCTTTCCATACAGGCCACGTCGTCCCCGGCATTGATTTCACGAATGACCCGCTGCTTCAAGGACGCTTATTCTCTTATACAGATACCCAGCTGATCCGCTTGGGAGGACCGAACTTCCACCAGTTGCCGATCAATAAATCCGTATCGCCGGTCCATAACAATCAACGTGACGGCTATGGCCAAATGGATATCCATAAAGGGCAAACAAGCTATCATAAGAATGGTCTAGAAGGCAATTGGCCAAGAACTGCCGCACCACAAGAAGGCGGTTATGCCCACTATGCCGAAAAAGTCGAAGGCCGTAAAGTGCAGCGCCGCAGCGATAGCTTCAAAGATCATTACAGCCAAGCGATCCTGTTCTGGAAAAGCATGTCGCCGGTTGAACAAGAGCATATTAAACAGGCTTTCTCTTTTGAAGTCGGCAAGCTGACAAAGCCTGAATTGCAGCAAGAAGTAGTGGAACTAATCGGGCGAATCGACACTAGATTGGCTACGGCAGTCGCAGTCGCAGTAGGTGCGAACCCGCCTTCTACAACGCCTGAATATGAAATTACACAAACGTCTCCCGCATTAAGCCAAGCCAATACGATTTTCAGTCCAAAAACGGCAAAAGTAGCGATCCTGGCTCATAACGGCTTTCATTACGGAGAAGTCACCGACCTCATCAATGCACTGAAGAAAGCGGGAGCAATGTATGAAATCATCAGTGAGAATCTTGGACAGATTACAAGCGATGACGGCCAAATGCTGCCGGTCGACCAAAATCTTCTGACAGCGGATTCCGTTGTATACGATGCGGTCTATGTAGCAGGCGGCAAACAAAGCACGGCCCAATTATTGAAAAACAAAAAAGCGGCCGTCATTGTCGAAGAAGCTTATGAGCATTACAAGACAGTAGGCGCAAGCAAAGAAGGCGCGAGCATTCTTCAAGCGGCCA
This sequence comes from Bacillus sp. (in: firmicutes), assembly GCA_051874035.1. Classification (GTDB taxonomy): domain Bacteria; phylum Bacillota; class Bacilli; order Bacillales; family DSM-1321; genus Bacillus_AD. The sequence goes on from JBJEFM010000228.1 coordinate 27,305, forward strand.
GCATTACCTTCAAGGAAGCGCTGCCGAATGATTCTTTATATAATGATGCAGGCCTGCTCTATCAAGGCGCCGATGGCCAAACAAAAGAATTCGCCAATGCGTTCGTTGAATCTCTAGCTCAACGCCGTCATTGGAACCGTAAGTAATACAACCCTTCCTCACCTTTATTCATATAAAA
>JBJEFM010000229.1:0-27449 GCA_051874035.1 Bacillus sp. (in: firmicutes)
CTTTCACTGCTGTGTTGAAGTGGGAGTCTTAGTACCTGTTAAACGGGATAAATACTAGAAAGAGCTTATACATAATCATGCATCTCTTCTTTGTCGAAAGGCAGCACGATCAAGCTGCGACTTGCGATTCATACAGAAGATTGTTTGCTAGATTGACAGGATAAGCGAGCAAGGGGGCTTGGGCATGGAGTTAAGGTTTACAGAAGAACAAGCGATGATGCGGAAAATGGTGCGCGACTTCGCTGAAAACGAAGTTCAGCCATTTGTTGAAAGAATGGAAAAAGGAGAGTTTCCAAGAGAACTTATCCGGAAAATGGGAGAGCTCGGATTAATGGGCATCCCGATTCCGGAACAGTACGGCGGCGCAGAAATGGATTTTGTTTCATACATCATCGCCATTAATGAAATATCGAGAGTCAGCCCGACGTTGGGTGTCATTCTTTCCGTCCATACGTCTGTTGGCACTAATCCAATTTTGTATTTCGGTACAGAGGACCAAAAGAAGAAGTATATACCCAAGCTTGCGGCAGGTGAATATATAGGGGCTTTCTGTTTAACAGAACCTTCGGCCGGTTCGGATGCAGGCAGTTTGTCGTCGCGAGCTGAATTGCAAGGCGGCCATTATGTGGTGAATGGCTCCAAAGTGTTCATCACAAACGGCGGCGAAGCGGATGTTTATATTGTCTTTGCTTCGACGGACCCTTCGAAAGGCAGCAAGGGGATTTCCGCTTTTATTGTGGAGAAGGATACTCCCGGATTGGTGATCGGCAAGGATGAACACAAAATGGGCCTGTATGGCTCCAGGACCGTACAGTTGACATTCGAGAATATGAAAGTGCCTAAAGAGAACTTATTGGGGATGGAAGGCGAAGGCTTTAAAATCGCGATGTCCAATTTGGATGCCGGCCGGATCGGCATAGGCGCCCAAGCTTTAGGAATCGCGGAAGGAGCCTTACGGCATGCTGTTCTTTATAGCAAAGAGCGCAAGCAGTTCGGCAAACCGATTGCCGCTCAGCAAGGCGTCGGTTTCAAGCTGGCGGAGATGGCAACGAATATTGAAGCGGCCAGGCTGCTTGTCTATCGCGCCGCCCATTTACGCGCCGAGAATCTTCCCAGTGGCAAAGAAGCATCCATTGCCAAGGTATTTGCATCAAGAACAGCGGTTGAAACAACGATTGAAGCGATCCAGGTATTTGGCGGTTATGGTTATACGAAAGAATACCCGGTTGAACGTTATTTCCGGGATGCGAAAGTGACGGAAATTTATGAAGGCACAAGTGAAATTCAAAAGCTTGTAATCTCCAAGTTTTTGATGAAATAAATCTAAACATAAATCAAGGTGGGGTAGACATGAATTTTAAGCTGACTGAAGAACATGAAATGATTCGTAAAATGGTACGTGATTTTGCACGTAATGAAGTAGCGCCAACAGCTGCCGAGCGTGATGAAGAAGAAAGATTCGACATGGATATCTTTAAAAAAATGGCGGAGTTGGGACTGACCGGCATTCCATGGCCTGAAGAATATGGCGGGATCGGCAGTGATTATTTAGCCTATTGCATCGCGGTTGAGGAATTATCACGCGTATGTGCATCAACAGGGGTAACGTTATCTGCCCATACGTCACTTGCTGGATGGCCTGTGTATAAATTCGGTACAGAAGAACAGAAGCAGAAATATCTTCGACCAATGGCGCAAGGCGAAAAGATTGGTGCTTACGGCTTGACGGAGCCGGGGTCCGGTTCAGATGCCGGCGGAATGATTACAACAGCGAAACTAGAAGGCGATGAGTATGTGCTGAATGGATCTAAGATTTTTATCACAAATGGCGGCATTGCTGATATCTATGTAGTATTCGCCTTAACAGATCCGGCATCCAAGCAAAGAGGAACAAGCGCATTTATCGTCGAAAGTTCATTCCCGGGGTTTAGCGTCGGCAAAAAAGAGCAGAAGCTCGGCATTCGTTCCTCGCCAACAACAGAAATCATTTTTGAGGATTGCCGGGTGCCGAAAGAAAACATGCTTGGAAAAGAAGGCGACGGTTTCAAGATTGCGATGATGACATTAGATGGAGGCCGTAATGGCATTGCCGCTCAAGCGGTAGGAATTGCGCAAGGCGCATTGGATGCCGCGGTCGATTATGCGAAGGAACGTGTTCAATTCGGTAAACCGATTGCCGCTCAACAAGGCATCGGCTTTAAATTGGCTGATATGGCAACAAATGTGGAGGCGGCTCGTTTATTGACCTACCAAGCGGCTTGGTTGGAATCGGAAGGGCTACCGTATGGCAAAGAATCGGCGATGTCTAAGCTATTTGCCGGGGATACAGCCATGAAGGTGACAACAGAAGCCGTCCAAGTATTCGGCGGCTATGGCTATACGAAAGATTATCCGGTGGAGCGCTATATGCGCGATGCGAAAATTACACAGATTTATGAAGGAACACAAGAAATTCAAAAGTTAGTGATCTCGAGAATGATTACGAAAGATTGATTTTCAAGAGAGCTATCTTGTAAAGGGAGAAAGAGTGCTGGTTGTGTATGAAACGGCCCAGCGCTTTCTTTCTCTTCTTCACAGTTCATAAAGCGCTATGCGGGGATAGCTGCGGCATGGGGTTAAAGGATGGTGTGGGAATGAGAAGGCGGGAAGTCCAGGCATCTGTTAAGGATGAACAACTTGTGAAGAAACGGCGCAACCAAATGATTAAAGGAGCTGTTTTGCTTTTTAAAGAAAAAGGTTTTCATCGTACAACAACAAGAGAAATTGCCAAGGCATCTGGATTTAGTATCGGGACTCTCTATGAATACATTCGCACTAAAGAGGATGTACTCTATCTAGTTATTGACCGTGTCTATGATGAAGTGAAAGAAAGGCTAGAGAGAGACTTGGTTGGCATGGAGGGGACGCTTGAAAGCTTAAAGCTTGGAATAGCGAATTATTTCAAGGTGGTTGATGACATGCAAGACGAAGTGCTTGTGATGTATCAGGAAACAAAATCGCTATCGAGAGACGCGCTGCCGTATGTATTGAATAAAGAAATAGAGATGGTCGCTATGTTTGAACGTCTCATCCGGAATTGCAAGAAGAATGGGGAGCTCCATTTAACTGAAGATCAGATCAAAATGGTTGCCCATAACATTTTTGTGCAGGGACAAATGTGGAGCTTCAGAAGGTGGGCTCTTAGAAATCTGTATACCATCGAAGAGTATATCGATATTCAAACCAACCTTTTGGTGATGGGAATGAAGACTAATTCTTAAAACGGATTAGAATAACAGTAATAGAGGGGGAACGACATGAGTTCGGTTGAAATCTATAAACCAAAAAATCATATTCGTTTTATTACGGCGTCTAGTTTGTTTGATGGCCACGATGCTTCCATCAATATAATGCGAAGAATCATGCAAAGTACAGGTGCAGAGGTTATTCATCTTGGCCATAATCGTTCTGTTGAAGAAGTTGTCAATGCGGCTATTCAAGAAGATGTGCAAGGCATCGCCATGTCATCTTACCAAGGCGGCCACGTCGAGTACTTTAAATATATGTATGATCTGCTGGAAGAAAAGGGAGCCGGGCATATCCGTATTTACGGCGGAGGCGGAGGCGTAATTGTACCGAAAGAGATTAAAGAGCTGCACGATTATGGAATCGCCCGCATCTTCTCGCCGGATGATGGAAGAGAGCAAGGGCTGCAAGGCATGATTAACAGTATGCTGCAGGAATGTGATGAAATGATGATGGCCGAACCGGTCGAGGAGATGGCAGAGAAGCTAGGCGCGGGCGATTTCCGAGCAGTCGCCAAGTTGATTACAGCGGTTGAGAACAATGTGGATGCTTTAAAAGAGAGTGCCGCTGCTTTAGAGCCTCTTATGGAACGAGTGAAAAAGCAGGCGAAGCAGGTGCCGGTGGTCGGTATCACAGGAACAGGCGGAGCAGGGAAAAGTTCATTGACGGATGAATTAATACGCCGCTTCCTGAATGAAATTCCGGATAAAAAGATAGCGATCCTATCAATTGATCCGACAAAACAAAAAACAGGCGGTGCGCTCTTGGGCGATCGTATCCGGATGAATGCAATCTTCTCAAACCGTGTTTATATGCGAAGTCTGGCCACCCGTACATCGAGAAGTGAAATCTCTTTGGCGCTTACGGATACACTGGCGGTTGTGAAAGCTGCGGGCTTCGATCTTATCATTGTGGAAACGTCAGGTATCGGGCAAGGCGATGCCGCCATCACGGAAGTCTGTGATTTATCGATGTATGTGATGACAAGCGAATTCGGAGCGCCATCCCAGTTAGAGAAAATCGATATGATTGATTACGCGGACTTAATTGTCATTAACAAATTTGAGCGCAAGGGCTCCGAAGATGCGAAACGCCAAGTCCAGAAGCAGTATCAGCGCAGCCGGAATTTATTCGATAAAGAGTATTCGGAGATGCCGGTATACGGAACAATTGCCAGCCAATTCAATGATGCGGGCACAAATGGTTTGTTTGCCGCTTTAGTAGAACTGATTAATGAGAAAACAGGACAGAATTGGATAACCTCTTTCTCTAAAGAAAATGATGTTGAACTGCAGAATGTAATCATTCCGAATGATCGCCGTTATTATTTGAGGGAAATATCGGAAACAGTCAGAAAATACAAGGCGCATGCTGAAGAGCAGGCAGAAGTGGCGCGCAAGGTTTATCAATTAGAAGGCGCCATCGATGCAGTGAAGCAGAGCGAAGGCACTGCAGAAGTGATTGCATCCCTGGAATCCATCAAGCAGCGAACAGAACAGGGATTAACGAACGAATCACGCAACATACTAAATGGTTGGGATAATCTTAAAGAAAGCTATAAGCAGAACGAATTAGTAACTGTCGTCCGGAACAAGGAAATTGTCACGCAGCTCAAGACGAAGAGTTTATCAGGGCTCTTGATTCCGAAAGTGTCATTGCCCGGATTTAAAGACCATGGGGATATTCTTGAATGGGTATATAAAGAGAATGTGCCTGGCCGCTTCCCTTACACAGCAGGAGTGTTCCCGTTTAAGCGGGAAGGAGAAGACCCGAAGCGCCAGTTCGCCGGCGAAGGTTCTCCTGTCAGAACGAATAAAAGATTTCATTATTTATCGAAGGATGATGATGCCAAACGCCTGAGCACGGCATTCGATTCGGTTACGCTCTATGGGGAAGATCCCGATCATCGCCCGGATATCTTCGGCAAGGTAGGGGAAAGCGGTGTGAACGTTTGCACACTGGAAGATATGCAGAAGCTGTATGACGGTTTCGATCTCTGTCATCCGTCCACTTCGGTTTCGATGACGATCAATGGGCCTGCCCCCATTATATTGGCGATGTATTTAAACACAGCAATCAGCCAGCAGGTGGAGAAGAAGGAGCGGGAGCTAGGCAGAAGTCTGCATGCCGCCGAGTACGAAGAAGTGAGGGAATATACGCTGCAAACGGTTCGGGGAACAGTTCAAGCCGATATCCTGAAAGAAGATCAAGGCCAGAATACATGCATCTTCTCAACAGAATTCGCGCTCCGCATGATGGGGGATATTCAAGAGTATTTCATCGATCATAAAGTGCGCAATTACTATTCGGTTTCGATTTCAGGCTATCATATCGCAGAAGCGGGTGCGAACCCGATTTCCCAGTTGGCATTCACTCTATCCAATGGCTTCACATATGTAGAGTATTATTTAAGCAGGGGCATGAAGATCGATGATTTCGCACCGAATTTATCATTCTTCTTCTCGAATGGACTGGATGCCGAGTATACGGTGATTGGCCGCGTGGCCCGGAGAATTTGGGCAACAGTCATGAAAAACCGTTATGGCGCCAATGAGCGCAGCCAAAAGTTGAAATATCACATCCAAACATCAGGACGATCACTCCACGCGCAAGAAATCGACTTCAATGATATCCGCACTACGCTACAAGCGTTGATGGCGCTTCACGATAATTGTAATTCCTTGCATACAAATGCCTATGATGAAGCCATTACAACACCGACAGAAGAGTCCGTGCGCAGGGCGATGGCTATTCAAATGATTATTACAAAAGAGCATGGTTTAACAAAGAATGAGAATCCTCTGCAAGGTTCATTCATTGTGGAAGAATTGACCGATTTAGTGGAAGAGGCGGTGCTGCAGGAGTTTGATCGCTTAAATGACCGCGGCGGCGTGCTAGGTGCGATGGAAACGCAATATCAGCGAGGCAAAATCCAAGACGAATCGATGTATTATGAAATGAAGAAGCATAGCGGGGATCTGCCGATTATCGGTGTGAACACATACTTGAACCCGAATCCGCCTACAGAGGAAGAGATGGATAATATTGAATTAGCGAGAGCGACAAAGGAAGAAAAAGAAGGGCAGATTACTAATTTGCGTTCTTTCCAAGCGAAGCATCAAGATCAAACCGAAGCGGCATTGAATAATTTAAAAAGAGTGGCGATCAGCAGCGGGAACATATTCAGCGAACTGATGCATTGTGTAAATGTGGCCAGTCTCGGCCAGATTACTCGTGCTTTGTATGAGGTCGGCGGGCAGTACAGAAGAAATATGTAGATGTTTTTATAAAAAGGCTGTGCCAAATGATTGATTTCGGCACAGCCTTTTTATTTATTAGTATGGAATGAAAAAACATCCTCTAACGTAAAATATCGTATACTTAGTGATAATAGTTTATGGATTTTTGTGAAAATGCTTTATAAATAGGGGATAATAAGGTTAAAATGTTATTCTTGAACATGTTTTGCCTAAACAGGAGATTTAATGGAGTTGGGAGAATGAACCTGAAAAAAGTGGTAATCATCATAGTTGTTTTGATATTTATTGTAACTTTTCAATATTTGTATCAGAAACAGTTTGGTGCTGTGAGTTTTTTTTTACTGTCTTTTGTATCCTTTTATATAGCTTTTCGCGAATGGAAGCGGCATTAAGACATATTGTTTTATCTGAAAAATATTTCAAAGATAAAGTTTGAACTAGCATAAACCTAAATGTATTGTTTATAATGATTTATAGGTTAAATAGAAAATGTTAACAACGTATGGGTGCGGATTAATCGTACTTTTTGATAGAGAAAGGAAGTGCCGATATTGAGTTTAAGTCAATATACGAAAGAAGAATTAAAGGAAATGTCTTTGATTGAAGTAGCATATGAAATTTTAACAGAACGTAAAGATGTTATTTCTTTCAATGACCTTGTAAATGAAATTGCAGAGCTTCAAAGTAAGTCTATGGAAGAAATCAGAATGCAGATTTCACAGTTCTATACGGATCTCAATGTAGACGGGCGTTTCAGCACGGTCGGAGAGAACCGCTGGGGACTTAAAGACTGGTACCCTGTGGACCAAGTGGAAGATGAACTGACTAATTCTGTCAAGCCTAAGAAGAAGAAGGCGAAGAAAGTCTTGGAAGAAGATTTAGATGATCTAGATGTATTAGAAGACGATTTGGATGATGAATTCGAAGACGATTTAGACGATGACGATGATTTAGATCTATTGGATAAAGATGATGATCTGGATGACGATGACGATCTAGTAGAAGACGAATTCGAACTGGATGAGGATTTAGAGGACGAAGAAGAAGATTTGTAAATAGCTTGACTTTTTAAGTTGAAATTTGTAGAATCATTTTTGGGCTCCTTTAAAAAGGACATGTCTATAAATTATATCGCTCCCTTACTTTTAGTAAGAGGAGCGTTTTTGTTTTTTACTGAAAATGTATAGCAAGGCGATGCATGATGGTAAACTATATCATAGATAAATAAAGCGATTGCGATTGGGCTGCGGAGAGAGCAGCTCAATTTGATTTTTTAACCCTCACTGTTAATTGCGGGACAAGCGTCTTGTCCGTGCAGATGAAAGAAACAGCGGCAGGCTGGGCCGGCCGATTATGTTGTATAGCAGTAACATGCTTTACATTTTTACATTGATAAGCAGAATGCTTATACGATTTTTACATTATAAGGGGGAACAAAAATTGACTAAGTATATTTTTGTAACTGGCGGAGTGGTATCTTCACTTGGAAAAGGAATCACAGCAGCATCATTAGGAAGGTTATTGAAGAACAGAGGATTGAGCGTAACTATTCAAAAGTTTGATCCATATATCAACGTAGACCCGGGTACAATGAGCCCTTATCAACATGGCGAGGTTTTCGTTACGGATGATGGCGCGGAAACAGATTTAGACTTAGGTCACTATGAGCGCTTCATTGATATCAACCTAAGCAAATATAGCAATGTAACATCAGGCCGCGTCTATTCTACAGTACTTCGTAAAGAGCGCCGCGGCGACTACCTTGGCGGAACAGTCCAAGTAATCCCTCATATTACAAACGAAATTAAAGAGCGTGTACTTCGTGCGGGAAATGAAACGAATGCGGATGTAGTAATCACAGAAATCGGCGGAACGGTAGGGGATATCGAATCACTGCCATTCTTAGAAGCGATTCGCCAAATCAAGAGCGATATCGGCCAAGAGAATGTCCTGTACCTTCACTGTACATTAGTCCCTTACATTAAGGCTGCCGGCGAAATGAAAACAAAGCCTACGCAACATAGTGTAAAAGAACTAAGAAGCTTAGGCATCCAGCCAAACGTAATCGTTGTTCGTACAGAAATGCCGATTTCGCAAGATATGAAAGATAAAATCGCGTTATTCTGCGATATCGATAAAAATGCTGTAATTGAATGCCGCGATGCGGATACATTATACTCTGTGCCATTAGCGCTGCAAGAGCAAAAGCTTGATCAAATCGTTTGCGACCACTTAAAACTTGAGTGCGGCGAAGCGGATATGACGGAATGGAAGGCATTAGTCGAGAAGGTGTTGAATCTTTCCAAAACAACAAGAATCGCATTAGTCGGCAAATATGTAGAGCTCCAAGATGCTTATCTTTCAGTAGCGGAAGCATTGAAGCATGCAGGTTATGCATTTGATGCGGATATTGAAATCGATTGGATCAACTCGGAAGATATAACACAAGATAATGTCGCTAAAATGCTTAAAGATGCTGATGGTATCCTAGTGCCGGGCGGTTTCGGAGATCGTGGCGTAGAAGGTAAAATCGCTACAATCCAATATGCTCGTGAGAATAAAGTTCCATTCTTCGGAATTTGCTTAGGGATGCAGCTTGCGACAATTGAATTTGCTCGCAATGTACTTGGTTTACAAGGGGCTCACTCAACAGAGCTTAACCCTCATACTCCATACCCGATTATCGATCTTCTTCCTGAACAAAAGGATGTGGAAGATTTAGGCGGTACATTACGCTTAGGCCTATATCCATGTAAATTGGCGGAAGATACGAAAGCAATGGCGGCATATCAGGATGAAGTGGTATACGAGCGCCACCGCCATCGTTACGAATTCAACAATCATTATCGTCAAGATATGGAAGCGAAAGGTTTTGTCTTCTCCGGAACAAGCTTGGATGGACGTTTGGTTGAAATTGTGGAATTGCAAGACCACCCTTGGTTTGTAGCTTCTCAATTCCATCCGGAATTCACATCAAGACCAACAAATCCGCAACCATTGTTCCGAGACTTTATTGAAGCTTCATTAAATAATAAATAATAACGTATAGCAAGAGGAAGCCTTTGTGAAGGGCTTCCTTTTTTGTGTTCTGCATAGAATGGCGCATGATATTTATTTGATGCACGTTAGTATAAATGGTGTAAAAGGGTAAGGAACATATAGGCATCAAATAAAAGGAGTGAATGATATGAAAGCATGGGCGATTGATCAAGCGGGAAGTCTGAATGAGCTCAAATGGAAGGAGGTCGAGGACGCTAAAGGCGGTGCGGATGAACTGGTGGTAAAAGTGGCGAGTGCAGCATTGAATCCTATTGATTATAAAGTAATTAAAGGAGGCAATGCCAATTGGACTTTTCCTCACGTGCCGGGAGTGGACCTGGCCGGCGAAGTAGTGGAAGTGGGACAAGGTGTGGAAGGGTTTCGGATAGGAGATCGGATAGCTTGCCATACGGATTTGAATAGAAACGGGGCATTTGCGGAATATGCGGCTGTCAAAGCTTTAGCCGCGGCAAAAATTCCTGCCAGCGTTTCATATGATAAGGCAGCTGCCGTGTTATGTGCCGGATTAACCGCATACCAGGCTATTGTGCAGAAACTGAATGATGTGGATAAGGATACAATTTTAATTCATGCCGGAGCGGGCGGAGTCGGCGGCTTCTCGATCCAGTTGGCGAAAGAGTTGGGATTAAGGGTGTTCACTACCGCTTCGTCCGTTAATCATCAGTGGGTGAAGGAGCTTGGGGCGGATGTTGCGATTGATTATAAAAAAGAAGATGTAACAGCGCGCATTATGGAAATGACAAATAATGAAGGGGTGGATTTGATCTTTAATACGGTCAGTGCGGAAGAGGCAACAAAAGATTTGGACCGTTTAGCTTTCTCCGGTCAATTGGCTTACATTGCAGGAAAGCCTGATATGTCCAATATCAAGCCGTTTACATTAGCTCCTTCTCTTCATGAAGTAGCGCTTGGGGCAGCATATACGAGCGGTTCTGAGCGTGCTTTGCGGAACCTGGCGAATATGACGACAGCTTTGCTGCAACTCGTGAAAAAGGGCACGCTTAATCCGATGATCAGTGAAGTTCTGACATGCAGCGAGCTTCCAGAAGGGCTGGAGAAGCTGACAGGCAGACATGTGAGCGGCAAGTTGGTAGTGCATATGCAAAAAGAATGATGAAACAAGCCCCCTTTTTAGAAGAAGAGGACTTTGTTTACGGAAGTGCTATTCTTGTAATTCCTCCATTACGTCTATTAAAGTTAAGGTGATAGCGTAAATGGCGTAAAGAGCCACCAATAAAGATGGATAACCGATGCGTTCGCCTGTTTCAGTTGGAATCAGCCCCCGCTTCACATTGAGATTGATATGGATATCGGCCAAATCGTGGATTCCTTCTTGCTGCTCATCCGTTATAGTGGAGAGGGCTATGAATGGAATTTGTTCTTCCTGCAATTGTTTGGCCAAGCTAACAGCTTCACTATCATGGCTATAGCGAGAGGCGATCAGCACACGGTCTACCGGTGAAAGCGCCATTTGTTGTTTATCCTGGAATAAAGGTTTGCCGTTCGGAATGGCTTCCAATCCTTCCAAAGCTTGTGGAAGGATGCCTTGCATTTCCTTGAATCCATGGATATATATGTTTCCATCGCCGATTGCAGCTTGCGCTAGCAGCCTTGCTGCATCTTCAATGGGAAACTCCTGCTCAGATATGCCCTTGAAAAGGCCGTTTAACTGTGTGTTGAAGATTTTCAGCATGATATAAACTCCTTTATGATTTGCTATGAGCATTATATAAGATTGAGGCGAAAGATGCGAATGTTAGCGGAAGGAGGCGAGAAAATCGCTATTTTCCTTTTCACTTTAGGAGGATTTCCAATATAATACACGAATACTGTATAACGAGGGTAATGGGAGAAGAGATAAGTCAAGAATGACGGGAAGGGGTGTTTGGATTGACAGGGAAGATATTAATTGTAGATGACCAATATGGGATTAGGATTCTGTTAAATGAAGTGTTGCAGAAGGTAGGGTATGAAACGTTTCAAGCCGCTAATGGGGTGCAAGCTTTAGAAATCGCGAAAGTCCATTCACCAGATTTAGTGCTTTTGGATATGAAGATTCCCGGCATGGATGGAATCGAAATTCTAAAAAGAATGAAGCAGCATGATAAGAATATCGCTGTCATCATCATGACGGCATACGGAGAGCTGGGTATGATTGAGCGTGCCAAAGATTTAGGGGCTGTCGCGCATTTTGCCAAGCCGTTCGACATTGATCATATTCGCAGTGCGGTAAATAAATATTTACCTATCAAGGCAAAGGAATCATAGGAACTTTTCCTCTTGAAACCGGGGTTTTTTGACAAAATTGGAATGTGGATAATTTGTGTAAAAAAAGCTTAGCAATATTTGGATTGTGCGCGTAACTTCTTGAGAATTTTAAAAACTATTGGTATGCTTAAAAGCGAAATAAATATTATTCCCATATGATTTTGCTCTGTATACTTTACATATTTTTATGGGAAATTATATATGGGAGCACTGCTTCATAGCAGAGTGAACAGTTATAGCATAAGGAGGAAATAAAATGCCTTTAGTTTCAATGACTGAAATGTTAAATAAAGCTTTAGAAGGTAAATATGCAGTAGGTCAATTCAATATCAATAACCTTGAATGGACACAAGCGATCTTAGCTGCTGCAGAAGAAGAAAAATCACCTGTCATCTTAGGTGTTTCTGAAGGTGCTGCACGTCATATGAGCGGCTTCAAAACAGTTGTAATGATGGTTCAAGGTCTATTAGAGGATATGAAAATCACTGTACCTGTGGCTATTCACTTAGACCACGGTTCTTCTTTCGAAAAATGTAAAGAAGCAATCGATGCTGGTTTTACATCAGTAATGATCGACGCTTCTCATCATCCATTTGAAGAGAACGTTGAAACAACTAAAGCAGTTGTGGAATATGCGCATGCTAAAGGTGTTTCTGTTGAAGCTGAGTTGGGAACAGTCGGCGGACAAGAAGACGACGTTATCGCTGATGGCGTAATCTATGCAGATGCACAGGAATGTAAAGAACTTGTTGAGAAAACAGGAATCGATTGCCTTGCACCAGCATTAGGATCTGTCCACGGACCATACAAAGGTGAACCAAACCTTGGTTTCAAAGAAATGGAAGAAATCAAAGATTTAACAAACATGCCTCTTGTATTACATGGTGGTACAGGCATTCCTGAAGCCGACATTCAGAAAGCAATTTCTCTAGGTACTTCAAAAATCAACGTTAATACAGAAAACCAAATCGTTTTCGCTAAGAAAGTACGTGAAGTATTGGCAGCGGATAGCGAGGTCTACGATCCTCGTAAATTCATGCAACCTGGCCGTGAAGCAATTAAACAAACGGTTATTGAAAAAATCCGTGAATTTGGTTCAAACAACAAAGCTTAATATAAAAACAAATAAAACCGCCCAATATTGGGCGGTTTTATTTGTTTTTATGAAGGGTAATGTACGAATAGCTTGAAAATTAAGGATTTATATTCTAATGTAGAGTTATATTCTTTATAGTAAGACTGGATTTTCCGTTATTTATAACTTTATATAGAGGAGGCTCACCACCTATGAAATTTTTTATAGATACAGCGAACTTTGAGGAAATCAAAGAAGCGCATGCTTTAGGCATCTTATCAGGTGTTACGACTAACCCATCTTTGGTGGCGAAAGAGAATGTATCATTCCACGATCGCATTAAAGAAATCACTGCTTTAGTAGAAGGTTCGGTTAGCGCTGAGGTTATTGCGACTGATTATGAAGGCATGGTGAAAGAAGGGCGTGAGTTAGCAGCAATCAGCCCGAATGTTACAGTGAAAGTGCCTATGACTCCGGATGGTCTGAAAGCTGTACATACGTTTGCGCAAGAAGGCATTAAGACAAACGTAACATTAATTTTTAGTGCGAACCAAGCTCTGTTGGCAGCTAGAGCGGGTGCTTCTTATGTTTCACCTTTCTTGGGCCGTTTGGATGACATTGGACAAAACGGCGTTTCACTTATCGCCGATATCGCCCAAATCTTTGCGATCCACGGAATCGAAACGGAAATCATTGCGGCATCAATCCGTAATCCGATGCATATTACAGAGGCAGCTTTAAATGGTGCGCACATTGCGACGGTGCCATTTAAAGTGATCATGTCCATGTTCAACCACCCGCTTACCGACAAAGGCATTGCAGCTTTTCTTGCAGACTGGGAAGCGAAGAAGAACTGATAGAAACAAATTTTCACATTCATCGATAAGCTGCTTGTGATGTTTGATATGGCAAGATGAAAGTAACTATAAAGGATAAGCCAGAGATTAAGTCATAGGTCAATTATTGCTCCTATGACTTCTTTTATTTTTTTTAGTATATTAATACATGATTTTTGGTTTTTTGTGTAAACTATGACTTATATAGACTGGCAGTGTATAATTTTCTTTAGTGGTAAACATTGGTTATAGTGCTTTGTTTAACTATTGAGCAATTGCGCGGTGAGGAAGGGAGTAAATTATGGACAAGCTTAAGATTGCTGGCGGATACCCTTTAAAAGGAACAATTAGAGTTAGTGGTGCGAAGAACAGTGCTGTTGCACTTATTCCGGCGACAATATTGGCCGATTCCCCGGTTACAATCGAGGGGCTGCCTGATATATCGGATGTTGAAATTCTAAAAGGCTTATTGGAGGAGATTGGAGGAAAAGTCAGCTTCCGGGATGACGAAATGACGGTCGATCCAAGTTCGATGATACCTATGCCTCTTCCTAATGGAAAAGTGAAGAAACTGCGTGCATCCTATTATTTGATGGGAGCCATGTTAGGGCGTTTCAAGAAAGCGGTCATTGGTTTGCCGGGAGGGTGCTATTTAGGGCCGCGTCCAATCGACCAGCATATTAAAGGATTTGAAGCGCTGGGCGCCCAAGTGACGAATGAGCAAGGCGCTATCTATTTACGGGCGGATGAACTGCGCGGAGCCCGCATTTACTTGGATGTGGTCAGCGTCGGAGCGACAATCAACATTATGTTGGCGGCAGTTCTGGCTAAGGGGCGCACAGTCATCGAGAATGCCGCGAAAGAGCCGGAGATTATTGATGTAGCAACATTGCTTACAAATATGGGGGCAAAGATCAAAGGAGCGGGAACCGATATCATCCGTATTGACGGAGTCGAAAAGCTAAGCGGTTGCCGCCACACGATCATCCCGGACCGGATTGAAGCGGGGACTTTCATGATATTGGCGGCTGCCGCGGGAGAGGGCGTCTTAGTCGATAATGTGATTCCCCAACACTTGGAATCGCTCATTGCCAAACTGCGTGAAATGGGAGTGAATATTGATACCAGGGATGATCAGATATATATTTCCCCAGGCGATAAATTGAAAGCGGTAGATGTGAAAACACTCGTTTACCCCGGGTTTGCAACAGACCTTCAACAACCTATCACTGCATTCTTAACAAAGGCGGAAGGTTCAAGCGTGGTGACGGACACTATTTATGGTGCGCGCTTTAAGCATATCGATGAATTGCGCCGGATGAATGCCAATATTAAAGTGGAGGGGCGTTCCGCTATCATTAATGGCCCCGTGCAATTGCAAGGAGCCAAAGTGAAGGCGAGCGACCTGCGGGCAGGGGCCGCGCTAGTCGTTGCCGGCTTGATGGCTGAAGGCATAACGGAAATTACAGGCGTAGACCATATCGACAGGGGCTATAGCCGATTAGTCGATAAACTAAGCGGTTTGGGAGCCACCATTTGGCGGGAAAAATTGACAGCCGAAGAGGCAGAGCAATTAAAAAGTTCATAAAAAATAGATGATTTCCACTTTTATTTCTGTATTGTGTTATTATATATAAGTAATTAGGTTATACTTATAAACTCTTTGGAGGGAACACAAGTGGAAAGAAGCTTATCGATGGAACTTGTTCGTGTAACTGAGGCAGCTGCATTAGCTTCTGCACGATGGATGGGACGAGGGAAAAAAGACGAAGCTGATGGTGCTGCTACCTCAGCAATGCGAGATGTATTTGATACCATTCCTATGAAAGGAACGGTTGTTATAGGTGAAGGGGAAATGGATGAAGCTCCGATGCTTTACATTGGAGAAAGGCTTGGGACAGGATATGGTCCTCGCGTGGACGTGGCTGTGGACCCATTGGAAGGGACAAATATCGTCGCTTCTGGAGGATGGAATGCATTAGCGGTGCTTGCGATTGCCGACCATGGCAATCTTCTGAATGCCCCGGATATGTACATGGATAAAATAGCGGTCGGGCCGGAAGCTGTCGGCTGCATCGATATTCAAGCGCCGGTGATGGATAATATTAGAGCTGTTGCCAAAGCGAAGAATAAAGATATTGAAGATGTTGTGGCAACGATTCTGAATCGTCCGCGCCATGAGAAGATCATTCATGAATTAAGGGAAAATGGTGTGAGAATCAAGTTGATCAACGACGGTGATGTGGCAGGCGCTTACAATACAGCGTTCGATCAAACAGGCGTAGACATCTTATTAGGTTCCGGCGGGGCACCCGAGGGTGTAATTGCAGCTGTAGCATTGAAATGCTTGGGCGGAGAGCTGCAAGGTCAGTTATTGCCTCAAACTGAAGCCGAGCTTACAAGATGTACGGCTATGGGCTTGGATACGAATAAGATTCTTCTTATGGAAGACCTTGTGAAAGGCGACGATGCGATCTTTGCCGCAACGGGAGTCACAGATGGAGAATTGCTGCGCGGCGTTCAATTTAAAGCGCATTTTGCGGAAACGCAATCTGTTGTTATGCGTGCTAAATCAGGAACGATCCGCTTCGTTGACGGACGCCATAGCTTGAAGAAAAAGCCGAATCTTGTCATTAGATAAGAATGGTTTTTGTTAGATGGGGGCAGCCTCATCTGGCATTTGTTACATTATTGTAGACAAACGTGAATATAAATTTCGAAATATTGTAGTAATTGGTTCGATTTGTTGAATTTTATTATAAGGGCAGTCGCTGCTGTCCTTTTTTTTATGGCTAAACCTTTGTTGTTATCGAAAAAATATTTATTTTTTGAATATTTTTGGGTAAAATAGACGATGTTGAATATGTGTGGTAAAAGGAAAGTATTAGTAAAATCGCTCCTTTCTGAAAAGGGGCGGAGTTGAACAATTTCCAATATAGCAGTAAAATAAAGAAGCAATAATAAAATATATTTCAATCTGCGATTTACTCCTAATCTTCACAAGTTATTTGGCTAATTCCTTCAATTCATTCTTCGATAAAGCATTTTGTTATCCTTAACAAATTAAAATCTTGAATACTTGATGAAAAGCCAATCTATGATAGTTATTAATATAAAGTGTGGTGCTCTAATGAATTTAACGATTTCTCATTTAGAACACATGAAGCTGAAAGAGCTTTATGAGTTAGCAAAAGAGTATAGAATTTCGTATTACAGTAAATTAACTAAAAAAGAATTGATTTTTGCCATCCTGAAAGCACAAGCGGAACAAGATGGCTTGCTGTTCATGGAAGGCGTACTGGAAATCATTCCGTCGGAGGGGTTCGGTTTCCTTCGACCAATCAACTACTCTCCTAGTTCTGAAGATATTTATATTTCGGCTTCGCAAATCCGGCGTTTTGACTTAAGGAATGGCGATAAAGTGTCAGGAAAAGTCAGACCGCCTAAAGAAAACGAACGATATTATGGTTTGCTTCATGTAGAAGCTGTAAATGGAGACGATCCGGAAACAGCTAAAGAGAGAGTACACTTCCCAGGCTTGACTCCTTTATATCCTAATCGACAAATCAAATTGGAAACAACGCAACGCAATCTTTCAACCAGAATCATGGATATTCTGGCTCCGGTTGGCTTTGGGCAGCGCGGCTTGATTGTCGCTCCCCCTAAAGCAGGTAAAACAATGCTCATTAAAGAAGTAGCCAATGCTATTACAACAAATCATCCGGAAGCCGAACTTATTGTCCTTCTGATTGATGAGCGGCCAGAAGAGGTGACGGATATCGAACGTTCAGTTGCCGGCGATGTAGTGAGTTCAACGTTTGATGAATTGCCGGAAAACCATATCAAAGTCGCTGAGCTTGTCCTGGAAAGAGCTATGCGCTTAGTTGAGCATAAGCGCGACGTCATCATCCTGATGGACAGCATCACACGCCTTGCCCGCGCTTATAACCTATATATCCCGCCAAGCGGCAGAACTTTATCGGGTGGTATCGATCCGGCGGCATTCCACCGTCCAAAGCGCTTCTTCGGTGCGGCAAGAAACATTGAAGAGGGCGGAAGTTTGACTATCCTTGCTACGGCCTTGATCGATACAGGCTCCCGTATGGATGATGTCATTTATGAAGAGTTCAAAGGTACGGGCAACATGGAGCTTCATCTAGACCGCTCATTGGCGGAACGCAGAATCTTCCCTGCCATCGATATTCGCCGTTCCGGTACGCGTAAAGAAGAATTGCTTATTCCGAAAGACCATTTGGACAAACTATGGGCAATCCGTAAAACAATGTCCGATATACCGGATTTCGCGGAACGTTTCTTACGCAAATTGCGCCAGACGAAGAGTAATGAGGAATTTTTCAATATACTTGAAACGGAGATTAAGAATGGCAATGCGCGAAGAAATCGTGCAGAACATTAATTGTCGTTTTCTGTAAAAAAGGTAGGTATTTCTCGTAACATAAAGTTGCAAAATAAATAGTGCCTTGTTATAATAAAAAACATGATTGACTAAAATGGCCTGAGCCTTTTAGTGATAACTCTGGTTCAGGAAATGAATCAGGGCGGAAGGAGATGTAGATCATGAAAGCAGGAATTCATCCTAATTACAAAACAGTCACAGTTAAATGTGCTTGTGGTAACGAATTTGAAACTGGTTCAGTAAAAGATGAGATCAGAGTTGAGACATGTTCTGAATGTCATCCATTCTATACTGGTCGTCAAAAATTTGCTGAAGCTGGTGGACGTGTTGACCGCTTCAACAAAAAATACGGTCTTAAATCACAACAATAATCTTTACGAATGTTTAAAGACAGGCAAGTATATTTCCTTGCCTGTTTTTTTTCTGTGGTAGATAGTGAATAAACGCACAATAGGGCACAATATACGAATGCTGCCTATGTCTGTAGATTGTACATAGGAAGGAGAGAGGTACAAAGTGTACGAAACTAAGCAAGCAGGATGGATGGAGCTAATTTGTGGCAGTATGTTTTCTGGAAAATCAGAAGAGCTGATTAGAAGAGTTCGCCGTACACAATTCGCTCGCCAAAAAACAGTGGTATTTAAACCGGCGATTGATAATCGATATGCGGAAGAAGCGGTTGTTTCACATAATGGAACATCTGTCATGGCTAAATCGATTGCCAAATCAACGGATATCTTTCTTCATATTGATGAAGAGCTAGACGTGATTGCTATTGATGAAGTGCAATTCTTCGATGAGGAAATTGTGGAGGTTGCGCAACAATTGGCTGATAAAGGATATCGGGTCATCTTGGCCGGTCTTGATCAAGATTTTCGTGGGGAGCCATTCGGACCTGTCCCGGCATTGTTGTCCCTTGCAGAAAAAATAACGAAATTACAAGCGGTATGCGCAGTCTGCGGTAGTCCTGCCAGCAGAACGCAGCGTTTGATCAATAATCAACCAGCAAACTACGACGATCCTATTATCCTGGTCGGTGCATCTGAATCATATGAGCCGAGATGCCGCCATCATCATGAAGTTCCAGGAATGGATAAGAAGTCGGCAAAAGTGTCCTACCGAGTTGAAGGTATGGCGGAATAAGAATGTAAAGCTCTGTTGATCGGCAGAGTTTTTCTTTTTTTGACGCTGATTCTTTGGCTATACTATAATAAAAGTTATATGGAAAAAAATTCGAGGTGAATACGGTGTTAGATCGATTGCAAGCTGTTGAAGATCGTTACGATCAGTTAAATGAGCTTTTAAGTGACCCGGAAATAGTAAATGATCCCAAGAAGCTGAGAGATTACTCGAAAGAGCAGTCAGGGATTCAAGAAACGGTAGAAGCATACCGTGAATATAAAGAAGTACGCGAGCAATACAATGACGCGAAATCGATGCTTGAAGAGAAGCTGGACGCGGATATGCGCGAGCTGGTGAAAGAAGAAGTGAGTGAATTAGAGGAGAAAAAAGTGCAGTTGGAAGAGCGCCTACGCATTCTTTTGATCCCGAAAGACCCGAATGATGACAAGAACGTAATCATGGAAATCCGTGGGGCTGCCGGCGGCGATGAAGCGGCTTTATTTGCCGGAAGCCTATATCGTATGTATAGCCGTTATGCGGAAATGCAAGGCTGGAAAACAGAAGTAATCGATTCGAATCCGACTGGCTTGGGCGGATACAAAGAAATCATCTTCATGATCAATGGCCAAGGCGCGTATTCCAAGTTGAAATTCGAGAATGGGGCACACCGCGTGCAGCGTGTTCCTGAAACGGAATCAGGCGGACGCATCCATACATCAACAGCGACGGTAGCCGTTCTGCCGGAAGCGGAAGAAGTGGAAGTGGAGATTCATGACAAGGATATCCGTGTTGATACTTATGCTTCTTCAGGAGCGGGCG
This sequence comes from Bacillus sp. (in: firmicutes), assembly GCA_051874035.1. GTDB lineage: Bacteria > Bacillota > Bacilli > Bacillales > DSM-1321 > Bacillus_AD. Next base: position 20,143 of record JBJEFM010000229.1, read on the forward strand.
GGCAAAGTGTAAATACAACAATGTCGGCTGTCCGTTTAACGCATATTCCAACGAATACAGTTGTAACGTGCCAAGATGAGAAATCACAAATCAAGAATAAAGAGAAAGCGATGAAAGTATTGCGTGCCCGCGTATACGATAAAATCCAAAGCGAAGTGCAGGCGGAATACGATCAAAACCGTAAATCGGCTGTCGGGACCGGCGACCGCTCGGAACGTATCCGTACGTACAACTTCCCTCAAAATCGCGTAACAGATCACCGTATCGGTTTAACGATCCAGAAGCTTGATCAAATCATGGAAGGCAAGCTTGATGAAATCATTGATGCACTTATCATTGAAGACCAAGCAAGCAAGCTTCAAAGAGAAGGGGAATAAAACGTGGCTAAGAAAGTATACGAAGCTCTTAACTGGGCTTCGTCTTTTTTAAAACAGCATAATCGTGATGAGAATGCCGGAGAACTTCTAATGCGGCATTACATGAATTGCTCGCGTTCGCATCTGCTGGCGAGTTTGCATGATGAAGTGGAACCTTCTATATGGCAGCAATTCGAAGAAGCTGTCCATAAGCACGCGGAAGGTGTGCCTGTGCAGCATATGATGGGATATGAAGAATTCTATGGCCGTGAATTCATAGTGAACAAAGATGTATTGATCCCTCGTCCTGAAACGGAAGAACTGGTTTATCATGCCTTGCGGAAAGCACCCCCATTATTTGGCGGACGGATGGATTTGCGATTGGCGGATATCGGTACAGGCAGCGGAATCATTGGCATTACTATGAAATTAGAACAGCCGGCTCTCCGAGTGACGGCCACGGATATGAGCAGTGCGGCGCTTATGACAGCGAAGCGGAATGCCGACAAGCTGCAAGCGGATGTTGTGTTTATACAAGGAGACTTGTTGCAGCCATTTATTCAATCGGGGCTGAAGTTGGATATAGTACTATCGAATCCCCCTTACATTCCGAACAGCGACGCGGCAAGTATGTCCACTGTAGTCACGGACCACGAACCGCACACCGCCTTATTTGCAGGGGAGGACGGACTGGATTTATATCGCCGTTTTGCAAAAGAGCTGCCGCTTGTATTGAACCGGCCTGCGCTGGTTGGTTTTGAAGTAGGCGCAGGGCAAGGGGCATCGGTTGTGGAGCTCATAAAGGAAGGGATTCCGGAAGCCCGCGTGACAGTGGAATATGATATTAACGGCAAAGACCGCATGGTGTTCGCCGAAGTGCCAGCTTGAGTCGCAAGCTGGCTTTTTTGCGTTAAAGCTGAATATGTAAAAATAACCGGCATATAGTCTCAATGCTATCTATAATTTGGTAAAATAGATAATAAAAGTAAGAGGTGAAGGGGTGCTGGGTTATTTACGGCTAGTGGTATTCTTTCTATTGTGGATCATCTTCTTTATAGAACAATCGGCCGGTGCAATGCTTGTCGGCTACATATTAGGGTGCGCCATCTCTATAGTATTCTTCTATTTGATTAAGCCTGTTCGATATTCTGCGCTGATACGGTATGGGCAGATCATTTTACTTTGTATGCTATTGGTTATAAGTGGAAGTGGGATTGTTGTTTTCATCATTCTATATATACATATTGAATCTTCATATTCATTATCTGCAAAGAAATTTCATCTTCAAAGCGGCATTCTGCTCGCTATATTGTTCGGTTGCCTGCAAGTATGTTCATTAGCAACTGTCGAGTGGCTGCTTGGTATTGGTTTCATTGTCGCCGTCAGCTTTTTCTACAAGCTAATGCAGGAGCAATTGCTGGAGAAAACACAATTATATGAAGGACTATTAAGGGAATACCGCATACTTAAACGCCAGGCTTACCATAATCAAAAGGCTGCCAGGTTGGAAGAGCGTACACATATCGCGAGGGAAATCCATGATGCGGTCGGCCATAAGCTGACTTCATTGCTGATGCTGTTGAAGATGAATAGCATGGAAGCGGCGGATGATTCCGAAAGGTTCGTCCAGTTAGCAGAAGAAGCACTTCACGAAACGCGTAAAGCGGTAAGGACATTGGAAAATGATGAATATGAAGGAATCGGTTCTGTGCTGCAATTGATCAGGAAGCTTGAATCTGAAAGCCATATATTCATTGCTTTCACAACGGAAAAAGGGGTTCTTTCTTCCAATCTATCCAATAGGCAAAGTGTATGTTTGTACCGGATCCTTCAAGAAACATTGACCAATGCGATGAAGCATGCCTATTCCCGGGAAGTGCAAGTGAAACTAAGCAAAAATGCCATTGGCCGCATCGAATTGATTGTAGCGAATAAAGTGCTTGGCCCAAAAGCATTCGAATACGGCTTCGGCCTGCAGAATATGGAGAAACGTATACAAGAATTGGGCGGTGAATTGCTGGCCTATTATGAAGGCGGTCAATTTGTTGTAAAAGGATCATTTCCAGAAGAGAGGAGCGGATGAGATGGTACGGGTGATGCTGGTTGAAGACCAAAAGATCGTCAGGCAGGGAATAGCGATGATGCTTGCACATCATGGCATACAAGTGGTGGCCGAGGCGGAAAATGGAGCTGAAGCGATTGAATATTTGAAGACCATGGAAGTGGACTTGGTCATGATGGATATCCGGATGCCGAAGATGAATGGCTTAGAAGCGACGCGCATAATCCATAGGGAATGGCCGCAAGTGAAAATCATCATCTTAACTACCTTTAATGATGATGAATATGCTGTTCAAGCCTTGAAGGAAGGTGCCGGTGGTTATTTACTGAAGACGGCTGATAGTGGAAAGTTGATCGCGGCTATAGAAAGCTGCCTGAAAGGTGGAATGCCGATACAAGAAGAAGTCACGGCACGTGTCATTCCGAAATTATTAGATCATGCCCCTTCAGAAAAGATAGATGTTCCGTTGACACCCAGAGAATTGGAGATTGCCAAGTGTATAGGTATGGGCAAGACGAATAAAGAAATCGCGGCAGAGTTATTCATGTCGGTAGGAACGGTAAAGAACCATATTACAGTGATTCTGCAGAAATTAGAGTTGCGTGATCGGACACAATTGGCGATTTATACTGTAAAAAATCATATATCTTAGCAATCCATGAATAATATACCACTCGAAACTGCCTTTATGGCAGTTTTTTTAGGGTAAATGAATACGGGGTTTCATGTGACGCAAGTCATGGAATGGCGGTTCATTTATGACTTCGGACAGTTCAAAAGAACCGATAAATATCTATAATAAGGAATAGATGGAAATTAGGAGGGGTTAGCTTGATTGATATTATAAATCTTTCGAAGAAGTTCAAGCAGAAGACTGTTGTGAACCATATCAATATGCATCTTGATGACGGAGAGATTGTAGGGCTGCTTGGCCCCAATGGTGCGGGGAAAAGTACAACAATCTCCATGATTTCAACATTATTCAATCCGACAAATGGAGATATTCAGTTAAATGGAACAAGCGTCATTAAGCATCCTGAGGAATTAAGGGGGATTTTGGGGGTGGTCCCCCAAGAAATCGCTCTGTATCAAGATTTATCGGCTGAAGAAAACTTGTTGTTTTTCGGTCGCATACAGAAGCTGCCCAAACCATTGTTACATGAACGGGTTGAAGAAGTTCTTGAGATCATTGGTCTAGAAGACCGTCGCAAGGACGTCGTGAAGACCTTCTCGGGAGGCATGAAGCGAAGGCTGAATATTGGAGTGGCGCTGCTGCATAAGCCTAAATTCATTATCATGGATGAACCGACAGTCGGCATTGATCCCCAATCGCGCAATTATATTCTGGAAACGGTCAAGAAGCTGAATAAAGAGCGACACATGACAGTTCTATATACGAGTCATTATATGGAAGAAGTCGAATATCTTTGCGACCGAATTTATATCATGGACCATGGTGAAATGATTGCATCCGGCACCAAAGAAGAAATCAAGCAAATACTGTCTTCAGAGAATGCAGTGGAAGTGAATCTGGAGATGCCGTCGATGGAATTCGAGCAAGCCCTAAGAGATTCCGATCAAATAACGAGTGTTACCTCGCAGGGCAAGAAGGTGACGATCATTGCTCCGAAAGGAATCAATATGTTCGACATCATTATCCCTATTTCTGAAAAAGTGCATGTTTCCTTTACTTCCATTGAAATCAAGAACCCGACCCTTGAAGATGTATTCTTGCATTTAACCGGTCGTGTCTTGCGGAACTAGGAGGGGATCATATGCTATTTCAACTTATTAAGAAAAATATGATAGTCCTTATCCGCAATCGTTCTAATTTAATACAGTTATTGGTCATGCCGGTCGTTCTGATTGCCATACTCGGATTCGCGCTTTCCGGGATGATGGGAGGGGATTCGGCTGTTTTGAAAGCAAAAGTGTACATGGTCGAACACGGATCGGAGGATGCAGAATTGCAGGAATTCCTGGATGAAGTGGAGCGGTCGAATGTGCTGCCGGAAGAGGCGAAAGCGCAAATCAGCGAAGCTGCAAAGGGCATATCGCCAGTCGCGTTATTAAAAGAGCAGGTGCTTACCAGTGAAGAATTAAGTGGGACAATCGAGTTTAAAGTGGCTTCGCCGGATGACCTTAACGACCTTAAAAAGGATGAGAAATCGACGGCCATCATTGAAGTCCCCAAAGGCTTCACCTATGATTTCCTGCAGAACATCTTCTTCCAAAAAGGGGAAGCGCCAGCGTTGAAGTTAATGCAAAATGAATCGGAGCCTTTATCGAACAATATGTTGTCAGGGATTTTAGAGGATGTCCAGGAGCAATATGCCTTTTCCAATTTCCTGCAGAAGGAGCAACTATCGATGAAGATCGATGAACCGCCGGCTGTCAGGATTGCAGAAGAAACGGTGAATGAATCGCCGGCAATCAGCTCCGCCACCTATTACACCATCGGGATGGGCGTGATGTTCATTTATTTCATTGTTTCGAACTTGTCAGCTTACGCCTACCAGGAGAAATCGTTCCATATGTATAACCGGATTCTGCTCAGCAATGTAACATCTTGGTATTATTTAGGGAGCTACTTTATCTCGGGCGCTTTATTGGCATTTATTCAATTGTGTATTCTGTTCGGTTCTTCTGTCCTGTTGTATGATGTGCGAATTCCGAGCATACCTTTATTCTTTTTGATCACGATATGCGCAAGCCTTGGAATCGGCGGTTTCACGGCTTTCATAACAGCCCTCAGCCTGAAGTGGAATAGTGAAAAGATATCTGATTCATTTTCGAGCATCATTACCTTTTTTTGCTTTTTCGGAGGCAGCTATGTACCGATCAGCACATTTCCGGATTGGTTTCAGACGGTCGGAAGCTTTACTTTGAACGGGGCGGGCCTGAAGGCATATATGAATATGATGCAGCAATATGAGATGGGCGTCTTCAGCAATCAATTATGGACAATGCTTGCGTATGGAGTCCTATTGTTTATTCTGGCTGTCGGGATTTTTCCAAGAAGGGGGGAGGCATAGAAATGCTTGGGATTTTACTGGCTAAGTTTAAAGTATTATTGCGCAGGCCTTGGGCATTCATCGGTTTGACACTTTCCATGTTGGTGCTTTCTTTTCTGGTTGGTTCGAATTTCGATGTGAAAGGCGAGATTGCTGTCTTCTCGGAACGCCCTGAACAAGAAACGAAGCCGCTTCTTGAACAGTTGAACAGTATTGGCTCTTTTGAATACACCATGTACAGCGAAGAAGAGGCCCTTCATAAAGTACGGGAGAATCGGAGTGAATTGGCCGTCGAGCTGAATGAGGATTCTGCTGTGCTCATCACCGCGGCCGACAGCCAAAATGCCGCAATCGTCAAGTATGAGGTGATGGATGCTTATGAGGATGTGAAACGGAAAGAGCAGGTGATTGAGCAAGCATCCGCCAATCCGGCTGTCACGGCGGAAGAACTGGAAACAAAGCTCGATTCATTGTCCGATTATAATGTATATACGATAGAGAAAGAAAGCTTTACGGCGGATGATTCTTTCATCTATGATCCCGCGCTGCAATCAATGTTCGGCTTTTCCTTGTTTTTAGTGATTTATACAATCGCTTATAATGTTGCCGGCATTTTGGCAGAGAAGAAAGAAGGAATCTGGAATCGTATGATCATTTCTCCGACCAGGAAATGGGAGATGTACGCTGGCAATCTAGTGTATAGCTTCATAACGGGCTATGTGCAGGTGGCCATCGTATTCTGCGTGTTCAGGTTCGGTTTGGACATCGATTTCCATGGGGCATTTGGAAAGACATTGATCATACTGATCCCTTATGTTTTCTGTATCATCGCAATTTCACTTTTGATCGCATCGCTTGCTAAGAACATGCAACAGTTCAATGTCATTCTGCCCTTCGTCAGTGTAAGCATGGCGATGATCGGAGGAGCTTATTGGCCGATTGAAATCGTCTCCTCCCCCTTCATGCTGGCATTGGCGAAGTTCATGCCGATCTATTATGGGATGGAGGCCCTGAAGGATGCGGCCATATATGGCGCCGGCTGGTCTGAAATTGCTTATCCCGTAAGCATTATGTTTCTGATCGGCGTCGTGTTGATGGGCTTAGGCATTAAAATAATAGATCAAAAAAATTGATGGCAGGCCACTCCTTATCAATCGGAATTTTTTTCGAAGTTGCTAGTTTAAGATAGTCGTAACTAGACAACACTGATTGATAGAAAAGGAGTGGATTTTTTTATGAAGAGAAAACAATTAGCTTCACTTTACATAGCAGTTCTTTGTATGACTGCCATATTGACGATACTGGCGCCGAAATGGGAGAATGCGCAAGCCTCGCAGGAAGCGGCTGTCATTCCGGATGAAGCCATCCGCCTCCGGATTCTGGCAAATAGCGATAGCAGACAAGACCAGCAGATCAAACGGGCTATCCGGGATGAAGTGAATGTCCATATTACAGAATGGGTGCAGGATTTAACATCTATAGAAGCGGCTAGAGAAGTAATCCAAGGCCATCTGCCGGATATCAGACGAATTGCCGAGGACTATGTGAAGGAACAAGGGGTGGCACAACAAGTTGAAGTCGAATTCGGCAAAGCGAACTTTCCGACCAAGCTTTACGGGGAGTACATATATCCGGCCGGCGAATATGAAGCAATCGTCATTACGTTAGGAAGCGGACAGGGCGCTAATTGGTGGTGTGTGTTATTTCCGCCATTATGCTTCTTGGATTTCTCCAATGGGACAGCCGTAAGTATGTCGCCGATGGAAGAAGAGGCTGGGCAAGGCCAAGGAGAAGCATCGGCAAAGGATATGAAAGAGCAGGAACAAAGAAAAGCGTCGACAGAAGAGAAGGATGAGCAAGGCCAAGAAGAAGCAT
>JBJEFM010000230.1:0-5109 GCA_051874035.1 Bacillus sp. (in: firmicutes)
CTTTATTCTTGTTTTACACCACTATACAAGCATTCCGCTGTGGCGGCAACGAATAGGGTGGAGGAACGGGCCGCCCTGTGAACAGCCATTTGATGACATGCAGATTGCTGGGGAAATGGAGAGTGATTGTTACGGCTATGGGGATAAAGATCCATATGGCGGAATTTTGAAACTTTACCGGTTTGCATCCAGTATATAAATAGGTAGAAATATTTCGGAAAGCAGAGGTGGTTGGATGAATGTAGAGGCAATGAAACATGAATTATCGATCGGATGCAAGAATGGGATCGCATTTTTGATGGCTGCGGCCATTGTATGGTCGATTATCACGGTTATCTTTTTGCAGCCGCTCGAAATCGGGCAGAAGAATATTTACATGCTGTGGTCAACGGGCTTGATGTTTCCGCTCTCGGTGCTGATTTCGAAGATGATACGCGCCGATTGGAGAACCGAAGGAAACCCTTTAGGCAGCTTGGGGATGCACTTGAATCTGGCGCAGCTCATATATTTTCCTATCCTGATTTGGGCATTCATCAGCAGTCCCGGGGAGATGGTGCTATTCTTCGCAATCATAACAGGCGCCCATTTCTTCCCGTATGGCTGGCTTTATCATGCGAAGGCTTATTACATAATGGCGCCTGCCATCTCGGTCGGCGCGGTGTTCATCGGCTGGTTCTTGTCTGCTGGGCGCCTCTGGCTGATTCCCGCTTCTATGGCCGGATTTCTCCTCGTATTGATTGCGTGGCTTTATGCTGATTATCGGAAGAAGGACAATGAATCATAAAGGAAGGTAGATGTTGGAATGTTGAGCTTGGAGAATTTCGCTGTCATCGGCAGTGTATTCTTACCTCTTGGTGGGATTTGACGGCAGAAGGGCGTGATTCCGCCATTCTGCCATTGCTCTGTTACTCTTCCAAATGTTTCAGGATGCGTGCCGGATTTCCGCCGACCACGACATTGTCCGGAACGTCTTTCACCACGACTGATCCGGCAGCGACAACCACATTGTCGCCGATTGTCACGCCCGGAACGATGACCGCGCTGCCGCCGATCCAGACATTATCGCCGATTGTGACCGGCTTGCCGTATTCCAGCCCGGTGATCCGTGTTTTTGCATCGACCGGATGGGTTGCGGTATAGATGCATACCCTCGGCGCCAGCATGCAGTTGTCGCCGATTGTGACCTTGCATACATCGAGGATGGTGCAGTCATAATTGGCGAAGAAGTTCTCGCCGACGTATATATTGCGGCCGTAGTCGCATTTGAACGACGGCTTCACACAGAACTTCTCCCCCGTCTTTCCGAACAGCTCTTTCAGCATGTCGCTTCGGTCCTCGGCGAGCGTCTCATTGAACGCCGCGAGTACACGGCGCGCCTCCATATGCTCCCTTTCCAGCTGTTCGTCCACTGTATATAATTCTCCGCTTAGCATTTTCTCTTTTGCAGTCTTCGTCATTGCAGTCTCCTTATTAACAGAAGTAGGTTGTTGCATACAAGCATTATCATATCAATAATCATAATTTACGCAATAAGCATTGGAAAAATAACTGGCTGCGGGAATGGCGGTTTTTCACGAAAGATTTTTTTAAAAAAAAGGCAAACTTTTATGCAGGATCAAACGTTTTAATAAAGTGAATCTTTGATAGGTAGGGGGGTTCCTTCATCACCCGCCTATCATTAGATGAACCAACCTTAGTTGTTACAGGTACTTGATCTCCTACTTACACATCTGCGCTTTCACTGCTGCGCGGAAGTGGGAGTCTTAGTACCTGTTAAACGGGAGGGATAAAAGGAAGAATACGTAATCCAATTCTTATGTAATATGTTATAGTGTATTTTAAGGGAGATGCGGATAATCATTGATTTTTTATGGAATGGAATGACCAGCTATGATAAAACAAACAAAGTATGGATATGAAATTTGTGGTTCCGTGGGGGGAAATGCTCATGGATCGGAATAAAAAGGAGTACAAACGCTATGTTCCAGGGCTTGATGGACTGAGGGCGATTGCGGTTCTCGCGGTCATCGCCTATCATTTGAATCTTGAATGGGCGCCGGGCGGCCTGCTTGGCGTGACCATTTTTTTTGTGCTGTCGGGATATCTTATTACGAATTTATTATTGATAGAGTGGGATCTTACCGAGAGAATCGATTTGGCGGGCTTCTGGGTGCGCCGGGCGAGAAGATTGCTTCCGGCGATGTTTGTCATGCTGTTCACCGTGACGGCATGGGTGACGCTGTTCAACCATGATTTCCTTGCGAGATTGCGCGAGGACTTCCTGCCGGCGGTCTTTTATTACAGCAACTGGTGGTACATCTTCCAGGACTTGTCCTATTTCGAAAATATGGGAACGCCGTCGATCCTGACCCATTTCTGGTCGCTTGCGGTGGAGGAGCAATTTTATATTATTTGGCCGCTTGTCATCTTCGCGGCGCTTTTCTTTGGAGTGAAAAAGAAGAAGATACTGGTTGCGACATTGGCCGTGGCGTTGCTGTCGGCAGTGGTGATGGCGGCCATGTACAACCCGGTCGCCGACCCGAGCCGCATCTACTACGGCACGGATACAAGGGCGTTCTCTTTATTGATCGGCGCGGCGCTCGCGATGATCTGGCCGAGCCATGAGCTGGCGCAAACAATGCCTCTCAAGGTCCGTTTATCGATGGATTTGATCGGAAGCATCGCTTTGGCGGCCACTCTTGCTGCCATCGCATTCTCGCATCAATATAATGGTTTTCTTTATAGAGGCGGAATGGTGCTCGTATCTGTCCTTACAGCCATTCTGGTCGGGGTTCTCGTGCACCCGGCAAGCAGCCTGTCAAGGGTGATGAGCTTCAGGCCGCTCGTATGGATCGGCTTGCGTTCATACGGCATTTACCTGTGGCATTATCCGATTATTCTATTGACGACTCCCCAAGTGGATACGGGCTCATCGCATATCTTCCGGACAGTGGCGCAGATTGTCTTGACATTCGTCGTTGCGGAGCTTTCTTATCGCTTTATTGAAAATCCGATTCGGCACGGGGCAATCGGCAAGCTATTCAAGGATATGAAAGTCGTCACGAGGAACCGCCGTCACTTGCAGAGAAAAAGCGTGGTTTCGCTCAGTGCGGGCCTGCTTGTCGTCGGCATTTCCCTAGTCGGTCTGACTGTGGTTCCAGCAGGTGATGGAACTGCCCAAGAGAGCCTTTCTCAAACGGCAGTGACGGTCGAGAAGCAGGAAGTAAAAACATCTAATGACCATGCGGAGAAAGAAAAGGATGCGGATCACACTGGCGGCAAAGAGGAATCCGGTAAGGACGGCGCTGCTGCCGGAGAAGGCGATCGGGAGCAAGATGCAAACAGCAATGAATCCTCCAAAGACGAGACTGTTTCAGATCCTGTCAAACAGGAAGACTTGAAGTCGGTCAGTGTCATCGGGGATTCCGTCATGATTGCCGCAGCTCCTTTCCTTGAGCAGCATTACCCTGATATTACAATCGATGCCAAGGTCAGCAGACAATTGCATCAAGCGAAGGATATTGTCGAGCAGCTCAAGCAGCAAGGAAAGCTGGGGGATGCTGTCGTAATTGCGCTTGGCACGAACGGCGCCTTCAGCAGCAAACAGCTGGGCGAATTGATCGATGAGATCGGAGACGACAGGGAAATCTTCCTGGTCAATACGCGTGTGCCGAAATCATGGCAATCCTACGTGAATGACACTTTAGCTTCAACGGCTGCGCCTCGCGATCATATCTCGCTGATTGATTGGTATGGAAACAGCGCCGGGCATAATGAATATTTCATCAAAGACGGTACGCACTTGACGCAAACAGGAGCAGAAGCCTATGCGTCCATGATTATCTCGAAAGTGGATGCTTCCTGATAAAGCAAGGCCCCTAGCATAAAAGCGAGGGGTCTTTTTTTGATAAAGTGAATCTTTGATAGGTGGGGATTTTCCTTCATCCCCCACCTATCATTAGATGAACCAACCTTAGTACCTGTTAAACGGGATAAATCGAGCTTATTTCTTTCTGAATAAAGCTGTATAAAACCCGGGGACCCCGAATACTTCCTCGTCTGGTTCCATTTCTCTCATCTTGCGTATTTCGATTTCCTCGAAGTCCTTGAAGATATTCCGGAGCTTCATATCGGTGAAGCCCAATCCGCCTTGCAGGCTGCGGATTCGATAAACATCCCAATCCGACATTTCCGTCCCGCCCAGCTCCCCGTTCTCAACGAAACAAGTCAACGCGAAATAGCCGCCTGGCTTCAGCGCGTTTTGCACAAGGCACAGATAATTCATCCGGCGGTGCGGTGCGATATGGTGGAAGCATCCTGAATCGTAGACGATGTCATACGCCCCTTCTTCAATGGCCAAGTTGAAGATATTATCATGGATGAAGTGGATGTCCGCATTGTGTTCCTCCGCCCGGTCCGACGCCCATTGGATCGCTTCCTCCGAAAGATCCACCGCATCGACCGTGCAGCCTTTTCCGGCGAAATAGACCGCGTTCCTGCCCGGTCCGCAGCCAAGCTCAAGGACTTTGCCCGGCGCCAACAAGCCCTTCTCGAAATAGTCGGCAAGATTCTCATCCGGCTTATTCACGAAGAAAGGGGCGCCTTTCTCCCGGTCGCTATAAAAATCATCCCAAAACGGAGCCGGCTCTCGCAACAATGAGTCCAGCATCAACAAAATATCTTCCTGGCTATTAATCGTTTCTCTCAACATAACCCCTTCTTTGCATCGTATATTTATATTACAATTGTACCAACAATATCCAATCTGTTTGTTTCACAAAGTTTAAGAATATGTTACATATCCATGTTGCTGAAAAAGAGGCTTCAGCTTATAAGGAGGCGAGGGAATGGTTCAAGATAAAGAAGCCATCCTGGAACATTATTATAACTCCATAGATTTTGTACAATTGCTGCATTTGTTGACTGAATGTCAATGGAGAAGCAAGATAGAGGGCGGGCGATGGTCAATAGCCGAGATTGTCGGACATTTGCCGCCGTGGGATGAATTTGTTTTGTCCCGTTTAACAGGTACTAAGACTCCCACTTCCACGCAACAGTGAAAGCGCAGATGTGTAAGTGGGAGACCCGAGTACCTGTAACAACTAAGGT
>JBJEFM010000231.1:0-27199 GCA_051874035.1 Bacillus sp. (in: firmicutes)
TAATGCTTTAAAACTTATGAATAGTGGATAAATATTATTTTTGTAGACTACGTAATTTTTGTAGACTACGTAAGGTAAATTACAGTTTTATAAGAAAAATAAAAATACATTACTCTGTTTAAAAGTAATGTATTAAAAATTGAAAATATTCTTTTTGATTTTAACTTTATTCCCATCGATCATTAAAAGAAAAAACTCACTAGTATTTTCTATCAGAGCAACGTTTCCATAATGTAGCTGTCTATGATGATTTGCGCAGACTGAAATGAGGTTATTAGTTGATAAAGATCCTGCTTTCAGTTGAGAAACAGGTATTACATGATGTACTTCAACGTAAAATTCACCATTTTTCTTTTTGAAAGAATAGGGTGGGAGTCCTAATACATCACATATTTGACATTTAAAACCCACTTGTTTTTTGTACATTTGGGCTATAGTTCCTCTTTCGATATATTTACTTACTCTTTCTTTAACTTCAGGGACAGAATCTTTATACTGTTCCTCCAATTGTTTAATACGATCTATATTATTATTCGCTTCATTAAATTCAAAATCTAATACATCAGTACCATCAATTATATTGAGTATTTTTTCAAAAGCTAAGCGGTTTAATGGCATTGATGATCCTTGCTGTCCTTCAATTAGATGTTTATCATATTCCTCTGCTAATAAGTTTAAGTTATCTAATAGTATTGGCTTATTGAGTAAGCTTTTTAAATATTTAATCTTTACGCGATACCGTATTTCATCACGATCACCTTCATCTTCCCAATAGCTTTTTTTCGTACTTTTCCTGAGTTTTGGTTCATCCAGGATTTCTACTACTGCATATATGCCTCTCTTTAACCTTCGTTTTCCGTCTAATTGTGATAGAGTTCTTTTATCATGTCCAACTCTTATAACTCCTAGTTGTCCAGGTTTAAATGAATTTTTATGAAATTCAGATATAGAAAATGAATCTTCTGTTTCTCCTGATAATAAAAATTCATCAATATACCACTTTCTAGGGTTACAGAAGAAAGTCCAGTATCTTGTAAATTCTATCATTGTTTCAACTCGTAATTATTTAATTCTTATAAAAGTTGTTTGTTTTAAAATATTTTCTGTCACTAAATATCCCTAATAATAAGTTCATCATATCCTCTTGTTACTGCATATTCCCATACTTCTACAAATTTTAACGTATTTTTTGATTTAATATTATTATCATTGCTAGTTTACCGAAAGTTAATTTACTCAATATATCTCACTTTAATTAGAAGTTTTTCTAAACAATATATTGTCTAAGATTACTTACAAACATTTATGCAATGAATTAAAGGAATAGCTTTGTGGTAATGTAATGATATATGTAAATAAACTGAGAAAGAAGGTGATGCCCTATGCCAACTAACAAAAAACCCAATAGATTAATCGCTGAAAAGTCGCCGTATTTACTGCAGCATGCCTATAATCCGGTCGACTGGTATCCATGGGGTGACGAGGCATTCAAGAAGGCAAAAGCCGAAAACAAGCCTGTGTTTGTGAGTATTGGATATTCGACTTGCCATTGGTGCCATGTCATGGAGTCTGAATCTTTTGAAGACAAACAAGTTGCGGAACTATTAAATGAATATTTTATCTCTATTAAAGTAGATCGTGAAGAACGTCCGGATATTGACGCGATTTATATGAATGTCTGCCAAGTGATGGCGGGACATGGTGGTTGGCCATTGAATGTATTTTTGACACCGGATCAGGTACCGTTTTACGTAGGGACATATTTTCCGAAAGAAAGCCGTTATGGGCGTCCTGGGATGATGGATGTTGTGAGCCAATTAGCGGATATTTATCACCGGAAACCTGAGAAAGTGAAGCTTACAGGAGAGCGGATCCAGCAAGCTATCCAGCCAGGTGATGCCCAACAGGAAAAAGTGGGATATATGGTGATTGAAACCTGTTTCCGACAGTTAAGCAAATTGTTCGATGAGCAGTATGGAGGATTTGGAGAAGCTCCTAAGTTTCCAACGCCGCACAATTTGACGTTCCTGCTTCGATACTATCGCCATACGAATAATAAGCGTGCGCTATATATGGTGGAGAAGACATTGGATGGTCTGGCAGCCGGCGGGATTTATGATCATATCGGTTTCGGGTTTGCCCGGTATTCGACAGATGAAGAATATTTGGTGCCGCATTTTGAGAAAATGCTGTATGATAATGCGATGCTGGCCATTGCATATACAGAAACGTATCAAGTCACTGGAAATGCTAAGTATAAGCGTATAGTGGAAGAAATATTCACATATGTGTTTCGGGACATGCAGGATGCATCGGGCGCATTTTATTCAGCGGAAGATGCCGATTCGGAAGGAGTGGAAGGGAAATTCTATGTCTGGACGCCCGATGAAGTGAACAGCGTGCTTGGCGAAGAAGATGGTAAACTGTTCTGTTCGGTTTATGATATTACCAAGTATGGAAACTTTGAAGGAATGAGCATTCCTAATTTGATTGACCAAAGCATCGAATCGTATGCCAAGCGGCATGATTTGAATTATGGGAAGCTTTGCGCAAAATTGGAATCAGCACGTCAGCGATTATTCGAATATCGGGAGCAGCGTATTCATCCTCATAAAGATGATAAGATTTTAACTTCGTGGAATGCGTTGCTAATAGCGGCTCTGGCGAAAGCATCCCGTGTTTTTGATGAAGCGCGATATATGTTGGAAGCGGAGCGGGCTTTGTCATTCATTGAAGAGCGACTAATCATTGAAGGGCGTGTCATGGTTCGCTACCGGGATGGCGAAGTGAAGCAGCAAGGCTTTATCGATGAATATGCTTATTTATTGTGGGCGTATATCGAGATGTATGAAGCCAGCTTGAATCTTGCTTTTCTGAAGAAAGCAAAGAACACGGCCGAGAGAATGATTGATTTATTTTGGGACGAGGAAGCTGGCGGTTTCTTTTTTTATGGAGAAGATAGCGAACAGCTATTAATCCGTCCTAAGGAAGCCTATGACGGCGCCCTGCCTTCAGGGAACGGGGTAGCGGCATTGCAGCTCTTGAGGCTTGCAAGATTGTCGGGTGATAGTCAGCTTGAGCAAAAAGTAGGCGAGCTAATGGAAGCTTTCTCAGCTTCTATTAAAAGTTATCCTACCGCACATACGTATCTGTTGCAGGCGCATTTAACGATGAACATGAAGATGAAGGAAGTTGTTGTTTTAACCAAAGAAGAATCGGCGTTTGTTAAATCACTGCAACATAGTTTCTATCCAGAAGTAACATACCTGGTCAGCGGTGAAAGCGAATCATTAGCATCGATTGCACCATTTACAGCTGGCTATAAGAAAATGGACAATCGATCAACGTATTATGTTTGTGAGAATTTCGCTTGCCGACAGCCTACTACTGATGTAGGACAAGCTGAACAATATATGAATGAATGAGGGAAAAGGATGTATTGGAAACGGTACATCCTTTTCCATCTAATGAGGACAAAGGGAATGTGCGGAGATTTATAAGTGATGATGCAAGAAAGTTTATTATTTATCGTTTTCAAGCGAATAAGAAAGAAGATTATACTAATCCGCGCGCCTTTGTTGAAGTTGTATCCAATAAGAATGGAAAAGCGGCATATAATAGATTAAATAGCAGAGAAGAATAAAACATATATTTATTAAGTCCCTTTCTGCCCTGGAACAGAAAATGCTTCTATTACTGTTGCAACAATAAAACCGATAAGGATTCGCTCTATTTAGCTGGATTTTCCACCTATATTTTAAGCTTTTTGTTGTGAAATGTGTTTTTTTTGCGAATTATAAAGGTTATTGCTTTATTCTGATATAGGATAGGAGTAAACTAAGTATAATTTACAACAATTTTGTGTATTGTAAGGAGATGTTGATGCAGTTAAAGGATTGTGAAAAGTCTAACATAATTTGAAATTAAAAAAGGTGAGGTTGTTATCGCATTTCCTTTAACAACCCAAAATGCAATAATCCGCTTAAAACAATTGTTATGAAAAGTACATAAGGGGTTTTGATGAATTGAATACATTATTAATTTTGACTGTTCTTATTGTAATAGGAGCTCTGGCCTTCGATTTTATTAATGGTTTCCATGATACGGCAAACGCCATTGCAACCGCTGTTTCCACGAAAGCATTAAGACCTAAGAGAGCGATTATTTTAGCTGCACTGATGAATTTTTCGGGTGCAATGCTGTTCACCGGTGTAGCTCAAACGATTACTAAAGACATTGTCGACCCATTCACACTGGATAATGGATCTGTTGTTATTCTAGCCGCTTTACTGGCTGCGATTATATGGAACTTAGCGACGTGGTATTTTGGAATCCCGAGTTCTTCTTCCCATGCCATTATCGGCAGCATAGCGGGTGCTGCCATTGCTTCTTCCGGAATAGAAGTAATTAAATGGGGAGGATTCGGTTCTATTATCCAAGCGTTGTTATTATCACCCATTATTGCGTTTGCATTTGGTTTTGTTATTTACAGTATTTTTAAAGTTGTATTTAGAAATAATAATTTACCGAAGACGAATAGACGGTTCCGGCATTTTCAAATTGTTACGGCTGCCCTTCAATCGTTCACGCATGGAACCAATGATGCACAGAAGACGATGGGAATCATTACGATGGCCCTTATTGCCAATGGCTATGCGGAAACTTCGGATATCCAATTATGGGTTCAGATATCTTGTGCGACAGCCATGGCTTTAGGAACATCTATAGGCGGTTGGAAGATTATCAAAACCGTCGGCGGAAAGATTATGAAAATCCGTCCGATTAATGGAGTTGCTGCGGATTTAACTGGAGCAAGCATCATTTTCGGCGCGACAGCGATCGGAATGCCGGTAAGCACCACACATGTTATTTCTTCTTCTATCCTTGGTGTAGGATCTGCTCATCGCCTCAAAGGAGTGAATTGGGATACAGCACAGCGGATGGTTGTGACATGGGTTATTACATTGCCGATATCGGCAACATTAGCGGCGATTGTATATTCTATATTGCAATTGTTTTTTAAATGACGTTAGGAAAATATTACCATTGAATATTCCCGACCTATGTATTAGTATATAAATACGAGCTGCATTGTTCGTAAGGATAATCTAAGTTTTAACCTTTAAGCTAGAATAGGGAGTTTTAAATCAAAACAGAAATGATAAGCCTCTGTCTATATGACAAGGAGGACATGCAGGAACTGTTTTTGCGAACACCCACTTTGTGAAGTGGTGGTTTAAAACTTGCTTACACATCTACGGCAAAAGCGGCTTGTTAACTCAATACATTCCAAAACAGTTCTGTTAGGGACTGTTTTTTTGTTTTTGGAAGCGAAACTAAAAATCTCTCGTTATATTGCCGAAATAAAAGAAGGTAGTACAAAAGCTTTACATAAAGAGGGATCTCATGAGTATACTAACGGAAGCAACAGAACAATTGGAAGGATTTATGAATTCTTCCGGGAAAGTGGTCTTTATTAAAGGCACACAACATTTTAAGAAATATTTTCTTTAAGTAGAGCCGATCATAGAGAAGATATCCTGAAAGATATCAGGAAGAGAACGAAGAAAAAGATATTTCTTATATCATGTATAGATGCAGAAGAGACTTCATGGGAAAATCAACAAGCAGATTGCCTGATTGTATATAATATGAAGCGGGAATAATAGCAGTTTAATAATAGATGCCAGAAAAAGAAGGCGTAAATGATTTCAATGCCTTCTTTCCTTATGTGTTAGTACATTTGTATATGTATATAGTTTTCATGTGGGAATGCACTCCTTTTATATATTAATTTAGTATGGATAACCTATCAAATTAGTATTTATCATACTACATCATCCATGTTAATCTCAGAAAAAAGAAGTTATCTGAATTTTTAAAAAATAAAAACGCAAAAAGAAGGGGTGTATTAATGAAGAAAATAATGTTAGCCATATTAATAGTGGGATGTTTATGGGGATTGTCAGCCTGTAATTCAGATAAAGCTTCTACATTAGAAAAAGAAGCCGAAGCGAATTCAGACACAATCAAAATTGCAGGAATCTTTTCTTCCTCGGGTGGAGCGGCACCGCTTGGAGAACCGGAGCTTGAAACATTGCAAATGTTGGTTGAAGAACAGAATGCTGCAGGGGGAATTGGCGGAAAGAAAATCGAATTGATTACGTATGATGATAAATCCGACCAGAATGAAGCGGTTTTAGCAATGAAGAAAGCGGTTACACAAGATAAGGTGAAAGTTGTAATCGGTGGCACAATAAGCGGCAATTCATTAGCAATGCTTCCCCTCGCTGAACAAAACAAAGTACCGTATATTTCAGTGGCAGCCAGCAAACAAATACATCAAGGCGAAGATGGCAAAGCGAGGGAATGGGTATATAAAACACCGCAAGATGACAGCCATGCCGTCGAAAAACTTTTATCCTATTTACAGGAACAAGATTTGTCGAAAGTGGCATGGTTAAATGTAGCGAATTCTTTCGGAACAGGCGCTCATGAGGAATTTGAGAAGATGGCAAAGGATTTTGGAATCGAAGCGGTGATCGAAGATGAATTCGAAGCAACAGTCAAGGATGCCAAGCCGGTATTGACAAGGGTGAAGAAAGCCAAGCCGCAAGCCATTATCGTTTGGGGGACAGTGCAAGAATCAGCGGTGGTCGTCAAGAATATTCGTGAATTGGCCATTGATTTACCAGTATTGGCAAGCCACGGAGTTGCATCCAGCCAGTTCTTGGATTTAACGGGAGAGGCCGGGACTGGTGTGATCTTTCCAGCAGGGAAACTGTTGATCGCTGAACATTTAAGTGATTCCAATCCGCAAAAAGAAATTCTTCTTGAATATAAAGAGCAGTACACAGCCAAGTATAATAAACCGATCAGTACATTTGGGGCGCATGCATGGGACGCTTTTTATATGGTAGTGAAAGCGGTAGAAGCAGGCAACAATGATAGCGTGGCGATAAGAGATTATCTTGAGAAAGACATGGGTGAATTTGTTGGATTGACGGGCGTATTTAATATCGATAAAGATAATCATAATGGATTGACAGCAGATAGCTTTTCGATGGTTAAGATTGCGGATGGTAAATGGGCATTGGAAGATAAAGAATGAAGATAATGAATCAGTGGCGATAGTTTTCCCCACTGATTCATTCATGAAGAAGTCAAATAATGAATATGGGGGGCATGCTACTTGGAAACCTTAAGTCAAATGATGCAGCTTTTGTTTTCCGGCTTAACAATCGGCTCTATTTATGCTTTGATTGCCATCGGCTTTGTGGTCATATACAACGTTACAGGGGTTCTCAATTTGGCTCAAGGCGAATTTGCGATGTTCGGTGCATTAATCAGTATTTCCTTGCTTAATGCTGGGCTCCCGTTATGGCTGGCTATCATTGTAAGCATCTTAATTGTATCGGCTATAGGCGGTTTATTTGAAAGAACAGCTATTCATCCAGCGCGTAAATCTTCGGTCCCTACCCTTATTATTATTACTATAGGCGTCTCGATTGCCTTTAGGGGGATCGCTATTCTCATTTGGGGCACCCAGCCACAATCGCTGCCTCCATTTACAGATAATACACCTATCAAATTGATGGAAGCTGTTTTATTGCCGCAGAATTTATGGGCCATCGGCATATCTGCAGTTATTCTTGTCATCATGATCTATTTCTTTAATAAAACGTTTATCGGTAAATCACTGACAGCCTGTGTAGTAAATCCATTCGCCGCTAGATTAATGGGGATTAATCCGGATAAGATGTCTCTCTTTGCGATTATGGTCAGCGCCGGGCTTGGCGCTTTGGCAGGCACGGTAATCGCTCCCATATCCGGCGCTTCGTACGATATGGGGATGATGCTTGGCTTAAAAGCCTTCGTCGCCGCTGTTGTAGGAGGATTGACCAATGCTCCGGCAGCCATCGCCGGCGCTTTCCTGATCGGCATTTTAGAATCATTCACGGAAGGTTTATGGTCTTCGGGCTTAAAAGATGTTGTTAGTTTCAGTATGCTTCTATTAATCCTGTTTATTAAGCCAGAAGGTTTGTTCGCTAAAGCCTCCGGTAAACGCGTATAGGAGGCAAAAGGATGGAAAAGAAAAATGTAAAGAAGATTTATCATAATAATTTATGGGGTCCTGGTTTATTTGCTATCGGCATATTTTTAATCCCCTTGATTACTTCATCCACTTATATTTACACCATCTTCATTATGATAGGATTCTATGCTTTAGTATGCAATGGTTTGACGATGTTGACGGGATTTGCCGGTCAAATATCGTTGGGTCATGCCGCTTTCTATGGAATCGGCGCTTATACATCTGCGGTGATGACAGGGACGTATGGCTTATCCCCATGGCTGGCGATCGTTACCGGCATGGTTATTGCCGCTCTTATTGCTCTATTGGTAGGCATTCCTGCCTTTAAGCTGAAAGGGCATTATTTAGCGCTTGCTACATTAGGATTTGGCATTATTGTTTTTACAGCTTTTAAAGAAATGAGTTTTTTAACAGGAGGCTCTAATGGATTCTTTGGAATCCCATCCATTCATTTATTTGGTTTTGAATTCAATAATGATGTCCGTTTTTTCTATTTAGTATGGACGCTGGTGATATTGAGCCTTTTATTTTCACGTAATATCATTCATTCCCGAATTGGTCGCGCTTTACGTTCTATTGAGGGAAGCGAGATTGCCGCAGACGCTGTAGGTGTGAATATCATGAGTTATAAGCTTCAAGTATTTATGTTAAGCGCCGCTCTCGCTTCATTGGCAGGTTCATTATTGGCACATTATGTATCTTTTATCAATCCGGAATTATTCGGTGCCAATACGTCGATTTATTTTCTCGTTATGGTGATTATCGGCGGGGCCGGCAGCATATGGGGATCAATTATCGGGGCGGCGGCATATGTAACGTTTGGAGAATTGCTTAAACATTTCATTCCTATCTTCTTCCCGAGTGCCGGCGGGGAATTTGAAATTGTATTTTTCGGGATTTTACTTGTATTGACGTTAATTTATATGCCGGATGGATTAGCTCCTCAACTGGCTAAAGTTATGGAGAAGTTTAGAAGAGGCAGTAAAAACAAAGTTCAGCCACAGCGAAATGCAACGGGTAAAGAGGTTGCTTCAGGAGGTGAAAATCAATGACGGAAGTAATTTTACGCATAGAGAGTTTAACAAAGCGATTCGGCGGAGTAGTAGCTGTCGACCAAGTGTCCTTTACAGTAAACAGAGGAGAAATATTCGCTGTTATCGGCCCTAATGGAGCCGGAAAAACCACGCTGTTCAATATGATAACAGGCATATTGCCGAGCACATCCGGCGAAGTGTATTTCGAGGATAAGCAATTGACGAAGAGAAAGCCCTTCCAAATCGCACAAGCGGGTGTGACAAGGACCTTTCAGAACTTAGAGGTTTTCGATAATATGAGTGTTATAGAAAACGTGATGACCGGTGCGCATATCAAGATGAAGACGAATTTCATTGCAGCCGGATTGCGGCTTCCCTCTGTTATAAAAGAAGAAATCCGTATCATGGAAAGAGCCATGGAATGTTTAGAGCATGTTG
The DNA here is from genome assembly GCA_051874035.1 of Bacillus sp. (in: firmicutes). GTDB lineage: Bacteria > Bacillota > Bacilli > Bacillales > DSM-1321 > Bacillus_AD. Next base: position 9,568 of record JBJEFM010000231.1, read on the forward strand.
GAATTGCACACTTGGCTTATGAGAGGGCCAATACGTTGCCTTATGGAAGCCAAAGGCTGCTGGAAATTGCCCGGGCCGCTATTTCAAAGCCTGCATTGATTTTGCTTGATGAACCGATGGCAGGTTTGAATGCGGAAGAATCCAGACAGTTGGTAGAAGTAATTTTGACTATGAGGAAAGCAGGCATGACGTTTGTTTTTGTGGAGCATGATATGGAAACAGTCATGAAGATTTCAGATCGCTTAGTAGTCATTGATAATGGCGTGAAGATTGGGGAAGGCACACCGGATGAAATATATCAAAATCAAAAGGTGGTTGCAGCATATCTGGGTGATGAGGAGGATATCTATGCTTAAGGTTGAAAATCTTCATACCTATCACGGCTTTTTGCATGTGTTGGACGGCATTGGCTTCGAATTGTTGGAAGGGGAATTGCTTGCGATCGTCGGTTCAAACGGCGCGGGCAAAAGTACGTTGCTTGGAACATTAGCCGGCATGTATATGCCGAAGGAAGGGTCTATCACATATAAAGGCCAAGATATTACCAAGGACGGTGTGCAAAAGATTGTCGCAAAAGGGATTTGCTTAGTTCCGGAAAGAAGACAGATCTTTTCATCGCTTTCTGTGAAAGATAATTTGATGTTAGGCGCGTATCATCGGTTTCGGAAAGATAAAAAAAGTGTTCAGCAAGATTATGAACAGGTGGTCGAAATGTTTCCTAGGCTGAAGCAAATGCTTGACCGTTCCGGGGGATTGCTATCAGGCGGTGAACAACAAATGCTGGCAATCGGACGAGGGCTAATGGCGAAGCCTAAAGTGCTGATGCTTGATGAACCGTCATTAGGATTGGCGCCATTAATTGTGAAAGACATTATGGCTATATTACGCAAGCTGTGCGATGAAATGGGCACCACTATTATTTTAGTAGAGCAGAATGTAAAAGCTGCATTACATATTGCGGATCGCGCTTGTGTGATCGCTCATGGAAAGATTGTCATTTCAGGTGCTTCGAAAGAATTATTGAACAATCCTAAAGTGCAGGAAGCTTATTTCGGCAAAGTGGAACATCCAGTGAAGAGCAAAACAGAAGTGAGTGGATAGTTGAGGAGCATATTCCTATAAATGATTTCAAAAGGGAGGATGCTGCCGCTGTATTCATCCTTTTGAGGTTTTAGGTACTTATCTCATAAAATGAATACAAAGTGGGCATCAATTAAATATTTCTTGTAAGAATTAAGAGAATGATTATAAAGGGACGAATTCGCAAAATAAAGAGGATGCTCTCCTTGAGGAGCATCCTCTTTATTTCTGTTATTTATTGTATTTTTATGCGTTTTGCTTTGGAGTCGAAGGTTCTTCTTCAAGCATTGTACCTGTTTTCGCTAGATTGATATGCATGTTGAATGCTTTTTCTAGGATATGTGGAGTTTGTCCTCCGCGAGTCAATGCTTCTGTGTAGTATTCCCATAGTTGTTTTTTGTACAGCGGGTGTACACAGTTCTCAATAATAAGTTCAACGCGTTCTCTAGGAGCTTTACCGCGAAGATCGGCATAGCCTTGCTCTGTAACGATTACATCTACATCATGTTCCGTATGGTCCACATGTGATACGAACGGAACGATTGAAGAGATTTTTCCGCCTTTAGCAACAGATTTTGTAACAAAAATAGCTAGACGTGCGTTGCGTGCGAAATCTCCTGAACCGCCGATGCCGTTCATCATTTTCGCTCCGGAAACGTGAGTAGAGTTTACATTTCCGTAAATATCCAACTCAAGCGCTGTATTGATTGAAATTAAGCCCATACGACGAATTAACTCAGGATGATTCGAGATTTCTTGTGGACGAAGTAAAATTTTATCCGCATACTTTTCGAAATCGCTATAAACTTCCTTCATTTTTTCTTCTGATAGAGTGAAAGAACAGCCTGAAGCGAATTTGACTTTACCTGCATCGATCAAATCAAAGACCGCATCCTGTAGTACTTCAGAATACACTTCCAAGTCTTCGAATTCCGAATCAAGCATGCCGTGCAAGACAGCATTCGCAACTGAGCCGACACCGGATTGAAGCGGAGCTAGCTTCTCAGTTAAGCGTCCTTCTTTAATATCATTACGCAAGAAATCCAGTAAATGATTTGCCATTGTCTGTGTTTCCTCATCCGGCGGAACAATAGCAGAAGCTACATCCGGAATATCAGAAATGACAATGCCTTTTACTTTATCAAGATCTACGTAGAAACCTGGTTGTCCGATACGGTCGGAAGCATTCACTAATGGAATTGGTTTTCTAGAGCCTTGTACTTCTGGTGTATATACATCATGCAATCCTTCTAGAAGAGCCGATTGAGCAAGGTTTACTTCCAAAATGATGTTTTTTGCGTATTGTGCAAAAATTGCATTGTTGCCCACGGAAGTGGTAGGAATGACCATTCCGTCTTCTGTAATAGCAACCGCTTCCAAAATAGCATAGTCAATACCGTCAGTAATCGTGCGTTGGCGTACCAGTTCCGCTAGGTGAGATAGATGTGTGTCATAATATTGCATGTCACCAGCATTAATGCTTTTACGCATAACGGAATCTGCTTGGAAAGGAGAACGTTTATTAACAATTCCTGCTTCGGCAAGAACAGTATCTATATCTCCCATAGAAGCCCCGGTAAGAATATTGACTTTAAAGGAATCTGTTTTCGCGCGTTCTACTAAAGCGTAAGGAACCGCTTTCGCGTCACCTGCTTTGGTAAAGCCGCTTAACCCTAATGTCATACCATCCTGGATCCATGACGCAGCGTCTTCAGCTGTAACAATTCGATCTAATAATCTTGTATCCCTAATACGATCAGTATAGTTTCCCATATTCCATCCCTCTTTCGCGAATATTAAGAATATTGTATCCCCATTTGTTAACAAAATAGACAAATTCGGATATTATTAGAAAAAAACGCGTTCGAATAGAAAAAACGAGTTCTAAAGTAGCTTTTTTTAAAATGACAGAAGTTTCCTGAAGTAGCTTGAATATGATTGACTTACTGGAATCCGGGTGCCATCAACCATTGCTAACACGAATGTTGAATGTGTATCCGGGTAGATTTCCTTAATATTGTTTACATTAACAATAAATGAACGATGGCAGCGGATGAACGAATCTTTAGGCAGAATATATTCGAATTCCTGCAAAGAATATTTATGGGTTCCAGTTCGTTCAGCAGAATAAACATACGTTTTACGGTCTTTAGCTTCTAAATAAATAACGTCCTGGAAAGGAATCGGTATCCATCCATCATTGGATTTTACTGTAACAACAGCTTTTCCCTGAGTCATAGCGGGATAAATTGCCGTTACACAACCTTGGAGCTCTCCATCTTGAAAGAATGGTTGAGATTCCCCGTCATAAGGAATCCCTAATACATCCCGATTAATGAATTCTGAGACTTTTTTTTTGCTTGTTAAAGCTTTATGGGTGAGGGTGCCTTCAATAACAGGATCTCCTACTTTTATTTTTAAGTTGATTCTTTTACTCGGACGATAATAAATATATTTTTCTTTATCTGTTACAGCAATTGAAATTTCATCTGAGAATAGCTCGCTAATCACATCAAGAAAAGAATTGACTGATAATTTATCCATTTTTATTCCCCTTCATATCATGAATATGTATTATTTCATTTTTATTTTATTTGTTTTTTAAAATAATTTCTAATATAGAGGCTTGAAAAAAGAAAGAAATTTTAAATAAAGCAGCATATAGAGAACATGAAGGAGAAAGTTGGAAGAAAATAGGGTCTATAAATACAAAAAAACGCCATAAAGGCGTTTTTCTTCTCGCATTGAGGCGACCGATAGCATGCCACATTCATGCCTTTTTTAAGATCCGTCGACTTACACAATGTAGCTCATCGCCCATTTACTATAACATATAGGAATTGAACTGTGCAACGATGATTGTAAAATATCAATACTCATAGAATATTGTGGCTGATTTCCAATCAGATTCATATTTCAAATAACTATTTAATAAATTAAACAAGGATTGCATTTCACAAGTATAAGGGGGTGGAAAAAGTGAGCGGAGAAGAAAGAGGATTTACTCCTGTTAAATCTTATGTACCTTACCATAGTGTGTATGATCCTTGTCCGCCGATCGGCAAGAAATATTATCGGACACCGCCCAATCTCTATATGGGCTTTCAACCGCCGGATTTAGAGCAATATCCGGCTAAAGAGGCGCTTATGAAAGGAACATTGTGGCCCGCTTTTTATGATTATTATGAAAATCCATACAAAAAGTAGGTGGAAAAAGCAATGAAGAAACCTTTACCCGAAGAATACTATACCATATTGGAAGATTTGCAGGCGGCTGACTTTGTATTGGTTGAATTGACGCTTTATTTGGATACACATCCGGATGATCAGAATGCCATCACTCAGTTCAACGCTTACGCAAAACACCGCAATCAAATTAAATATGAATTCGAATCCAGGTTCGGTCCCCTGCAGCAATACGGAAACAGTTATTCGGACACAAAATGGAGTTGGCACAGTTCGCCATGGCCGTGGCAAGTATAGGAAGGAGTAGCATATGTGGATTTATGAGAAAAAACTGCAGTACCCTGTTAAGGTAAGTACATGCAATCCAACTCTTGCGAAGTATCTTGTGGAACAATACGGCGGAGCCGATGGGGAATTGGCGGCCGCATTACGCTATTTAAACCAACGATATACTATTCCCGATAAGGTAATGGGCTTATTAACGGACATTGGAACGGAAGAATTCGCCCATTTGGAAATGATTGCCACTATGATCTATAAGCTTACCAAGGATGCTACACCAGAGCAGATGAAAGAAGCCGGACTAGCGGAACATTATGTTAATCATGATTCTGCCCTCTACTATACAAATGCGGCAGGCGTTCCTTTCACAGCTAGTTACTTTGCCGCTAAAGGAGATCCGATTGCCGATTTATATGAAGATATAGCGGCGGAAGAGAAAGCTAGGGCCACTTATCAATGGATTATTGACATGTCTGACGATGTCGATTTAAATGATTCCTTGCGGTATTTGCGCGAACGAGAAATCGTCCACTCGCAAAGGTTTAGAGAAGCTGTGGAAATATTGAAAGAAGATCGCAATCAGAAAAAAATATTTTAATAGGAATGAAGGAAATCGACCTCATCATCTAAGGTCGATTTTTATTTTGGGCTGCTAGAGAGATGGGAAATCCTTTCCGTTCCAAATAGTATACAGATATAACAAAAGGATGCATTATAATTTGCGGATTATTCAGATAAATGGTATATTAACAGTGAGTAAAGCTGGCATTATTACAAGTGAAAGTCTGCAGTAATTGATTTCTCATTTAGTTTTGTTTGGTTAAATATCGACTTAGGAGAGATTGGTCATGAACATCAATGGGATGACACGAAATTACTTATCATTAAACTTGGAAGCGGAAGATTTCCTGCAACATGTCGCATCGACTATTGAACTTCAATTACGCGAGTGGGATGAAGTCTATGAAGTATTTGTAATGAAGTTTAGCGACTATCACGTTTCTGTTAAATATAACGAACAATACTATGATGTTCCTATTACTGAAGACGAACTTGTGGAGTTGCATAAACGCGGCGCTTACGAGTTGGACCGGAAGATCTGGTCGCAATTGCAAAAACAAAAACTGCCTATCCAAAAGGGATTCGGAAATTACATTGAATATGTTTTAACATAAAAATATAAACATACTAACAATAAAAAAGTGCCATACCCGGAAGTGAATATTTCCAGTATGGCACTTTTTTACGCTTTTTTTTCGATTCTGTTTTTCAATAGGAACATAAAGAGAACGAATGCAATCGTTAAAACGATATGGCTGAGTCCGGATATGCCTGAGATAGCCGCATCCAATCCGTTCGATAGAGTAAGAGAGCCGTTCAGCTCAAGTGCTGTCACAATTCCACGGGTCAGCATGCATGCAGCCATTGAGGCCACTCCGACATGATAAAGAATGAAGAATAAATTAAAATGCTTCTCTTCTGAAATTGTAAAACATTTCTCAATCACCAAGAATAGCAGGAACATAATAAATCCAAGAGACAACAAATGCCCATGGACTTTTCCTAATGCTGTCGGCTCGGTTACAGCCAGTATCTTCGTCAATTCCCTGAATAATACACCGCTTGCCAAAGCCAGGATTAAATAAACAAAGGCGGAATTAAATAGCTTTTTCATGATGGTCCATCTCCTTATTTATGTATGCGTGCATAAATTCCTTAGATAGTATATAACAATATAAAAGAATGATATATACGGAAATATTACGAAATTAAGAGTAATCGATTTTTATGAACTAAGTATGAACAATATGTTACAAATCTCTTGTTGTGATATTTTGGCAATGTTTTGTCGCCATATTTCTTTATTAAGATTCCAAACACCTGATTGGAAATGGGCATATATTTGTTTAGCGGACCATAATATGAGGTAGAACTAGAACAAGGAGTGATAAACAATGAAGAACACTTTCTTGAAGATTGTATTATCTATTGTTCTGGCCCTATCTCTTATGATGCCATTACAAGTTCAAACAGAAGCGGCAGCATCCCAGCCTCAAATGGCGACAGTCGACATTATAAAAGGTACCTTGCCCGTTGTAAGCAAACCAAGCAAGAACGCCCCTGTCATCGGTTCATTGAAGCGCAGCGAAAAAGTGCCAGTCTATTCACAGACGAAATCCGGTTGGGCTGAAATTCGATACAATAATAAGAAAGCTTATATTTCGTCCCAGTACATACGTTTCGTAAAGAAGACATCGTTATATAGCGTAAAACAAATAACCGATCGTGCGACAGCTCTTCAACGTGTAACGTGGAAAAAGAATTATACGAAACAACAAATCTATTCAATTATGTCGCCTAGTTTTACTAAAGCCTATATAGATGCCTACTTTAAAGAGCATATGTACACCGTCGGCAAAGATCAACGCGGCGTTCAGCTCTATCATGTGAAGGAAACCGATATATACGGCTATGGCATCGATGCATTTGATTGGTATTTGAAGGTCAACCCTAAGAAGCCTACTGTTTCTTTTTATATAAAGAACGGCAAGGAGTATTTGGATGTTACACATTACCATGTGAGCGAGTTAAGCGGTAATCATTATACAACGCTCTATTTGTCTAGAGAACCTAAATCTACTTGGAAAGTCTATAAAATCAGCAGACAATATGTTAAGTAATAAGAAATGCTCAACCAGCGAGCCACAGCCGCCGGTTGAGCGTTTTTATTTTTCGCCTGTACCGTTGCATGTCGGACATTCCTTTACAGCGGGATATAACCTTGTCGCACGTTTAAATGCCGCATAATATGAGAATTGCCCTCCATCAATTAATCGAATCATTTCCCGGTCCAGCGCATCATAGTCCGGATGTTGTTCATCCATAATTTTGCCATCGAAACATTCTTTACACTGTGCCATTCATTATCCCTCCTTTACCAAAGTGTACATCACATAAAAAAATATAACCAATCGTAGAATATTTGTTAAAATCTAAATATACTGCATGTAGATGGTAGCATGATTTCTTATGTAGTGCGAAAAATCTGTTTCCGGAAAGCCGGCGGCATAATTGTATAAAAGGAAACACTTTCGGCATAGAAATCAAAGGTACGATTGTATAGGAAAGGAGCGAATTATGGAGAGGCATAAAAAAATAGCTAAAATCACAATACCTTTGCTTGTGATTATATATATCATTTATCATGCCAAGACCGAATTGGAAACAATTTCGATCAGCGAATCAATTCGTACAATTCACGAGTTGTCGAAAGGCGAAATCTTACTGGTTATTATTCTTGGGCTGCTTTCGGTGTTTGTGATGGCATTTTATGATAAAGCGATGATTAAAGGCTTGGAATTAAATGTGCCGACGAAGAAATGCCTGCGGACAGGCTTCATCGCCAATAGTTTGAATATCGTTCTCGGTTTTGGAGGATTGGCGGGAGCGACCATCAGGCACGCTGTGTACCGTTCCTATACCAAGGATACAAAGCGGCTTTTCTTCGGCATTACTTGGACAACAACTGCAACATTAAATGGTTTGTCGCTTTTAGCACTTTTTGTTTTACTTCATTTGATTCCATCGAACCATTTATTGCATGATAAGCCATGGACCTATCCTATTATCATTGGAATGGCGCTAGTGATGCCATTCTACTTTGTTGTTTCTTATGTAAGAGAGAAGAAAGGGAAGAACGTCCAAACATTTACGAATCCTTGGCGAACCCATACTTCACTTACAATCGTATCCGTATTGGAATGGCTGTGCGCAGCGGGCATCATTTATTTATTATTGGGAATTTTTCAAGTCGATGCTCCGTTTTCGCTTGTACTCAGCACATTTGTGATTGCATCGATTATTGGTGTGGTCAGCTTTGTGCCGGGAGGGTTCGGTTCATTTGATTTAACATTCTTGATTGGGCTCAGTTCATATGGCTATCAAGAAGAAACGGTTCTTTCCGCTTTGCTTGTATACCGCATCGTCTATTTCTTTATTCCTTTTTTATTATCGCTATTATTGACGGTGTTGGGATTCACGGGTGCTACGTTGCGGAAAATCGAAGGGAAGCCGATCATCGGCCCAGCTTTGGAAACAACAGGCGTCGCTTGGGCTTTATATTGTGAACTATTATCCAAGCTGTGGAATTGGGCACTCAGCATTTTACTTTTTGTTGTAGCATGGGTGAATATAGCTTCCGTTCTGATTTTGCCTGTCGGAACGCCGCTTATTTCAACATCCGTAGCGAATATATGTTATGATTTTATTTTTTCTTTTTCAATTATTATTATTTTGAATTTGCGGGGGATTTTTCATCGGACAAAGAAATCATATTTATTTGTAATGGTTTCTTTGGTCGGGTCAATTCTTGCGCATTTGATGAAGGCATTCGATTACCCGGAGGCATTGTTGCTATTGTCTATTGTTATCCTATTAGCGGCAATCCGAAAGCAATTTCAGGTAGAGAACGTTTTGGTTTCTTTCTTTTATTATATTTTGTCTTTCATTATAGGTTTTTCTGTCATTATGATTTATTACTGGATAGGTACAAGTCTTACGACGTTTGAAAACGCGGCATTTTTCCGAAGTTTCCTCGAAATCTTCGAAACGACTATTTTTGCTTTGTGTTTTGTTCCGTTGGCAATCGGCATGGGCACATATTTATTCAGAAAAACACGATTAACGGACTTAGGGATTGAATTTGACCGGAATATCCTTCATTCGTTTTTAGAAAAGCATAAAGGGAACTCATTAACCCATTTAGGCTATATGGGGGATAAGCGAATGTTCTTCTCAAGCGACGGACAAGCATTAATCTTATTCAGGAAGTATCATAATCGTTTGGTTGTATTAGGCGACCCGAGCGGGGAAGATTCTTCTTACTCGCTTGTTTTGAATGAATTCATGACAGAGGCGAACCGTCTAGGTCATGTTGTGTTGTTTTATCAAATTGATCAATCAAGAATGCATTTATACCATGATTTTGGTTATCAATTTTTCAAATTGGGGGAGGAAGCGCGCGTGAACCTGGAGACATTTACCCTATCAGGAAAGAAGAACTCCAATTTCCGGGCCAATATGAATCGCTTGCATCGCGAAGGTTATACATTTGAAATCAAATCCTCCATTTCATGTGAAGAGTTTCAGGAAATGAAGAAGGTTTCTGATGAATGGTTGGAAAAGAGGAGAGAAAAAGGATTCTCCATGGGTGTATTCTGCCAGCGCTATATCCGGGAAGCGCCTGTTTGCCTTGTCAGAAATGAACAGCATGATCTTGTTGCGTTTGCCACTTTGATGCCTGCTTACGATGGCAAGAAAATTTCCGTTGATTTGATGAGGCATACGTCAGAAGCGCCTGCAGGAACGATGGATACATTATTTCTCCATCTGATCCAATGGGCGAAAGAGAAAGGTTATCATGTATTTAACTTAGGCATGGCTCCTTTGGCGAATGTAGGTACGCAGAACGAATCTTTTTTCTCGGAGCGGGTTGCAGCTACGATTTTCAATAATGTCCGTTATATGTACAGCTTCAGCGGCTTACGTACCTTTAAACAGAAATATCATCCAGAATGGCAAGGGAAATATTTAGCCTTCCGCAAAAATAAAACATTATTTGCATCGATTATCCTTGTTACTAGGATGATTGGCAAAGGAAATCCTCCTTCTTCTAAGAAAGCGTATAACCTGCGGGAGAAGAAATGGTCGAAGAATGCTGATGTATAATAAAAAGCAAACCCTATTAGCTTTTCTTGTATTCTTATGGTACCATGTAGCTTGATACAGAAAGAGGAAGTGACTTATTGTGATAAAAATTGAAACACCTAATCCGGATTTGACAATTACACAACGCAAACAAATCCTGAAACCAGGCGATATTGAAATTAAAGATATTTACGGATTCATCGATTTCCATTTGATCCCTCGAGATCGAGGCGGAATCTTTATGTTTTATAATATTCATGACGAATTGCTTTTTGTCGGGAAAGCAAGAAAGCTTCGCCAACGCATCAAAAAGCACTTCGAAGATAATGTTTCACCAATGAAGAAACATCGCGACGAAGTATATTCCATCGATATTTGCTACGTGAACGATCCGATGGAAAGAGAAATTTATGAAACATATATCATTAACACGCAACAAGCGAAATATAATATCGACAAAGTGTTTTATAAATAATACGTATTAAAAGGCTGGCTGCACATTAAGTGGCCGGCTTTTTTTATGGCGGTACAAAGCCCAATATTAGTAAAATGTGAAAATTATAATTCTCTCACTATGAAAGTGCGCAGATATATTGTATGATAAATTTCATGTTTAAATAGTGAGGTTTTATAATGCGTACAGAAGCTTTTTTTCGACATCCGGCCGGAATGGCCCTTTCCGCCATACTGGCCACTTTTTTATGGGGAAGTGCTTTCCCTGTCATTAAGTTAAGCTATACATCCTTAGAGATAGGCCCAAACGAAATAGGCGAGCAAATTTTATTCGCGGGTTACCGTTTTTTCTTGGCGGGTATTTTAATTTTTCTATTTTATACTCTTATCGGCAGAAAAGAAGAGATGAAATTCCAGCCTTCTTCATGGAAACTCATCACCATTCTTGCTTTGCTGATGACATTCTTTCAATACTTATTCTTTTATATCGGTCTCAGCGGGGCGACGGGGACACAAGGGAGCATCATTTCAGGAACAGCTTCGTTCTTTCAAATCATCTTCGCCCATTTTTTATTGCAGAATGACCGATTGAGTATCGCGAAAGTAATCGGCTTGCTGGTTGGCTTTACCGGAGTGATGATTACCTTTATCCCTAAAGGCGGTGCGCCCTTTACAATCGGTTACGGAGAGTGGTTTGTCTTGGCCTCAACCATTGTAGCGGCGTACGGGAATATCGTCACGAAACGTGCTTTGGTCAATTTGAGCGCCCATTATCTGCTGGGGTACAATATGTTGATTGGCTCCAGTTTATTAGTAGTGGTAGGCATGGTATTGACCGATTTCACCTTCTTCGTATTTTCATTGAAAGAATTGTTAATGCTCATATACTTGGCTTTTTTATCGGCAACAGGCTTCTTGCTATGGAATAACATCTTGAAGTATCATCCGGTAGGCAAAGTGACGCTGTTCAATTTCTTAATACCTGTATTCGGCGTCATGCTAAGCGGTATATTCTTACAGGAAGCAGTTGGCATCACAGCTATTATAGGTCTGATTCTAGTAGCTTCAGGCATCATTATGGTTAATCTTGTTGAAATGGTAAAGGCCAACTATAAGAAAAGATATTCCCGATAAAGGAATATCTTTTTTTGTGTTTAGGAGTTTGTTTTAAGGATAAATAAAAAGTATAAGAGAAGAGGAGGGACCTCATATGAAAGCCTTGCATCTATTCAAACGCAGAAAAAAAGAACTTAAACCGTATGAATATAAGGAGGAGAGTAAGGCAGTACAAAAACCTCCTGTAGAAAAGGAATCAATTAATCCAGTATTGTTCAAAGAGGCGGAAAATGCCGTTAAATATATTTATCAAACTACATTGATGGTCGCAGATGTAGACCCTAAATATTATGAACAATATAAATCCCGCTATTTGAAGAAAAATCAAATCTTTCCTGCTAACGAAGACGGCGACTTAATGAGGGAAATGAAGCTGTTGGATATTTTCTTCAACACATTCTTGTACAGCAAGCAAGGTATTGAAAGTGGATACGATTTCGACGAAGAGGAATTACGAGAAAACGTCGAGAATATCATTAACCAATGCATGGAATTGGAAAGAAGATTCGGAATCAATTATATGTCAAGAATCGCGGAATAATTTAATAAGACAATAAATAAACGAAAGCACCAGCGGACATTATGACTATGCTACTGGTGCTTTCGTTTATTCAGCTTCCTTGTAATGCGCTTCGCAAAAGGCAGTAATCAGTTGAATTTCATCATCTTCCAATTCGAAATCCAAGTATGCGCCTTCACCTTGCTCATATAAGTCATATTTAACAAGCTCATGCTTGTCTCCATCAACGACATAAATCACTTTAGCCATCACGCCGCTGTCTTGAAATAGTTCATCGTCTTCAGGAATACTTAAATATAGCGTAAATTCATAGCGATCACCCGGTAAAATACCGAAAGCATCGTTGATTAATTGCACTTCAAATTCTGTAATGCTAACCATTTCGGTCATCCTTTCATTCATTGCTTTCATCATTATAGCTGTAAAATGATTATAAGAAAAGCGGGACTCCAACTTATCGAATAAAATATCTTATACCGAAAGCATCCGGCTTGACGTTTTATCGTATCTTACATTATCATAGTGTAGATAATTAAATAGAGATTCCTCATCGGACAAAGATGAGGTAGAGGTTGCGGTATTTAAGAGTAGATAGATTGAGAGACAGAAAGCTCGTTGACATTTATTGAAAGGAAACATCGCCGAAGCGCTATAGATTTTCTGACTATAGTAAGCTGGGACTGTATCGAATAGGTGCAGGACTGTCATAGCAGGCTCGCTATGATGAACTATCCAACAAAGTCTGGTGGAATGTTGACGTTATATGCAACACACCTACTTTTACGGTGTGTTTTTATTTTGAACAGACTTTTTTACTCTACCCATCATACAGTGAGCATCTTCAATAATTACAACTCGGGAATTTAGTAGCAAGAGGAGAATTAAACAGATGGGAAAACAGCAGAAGTTAGGTTTTTGGATTTTAACATCGTTAGTGGTCGGCAATATGGTTGGTTCAGGGATTTTCATGTTGCCTCGTTCGCTTGCAGAAGCGGCAAGTCCAGCGGGAGTAATGTTAGCTTGGCTTTTCACAGGCCTTGGTGTTTTATTTATATCGTTGGTATTCGGTAACTTAGGTAAGCGCAAGCCTGAATTGAACGGAGGGCCACAGATTTATGCGAAAGAACTATTCAAAAAAGGGTCGCAAGCGGCTACATTGACAGGTTTTATGGCGACTTGGGGTTATTGGATCGGTAATTTGGCAGGTAATATTGCCATTATTACTACATTCGCCAGTTATTTATCTACATTCTTCCCAATTATGACAAGTCAAGCGACTGTGCTGACAATCGGCGGCTTTGATTTAAAAATGGGCAACCTTCTAACGTTTTTAGTATGTACCATTGTTTTATGGGGAACTCACGCATTGGTTCACAAAGGAATTGAAGGGGCAGGGAAGATTAACCTGGCTGCGACAGCCGCCAAAGTTACGGGTTTTTTCATTTTCATTATTATCGGGTTAGCCGCTTTCGATGCAGCCAATGTCACACCGTTCATTGCCGAAAAAACCAGTGAAGCAGGACATTCGGTAGGAATGTTAGGGCAGATCAATGCTGCTGCCGTTGCGACATTATGGGCATTCATCGGCGTGGAATCAGCAGTAGTATTTTCATCACGTGCGAAAAAGCAAACAGATGTTAAGCGCGCTACAATTTTAGGGCTTACATTGACGTTGGCAATCTATATCGGTATCAGCACGCTTGTAATGGGATTATTGCCTCAAGAGGCACTGATGAATTCTGATAAGCCGTTAATCGATGCTATAGAGACGGTGCTAGGACCGATTGGCGGCAAGCTATTGGCGGCATTAGGCTTAATTTCTTTAATTGGCTCGACAATCGGTTGGGTCATGCTGGCTGCGGAAGTACCGAGCGCAGCAGCTAAGCAAGGTCTATTCATTCCGCGCTTCATGAAGGAAAACGAGAAAGGCATACCGGCTTTTTCATTATTATGTACGAATCTATTAGGACAAATATTTATATTCTCAACTATTTCAAGCACCATCTCAGAAGCGTTCAACTTCATTATTTATATTGCGACCTTGTCATACTTGATTCCATACCTTATTTCAGCTACATTCCAAATGAAACTGATTATAACAGGTGAAACATATCAACGTCGCAGAGAACGGATTGCAGACGGTATTATCGGTGGTTTTGCTACACTGTATGCAATCTATGTGCTCATCGCCGGTACGTCAGATTTAAAAACATTCTTATTAGGCATGGCATTGCTAGCGAGTGGTATCTTATTCTATAGTTTTGTACGGAAAGAAGAAACGGTTGTTATACCAAGCAGTGTGATAAAGGAAAATAATTAAGCGATTCGATAAAAGCATCCTATTAATTAATAGGATGCTTTTATTTGAAATAAAAAAGAACGTTCGTTCTGTATAGTGAAAATGGGCATTTCTCTAAAAATAACATGAAATTTACATATATTAGGTTAAAATGCGGGTGAAATTGCATATAAATATAGTGAAATAGCTATTTTAAGTGTTATTTTTATAAGATAGGAACGTTCGTTCGTGTTCGTTTACTGCATGCTATATGAAAAAAAGGAGGAGATCGCCAATGATAAATGTCCAAAACTATAAAGTGCGCGGATACCAAGGTATGGAGGTATTCTATACACTCATAAAAAACAATAGGAAAGCAAATAAATTAGCAATCTTATTGCCAGGAGCCGACTATTCAGTAGACAAGCCATTGTTTCATTATATTACAAATATGCATGTAGCTAATTATGTAGATGTGCTGCACATTCATTATCAATACGAACAAGAGGATTTCTGCACAATGACAAAAGAAGAATTGCTTATTGCATTAAAGCAGGATACCAATGCTGTAGTCAGCACAGTATTAAATCAATTTCAATATGACGAATTCTTATTAATAAGCAAATCGCTAGGATCAATTGCGCTAAGTAATTTATCGGGCAAACAAGAGTTTAAAGAAGCCCGATTGATATGGTTGACACCATTGATTAAAAATGATGAAGTATTCACAACAATGAAAAATTGTACACATAAGAGTTTAAGTATTATGGGAACCACAGACCCGAATTATAATAAAAAACGATACAATGAATTAAAAGAAAATCACAATATAACAGCTAAATTGATTACCGGCACAAATCAACTATTAGAGCTATCAGATGATATACTCGAATCGCTGGATATACTAAAGAAAATCATGATTGAGATCATGGATTTTTTGGATGCAGATTAAGCTTGTTGGAAATGGCTTTATAAGATTTCATTATATAGAATGTAAAATTTTTTATTTTGTCTCACTAACATAAGTATACTTAGCATTTGAGATGTATTTTTCTTTTTAATTAGCAGCTTCTTATAATATATATTATGTAAACTAGAATTATTTTTCGTTATAGCCTCAACTTTTGATATTCCCTTCTAAAGTACCTGTAATATCTACACTTCGGAACATTCGAATCGCTAGTTCCTTATAATTTTGGATCTTTTTCATGTGAACGATAAATTGAAAAAATTACTCTTCTCATACAATCATCAGCTATGAATACGATTTACAGCAATTCTTATCTTAGCTTTTCTATATGATCATGGCTGTTCAACAGAACTGACCGATTTAACAAAAACAATAAATATGCGACGATTTATTTAATATCAATTAGGAACCCACCAGCAAAAGCTGCGTTCTATGGATCGAAAAATATCGTGCCTGAAATCATTCACCTTCCGCTTTGACTTCCTTATAAAACGTCTCTGGAACCTTATCAAATCAAACAAATTGCAACGGAACCACCCCTTTTTGAATGAAGATGATAAGCCGCTGAATTCGCGTGGTTTACATCTGATTTTTTAAAAAAATGCTGGTCTCCCTCCCTCTCGCTTATATTATAACGAAAATAAGGAAAATGTTGATTTACGAACACCCCAAGAACTATTAGGTCATGAAAATATTACATCGACAGAAGTTTACACACATGTTGAGTTTTAACAAAAATATAATACCCCCTTTCAATTTTTAATTAAAATTATAAAATAAACAGATAAATAAATTTACATTGCCATCTTCGGCATCTGCCAAGTAAGCAGCTACATCCGTACATTCAATCTTATCCAGTAATGCTTCTTTATCAAGTCCCAGTAAATCCATGGTCATGGATTGCTCCGCTTTTAATTGCCTTATCTTCTAATTATAAACCCCGTCAGGTATTCATTATCCTTTCTTTTTTATAGTTTTCTTAGTACAATAAATACGGTATAGGGTATGAAAATTCTGGAACAAACCACCATAAACAAACGCAATTCATCTAAAATCACTCCATTAATATAAATAAGGAACGCTCTTAATTAAATCTTAACAAAAGAAATAAATAATACTTTTAAGGGGTGATTATTTTGAGCGATGTTGGTTTATTTTTTGCTTTTACAACAGGTATTCTATCCTTTTTTTCACCATGTGTATTCCCTCTTTTACCTGCCTATGTCACACATTTAACAGGAGGAGAAATAAAAGATTCCAAAGTACTGACAGAAAAAAGAGTTCTGTATACGAGATCGATTGGATTTGTTTTGGGTTTTAGTTCGATATTCATTATTATGGGGACCTCCGCTAGCTTTCTTGGACAAATTTTTTATAGCTACCGAATGATCATAATGCAAATAGCAGGTTTCTTGATTATCATCTTCGGTCTGCAAATGGCGGGGTTGCTTAAATTCAAATTTCTCATGCGGGAAAAAAGGATTCAATCGGAAAAGAAGACAAAAGGGGTATTTAGTTCCATTTTTTTAGGGATGGCTTTTGCGAGCGGTTGGACACCTTGTGTCGGTTTAGCTTTATCATCCATCCTGCTGCTGGCCAGTTCATCAGATACACTATATCAAGGAATGTATTTGCTCGCTTTATATTCCCTGGGGATGGCTATTCCATTCTTTATTATTTCGATTGCTGTTTCATATTCTTTAAAGACCATCAAAAAAATCAATAAATATCTTGGGAAATTGGCCTTTATTAATGGAATGATCATGGTTGCATTGGGCTTGCTTGTACTTTCCGGGCAGATGCAAAAGATCAGTGCCTGGTTAGCGTCCTATAATTTATTTTTCTGATGTGTAAGAATTGTCTTCTCTTCCTTTATATGTAAATATCGTGGGTGTTCCCTATCGCCGGCTCAAGTGGGCTATGTCTGGAAAAGGAGGCTGAATACTTGCATGCACAATGATTTAATTGGAAAAACGGTGCTTATTGTGGAATGATCATGGTTGCATTGGGCTTGCTTGTACTTTCCGGGCAGATGCAAAAG
>JBJEFM010000232.1:0-78096 GCA_051874035.1 Bacillus sp. (in: firmicutes)
CCCCCCACCTATCAAAGATTCACTTTATTGAAATCTTTTGGGTTTTTCTTTTTTGTATTGCACATATGATAAGATATGAGGTATAACTACTAGAGGTGTGAGGATACGTTCGTGAAAGAGGTACATGCGATGGAGCAACAACTGCAAAATAAAGTAATGGAAGTTTGCCTGCTAGCCGGGAAATTGTTGCTGGAGAATGGTGCGGAAACGTTTCGTGTAGAAGATACGATGACAAGGATTGCAAGATCATATGGTATTACGAAATGCGATAGCTTTGTCATTCCGACAGGCATTATTTTTTCGATTCATTCGGATGAGCAGGAAAAAACAAAGCTTGTGCGAGTCTCCAATAGAACAACCGATTTATTGAAAATGACCAATGTGAATAAAATCTCACGCAACATCAGTGAAGGAAAGATGACGGCTTGTGAAGCGCTAGCCGCTTTGCAAGACCTGGAAGCCAACAAAGTAACATTCTCTGTGGGCATGCAGGTGGCGGCGGCTTCCGTTTCAAGCGGCTGTTTCGTCATTATGTTTCTGGGCAGTTGGTCCGATTTCATTCCTGCAGTCATAGCTGGGGGACTGGGATTCTTAGGTTTTCTGCTTTTCAATTGGCTTGTATCGGTGAAGTTCATATCGGAATTTTTAGCAGCTGTCATTATTGGAGTGGTTTCCTATTTCCTTGTGAAGATAGGGTTCGGCCATGAATTGGATAAAATCATTATTGGTTCGGTCATGCCGATTGTCCCAGGTTTATTAATTACAAATGCCGTTCGTGATTTAATGGCCGGCCATTTAGTATCAGGCATTTCTAAAGGAGCCGATGCCTTTTTAACATCTTTTGCAATCGGTGGCGGAATCGCCATTGCGTTTACGCTACTATGAGGTGATTTTTTAGATGGAATATATAGCGCAACTTGTTACAAGCTTCATTGGCTCTGCAGGTTTTGGGGTCATTTTCAATGTTCCCCGTGAGACAGTTTTGAAATGCGGATTTGTTGGGATGTCCGGCTGGATCTGTTATTTTGTGCTTTCGCAAAACGGGATGGATATTATTCCGGCCACAGCAATCGCTTCCACATTAATTGCGGTCATAAGTCAATCATTCGCAAAATTGTATAAAACGCCAATGACAATTTTTACGGTTGGCGGAATCATCCCCCTTGTTCCGGGGGGGATGGCGTACAATGCGATGAGGCATTTCGTGGAGAATGATTATAATACAGCTATCAGTTTAGCGGCGAAAGCATTCTTGATCTCGGGCAGTATTGCAATGGGCCTTGTGTTCGCGGAAGTGATTAATCAGATCTTCATGCGCATCAAGAATCATAAAAAGACGGTTAGAAGGAAAGATTATTAGAATGGTAATGATTTTCCGTTTTGAAGAATAAAACAGAAAGAACACTTTACTTATTAATCCCATAGTTGAGTGTTCTTTTTTTATGGTCATATTTACTGAATAAACAATGAAAAGGATAAAATTTCTTAAGAAAAAGAAAATGGTTAAGTGATATAAAAAAAGAATAAAAGGCATTAAACATGCGTTAAATTAGGGAAAAAATAAAAAATATTATTCCTATGAAAAAACTCGGGTTGACATTGGCTATAGATGTGATATTATTTGAAAAAACGCAATATACAATAAATGTATTGATAAAGAAAAAATGGATGAGAAATACTGGTTTGTATTTTTAGGAAGGGGATTGTTAAAGTATATTGTTCTTGTTTATAACAGGTAAGGAGAGTGTACACTTCTGTAATCGTCTGTCCTACCGAAAGATTTTTTAAATAAAGAATTTTTTAAGGAGGTACAGTTGTGGGGATCGATCATGAATTTCAATCTCTGGCTACACAAATTAACAATATGCTTAAAACCATGAAATTTGGTTCCATTACAATAATTGTTCAAGACGGCAAGGTCATACAATTGGAGAAAAATGAGAAAGTAAGATTAAAATAATTCGCTGACTAGAAAACTAGAGGCGGCTTTAAGCTGACACGGTCTGTGTGCATAGCTTAAAGCTGCCTTTTTTGTTGGTGAGGATTCACATGCCGCTAAGCTTTTTCGGTTACTAAATGGGGAGTTGAGGATTTTGCTCTATTCGGCTTTTGAACAGGATAACGTACCGTTATTTTCAGAGAATAGTAAAGGTAAAGGTGCATATGACGTTTTAGAATGGGCGTATAAACAATATGGAGATAGATTGCTATATGCTTGCAGTTTTGGTGTGGAAGGAAGTGTATTATTGCATCTGATTTCACAGGTGAAGCCGGATGCGAAAGTGTTGTTCTTGGATACAGGCCTTCACTTTCCGGAGACATATGAAACCATCGAGAAAACAGAAAAAAGATATCCATTGCTGCAGATTGAGAGGAAGCAGCCGGATTTATCGGTAGAAGAACAAGGAGTGCAGCATGGACAGGAATTATGGAAAAGCAATCCGGATCTATGCTGTCAAATGCGTAAGATTCAGCCTCTTGAAGAGGAATTGCGGAAAGTCGATGCATGGGTATCGGGTCTGCGAAGAGAACAATCTGCCACGCGGAAGAATGTCAATTACCTTAATAAAGATGAACGATTCCAACTTGTGAAAGTATGCCCGCTTATTCACTGGACATGGGATGAGATATGGGCATATGTGCGAAAATATGATCTGCCTTACAATTTATTGCATGATGCGGATTATCCAAGCATCGGCTGCGCTCCCTGCACTAAAGCCGTTACAAGTAATTCAAGGGACGGGCGCTGGCAAGGACAAGGAAAGCTCGAATGCGGTCTGCACTTAGCGCCGACAAAAAAAGGAGGAAGCATAGAATGAAGACAATTCTGCCGCATGGAGGCGTATTGATTAACCGATACAATCCAGATATAAATATTGCAAACATCAAAAAGGAATTACCGCTAGACCGAATTTCCCTCAGCGACTTGGAGCTGATTGCGGTAGGGGCATATAGTCCTTTAACAGGGTTTCTCACAAAAGAGGATTATGAGGCCGTTGTCCATACAAGCCGCCTGCAAAGTGGTGTGGTATGGAGTTTGCCGATTACACTTCCAGTAACAAAAGACCATGCCGCAGGGCTTGAATTAGGGGAAACGGTGCGTCTCGTCTTTGAAGGAGAAACATATGGTGTGTTAGAAGTGAATGATATCTATGAAGGCGACAAAGCGGTAGAAGCACAGCTTGTCTATGGAACAACAGATTTGGAGCATCCGGGTGTGAAATCGCTTTTTAATCGGCCGACTGTGTATGTAGGAGGCAAGGTGATACTAATTAAGAAGCCTGCGAAAGAATTTCCGGATTATCATTTTGAACCGAGCGAGACAAGGGAAATCTTCGCTAACTTAGGCTGGAACAGTATCGTTGGATTTCAAACGCGCAATCCTGTCCACCGCGCCCATGAATACATTCAGAAATCGGCGCTTGAAATCGTGGACGGCCTATTGCTCAATCCTTTAGTCGGAGCAACAAAAAGCGATGATATCCCTGCTGATGTGAGGATGAAAAGCTATGAAGTGTTGCTTGATAAGTATTATCCGGCAAATCGGGTGCAATTGGCTGTTTTCCCTGCCGCGATGAGATATGCAGGGCCTAGAGAAGCGATTTTTCATGCACTTGTCAGAAAGAATTATGGCTGTACGCACTTTATTGTAGGGCGCGACCATGCGGGTGTGGGCAATTATTACGGCACGTATGACGCGCAAAAAATCTTTTCGAATTTCTCACAAGAAGATATCGGAATTACGCCGCTTTTCTTTGAGCATAGTTTTTATTGCAAAGCATGCGAGGGAATGGCATCGGATAAAACATGTCCGCATTCCGCTGATGACAGAGTGGTGCTTTCCGGGACAAAGGTACGTGAGATGTTAAGCGCCGGTGAGGTTCCGCCTTCTACTTTCAGCAGGAAAGAAGTAGTCCGAGTGTTGATTGAAGGAATGCAAAAGAAAAAAGCACACGCATAGGGGGAGAAACAGTGGAAAAGCATATAACATGGCATGATTCGCAAGTGCATGTTCAAGAGCGGCGTCTATTAAATGGCCATCATAGTTTTATTATTTGGTTTACGGGCTTATCAGGCTCAGGCAAGTCAACGATCGCTAATCAATTAGCTGCTACTCTATTCTCACAGAGCATTAATGCATATGTTCTGGATGGTGATAATATTCGTCATGGTTTAAATCGTGACCTTGGTTTCTCGGAACATGACCGCACAGAGAATATCCGCCGGATTGCCGAAGTATCTAAGTTATTTGTAGATAGTGGAACAATTGCGATCACCGCTTTCATTTCACCGTTTGAAGAAGATCGTAAGCAAGCTCGTGCAATTGTTGAAGCTGATGAATTTGTTGAAGTGTATGTGAAATGTCCAATCGCCGCTTGCGAACAGCGGGATCCAAAGGGATTGTACGAAAAAGCGCGCAAAGGGGAAATCAAGCAATTCACCGGTATCGATTCGCCGTATGAAGAACCGGTTCAACCGGAATTGATTATTGATACAGCAGAACAATCGGTTGAGGAGTCGGTTGAAGCTATTTTAACGTACTTGCAAACAAGGCAGTTTATTTAAAATGGGCGAACACAGCTGGAGATGGGGGAGGAATAAATAATGGCATACGTCAAGACATGGGCAGACAATGAAAAAATCAATGCCGCCGAGAAGAAGAAGATCGTAAAGGATGGTTTGCGGATATTCGATGAGATTCCAACATACGCGCAAAATGGTTTTGCTTCGATTCCGAAAGAAGAGTGGGATAGCTTCAAATGGGCGGGGCTTTATTTGCAAAAACCTAAGGAAGCGGGCTATTTCATGATGAGGGTCAATGTTCCTTCAGGGATTTTGACAGCCGATCAAGTAGAAACGTTAGCTGCGATAGGGAAGGATTATGGACGTGATGTTGTCGATATTACGACGCGGCAAGCTATTCAATTTCATTGGCTGACAATTGAAAATGTCCCTGATATTTTGCGGAGATTAGAAGCTGTCGGACTATCAAGTGCAGGTGCGTGCGGTGATATTACAAGAACAATTGTCGGAAATCCGATAACAGGTTTAGATCCGGATGAATTATTTGATACAAGTGGAATCGTTAAGGAAGTATATGAATTCTTCCAGCATAATGAGGATTTTTCGAATTTGCCAAGAAAATATAAAATGTCCATCTCGAGTAATATTCACAATGCTTCAAACGCTGAAATCAATTGCTTGTCTTTTACCCCGGCCCGTAAAGAAATCGATGGGGAATGGGTGGATGGCTTTCATATTAAAGTCGGTGGCGGATTGTCGGCGCGGCCATTCTTGGCGCAGCCGTTGGATGCTTTCATTAAACCGGACGAAGTGAAGAAGGTGGCGATCGCTGTTACGACAATTTTCAGGGATTATGGTTATCGTGAGAAACGCGTACGTTCACGTCTGAAATTCCTGGTCGCTGATTGGGGTGTGGAAAAGTTCCAAAAAATATTGGAAGAATACACAGGACCCTTGCTCCCTAAAGGAGAAGACGCTGTTGCGAAGTGGAATGCAGGCTACTTCTACGGTGTACAACCGCAAAAGCAGGAAGGACTAAGTTATGTAGGTTTTAATGTCCCTGTCGGCCGGATGCACAGTGATGAAGTATTTGAGTTGGCGAGAATTTCCAGAAAGTATGGGAACGGAGAAATCCGCACTTGTAATTCACAAAATTTAATCATTCCTAATGTAAAGAATGAAGCAACGGATCAATTGCTGCAAGAACCTATTTTTGAACGAATTACCGCTAATCCCAATTCGTTCATTGGCCATACTGTTTCCTGCACAGGAAACGAGTATTGCAATCTGGCTTTAGTCGAAACCAAAGCCAGAATGACAAGGATTGCTCGTTACTTGGATGAACAGATCCAATTGGATGTCCCTGTCCGCATCCATATGATTGGCTGCCCGAATTCCTGCGGACAGCGTCAAATTGCTGATATAGGCCTGCAAGGCGTCTTAATGAAAGCGAAAGATAAGACCATGGTGGAAGCCTTTGAAATCTATGTGGGAGGCACTTTGGAGGATGGCGGTACGTTTAACCAGAAATTAAAAGGAAAAGTGCAAGGAGAGCAATTGCAATTCGCAATCGAGCATTTATTGAATGATTTCAAGGAGCATAAATTTTTAAATGAAAACTACCGGGAATTCTTTGTCAGAGTAGGGATTGAACATATTCAACACAGTTTGGATGAGGCGATCGCCCGTATCAGCGAGCAAGTGTCCTAAAGGGGAGTAAAGTTATGTATTTATATCGTTTTGAAGTCAAAATAGCTAGTGAAATCTTCCCTGTCATTGTAGCTGCGGCGGATGACCAGAAAGCTTTTCGTTTAGTCGACTATGAGTTGGAGAAGCATTTCTTATATGAACCTCAAACGGATGAAGTCATTCTGCATGAGAAGAAACGGTTAGGGACGGGCAATGCCTATGTACTATATGAGAAAGAGCCGTTAGCCAAATAAGGAATGATCTCATACTGGAAGGGGGAAGCATGATGAGTAAAGTATATTTAGTGGGAGCAGGTCCCGGCGATGCGGACTTAATTACAATGAAAGGCTTGAAATGCATACAGCAAGCGGATGTTATTCTTTATGATCGTCTTGTGAATCCTGAATTATTACAATATGCGAAGAAAGATGCGGATATTATTTATTGCGGTAAGCTTCCGGGCGACCATACGATGCATCAAGAAACCATTTCGTACTCTCTTGTGCATTATGCTAAAAAGGGCAAGGTAGTTACCCGATTGAAAGGCGGTGATCCTTTCGTATTCGGCCGCGGCGGTGAAGAAGCGGAAGTGCTTGTAAAGTACGGCATTCCTTTTGAAGTCGTTCCAGGCATCACTGCAGGCATCGCTGCGCCGGCTTATGCCGGCATTCCTGTGACTCATCGTGATTGCAGCGCAAGTTTTGCCATTGTAACAGGGCATCGTCAACAAGGGAAAGAAGATGATATGAAGTGGGAAAGCTTAGCGAAAGGGATCGATACGCTGGCGATTTATATGGGCGTGGCCAATTTAGCGTATATACGCGAAAAATTGATCCGGTTCGGCAAGCCATCCCATACGCCGGTAGCGCTCATTGAAACAGCTTCTTATAAAGACCAGCGCACAGTGGTCGCCACGCTCGACGATGTTGTGGAGAAGGCGAATGAAGAGAATGTAAAGAATCCTTGTATGATTGTTGTAGGTGAAGTGGTGAAATACCACTACTCTCTGAATTGGTGGGAACAGAGGGCCAAGGATTATTCTGTAAGCGAGGCCCTCTAAGATGCAGGCAGTATTATTCATTTGCCATGGCAGCAGAAGAAAAACGTCATGTGATGAAGTTCATTCATTTATGGAGGATTGCCAAAAAGAGTTCTCGCATATACCGATTGTGGAATATTGCTTCCTTGAATTGGCGGCGCCCTCCATTGAAGAAGGCTTCCGGCGCTGTGTGGAACGCGGGGCTGCAAATATTACTGCCATACCGTTCCTTTTATTGACGGCCGGTCATGTGATGTACGATATTCCGCATGAGCTGCATCAGATGCAAGTAATTTATCCGGAAATCAAAATCACATATGGCAGACCAATCGGTGTGACTGATAAAATGACGCGGTTGTTAGTTGATAAAGTACAGGAAACAAAGCTTCCGGCACAAGATATGCATGTCGTTGTTGTTGGGAGGGGAAGCAGAATAACAGAAGTGAGGGAGCAGCTGGATACGATTGTTGCACCGCTTAAAAGCGTATATCCTTTTGTATCGGTTTCCTATTTGACAGCTTGTGAGCCATCTTTCACAGAAGGCCTGGCACAAGCGCTGCGCACGGAATGTTCATCCATTGCAGTCGTTCCTTATATGCTATTTTCAGGAGTTTTAACAGAGTCCATAGCCAAGACTGTAGATCAATATAACGAGCAGCACAAGTCGGTCGTAATAACCTCGCCTTTAGCGACACATCCAAATGTGAAGGCGGCGCTATTGGATCGTGTAGCGGAAGCGATGGGTTAGTATGCATGAGAAGAGTCGGTTCCACAAGACCCCTGAAAATAAAAAGGTGGAGAAGAAGTGATGCACTTTTCTCCACCTTTTTTTGCTTTCGAAAGATTATGCCCCATCGTTACGATGCCAAATGGAAGTTTACTAATCCCTGAAGCGAAAAGCAAAGGCATGACCGATTGTTCTTGATATGAATCCACCTTTTATTCGACTTTTCATCGGGCAAAGATTTGTGCCTGTACGCTTGATTTCCTATTTACATCTACTGTGTTTTTACTGCCGTGCCGAAGTGGGAATCTTAGTATCTGTTAAACGGGATAAATGAAAGTTTTGAAATATGGACAAGCAAAAAAATCATCCCGTGAAGAGATGATTTTTTTCTTGCTTTTATATTTTAACCCACACGCTTTTCACTTCTGTATAGTTATTTAAAGCGTAAGAACCCATTTCCCTTCCAATCCCGGACTGCTTATAGCCGCCGAATGGGGAGGCCGCATCAAATGCATTGTAACAATTGACCCAAACAGTGCCCGCACGAAGCTTATTCGCGACATAATGAGCATTGGAAATATTCTCAGTCCATAATCCGGCTGCTAGTCCGTATGGTGTGGCATTGGCGCGGTCGATGATTTCATCCAAATCATTGAATGGCATCGCCGAAATAACAGGTCCGAAGATTTCTTCTCGAGCAATCGTCATTTCATCATTAACATCGCTGAAAATGGTCGGCGAAACGAAATAACCATCCTCTGTCGGTTTGGAACCGCCAACAAGCAATTCAGCACCTTCATCAATGCCTTTTTCGATATAATCCATTACACGGTTTTGTTGAACACTGGATACAAGCGGTCCGATTTGTGTTGAAGGATCAAGGCCGGCCCCTTGTTTGATGCTCTTGGCGTGGGATACCATATCAGCTAGAACGTTATCGTACAGTTTCTTTTGGATAAAGACACGCGAGCCCGCACAGCATACTTGCCCCTGGTTGAACATAACACCGTTTAAAGCGCCAGGAATGGCTTTGGCCAGGTTGGCATCTTCGAGAATAATGTTTGGTGATTTGCCGCCGAGTTCAAGTGTAACTCGTTTCAACGACTTTGCGGCAGATTCCATGATTGATTTACCGACACGGGTTGAGCCTGTGAAGGCGATCTTGTCAATTTGCGGATGGTCCACAAGCGCTTGGCCAGCTGTGCTGCCGAATCCGGGCACAATATTGATAACGCCAGGCGGGAATCCGGCTTCTTCAATCAGTTCCGCTAAATAGAGGGCAGTCAACGGTGTTTGTTCGGCCGGCTTCAATACAACGGTACAGCCTGTGGCAAGCGCCGCCCCGAGTTTCCACATCGCCATTAAGAGCGGGAAGTTCCATGGGATGATTTGGCCGACTACACCGACCGCTTCGTGCCT
Source organism: Bacillus sp. (in: firmicutes) (assembly GCA_051874035.1). GTDB lineage: Bacteria > Bacillota > Bacilli > Bacillales > DSM-1321 > Bacillus_AD. The sequence goes on from JBJEFM010000232.1 coordinate 9,399, forward strand.
TGTATAGTTGAAGAATTTTCCGCTGACCGGGATGGTTTGGCCGACAATCTTTGTCGACCAGCCGGCATAATATCTCATATGTTCAATGGCCAGCGGAACATCTGCGTATTTTGTTTCTCTTATCGGCTTTCCATTATCCAAAGTTTCAAGCTGAGCAAGATTCTCGGCATTCTTTTCCATCAAATCCGCCAGCTTATACATTAAGCGGCTTCTGTCAGCGGCACTCATTTTAGACCATTTTCCTTGGTCGAAGGCAGCTCTGGCGGCTTTCACTGCAACGTCAATATCTGCAGCATCCGCTTCATATATTTCGGCCAGTATTTCTCCCGTTGCAGGGTTGGGCGATGTGAATGTTTTCCCGGATACACTCTCCACAAATTGCCCGTTAATGTATAGTTTCTTTGGACCTTTTAGAAATTCTTGCAGTTCTTGGCGTATTTCTAGTATTGCTTGTGACATACTATTACCTCCCTCATCCATTTAAATAGGTAATGAGTCTTCGGTGTATATAATATGTAAGCGGTGCCATTACTCTATGTAAAATATTAGAGAATTTCGGAGTGCCTTACAAGCAATTTTTACCGCATTATTTCGACAAGTTTCTTTCTTGTCCTTTTTCCAAAGGCTATTTTGATAGATATATCACCTTCTATACCCGTTGGCTAATAGGGTATTTGTTCTGCTTGCGTTTCGTCTCTTGCAATGAAAAAACATCCTTAAAAGTTGGGTTAGGTGTCTAACTTTTAAGGGGCAGTTCAAAGCGATGTTCTTTTTCATTCATGGTGAAATATTTGGCCAAAGATGTTCAATTGCCGATCAATCAGGTATTTGCATTTAATAATTATACAGTTAACTCACGTTTCATTTCATTAGAAGGAGGACATTGCTGGCATGTGCATTCTTACATTCACTAAAGATGCTATTCTCGGATGAACCAACTACGGGCTTGCCCCGGGGGTAGCAGCGGGATTTATGGCATACCATTAAAGTAGCCCAAAAGCACGGAAAGAGACACTCCTCCGACAAGTGTCTCTTCTTATGTATCCCTCCTAAAGCTTCTATATTGACGTTAAGATAGACCCCTTACTATAATTGATTTAAGAAGGAATTCACTAATAATAGCAGATTCTACGTGGAATTGTTTGAAATGAATGATTATTTATATAGATAATTTTTATAATGCAGTGAGTAAAAGGAAAATATGATTTCGAAAATGAGATACGTAAAAACATAGGTAATGAGCGTTTAATATGCAGCAAGTGTAAGAATAATTAGGGGGCAATTTCGATGATTACGATGCATCAAGACCATTTCGTGATGCGCAAAATTCAAGAAGAAGACATAGACCAATTTTCAGATTTAATGAAATACGTATTTCAAGTTTCGAAAGATATGATTGACGATGAAGGCAAGATGCGAAAAGAGAAAAGGCACCAATTGAAGCCGGGTACAGCGTTAGGCTGGTTTGAAGACGATAAACTGATTTCACAGATTGTTACATTGCCTTTTCAAGTAAATATTCATGGTGTCACATATGAAATGGGCGGCGTTACAGGTGTTGGCACGTATCCGGAATATGCGGGTCATGGTCTTATTCATTCCTTAATGAAAGAAAGCCTTAAGAACATGCGTGAAGCAGGGCAATATATTTCATATTTATATCCTTATTCGATTCCATACTACCGAAAGAAGGGTTGGGAAATCATCTCTGACCGCATTGAATATCAAATCAAGGATAGTCAATTACCGAAGTATGAGGATGTTCCCGGCCGTATGAGAAGGGTGGACCTGGACGATGAAGATGCAAAGAATGTATATAATGAATTTGCCAAGAAGACGAATGGCGCATTGATCCGCAACCAAATGGCTTGGGATGAATGGTTCCGTGAAGAAAGCGCAGACTTGCAATTAGCCGTTTATTATAATGATGCAAGCGTTCCGGAAGGCTATATTTTTTATCGAGTATTGGATGAGAAATTTTATATTGATGAAATGATTTATTTACATGAAGATGCAAGAAGAGGAATATGGAATTTCATCAACGCGCATTTATCGATGGTGTATTTTGTGAAAGGGAAAACATGCGTGCATGAGCCGGTTGCTTTCCTATTGGAAGATAGTGAAATCAAGCAGATAATTTCTCCTTATTATATGGGGCGGATTGTGGATGTAATGGGCTTCTTGAAAAAATTTCCGTTTAAGCCTATTAATAATTGCAAGCTTATATTGCATATTACCGATCCACTCTTGGAGTGGAATCGAGGTACATTCACGCTTGAATGGGATGAAATGGGGCAGGTGTTTATAACGCATGAGGCGGATGATGCAGATGAAACAGGTGGTATATTCCTATCCATCCAGACGTTAACGACCATGCTGTTAAGTTATAAGCGGCCGGCTTTCCTTTATGAAGTAAACAGAATCAGAGGGGATATTTCGATGGTGACCATTTTGGAGCAGTTGATTCCTGATGCGGAACCATGTGTATTTGATTATTTCTAATAGGAAAGAAGCGCAGCAAGTAATAAATGCTGCGCTTCTTTTCTTATTCGCTAACTCTGGTTGCGCGTTCGACTGATTCGAACTTCCCTTTATGGGCGCCGTCGCAGAAGGGCTTTTTCGATGATAAGCCGCAACGGCAGAGCGAAGCAGCTGTTTTCGTAGGAAATGCGTTCCCTTCAGCATCAATGATTTCAAAGTCGCCTGTTACACGGAGAGACCCATTGTCATTCACTTTAATTTGTACTTTCGTCATATTGATTCCTCCTTTTCAGTATACACATTTTCATCGTATACAAAGGAGGCGCAATATTCAATCAAATATTGCTCCATACAATCATACAATTTCGAGGAAGCCATCAATCGCCGCTTCATATTGCTCTTTATTCTCATTCAATGATTGGGCATGCAATCCTTTAGAAGCAATATACAACTGTTTGGCGCCTTGTTTGGCTTCGTATAATCGCTGTGTCATAGAGGCGGGGATGTATGTATCCTTCTCGCTGTGTATAAATAGAACAGGTTTGTCAATATTTTTTACGGCTTCAAGAGGAGAAACGTCTTGAAAGCGATAACCGTCGCGCCATTTTAAGAATATATTGCCGATTGGCAGCACAAGCCAAGCCGGAAGAGGAGTATCGGTGTGGACCCGGTGGCGCACTTGTTCGTAAAGGGTGGAAAAAGGGCAATCGGCCACATAAAAGCACGCATCATCCCTGACAGAACCGCCGTACAACAGTGCGGTAACAGCGCCCATTGATTCGCCGTGAATGCCGAATAGAATGTCTTTGCCGTAGCGTTTCTTCAATTCATCAACTACAGTTTCCAAGTCCCACTTTTCGTAATAGCCGTAGCTGCTTGTTCTGCCGCCCGATTCACCGTGCCGGCGATGGTCATAAATTACAGCATTAAAGCCGCGCTCTAAAAAAATATTCATATATTTAATGGAGTTGTACTTGTTTTCAGTGATGCCATGGCAGAAAATCATCCATTTATCCGTATGATGCGGATGGACAAAGATACAATCCAAGTCATAATGAAACCGGGAGCGGATACGGACATGGGTTTTAGGAAGTGCGTCGAAATCTTCCACAATCCATCTTTTGGCCTTTATTTCCCGATTACGGATGAATGAAGCTTCTTTCTTTTTCATAAACATAAAAATATTTGTGAAATATATGCCTATTGCCGCTATAGATGAAAGGATAGCTCCCAGGACGAATATATTTCTTCTCTTCATAAATAAAACCTCCATTTATCATTCTTTCTTGTATTTTATAGTATAGCTTATAAGCGATGGAATTCAGAATCACCGCTGGCCGTCACTTCGTTTATCCCGTTTAACAGGTACTAAGCCCCCCCTCGGCCTGGGAGTGAAAACAGTGATGTGCAAATGGGAGAACAAGTACCTGTAACAACTAAGGTTGGTTCATCTATTAATAGGCGGGACTGAAGGCTCCCCGCCTATCAAAGATTCACTTTATCTGGCTATTATTTTGTTGCGGCCGGCATGTTATAATGTATGGAAATAGGGAGGAATACGCATGAAAAAGAAAAGACAGCAAAAGCCGGCATCTCAATCGAAAGAAGACAAAGTTACACTTTCTTCAATGATTTCCAGCGATGTATTCGCTCAATTGAAAGAAAAGCAAAGAGAGCTTGCAGAAATAGAACAGAAAGAAAAAGAAGCTGCTGAGAAAAAAAGAATCGAAGAGAAACGAAAAGCAGATAAGAACAAGACATTTGCGGAGCTTCTGCAAGAAGACCGTAAAGACTGGCGCAACTTCAAATAAATAGCCAACATAAAAAGTGGAGCAGCGATTCATTCGGGCTCCACTTTCTTTTTGGTCAATCGCGATGCTGGCTATATGTATCAGCAACCGTGAGTGAACGCAATAATTGTAATTCATCATCGCTTAACGGCTTGGCCTGAGTGGCTTTCACATTGGCGATTACTTGTTCCGGGCTGCTGGCTCCCGGAATTATAGCACCTACAGCAGGATGGGACAAAACATATTGCAAGGCCACTTCTTGAAGCGTGCGTGAAGGAAAGGCTTCCTGAATTTGCGTTAGGGCCTCGCTTAATTCATCGTAGCTATATTGCAGATAACCATTTTCTTTAATGGAATCAGTTGCTTTTTTCAGCATTTTATCTGTCAATAACCCCTTTGCTACCGGTCCGCGGGCAATGATGCTTGTCTCATTTTCCGTAAGGAGCGGCATCCATTCTTCGGGGCGGCGGTCGAGCAGGCTATATTGCATCATGACAGATATGAGCCTTGAGTCGGCGACGAAAGATTTAATCACATTGGGACGGATGGATGAAATGCCATAATAGCGAATTACACCTTCTTCAATGAGCTCTTCAAAAGCTTGAATCACTTCTTCATGATTATCTTCCATCGTGCCGCCATGCAGCTGGTACAAATCGATGTAATCGGTTTTCAGACGTGACAGGCTCGCTTTCACAGCTTCCTTAATATATGCCTTGGAGGCATCCCAGCTCCAGCCTGTCTGCTCGTCATTCCATTTATTTCCCACTTTTGTAGCCAAGATTATGTCATTGCGGACAGGTTTTAATGCCTTTCCGACGATTTCTTCATTAGCACCAAAGTCGTAAAGGTCAGCTGTGTCGAAATAGTTAATGCCTTGGTCAAGGGCTGTATGGATGATCTTTTCTGCTTTCGCCTGTTCTGTGCCGAGCGACATGCAACCAAGCCCGATTTCAGAAACATATAAATCAGAGTTGCCAAGTCTTCTTTTTTTCATTATAAACACCACCAGTAATAGTTAGACTACTACTATTGTAAAGGATAACTTTAAGAAAATCAGTTATTGCATCACTTACTCTATTTTATAAAGGGAGCGATTTGCATCAATCCAGTGCTGAACCGAGTGGAACGTAGTGCTGTATTCTTTCAACTTCTCTTTAATTTCCCATGCTTTCCCTACTAATATAATCTTGTTCTCTTCGACTTGTATATGCATTGGACATCCCCCATTTTCATTAGATAATGTAATATATGAGTGATAAGGTTACAAATAGAACAGGAGGAAATCGATCATGAACAAGTTTGAAGAGAAAACAATCGCTACTCAACCCATTTATCAAGGGCGCGTTATTTCATTGCAAGTAGAAGAAGTGGAGCTTCCAAATGGAGAAATCGGAAAGCGCGAGATTGTAAAGCATCCGGGAGCCGTAGCTGTAATTGCTATAACATCCGATAACCGAATTGTCATGGTAGAACAATACCGCAAAGCATTAGGGCGCTCCATTATTGAAATTCCAGCGGGCAAGCTGGAAGCCGGCGAGGAACCGATTGTTACAGCCATGCGTGAGTTGGAAGAGGAGACAGGATACGAAAGTGAAACAATGGAACATATTCAATCTTTTTATACTTCGCCGGGTTTTGCCGATGAGCTAGTTCATGTATTTGCGGCAAAGGGATTGAAGAAGAAGCAGAACGCCGCGGCTTGCGATGAAGATGAATTTGTGGAAGTAATCGAAGTTTCTTTGGAAGAAGCGCAAACATACATAGAAGAACAGAAAATTTATGATGCGAAAACCGTGTATGCCGTGCAGTATCTTCAGCTTTTGGCCAAATAAAAAAGGGTGCGCATTCTACTGTGAAGAGAGTGCGCGCCCTTTTCTTTTAACGGATTGTATCCATGCCCGTATTGGATTTAACTAATATTTCGTCATAGCTGACTTGATTGTCTTCAACGCCGGTTTTGCTAGAAACAAGCGTTCCGATAATACCAGCGATAAAGCCGAGTGGAATAGAGATGATGCCTGGAGTTGAGAATGGATATAATGGTTCGCCGACAAATATCGCCTTGCCGACTTCAGGGTTGAATACATTAGGCCCTATTACAACCAAACCGATGGATGTGACCAGGCCGACAACCATTGCCCAAATCGCACCATTTGTATTGAATCGCTTCCAATAGATTGTATAAATGATAACCGGCAAATTCGCGCTCGCGGCAACAGCGAATGCAAGTGATACTAAGAAAGCGACGTTCATGCTTTGAGCGAATAGCGCAAGGATGATGGAAAGTACGGATACACCGATTGAAGCGTAGCGGGCCATATTCACTTGTTCTTTCTCTGTAGCTTTTCCGCCTCTCAAAATCTCGTTATAGAAATCATGCGAGAAGGCTGCTGCTGCTGTTAGAACAAGACCGGCCACTACAGCAAGAATTGTGGCAAAGGCGACAGCCGAAACAAACGCGAAGAGCATATTGCCGCCAAGTGCTTCTGCAAGGAGAGGAGCGGCCATGTTGCCTGCCGGGTCGGCCGCGACGATGCTTGCATTCCCGACGAAAGCGGCAGCCCCGAAACCTAAGAAAATAGTCATCACATAGAAAATACCGATAATCCATGTAGCATAAACAACTGAACTGCGGGCTGTTTTCGCATCGCGAACGGTGAAGAAGCGCACGAGGATATGCGGCAGCCCGGCAGTGCCCAATACTAATCCCAATGTTAAGGATAATGTATCAAGTCCGACCTTATATTTCACCCCTGGGTCAAGAAAGGTTTCTTTCAACGGTGTAGCTGTTTTCATTTGGTCGAACATATCGCCGATATTGAAATTGAATTTAGCAAAAACGATAACGGAAATAATGAATGTACCGATCATAAGCAGTACGGCTTTAATGATTTGTACCCAGCTTGTTGCGGTCATGCCGCCAAAAATTACATATACAGTCATTAATACACCCACAATCAATACAGAAGTGGTATATTCAATGCCAAGCAATAATTTTATAAGTCCACCAGCGCCAACAAGCTGGGCGATCATGTAAAAAGTAGAAATGGTAATTGTATTAAAAGCAGCGAATCCCCTGATTTTTTTTGCATTGAACCTAACAGCAATCATATCCGCGAATGTATATTTGCCTAAATTCCGCAAAGGCTCGGCAACAAGATAAAGAACAACAAGATAGGCTACAAGGAACCCGATACTATAGAAGAATCCGTCGAATCCCGCCAATGCGATGGTGCCGGCAATCCCTAAGAATGAGGCTGCTGACATATAGTCCCCCGCTATGGCCAGCCCGTTTTGCCAGCCTGTAAGACCTCCTCCGGCAGTATAGAAGTCACTTGCATTGTTCGTTTTTTTCGATGCGAAATACGTAATGACAAGCGTCCCGGCAACAATCGCCAAGAACATTAAAAAAGCGGCTGTGTTCATGGGCTACCTTCCTTTCTCCTTCAAAATTTCTTCTGAAATTTCATCGAATTTATTGGCTTTTTTGTAGTAAATCATGCAGAAGGTCCATGTCATAACGAATTGTAGGAATGCAAAGACCCAAGCCCAAGTAATACTTCCGACGAAAGGTGTGTTTAAGATGGATGAATAGGATGTAAGGATCGGTAAGGCAAAATAAAAGCAAAAGAAGAATATAGTGAAAGGTATGATGAATTTTTTCTTTTCATGGAGTAATTTTTGAAAGTTGGCAGATTGAACGATTGCTGTGTATTCTTCAGGAGTAGTTTTAACAACCTTGGCAGATTGCGTTTTATGGATTTCCATATGCATTTCCCTCTCTTCCGAATGGATGTAAGCGCTTTTATTATGAGCTGAAAATAAAAGCAGGATATCTATCATTTACCTCCTTTTTTTAGTTTGGATAGCCAGAATAATTTGATTAAATATTCTGATAATAATCCATTCTTTATTATACTATAGGGTTAAAAGTTGTAAAGTATAAATGTACCATTTTTGTTAAAGATAACAATTATACTATGTGTATGGTGAATTCTTGTTGTAAGCGGGAGTTCCTCTGCAGAAATTGGTAGATTAAAAGAGAATCAATCATTTTTCTTATCTTGTAAAGAAAAGCGTCATATTACTAGATTTTCTTCATAAAATCTAGTAACCAACTGTAGGAGGGAAAGAAATGAAGAAAAGAATGTCCTTTCCATATGGCCCGCTTAGTCATGTGCGTGAATATTCCTCGTTATATATGTTTATAATCGTCTTATTTCTCATGGGAGTTATATGCGGAGCGATTATCGTAAATAGTTTAAGCTTCACACAAAAAGAAGATTTATTATACTATATATCCAAGTTCTTCGGGCAAGTGGCGGATGGAGAGATTGCCACATCGCATCAAATTCTGATCGGCAGCATCAGCCATAATATAAAATACATTGGTATGATTTGGGTGTTGGGGGTCTCTATTATTGGTTTGCCGCTTATATTACTGTTATTATTTTTAAAGGGAACAGTTATCGGCTTTACAGTGGGGTTTCTAGTAAATGCGATGGGCTGGGAAGGGTTCCGCATTGCTGTTGTTTCAATTTTGCCGCAGAATATCATTTTGGTGCCGCTGATTATCATTATAACTACATTATCATTAGCCCTTAGCATTAACATTATCCGGAGGGTATTTTTTAAAGAGATTCGCCAGCCTTTGAAACCTATTTTATTTCGATATATCGGTGCTCTTGTGCTTTGTATTGTTTTTATCACGGGCGCGGGAGCAATCGAAGCGTATTTTTCTCCTGTCTTCATGAAACAAATGATAGGGATTATTAAATAAGAATATTTATTGTATTATAATCATTATTTATCCTAAAAAATAATAATTCTATTTTGACACTTTTCCTTGTTTTGATATAATGAATATGATAGTTTCAGGGAGGAGAAGAGATGGAAGAAAGAATTGAAAGAATAAAAAAGCAGTTGCACTCATCAAGTTACAAGCTAACTCCCCAAAGAGAGGCGACAGTCCGAGTGCTGCTTGAGCATGAAGAAGACCATTTAAGTGCTGAAGATGTGTATCTCCTTGTAAAAGAAAAGTCGCCTGAGATCGGCCTTGCGACTGTATATAGAACGCTTGAGTTATTAACAGAACTGAAAATAGTGGATAAAATAAACTTTGGAGACGGCGTATCCCGCTATGATTTACGACAAGAAGGCGCAGATCATTTTCATCATCATTTAGTCTGCATGGAGTGCGGGGCAGTGGATGAAATCCAGGAAGATTTACTGGATGACGTTGAGGCTGTTGTTGAAAAACGCTGGCATTTCAAAATCAAGGATCACCGTTTAACTTTCCATGGCATATGCTATCGTTGCCAATCAAAAGAAGATGAGAATCAATCAAAATAAATATGAAGATGCTTATAAACGAGGTGTGGTAAAAAATCGCCGTGTTTCATAGCATCTTTTTTGTTACGGTATAAAAAATAATATTATCGCGTATAGAATGGACTTCCATTGGCATAGATTGAATATAGATATGCCAACATGGAGGAATAATAATGAAATCATTTATCAATCAATTGGTGCATACGGTAAAAGTATTCATTTTATTTGTAGGGTTTACGATTCTTTTCTATATGGGAATGGTATGGATGAATCAAGAATACGAGAACTATAATCGGTACGATCAACCAGATGGGACCTCATTGAAAGTATCAAGTAATTCAATGGAATATGAAAGTTCATGGATGGACCGGTTAAAGCTCTTTTATCTGAACGGAGAGTAATGGTTATGGAAGATGGGTTAAGAGATTTTATTCATTTTTTGACAGTGGAAAAAGGATTGGCCAAGAATACGATTGTATCTTATGAAAGAGATCTAAAAGCATACATGAAATATATTGTGAAAGTGGAAGGCATAACGGGCTGGAATGAGGTTCGAAGAATGAACATCATCGGGTTTTTGGCACATTTGAAAGAGCAGGGGAAATCCTCTAAGACGATTGCGAGACATATTGCATCCATCCGCTCTTTCCATCAATTCTTATTGAGGGATAAACAAACGGAACAAGACCCGACCGTGCATATTGAGACGCCGCAGCCGGAACGAAAATTGCCCAAGGTCCTTTCAATGGAAGAAGTAAGCGCGTTTATGGATTCGCCTAAGGGAACGGATGCCTTCGGGTTACGGAACCAGGCGATGCTTGAATTGATGTACGCCACAGGTATGCGCGTCAGCGAGTTGATCAGTTTGGAAATCAGCGATGTCCATGCATCGATGGGATTCGTAAGGTGTATAGGTAAAGGCAGTAAAGAAAGAATCATACCGATCGGAAAAACGGCATTACGAGCGATTGATCTGTATTTGACAAAAGGCAGACCGGGATTGGTGAGCAAAAAACATACAACAGATGCTTTGTTTCTCAATCATCACGGGAAACCCCTGTCTCGCCAAGGGTTTTGGAAGATTCTCAAGCAATTGGCCGAACAAGCGAATATTCAAAAAGAATTGACGCCGCATACACTTAGGCATTCATTCGCCACTCATTTAGTCATGAACGGGGCTGACTTGCGGTCTGTGCAGGAAATGCTGGGGCATGCCGATATTTCAACGACGCAAATCTATACCCATATCACGAATACTCGTTTAAAGGATGTGTATTCAAAGTTCCATCCGCGAGCTTAATAGTTTTATAGTGCGAGGATTATATTGACGAAATGCATTCTTGTATAGAAAGGATGCATTTTTTATTGTACAGTTGTCAGACATCTGACTATAATAAGGATGTTCTCGTTCTTTAGTAAGAGTAATTCTTTGTATTAGGGGTACTATATTATATAAAGAAGTTGAAAATGAGGATTACTGCAGCGAGAACCGTTTGGTCGAGAATTAATATAGCATGTATTAATTGATAGGTAGATTTAGGAGGAAGAAGAATGACTAACGAAAATTCATTTAAACGTGTATTTTTAATTGTAATGGATTCAGTCGGTATTGGTGAAGCACCGGACGCAAAGGACTTTGGTGATGAGGGCGCTCATACATTCAAACATATAGCGGAGAAAATGAATGGTTTACATATGCCCAATATCGGTAGATTGGGATTAAGCCATATTGAAGAAATTCCAGGGATTGAGAAAGTGGATAAGCCGCTTGCTTATTATACTAAAATGCAAGAAGCATCAAATGGGAAAGATACAATGACGGGTCACTGGGAAATTATGGGTCTTAATATTGAAACGCCGTTCCGTGTATTCCCGGATGGTTTTCCCGATGAGCTGATTCAAGAGCTTGAAGAGAAGACAGGAAGAAAAGTAATCGGAAACAAACCCGCCAGCGGTACAGCCATCCTTGACGAACTTGGCGAAGAGCACATGAAGACAGGGGCATTGATTGTTTATACATCAGCCGATTCTGTTATTCAGATTGCTGCGCATGAAGAGATTGTTCCACTTGAAGAGCTGTACAAAATTTGTAAAATTGCGCGTGAGTTGACATTGCGTGAAGAGTACATGCTGGGAAGAGTCATCGCTCGTCCATTCCTTGGCGAACCTGGTAACTTCGTACGTACTTCAAACCGCCATGACTATGCGCTTAAACCGTTTGACAGAACAGTTATGAACGAATTGAAAGATAGTGGCTATGATGTGCTGGCAATCGGCAAAATTTCTGATATATATGACGGTGAAGGTGTGACAAAATCTCTTCGTACAGTCTCCAACATGGATGGCATGGATAAGTTGATGGAAACTCTTCGCACTGATTTCACAGGTTTGAGTTTCTTGAATCTTGTTGATTTTGATGCGATGTTCGGCCATCGAAGAGATCCTATCGGCTATGGTAAAGCTTTAGAAGAATTCGATGCAAGGCTTACTGAAGTGTTTGATGAACTTAAAGAAGACGATTTGCTGATCATCACTGCCGACCATGGAAATGATCCAATCCATCACGGAACAGACCATACTCGTGAATATGTGCCATTGCTTGTTTACAGCAAAAAGCTAACAAATCCAAGCGAGTTGCCGGTAAGCAAAACATTTGCCGATATCGGGGCGACCATAGCGGACAATTTCAATGTGAAAATGCCTAAATACGGAAAAAGTTTCTTAGAGAAGCTGCAATAATAAGGGAGAGAGAAAAAATGTACGATACAGCTAAATTATCAGCAGAATATATTCAAGATAGAATTAAGGTAGTTCCTGAAATCGGACTGATTCTTGGATCGGGACTTGGCGTATTGGCCGATCAAATTGAAGATGCGGTAACTATTCCCTATAATAATATTCCCAACTTCCCGGTATCCACTGTATCCGGACATGCCGGACAGTTGGTCATCGGCAAATTGGCGGGAAAAGTAGTAATAGCTATGCAAGGCCGCTTTCATTTCTATGAAGGATATTCAATGGATAAAGTGACGTTTCCGGTACGTGTCATGAAAGTGCTTGGCGTCGAGAAAATCATCGTGACAAATGCAGCTGGCGGCGTCAATACTGAATTTACACCGGGCGACTTAATGTTGATTACAGACCATATCAACTTTACAGGAACAAGCCCATTAATCGGGGCGAACGATGAACGGTTTGGACCGCGTTTCCCTGACATGTCGACAAGCTATGACCGTGAATTCCAACAGTTGGCTAAAGAAGTTGCGAATGAGCTTAATATCGGTTTGAAGACAGGCGTGTATTTCGGACTGACAGGCCCAACGTACGAAACACCTGCGGAAGTTAGAATGGTGCGCATACTGGGCGGAGACGCTGTAGGCATGTCTACAGTTCCGGAGGTAATTGTGGCGAACCATAGTTCTATGCGCGTGCTAGGCATCTCTTGCATCACAAATATGGCTGCGGGAATTCTGGACCAGCCATTGAATCATGAAGAAGTAATCGAAACAACAGAAAAGGTGAAAAGTGAGTTTCTTCAACTTGTCAAAGAATTAGTGAAGAGAATGTAAACTAAATTGGGTGGTGCAATAAAATGCGAATGGTGGATATAATCGAAAAGAAGCGAGACAACCACGAATTAACGACAGAGGAAATCAATTTTATAATTGATCATTTCACAAGTGGAGAAGTTCCGGATTATCAAATGAGCGCATTTCTTATGGCGACATTCTTTAACGGCATGACGGAAAGAGAACGGGCGGATTTAACGATGGCTATGGTTAATTCCGGCGAAACAATTGATTTGCACGGCATTGAAGGCATTAAAGTGGATAAGCATAGTACAGGCGGAGTCGGCGATACGACTACATTGGTATTAGGACCGCTTGTGGCCGCTGTTAATGTGCCTGTCGCTAAAATGTCGGGCAGAGGTTTAGGCCATACAGGCGGAACAATTGATAAGCTAGAAGCTGTGAAAGGATTTACAGTTGAAATCTCAAAAGAAAAGTTCGTAGAATTAGTGAATCAGAACAAAATCGCTGTCATTGGACAAACCGGGAACCTGACTCCTGCCGATAAGAAAATGTATGCACTCAGAGATGTTACTGCGACAGTGGATAGTGTTCCATTGATTGCAAGTTCGATTATGAGTAAGAAGATTGCTGCCGGGGCAGACGCGATTGTGCTCGATGTGAAAACAGGAGCCGGCGCGTTCATGAAGACGGTGGAAGATGCTGAAGAGCTTGCGCAAGCGATGGTTAATATCGGGAATAATGTAGGGCGCAATACAATGGCTGTTATTTCAGATATGAGCCAACCGCTTGGCTTTGCTATCGGCAATGCCCTCGAAGTAAAAGAAGCGATTGATACATTGAATGGCCATGGTCCGGAAGATTTAACAGAGCTATGTCTGACACTTGGCAGCTTCATGGTCTACTTGGCGAAACAAGCTCCGTCCTTAGAAGAAGCAAGGAAGATGCTGGAGGAAGTGATTGCAAATGGCAAAGCCTTAGAAGCATTCAAGACATTCTTGGTTTCCCAAGGCGGTGACGCATCAGTTGTCGATGATCCAACCAAGCTGCCGACAGCAAAATATATGATTGAGTTGCCGGCTAAAGAAGATGGCTACGTACAGGAATTGATTGCTGATGAAATCGGTACAGCGGCTATGATGCTAGGTGCGGGAAGAGCAACGAAAGAATCCGTTATCGATTTAGCGGTCGGCATTGTCCTTAATAAGAAAATTGGCGATGCGGTTAAGCGAGGGGAATCGTTATTGACGATCCATAGCAATATGGAAAATATCGATAATGTAAAAGAGTTGCTATATAACAGCATCATTGTCGGTGCGAACAAAGTAGAAGCTCCTCCACTTATTTATACCCACATAACAAAGTAAACAATAAACGATCCGGAAGAGGATGGAAATCATTCTCTTCCGGGTCTTTTTTGTGTTTATTTTGGTATTTTTTGCATAAAAGGAAAAGGATTGGAAAAGATGAACGGTATAAAGATTGGAGGGTTTGGCTTGAAGATGAAACAACTATTATCAGCTAGCGTGATTACAGTATTGTTATGCACGTTTTCTTTACAAACATATGCGGCAGAGAAGAAAGTAGAATTAGCGGATGAAGCGAAATCAGCCATTTTAATTGAGAGAGATACAGGTGCGGTACTATATTCAAAAAATGAAAACCAGAGACTGTCACCGGCCAGTATGACGAAGATTATGACAATGATCTTGATCATGGAAGCCCTCGATAAAGGCGAGCTGTCTATGAATGAAAAAATTCGGACGAGTGAGTATGCGGCATCGATGGGCGGTTCTCAAATCTTTTTGGAGCCAGGTGAGGAAATGACGACAAATGAGATGCTGCAAGGAATTGCCATTGGCTCCGGCAATGATGCATCAGTTGCGATGGCTGAACGTTTGGGAGGGTCGGAAGAAGGATTCGTCAAGATGATGAATAAGAAAGCGAAAGAGCTTGGACTAAAGGATACCTTGTTCCAAAATGCGACAGGGTTGCCTGTAGAGAATCACTATAGTACAGCCCACGATATGGCGATGATGGGAAAAGAATTGCTCAAATACAGCGGTATTACAAAGTATACGGGCACGTATGAATCATATTTGCGCGAGAATACCGATAAGAAATTTTGGTTGGTGAACACAAATCGGTTGGTGAAATTCTATCCGGGCGTGGATGGATTGAAAACAGGGTTCACCAATGAAGCAAAGTATTGCTTAACAGCAACAGCAAAGAAAGGGAATATGAGAGTGATTGCGGTTGTGTTTGGAGCGGAAAATCCCAAAGCGCGTAATGCGCAAGTGATGAAAATGCTCGATTATGCATTTAGCCAATATACGACCCACCCTGTGTATAAGAAAAACGTGGAACTCAAGCAAGTCATGGTCAGCAAAGGGACACAGAAGACTATCGGCGCCGTTACAAGCGAATCCATTTCTTTATTAACGAAAAAAGGCGATGACAAGAAGGATTATAAAGTCAAAGTCACAACAGAGAAAAAGCTTGCTGCACCGATTAAAAAAGGAGATAAGATTGGTACATTGAAAGTGATAAAAAATGGTAAAACCATTGTGAGCTCGCCGATTCTTGCAAAAGAAACAGTCGAAAAAGCGAATCTATGGCAATTGTTCAAGAAGTCGATGGGTTTATTTACACATGGGGGCAGCTAGCCTGCAAATTATCAGAGAATGATACGAATAAACACTAGTTTTGTCAGAGAGAAGGAATTTTCTTAGCATCTATAGAATTTGAACTCAATACAGAATACAGAAGGGAGCTGTACATATTGGGTCTTGCTATAGATATGGAAACAAGAGGCGATGTGCTTTGTATTAGATTGAGCGGGGAACTTGATCATCATACAGCGGAAGAGTTGAAGAACCAGGCGATGAGAGCTATTGAGAACAACAACATCAGACATATCATCTTGAATTTGGAGCAGCTTTCATTTATGGATAGTTCAGGGCTCGGTGTAATCTTGGGCCGCTATAAGCAAATAAAACATCATAAAGGAGAAATGGTTGTTTGCGCTATTTCCCCATTTGTAAAGCGCTTGTTTGAAATGTCAGGGTTGTTTAAAATAATTCAACAGGAAACATCTGAAAGCGTTGCTTTACAAAGACTGGGGGTTGCTTAAATGAGAAATTCAATGGTATTGCAGTTTTCTGCACAAAGTCAAAATGAATCATTCGCAAGGGTTGCGGTAGCGGCATTTGTCGCCCAATTAGATCCGACCATGGACGAGTTGAATGAAATTAAAACAGTTGTTTCAGAAGCCGTGACAAATGCCATTATCCATGGTTACGAAAATAATGCCAGCGGTATTGTGACAATCGAAGCAAGTATTGAAGATTTTGTAGTGGATTTAGTAATCAAGGACGAAGGTGCCGGGATTGATGACATTGAAGAAGCCAGACAACCGCTGTTTACGACAAAACCTGAATGGGAGCGTTCCGGTATGGGATTCACAATTATGGAGAATTTCATGGACGAGCTCAGTGTTGTTTCCCATAAAGGCGAAGGCACGATTATCCGATTGAAAAAACATGTAGCGAATAGTAAAGCAATGTGCAATTAAGGGAGACATGCGTATGGATGTGGAGGTCAAGAATAACAAGAATAGTGTTCATTTGAAAGATGCTGAAGTGAAAGATTTGATACGGCGCAGCCAAGATGGAGAGCAAGAAGCGAGAGAGACAATCGTAAAGGGGAATCTGCGCCTTGTGTGGTCTGTGGTGCAAAGATTCTTGAATAGAGGATATGAACCGGATGACTTATTTCAAATTGGCTGTATCGGTTTATTGAAGTCTGTGGATAAATTCGATTTATCTTTCGATGTTCGTTTTTCGACGTATGCTGTACCGATGATCATCGGTGAAATCCAACGCTTTTTACGAGATGATGGAACGGTTAAGGTAAGCCGCTCTATTAAGGAACAAGGCAATAAAATCCGCCGGGCGAAGGAAGAACTTTCTAAAGATTTGGGGAGGGTCCCGACAGTGAACGAAATCGCTGAATATCTGGAAATCTCGCCTGAGGAAGTGGTATTTGCACAGGAAGCGAGCAAACAGCCGGCCTCCATCCATGAAACGGTATATGAAAATGACGGCGATCCGATTACACTTTTAGATCAAATCGCGGATAATAATGAGTCTAAATGGTTTGATAAAATCGCTCTGAAAGATGCGATTGATGAATTGGATGAGCGTGAAAGGCTGATTGTTTATTTGCGTTATTTCAAAGATCAAACACAATCGGAAGTGGCGGAGCGGCTTGGCATTTCGCAAGTGCAAGTTTCACGGTTGGAAAAGAAAATCTTGCAACAAATCAAAGTCCGTATGAATGATTAATTCATACGGATATTTTTTCTAATACATATTTGAATTTTTTTCTTGCTATTTATAAATGAAACGAATAATATATTAAAGGTTCTCTTGTATTGTTCGTATTTCAATATTAAGACTGAATGTATTTATGCATCGGAGGTTTTTATCTTGTTAAATAGGTATTTTGGAATTAAGCCGCTTGGTTCAACTGTGAAGACGGAAGTCCTTGCCGGCATCACAACATTCCTGACAATGGTATATATAGTGTTTGTCAATCCTGCCATCCTTTCAAGTGCAGGGGTGCCATTCGATCAAGTGTTTATGGCTACGATTATAGCTGCTGTAACAGGAACATTAATTATGGGATTATTTGCGAAGTATCCTATCGCCGTAGCGCCGGGAATGGGATTGAATGCTTACTTTGCCAGTATTGTAGCCTCTCAAGGTTTAACATACCAAACAGTATTTGGCGCTGTTTTTTGCGCAGGTATTTTATTTATTCTATTGAGTGTCAGCAATCTGCGCCAAATCATCATAGAGGCTATTCCCGATACGTTAAAATATGGAATTACGTCAGGGATTGGCTTGTTCATCGCTTTTCTAGGATTTAAACAGTCGGGGATTATTGTGGCGAATGATTCCACATTAGTGGGCTTAGGCGATTTAACAGCACCTGTTACGGTGTTATCGATTGTAGGGTTATTTATTACGTTATTGTTAATGGTGAGACGTGTCCAAGGCGCTTTGTTCTTCGGTATGCTGATCACAGCCGTTATTGGTTATTTCTTCGGCATGCTCAAGTTTGATGGAGTCGCTTCTTTACCGCCGGCACCTGTGTTCTTTGAGATGGATCTGGCAGGCGTGTTTACCAATGGATTGTATGCTGTGATTTTCTCTTTTCTATTAGTAACCATTTTTGATACAACGGGAACGATGTTAGCTGTTTCGGAGCAAGCCGGATTATTGAAGAACGGCAAGTTTCCTAGGGCGAAGAAAGCATTTCTGGGTGATTCCATCGCGACAACGGTGGGCGCGGCATTCGGCACAAGCCCTTCAACAGCTTATGTGGAATCCAGTACAGGAGTAGCGGCTGGCGGTCGCACGGGCTTGACGGCAGTCGTTGTGGCAGGGTTGTTCTTAATTACAATATTCTTCTCGCCTATTGTATCAGCGATTTCATCTCTACCGGCAATTACAGCGCCCATTCTTATCATTGTCGGTTGCTTCATGATGGAAGGTTTATCAAAAATCAACTGGTCTGCATTTGATGATGCGTTCCCGGCATTCGTGAGTATTCTCGCCATGCCATTGACATCAAGTATTTCAACAGGCATCGCATTTGGTTTTATTACGTACCCAATCTTGAAATTAGCGAGCGGTAATGGCAAGAAAGTCCATCCGATCATTTATATTTTCGGTGTGATTTTCTTAATTCAAATGATCTTTTTCCCTGCTCATTAAACAATGGATGGTATACTGAACTGCTTTGAAATTTCAAAGCAGTTTTTTTATATGGTTTTTTATGTTAGCCTATACATAGCGGTCAATTGGATATGATATTATTTAGCTATGGATGCCTGAATCACGTTGTACATTTTTATAGGAATGTATTTGAAATGATAACAAAATGAAACGAAATGTAATATAAAGTTTGCTAGAATACTTAGATAGGGTATATGAGTTATAAAAAGCTATTGGATCTATAGCTCTTTGTTAAAAATAACATCTCATTATAATGTAAATGTATAAGTAAGGAGATTTAGATAAAGACAGACCTTAAAAAAGTATATTGAGGGGTTTAATATGACTATGGAAAAACGTTTGAGTCAGAAGACATATAATGAAACATTATTAGTTGATCGTAAATATAACAATCCGGTGGAAGCTCTCGGTGAAATGTTTATAGAAGAGAATAAAAAAGAGATTGCGGACTTATCTTATATTCGATTTGCCCAAGGTGAAATATATTATAGTTACCAGGACTATGAAACAGCGATCTTCAAGTGGGAAAATATCGCAAACGAACTGGAGCCGTGGGCTAAGAAAAATGTGGGCGACGCTTATTTTGAATTGGGTCTATATTCTACTGCTGTTGATTTTTATAAATCCATTCAAGCGGACAGCCTTGTGCTGCAAACAGAAATCGCGCTTAAGTTGTTTGAAGTGTATCTTGCTGAAGGCAAGCAAGACTTGGCTGTAAGCTCTATTAAAAAAGCCGTTGAAATCAATCCGGATTACCAGACAATCACTGAAGTTGCCCGTGCATTCTTTGAACAAAGCAATGATTGGGACAATGCTGTGGAATTGGCAGTAAATGAATCCATCCGTACAGAGCAGGATTATTGGTTTGATATGCTGAACCAATATATTGAAGAAGGCCATACCAAGGAAATTGACCCGGATTACTTCTCGGCAGTCTTGGAAGTAATCTATAGTAAAGATGGGAATTGTTTTGAAAGAATAGTTGTTTCACTATGGAATAGCTACAAAGATAGTGATCGATTCATTCTGTGGATCCAAACAATCAATCGTTTATTAGGCCATATTAATGTAGAAGAGTCCAATTCTTGGAATGTTTTGTCCAGACTGTTTCAAGAAGCATTCGTACATATGGTCGGCGGTGCATATGAATTAACGAGCATTATACATATCATGCCGAGATTATTAACGAATTGGGCTAGAATTGCACAGCCGGCACAAACCCTGTCCGCATATGCAGCAGTCATTGCCTGGAATGAATTCTATCAAGGTGCTCTGGACCAGGAGACTGTGCAGGCGGTTGAACAGAAAATTTGGCATTGCAAGGATCATCGGAGCTTGCTGTCGGAAAGCTTGGAATTATTCCGTGCGATTGAAAGATGGGCAAGTTCATATAATATGGAGCTTGGCATTAAAATGAATTGGTTCGTCCAAGAAATCCTTGATTTGCAGAAGCAAAATGTAATAGTTGTGGGTGTGAATGGAACAGGAAAGTCTGCTTTTATTAATTCTATTTTAGGTGAATCATTATTTGAGGCGCCGACGA
Source organism: Bacillus sp. (in: firmicutes) (assembly GCA_051874035.1). GTDB lineage: Bacteria > Bacillota > Bacilli > Bacillales > DSM-1321 > Bacillus_AD. The sequence continues at coordinate 29,881 of JBJEFM010000232.1, forward strand.
AGAATATTATAAGAATGAAGTATGCTGAAGAATCTCATGTTACCTTGATTTCAAATGAAGATACGCATTCGGAAATGGAGGCAAACGAGGTTGTCCATTTGGTGAATGAGGAAGGTTCATTGCCGGCTGATGCGATCGTGGATCTTTCTATCCCGGCAGATGTCCTGGAATCATATGGCATCACGCTGATTGATACGCCAGGTTTCCGTGGAAGAAGGGATGACAGCCAAATCCTGGATATGCTTTTCCTGGCTGATTCCATATTATTTGTAGTAGATGCGGATTCTCCGTTCACTGAACAAGAGCGGGACATCTTATTGCGATTAAAAGAAAGAGCGCCTTATGTACCTGTATCGTTTGTTGTAACGAAATTAGACACGATTTATAATAAACAGGAAGCGAAAGGCATCGTGGAAGATGCGTTCAATAGAATCACAAAGTACGAGCCGAATGCAGATGTCATTGCTTTCTCTTCTAAGTATGAAATTGCGGGACAGGAAGCCTCATTAAAGGAACTGTTCGCCGGTTTCCAAGTAGAAGCGGACCAAGAGAAGAAACGTACTATTAAGTTGTTGCAAGTGATTCGCCATTCTATTTCAATGCTTTATAAGAAACGTGTTGAGAAGGAGCAGGCCTATACAAACTCCATCGAATGGAACGAAGAGATGCTGACAAAATTAAACGGGGCTCTTACTCAGTTGGATGATTATAAGAAAGAAAAGACAATAAAAATCCGAAGTGAGTATCATGCCATCAAAGAAGGAATCAAAGAAGAAATGGAACGTAACATTCCGCAAATACTCAGGGAATGTGCGGATTTCATTAAAGAAGACAGCGATTTCCGGAAAATCCATGTAGAATTGAATGATGAAATGAATATTCGCATCCAACATTATATGGATCAGACCTTATTGCCTTCCATGGTCGATTCTTTGAATGAATGGATCCGAATGTCCAACGAAGAATTGCTTGAAAGCAAGCAGTATATGGATGAAATGGCTGATACATTCAATATTTTATATGAAGAAGAGAAAGTGGTTCTTCTAGGCGATTTCAAAATTCTTGATGATTGGCACCGGGATATACGCCGCATGACAAGTAGTGTCATAATAGAGAAAGAAAATATCCTGCTTCGCCATACGCCGTCCCAATTCTTATTGAAGAGTGCAGGGAAACTATTCGGAGCAATTACGCAAAATAAAAACATGCTGTATAATCAGTATAAGAAATTTGTCGAGAATGAGGAGTATGCCGAAACAACGACAGCAGTTGTTTCGAAATTCCTGCTCCAATTTGATATATTCGAGAAAGCGATTGAGCGTGATTTAGGCTTATTCTTTAACCAGCCGTTTATCGAATTGAAACGAAGAACAGAAGAATCCAAAGAGACAATCGTAGCAATGGAAGAAAATCTTCGCATAATGAGAGAGAACCCGGAAATTTTTAATGATGTCATGACATTATTCAAAGTCAGACTTACTCAATATGAATGGATGACAAATGTTCATATAGGCATTAAGGAAAGTATACTAAAATAAAGTGAATCTTTGATAGGTGGGGGGTTCCTTCATCCCCCAGCTATCATTAGATGAACCAACCTTAGTACCTGTTAAACGGGATAAAAAAGAGATAAGAACGTGTTACGGTAGCCGAATATCGGTCCGTAGCACGTTTTTTTTATGTTTTTTTGAAAAGTCAAGATAGCTGGAAGATCTGTCTTGATACGTAGAAAGAAGAAGGAGGCCGGGCGAAATAAAATGAATCTTTGATAGGTGGGGTTTTCCTTCATCCCCCAGCTATCATTAGATGAACCAACCTTAGTACCTGTTAAACGGGATAAAAAGAATACAACAAGCGGAAGAAAGGGATAGTCGTTGCTTATATCGGTGTTGCTTTCCATATGTTAATTTTTGGAGCGTCCGGATTGTCTGTATGGTTTTTCCTTTTCGTATCATACTAGCACTATAGCATGTAAAGTCAGGGTGAGTGTATGGATGAGCTTGTATATATTCGGATGAGGAATCGTGTCAGTGCAGAAGGTCAAAGATATATCTATGTTAAAGACATCGCTAAACTAATCGGTCCAGCTCATGCAATAGAGCGCATTAATGCTTTGGAGATCTATGAAATCACAAAAGCGGACCGCAATATTATCGTTATTGATTTAATTCAACTATTAGAGCGTATTTTCCAGGTGTCTCCCCATGTGGAAGTGCAGGCAGTAGGCCCAAATCAAACAATTATCGAAGTCATACCGGCGCAAAAGAAACTGAATATGGTTTTATTTATCTTTGTTTGGTTGTTGTTGTTTGTAGGAGCGGCCCTCACTATCATGAACTTTCATGAAGATGTGAGCATGCCGATTGTACATAGGAAGCTGTACACGCTACTGACAGGAAAAGAAGAACTTAAACCGCTTCTCCTGCAAATTCCCTATAGTCTGGGACTTGGCGTGGGAATGGTGCTGTTCTTCAACCATTTCTTTAAGAAGCGCTTTAATGAAGAGCCGAGCCCGTTGGAAGTGGAGATGTTCAATTATCAACAAGATTTGGACCGCTATGCCACGATTAATGAAAACAAGGAAAGCATGAAGCAGCTTGATGATTCTTCAGATACTTAGTGTGGTGTTTATTGGCTTTGCCGGCGGCTTGGCGGTCGGTTTGGGTTTTGTGGCGTTCTTAACCGTCCTGGGTGTTATGCCGCGGCTTATGCAATTGACGAAAACATCATCCAAAATTCGTTATTATGAGGCGGGGGTTATAGCGGGAGTAGTACTGGGTGGATGGCTTAGCATCTATCCGGTAATCATTCCGATTCCGGTGGTGTTCATCAGCGCTATCGGTTTATTGAACGGTATATTCAACGGCATGATTGCGGCGGCGTTGACGGAAGTATTAAATGTATTGCCGATTTTAGCGAAGCGTATCGGCATCCAGGAGACAATCATCTATTTATTGATGGCGATGGTCCTGGGGAAGGTATGCGGTTCATTATTTCAATGGATGTACTTTGTTGATCAATAGACGTGAAGAAAGGATAACCATTCATGGGCGAGAAGCGAAAAGTCATTTTAATAACAGATGGTGACGAATATGCGAGACGGACAATCGAAATGGTCGCTAAAGAAATAGGAGGTCGTTGCATTTCGCTTTCACATGGCAATCCGACTGTATTAAGCGGACCTGTGATTGTGCAGCATATTCATAAAGCCGCCCATGACCCGGTGTTGGTCATGGTTGATGACAGCGGCTTTGTCGGAGAAGGCATCGGGGAGAGAGCGATGCGCTATATATGCCGGCATCCGGATGTTGAAGTGCTTGGCATTATCGCAGTCGCTTCCAAAACACGGAAAAGAGAATGGACGAAGGTAGACGTGTGCATTGATCGTGATGGTGAATTGACGGAGTATGGCGTTGATAAGTATGGCCTTAGGGAAATGGATGTAGGCCGAATCACAGGTGATACAGTATATAGCATTGATTCCTTGCATGTGCCGATTGTGGTGGGAATCGGAGATATCGGCAAGATGGCTATGAAGGACCACTGCCGGAACGGCTCCCCCATTACGAAACTTGCCGTGCAATTGATTTTGGAAAGGAGCGGGTATTATGACAACCAAGTCTGAGGAGAAGAAGCCTATTCCCCGTAAGCTTACTGAGACCGAGAAGTTCATGGAGAACAAAGTAGGGCTGGGAAAAAGCTTCGATTTAGGCGTTCGTAAAATTAAAATTATTCGTAAAGAAGTCAATTTATATTATGTGAATGGATTATGCGATACAGCTTTCATCACTCAAATATTGGAAGAATTAGTGGAAATCAATGATAATGAGCGTGTGAATACCCATATATTCGATATTATCAAGAATCGTTTGGTGAATCAGTCCGTGGCTACCATCCATACGCTTGATGAATTGGTGGATCAGGTTTTAACGGGGCTGATTGTATTCCTTATAGAAGGTGAAGAGTGCGGCCTTGTAGTTGATGTGAGGAGCTATCCGGGACGACAGCCGGCCGAGCCTGATACAGAGAAAGTCGTAAGAGGTTCGCGGGATGGCTATGTCGAGAATATCATCATTAACACAGCTCTTACGCGCAGACGAATTCATGATGAACGCTTGCGCTTTGAAATCATGAAAGTAGGAGAACGATCGAAAACGGATGTTGTGATTGGTTATATTAAAGATGTCGCCAATCCTGATTTAATTGAAATGGTGAAGCAAAAAGTTCAAGATATCAAAATCGATGGTTTGACAATGGCGGATAAGACGGTGGAAGAATTCATGGTAAGACAAGGATACAATCCATATCCGTTAGTGCGCTATACAGAGCGGGCGGATGTAGGGGCCACTCATTTGCTGGAAGGCCATGTACTAATCTTTGTCGATACTTCACCAAGTGTAATTATTACGCCGACTACATATTTTCTTCATATCCAGCATGCGGAAGAATATCGGCAGTCTCCGGCTGTCGGGACATTTGTCAGATGGATTCGCTTTCTAGGTGTTTTCGCTTCTTTATTTCTATTGCCATTATGGTATCTTTTTGTGATGGAGCCTTCCATGCTTCCGGAGCGGCTTGCTTTTATAGGACCTAATGAACAGACGAATATACCGGTGCTAGTGCAGATATTCATTGCGGATATCGGTGTGGAACTCTTAAGGCTTGCCGCTATCCATACACCGACGCCCCTTGCCACCGCAATGAGTTTAGTCGCCGCTGTCTTAATCGGACAGATTGCTGTAGATGCCGGCCTGTTTGTAGGTGAAGTCATTTTATATGTAGCGGTAGCCACATTGGGTACATTCGCGACGCCGAGCCTGGAATTAAGCATCGCCAATAAGTTAGCGAGAATTATTATAATCATTTTCGTGGCGATATTTAAAGCACCGGGATTCATTATTGCAGTTACAGCCTATATTCTTTATTTGACAAGCATGAAATCATTGCGAACGCCTTATTTATGGCCATTCATACCCTTTAACCCTACAGCTTTCAGCCAAATTCTGATTCGAAGATCAATGCCGGGATCTAAAGTCCGACCGAGCATTGTCCATCCGCGGAATCGTTATAAACAGCCGGAAAATTAAGAAAGCTGCTCTTGAAGTTGTGGGAGTATTGTGTTAATTTAATTCTATTATCAAGTAAGAACACAAGTAGACAGTGATCTGTATGATGCTGTCTATTTTATCATTGTAGACAAATAGAAGAATTCCTACGTAGACTAGAGCTTTGAGAAGAAGGGATGAGGGTGATGTACTTGTATGGTACGGGTAAAATTAACGAAAAAGGCCGTCTGGAAATCGGAGGTAAAGATACAGTTGAACTTGTAGAGAAATACGGCACTCCTTTATATGTGTATGATGTCGCTTTAATTAGAGAGAGAGCCAAGGGATTTCAAGAAACCTTTGCAAAATTGGGTGTATCAGCGCAAGTGGCATATGCAAGCAAGGCATTCTCATCCATTGCGATGATTCAATTAGCGGAGGAAGAAGGCTTGTCGTTGGACGTCGTATCGGCGGGGGAATTATATACGGCGGTCGCAGCAGGATTTCCTAAGCAGAAGATTCATTTCCATGGGAATAATAAAAGTGAAGAAGAATTGATCATGGCAATCGATGAGAATATCGGTTGTATCGTGGTCGATAATGACCGTGAATTATTCATGCTCGCCTCTTTATGCCAGCAGCGCAACAAAAGGATGTCGATTCTCTTACGCGTAACGCCGGGGGTAGAAGCGCATACCCATGATTATATTGTGACAGGGCAAGAGGATTCCAAATTCGGTTTCCATTTATATAACGGACAAGCGGAGAAAGCGATGCTCTTTGCTTTAAATAACGAATGGATTGATTTACTGGGGCTGCATTGCCATATCGGTTCTCAAATCTTTGAAACGGCAGGATTCTTGCTAGCGGCCGATAAATTGATGCAAAAGCTGAAAGAGTGGAAAGACGCTTACCGTTTCGAAGCGAAAGTTTTAAACCTGGGCGGGGGATTTGGCATTCGCTATACGGCTGAAGATCAACCCTTGCCACCCGCTAAGTACGTGGAAGAGATTGTAATGCGAGTGAAAAGACGAGCGGAAGAGTCAGGAATGAATGTTCCTGAGATTTGGATTGAACCGGGACGTTCATTGGTAGGCGACGCCGGGACGACTTTATATCGTACAGGCAATTCGAAAGAGATTCCGGATGTAAGGAAGTATCTGGCTGTTGATGGCGGAATGAGTGATAATATTCGACCGGCTTTATATGATGCTAAATATAATGCTGTGCTTGCCAATCGGATGAATGATCCGGTAGAAGAGACTGTTTCGATAGCCGGAAAATGCTGCGAAAGCGGGGATATGCTTATTTGGGACCTGCCTCTTCCAAGAGCGAATGCAAACGATATTCTAGCTGTATTCTGTACGGGGGCATATGGTTATGCAATGGCGAATAATTATAACCGTATTCCAAGGCCTCCTGTTGTTTTTGTGGAGAATGGTAAGGACTATCTAGTTATTAAACGTGAAACATTGCAGGATTTAATCAAGCTTGATCTCCCGTTGAGTCAAGAGGCAATTAAATAATAGGATAAAAAAATCATCTCATTAAGTGAGATGATTTTTTGTCGGGGTTTATTGGAATAACGATTTGAACCAATCGATGATTCCTACGAAGAACTCTTTTAGTTTATCTAAGAATCCTTGTCCTTCCGGTGAGCTGAAGAATTCAGTCAATTTATCTTTTGCATTTGTTAATTGATCTCCCACAGCGTCCCAATTAATATTTAAATCTTTTAATTTATTGAATAGGTCAATTAAGCTTTGTTTTTGTTCCTCGGTTAATTCAATATTTAAATCGGAAGCGGATTGTTCAACAATTTCCTGTACCTCTTCAGCGTTTTGCGGTGGATTATTGGAAATGCTTTCTTTGATTTGCGTCATTAAAGCAGACGCTTCATCTGAACCGATTTGATCGCCTAATTTAGCTGTTGTGACCATTTCTTCATTGGCCGCTTGTTTGACATCCTCAGGGATCTCTTTATCGGATGTTAATTCGTATGCTTTAATAACGCCTGTTAACGCAGCCGTCCCTGATACGGCTATAGGTGCTGTGACGTATACTTCAGCATCCTTCACTCCAGCAGTCGCTAAGGCATTGATGAACATTTCATCACTTACCCAATCAATGTTATTCGACTTAACAATGATGCCGGAATTTTTTTTACCGATCGTGATTTTTGAAGAAGAAAGTGCTTTTGTCCCTATTAATCTCTTAGCAACATATTGACCTAGGTATTGGTGCTCTTCTTCATTGGTAACTTCAATTACTTCCACACCTTCAGAAACCCCCATTTCCTGCAAAATCTGTTCCTTCTGGGCGGTTGTCAGGTTCTTTCCTAGAGTGACGATTGTATCTCCTACTTGTGCATCCGCGAATGCTTGGCTCGGTACGATCAGCATACAGCACATCATAATGGCCAGTATGATTTTCTTCATTTGTTTCATTGGTAAACCTCCTTAAAACATATAGACGATGGAAGGATGAAAAAAGATTCATTTCGTCGTTTTTTTTATGTTCTTCTACCCCTTTTGTTTGAAATACTACACAAGCATAATGAAATAATGAAAATAAATCAATATGGCTCTGGTTGTATTATTCACTAAATCTCATTATAATTTTGATAGTTGTAATTTTTCACAACAAATTCGATTTTTGATATGATAGGTTTGGCTGGGTAATATCGTTGTTCTCTTTATATGTCATGCTTATGTTCTACTGGGGAGGATTTTTGGTTGCAGGGGTATTCTTGGAAAGGGATGGGTGCTGTGAGAAAGAGTAATATCATTTTATTAATCGCATTGCTTGTTTTAGCTTTGGGATGGGGTTATGTCTATTGGCGATTCATTGCCTGATACGGAGTTGAAATAATACAAAGAACAGATTAAAAGAATGTATATAATAACTGCTTTGAGTGTGCTATTTTATAATATGGATTTATTTTGTAGAATGAGAGCAAATTATATAATTTAGTGAATTTTCAGCAGTTGAAAAACATTCTTAGTGGATAAAGAGGTAAAGAATATGCTTATACGTTATAAAAGAATTTTGGAAAAGATCGCAATGGGCCTTTTATCTTTTATGCCTAATGAAAAAGATGTCAAGAAATTGCAAGAGACTATAAAACAATATGAAACATTAGAAAATTGGCAGTTGTATTTATGGAAAGAAGAAGAGGATTTAATTGGTCTCATCGGTATAGTCATTCAGCCGGATGACACGATATTGATTCAGCATATTACAGTGAATCCCTCGTTCCGTCAACAAGGCATAGGCAGGAAAATGCTTGAACAGATCAAGCAAATGTATGAGGATAAGCAATTTGTTTCGAATGATATGACAGCATCGTTTATAGTCAAATTCGACAAGGAAGAGTAACTCTGTACGAAAAAACAGCCGATCCCGTATAGGCTAGTTAAGATTAGCCGGGGGGGATGTGGCTGCTTTTTCGTTGACGCAATGCTTTCTGTCGTTTCCGTTCTTGAATGACATCGCTTCGGTCCCGCATGGTATGGCGATGAATGAGCGCATCGCTCATCTCATAATCCTCTGCACACCATTCTGCCCCCTGATGTTCACATTCGTGTTTGCAGAGCAACAGTAAGGTTTCGTGTATGATGGGTAAGGCTTTTGCTTGATAAGGAATCTTCAATTGGATGGTACGTAAAGAATGGTGTAATTGATCAAGCAGTGCTTCATAATCGATTCCGAGCGATACGATTGTGGATTTGGGAGTGATGCCGAGAATCCGCAATGCATTTTTGATTGTTTTCTCCGCGCCCTTAAAATTATGCCGACGATGATGATAGGCGGATACGGCAATCAAGATGAATGCGACCCAGTGGGAATCCTTATTGCCCGGGTCGACCTCTTTCCAATATTCTTCCAGGATTTCATGGCATTCGAAATAGTCGCGCGTGCCGTGGAATTGGACAAGATAAGCGATGTAAGGCATCGGGTAAGACATTTTATCACCTCTTTTTTAAAAAGAATTGTAGCAAATTAGCTGCAGAGAAGCGAATTATACATCTTGTATCCATCGTATATGTAAAAACCCGGTCAATGGATTGCCGGGCATATGAGTGTTAGAGCCAAGCGGCCCCAACAATAACTAAAAGGATGAACAGTGTAACAATCAAAGCGAAGCCGCTTCCGTATCCGCCGCCGTATCCACCACCGTCACAACAGTTACTGCCTCCACAGCTACTACCCATATTATTCCCTCCTTGAATGGTTTACTTCAATGTCAGCATATGAAAGAATGAAGCAAAGAGTATAGGCCAATGCCCAGTGATTGCTAAATATTGCGTCCGCTCCCCGTAATCGCTACTTGGATAAAGTCTTATAATCCTCTATACTAAGAGTATTATAGTATGAAAAGATGATGGTGGTTGCGAAATGATTTATAATGTGAAAATAGATGCTTTTGAAGGCCCCCTCGATTTACTGCTCCATTTAATCCATACATTGGAAATCGATATTTATGATATTCCGGTCGCTGAAATCACAGAGCAGTATTTGCTTTATATCCATACGATGAAGGAATTGGAGCTGGATGTAGCAAGTGAATACTTGGTAATGGCTGCCACGTTGCTTGCTATAAAGAGCAAGATGCTGCTTCCAAAGTATGAAGAGGAACTAGAGGCGGACGATGAATTCTCTTATGAGGCAGATCCGCGCGAGGAGCTTGTCGAGAAGCTATTAGAATATAAAAAGTATAAACAAGTAGCGGTAGAACTCAAAACGCTAGAGCAAGAAAGAAGCTTAATGTTTTCCAAACCACCTACTGACTTGTCCCATTTACTGAAAGATGTAAGTGTACCTAAAAGAGAGTTGAATATCACACTTTATGATATGTTAGGTGCGTACCATAAAATGCTGCGACGAAAAAAACTTCAAAAACCATTGCATACAAAAGTAACGAAGCAAGAAATATCCATTGAAATCCGGATGAAGGAAGTATTGACGGAGATTCGTTCACGTACTGGACGTGTAAGCTTCGGGAATTTATTTCCGTATCATGACCGAGGCCATATAGTCATCACTTTTTTGGCAATACTGGAGTTATTGAAGCGTAATGAAATATTCGCGGAGCAGGAAAACAATTTCGCCGAATTATTTATTGCCAGTAAGGAAGGTGCCATGATAGGTGAATAAAGGTAGAATGCAAGGTATTGTGGAAGCATTGCTGTTTGCGGCTGGGGATGAAGGAATCTCGGTTCAGCAAATAACAAATGTTTTGGACATAACGGAACTTGAGTCAAGCGATATTATCGCAAACTTAGCAGAATATTATTCTAAAGAAGAACGAGGTCTGACCCTTATTGAAGTGGGAGGCGTATTCCAGCTTGTGACGAAGAAAGAACATTCCGAGTATTTGAAGAAGCTGGTGGAATCCCCAGGGAATAACGGCCTGTCACAAGCTGCTCTGGAGACGTTGGCGATTGTTGCGTATAAACAGCCGATTACAAGAGCGGAAATTGAAGACATCCGCGGCGTGAAAGCGGACCGTGCTCTGCAAACGCTGACTGCCAAAGCGCTGATTAAGGAAGTAGGCAGAGCGGAAGGGACAGGCAGGGCCCGTTTATATGGAACGACGAAGGAGTTCTTGGACTGCTTTGGCCTAAAAACGATTGAAGAGCTTCCTCCTTTAGAAGAAGCTCAAGAAGATGCGCTCGAACAAGAGGAAGCGGATTTATTTTTCGGCTTGCCAAATTGATTAAGAGAAGAAAGAATGAATAATTGATATGACAGTGCTTTTTTAATTATGTTACTATTAGAAGAAACGCACGAAATGGCGATTATGCCAGCTATCGTTATTCATTCTTTTTGCATACCATGATGAATACACCACGGGGAATATGAATATGGTTCGATTAAGCTCTATTTGGAGGGATCATGTTGATCATTAAAGAATATGCAGGTTATGAGATCATAAAAGAAAAACCCGCCTCTCCCCAAGATTCTTTTCACTATTCTCAAGTAGTTTACATTCATAATGGGGAAGAGAGAACGCTCCATGTCCTATATCTTAAGTACTTCGAAGAACTGTTGGCGGATTTAGGATCGCCATTTATCGAGGGGCCATTGCTTAAACTTGAAAATCGTAACGTGTGTATAAAAGATGCAATGGCGCTGATTTATTTATTACTCCATCCGGAGGCTAAAGAGAGAAAGCGGATTTATATCAGCTCCCGCGAACATTTTTTGGATATTTTAGAAAAATGCAATTATAATGAGGTTATATTGATTCTTGAAGCATTAGAGAAACAACAGACTTATACGGTTTAAATGAAATAAGAAGCAAAGAGCAATTAGAATTAGGGGGATGGTTTGTTTGGGTAATAGTATCTTGGTGACGCAGCTGGAAGAAGCGAAGAAATTCTTGGGAGAAACTGTAGCACAATTAAGCGGCTATTTAAATGAAGTTAATTATAAAGCTCTTCAGCAAGAACAGAGTGGAAGCGAAGAATACTATAAAAATCTGCTTTCTAATTTAAGAAGACTGGAAGTATTCTGTGAAGAAGGATATGAGGCTTGCAAGATTGTCCTCAAGAATGAAGTGTTCCACAAAGGGGCTGCTGAGAAAACATTATACAAAATTTATCACCAGTGCATCGAAGAATTCTTTTCACCCAAGAATGACGCTTGGTATGAGGACAGCCGTTCAGCCTATACAGGCAAGAACTCTATCAAGTTTCATTCTGAAGTTCCCGATTCTTTTTCCGACTTAACAAAACGGCTTGAAAGCGGTTTTCAGGCATTGAGGGAAGACTTGGAATATTATGAAACGGACTACCGGACCAAGATGCTCCAATCTAAATGATTTATAAGAATACAAGCGGGTTAATCACATAGTTGATTGACCTGCTTTTTTGTTGTGCATTGCCGGATAAAGTATTCATGATACAAGCCATCCCTTCATAGTAGTGAAAGGGGAGGCTGATGGTATGAAAGACTTTAAAGCGTACATTGGAGAAGTGAAGAGGTGGCTTGAAGAAGTAAAGCAGTTCACATTGAATAGAGAAATTGAAACAATTGAGCTAATGCAGAATTTAGAGAGCATTGAAACATACATGCTGTCACTCGATGAAGAAAAGGCCGCAGATAGCGATATTATCACACTGCAAGCGTATGTGAATGAAACGAACAGCTTGCTGAGTTCATATATCGATGAAGAAGGTGAATATCGTCAATTATATGTTCCAATCGGTCAGCATAAACTGCCGCCATTGCCTTATGCCTATGATGCTTTAGAACCTTATATTTCGACTGAGATTATGAGGTTACATCATGATAAGCATCACCAATCGTATGTGGATGGTTTGAATAAGGCGGAGAATATGATGAAGAAAGCGCGTGACACGAATGATTTCGCTCTTTTGAAGCATTGGGAACGAGAAGCTGCCTTTCATGGGTCAGGCCATTATTTACACACGATCTTTTGGGATGTAATGTCTCCAAAAGGAGGCGGAGAGCCAAAGGGGGCGCTCCTGCATCAAATAACGAAAGATTTCGGAAGCTTTGCGGCATTTAAGAAACAATTCTCCGAGGCAGCGAAACAAGCGGAAGGAGTCGGGTGGGCCATACTTGTATGGTCGCCTCGTTCAAGAAGGCTGGAAATCCTTCAAAGCGAACGGCATCAATTAATGACGCAATGGGATACGGTTCCATTGCTTGCCTTGGACGTGTGGGAGCATGCCTATTATTTGCAATATAAGAACAATCGGGGAGAATATGTTGATAAATGGTGGAATATCGTCAACTGGCCGGCTGTGGCTGAACGCTTTCAAAAAGCCCAAAAATTGCAATGGAAGCCATTTTAAATGAAAAAATAAGTTGTTTTGCATAAAAATAACCTTGCACCTGCCATGCTCAGGATTCTAGTCCATCAATTGCAAACGGACCGGAAATTCTGCTGTATGGCTTTTTTGCCCCATTTAATAGGGGTAGTACTAAGACTCCCACTTCGGCACAGCAGTGAAAGTGTAGATGCATGAGCGGAAGATTAAAGTACCTGTAAAAATTAAGGTTGGTTCATCCACTGATAGGCGGGGTAAGGGACCTCCCCGCCTATCAAAGATTCACTTTATAGTTGAAAGAAAGTGCTGTATATATTTATTTGTAATGCTGGATGAGATTATGGCGATTCGATTAAAAAGGAACGGTGAACGGCTAATTTTGTCATAACACTTGTCCTTCTGCATACACTTGTACAAAACAGGTAAAGGATGAAGGATTTCATGCGTGTAAAAAAAATAGCCATCATGATTATGTTTTTTTTGCTTTTTTCCATGCTTGTTCCAGAGCGTTCCAGAGCTGCTTCCGACCAGCCCGAGGATCCTATTTCTGTCAGTGCGGAGAGCGCGGTTTTAATGGAGCAGGAAAGTGGACGAGTGCTTTTTGAGAAGAAGGCCCATGAGAAGAAACGAATAGCGAGCATCACGAAGATTATGACAGCTATCCTTGCAGTCGAATCGGGAAAGTTGAATGAAAAGGTGACCGTAAGCAGCAGGGCATTCGGCACAGAAGGCTCTTCGCTTTATTTGAAGGAAGGGCAGAAGATGAAGTTGGAAGACCTGGTGTACGGGCTGATGCTAAGGTCAGGCAATGATGCGGCGGTGGCAATCGCCGAGCATGTAGGCGGAAGCTTGGAAGGGTTCATACTATTAATGAACCAGAAAGCAGAAGAAATCGGCATGAAGAACACATCGTTTACAAACCCGCATGGGCTGGATAATACAGCGAATCATTATTCAACTGCCTATGATATGGCATTATTGACCCGCTATGCGATGAATAATGAAAAATATGCGGAAATTTCCGGCACTAAAAACCACAAGGCGCCTAATCCGAATGAAGCGTGGGATTATTCATGGACTAATAAAAACAAAATGCTGAAATTATATAAGTATTCTACGGGAGGGAAAACGGGTTTTACAAAATTGGCCAGGCGTACACTTGTATCCACAGCCCAGAAAGGGGATTTATCACTCATAGCCGTCACTCTGAATGCGGGGGATGATTGGAATGACCATATGTCGTTATTCGATAATGGCTTCGAATATTATGATTTAATGGAAATCATGAAAGCCGGGAAAATCAAGAAGATGAAAAATAGATTCTATAAAAATCAAGTCATTATTTTAGAACCTTTTCAATATCCATTGACCGAGGATGAAAAAGAGAAATTACATATAAAATTGAAGCTCCTTAAACCCGGGAAGGATTGGTCCCATAAAGAAAATGTGCCTGAGATTGTCGGAAAGGCTTATATTATGCTTGACAATGAAGTCATCGGTACGCGGAATATCCATTACCGGCTTCATGCGAAAATAGAAGAAACAGGCTTTTTTACAGAGTGGCGCAATACATTATCGATGATTTTCGGTTTGAAAGACCATGGTTAATTACATTTGGGTAGGGATGATGCTGATCGGTTTTATATTCGCGGCGATCAATGGAACAGTTGATGAGGTTAATCAAGCATTATTTAAGGCTGCGACAGATGCTGTTACCATTTGTTTCGGACTGATGAGTGTCCTTGTATTCTGGCTGGGATTGATGAGGATTGCGGAAGATTCGGGGTTATTGGTGAAATTGGCAAAGATGTGCCGGCCGCTTGTCAGCAAGCTGTTCCCTGATGTGCCTCCTGATCATCCGGCAATCGGCTATATTGTATCGAATATGATGGCGAACACATTCGGGCTGGGCAATGCTGCTACACCGCTTGGCATTAAAGCGATGGAACAATTGAAGATGCTGAACAAAGGCAGAAGCGAAGCAAGCAGGTCGATGATTACATTCCTGGCAGTCAATACATCATGCATCACATTAATTCCAACAACTGTTATTGCCATCCGCATAACCCATGGTTCCGCAAATCCGACAGACATTATATTACCGACAATTCTAGCGACTGTCATTTCCATGGTCGGCGGAGTATTGATTGACCGCTTCTTCTATAATAGGCGAAAACGAAAAGGAGGAGGGTGATGCATCATGCAATTGCTTACGGATTTATCTGTCTGGATTTTACCGGTCTTGATCGGCGGGATTTTGGTGTACGGCATGATGAAGAAAGTACCGACTTATGAGAGCTTCGTGGAAGGCGGCAAGGAGGGAATCACTATTTCATTCTCAATCATCCCTTATCTTGTGGGAATGCTAGTCGCCATTGCCGTCTTTCGCGCATCGGGAGCGATGGATGCATTCGTTGCATTCATTAAGCCTGTGTTCTCACTGTTGGGTGTGCCTTCTGAAATCGTTCCACTGGCAATCATAAGGCCGATCTCAGGCAATGCGGCTCTCGGTATGACGAGCGATTTGATGGCGGCCCACGGAGCGGATTCTTTTATCGGAAGGTTGGCTTCAACCATCCAAGGAAGTACAGATACAACATTCTACGTGTTGACGGTTTACTTTGGGGCGGTGGGCATCCGGAAGATGGGGGATGCGCTTAAAGTCGGCTTACTGGCGGATTTAGTAGGATTGATTGCGGCAATTATGGTAGTGGTTTACTTTTTCGGCTATTAATGAACTGATAATAAGAGATCTTTTTCTTTGATCTTTTATTGTCAGTTTATTTGTTTTTAAGGAAAAATTAAGGATAATAGTATAAACTAGGAAAATGAACAGCGGCCAAATCTTAACCCGATGGCGAAGAATGCTTTTGCTTTTTGCATGAAATGTGCCATAATTATATATTGCTTATTTAATCAATATGCAAGAAGTAATATGTAAGAGGTGGTAAAAATGGAAAGATTGCAGAAGGTAATAGCACACTCTGGTGTGGCTTCTAGAAGGAAAGCCGAAGAGTTGATCGTAGATGGCAAGGTTACGGTGAATGGAGAAGTGGTGCGGACATTAGGGACGAAAGTGGGGCCGAGTGATAAAGTCGAAGTGAATGGCGTGCCTTTAACAAGTGAAGCGCCTGTTTACTATATGCTGAATAAACCGCGCGGAGTAATTTCGGCTGTTCAAGATGATAAGAATCGTAAAGTGGTGACCGATTTCTTCCCGATGGTAAAAGAAAGAATTTATCCAATCGGCCGTTTGGACTACGATACATCGGGATTGCTGTTATTGACTAATGATGGGGAATTTGCGAATGCGTTAATGCATCCGAAACATGAAGTAGAGAAAGTCTATGTTGCCAAAGTAAAAGGCATTCCGATGCGTGAAGCGTTAAAGAAACTGCAATATGGTGTGAAACTTGAAGATGGTATGACGGCTCCGGCCAACGTGAAAGTTCTTTCTATAGACAAGAAAAAGAACACAGCCATTATTCAAATAGGCATTCACGAAGGGCGCAATCGACAAGTAAGAAGAATGTTCGATGCGATCGGCCATCCTGTCATGAAGTTGAAACGGGAGAAATATGGCTCATTGACATTACGTGGATTGAATACGGGGGATGCACGTGAATTGACTCCGCATGAGGTGAAACAGCTTCGGGTGCAAGCTTCCAGCATTCGCAAAAAATAGAAAAACTTCACATAACATTCATTTTTCAAAACAATATGGCCATGTTGTTAAGTGCTATAATGTCCGTAAAGAACATATAGGGGGATCGCAATGGGGAATAAGCAGCGGCGTCTCATCATGAGAGCGGTGATACTGGGAGTATTAGGGATTGCTCTTCTTTATACACTTTATGCCAACTTTACGAAAGAAGACAACAAGGTTGTGGCTGCGGGGCAAGAAGCCCCGGACTTTGTTTTGACAGATTTAAATGGCCAAAAGCACAAGCTTTCCGATTATCGGGGGCAAGGTGTATTTTTGAACTTCTGGGGCACTTGGTGTCCTCCGTGTAAAGCGGAAATGCCTTATATGGAGAAACAATATCAGCAATATAAGGATCAAGGGGTGCAAATCCTGGCTGTCAATATACGTGAATCCAATGTGGCGGTAGAAAGCTTTGTGAATAAACTGGGGCTCACATTTCCTGTGCCTCTGGATAAGGATGGGCGGGTAAATGATGCCTACGGTGTTTTTAATCTTCCTGTCACCTTTCTAATCGATAAAGACGGGGTCGTTGTCGATATTCTGCAGAAAGGTATGACAGAAGAAGACATAGAGCAGCAAATGGAAAGAATTAAACCATGAACATTAGGGAGTTTTGAAACATGAATGATGTGAAATGTGAATGCGGACATGTCAATCCACATGGAACCATTCTATGTGAATCTTGCGGGAGAGTACTGGCGGAAGAGGAGAAAGATAAGCAGCTTGTGGATATGCGTTACGAAGGTACTGCAAGGCGTTCGCAAACGTACAAGAAGACTTTTATCGATAAAACGTGGAATTTCTTCTCATCTGTTAAAGTTGGGATATGGTTGATTGTCATCACGCTGGTCGCCTCGGCAATCGGGACTATTTTCCCGCAGCAGACCTTCATTCCGGGAGATGTACCGCCTAGGGAATATTATCGCACAGAGTACGGAATGTTAGGGGAAATCTTCTACGAACTAGGGTTCAACCAGATGTACAGTTCTTGGTGGTATATCATTTTAGTAGCCATGATCGGCGTGTCGCTTGTTGTCTGCAGTTTGGACCGCTTTGTGCCATTGCGCCGCGCTTTGAAAACACAGCGAGTGGACCGTCATGAAGAATTCTTAAAGCGGCAAAGAATATACGGTGTAACGACTTTGGAATCACAAGACCTGGATCTTGATATCGTGAAAAAGAGATTGCGAGATAACAAGTTTAAAGTGAGGGAAGCAAACGGCAGCATCTTGGCGGAGAAAGGAAGGTTCTCCCGCTGGGGACCTTATGTGAACCATATCGGTTTAATTATTGTGCTGATCAGCGGCATGCTGCGCTTCGTGCCCGGGATGTATATCGATGAACAGGTTTGGGTCCGTGAAGGTGAAATAGAACCGATCCCTAAGACGGACGGCGAGTATTATTTAGAGAATAAAAAGTTCAAGATGGAAGTGTACGATAAAGATAAAGAATCGGAAGTTTTCTCTGAAGCTATTGAAAAAAACGGAATGGTAGCCAAGAATTTCGAAACAGATGCGGTTCTCTATAAAGCGGACTCAAAGCATCTTCCCGGAGAAGAACCTAAGTTGATTAAAGAAAAGGAACAAATCATCCGTGTCAATGAGCCTTTAAAATTCGGAAATTTCGCACTATATCAAGTGACGTACAAATTGGATGAATTAAATAAAATGTCATTCAACCTTACGGAGAAGGCATCCGGGAAAAATATGGGCGCACTGACTATTGATTTACATAATCCGAAAACACAATATGATTTAGGCAACGGCAATAAGGTGGAAATCATCAACTATTTCCCGGACTGGAAGATTGGGGAGGACGGGGAGCCGATTACCGTGTCGAATGTCCCTAATAATCCGGCTTTTGCTTTCCGGATGATCACTCCTGATAAACCTAAAGGGGAAATCAGTTTCGTCGCGATTAAGAAAACAATAGAAGCATCGGAGAATAATACATATAAAATGACATTTGCCGGCGTAGAAACAAAGAATGTAACGGCTTTGACAGTGAGGAAAGATTTGACGCTGCCCGTTTTAGCTTTGGGAGGGGTTATCTTTATGCTGGGAGTCGTACAAGGAGCGTATTGGCAACACCGGCGCATCTGGATTCAGAAGAAGGGCAATGCAGTCACTGTTGCCGCCCATACGAATAAGAATTGGCACGGTTTAAAGAGAGACCTTGCTAAAACGATCGCTGGTTTAGGATTGAATGAACCGATAGATCAAGTGGAGAAGAAGGAATCTATTCAATAGGGGGAAGGGCGAGATGGTTGAACTTAGCGGTAATTTGCTGTTTCTGGCATTTATCCTATATTTGATAGCCACGTTATTCTTTGGCGGGGCCATTAAAGG
This sequence comes from Bacillus sp. (in: firmicutes), assembly GCA_051874035.1. Classification (GTDB taxonomy): domain Bacteria; phylum Bacillota; class Bacilli; order Bacillales; family DSM-1321; genus Bacillus_AD. Next base: position 48,782 of record JBJEFM010000232.1, read on the forward strand.
GAAGCATAAAGATGCCACACCGAAATTGCGTAAAGCATCATTGACTGGCATCAGCATTACAATCATTGGATTTCTGGCGCATTTAGGTTATTTCATCACAAGATGGATAGCGGCAGGGCATGCTCCTGTCAGCAATTTATTTGAATTCATTACATTTTTCGGGATGATGATTGTAGGCGCATTTATTATTATTTTCTTTATTTATCGTGTAAATGTTCTTGGGGTCTTTACATTGCCGATTGCAACATTGCTTATTGCTTATGCGGCCATGTTTCCGAGGGAAATCACACCGCTTGTGCCATCGCTTCAAAGTAATTGGCTGCACATACACGTAACAACAGCGGCGGCAGGACAAGCGATCCTTGCGATCAGCTTTGCGGCGGGCCTTGTTTATTTAATTAAAAACATCGACCAATCAAAGAGCAGCAAAAAAACATTTTGGTTAGAAGCGGTTGTTTTCTGTCTAGTTCTTACATTGGGCTACATACTGGCTTCGGCGTTCTTTTCCGTCCAAGGGTATGAAGCAAAATTTGATTGGGTCGATAAAAATGACATTAAGTCCGAAACGATTTATGAACTGCCTCCCCTTATCGGACCGAATGAAGGGATCAGTAAGACGGAAGGGGCAATGGAGCCGTTAATCACGGCCCCGGGCTATATTGACGCCAATAAAACAAACTCTGTTATCTGGTCCTTGCTTATGGGGGTTGTCCTGTATGGCTTGTTGCGCCTTATATTCAGAAAACGCATCAGCCATGTCCTTCAGCCGCTTACTCGTAAAGTGAGTTCGGATTTATTGGATGAAGTCGGTTATCGCTCAGTCTTGATCGGTTTTCCTGTTTTTACATTGGGAGCGCTGATTTTTGCGATGATTTGGGCGCAGATTGCCTGGACAAGATTCTGGGGATGGGATCCGAAAGAAGTCTGGGCTTTAATCACTTGGCTATTCTATGCGGCATTTCTTCATTTGCGCTTATCGAAAGGATGGCAGGGGGAGAAGTCCGCGTGGCTTGCTGTAATCGGGTTTGCAATCATCATGTTCAATGCGATTTTTGTCAACTTGGTTATTGCCGGCCTGCATTCGTATGCCTGATCTCTAGAGCCAAGCTTTCGCCTTATTTTTAGGCGGAGGCTTTTTTTGTATGCCTATGGTGTAGTAAAATTATAAGAGATAAAGAATTTTAGCAAGTTTTTCGTATTATAAACATTGAGAAATGTGTAATGGACATTTCACTTTAGCCGCTTTTTATATATAATGAAAGAGTTGAAAAATCACTAATGTAAACATGTTCTACTTTTTGTTTGAAGAGAAATGATAGAAAATGTAGTCATCATTTTGTGCTGTATGCAAAAGGGGAGGAAATATAATGGATAACAATGTTAAAATATTAGTAGTTGATGATGAAGAAAGAATTCGTCGTCTCTTGAAAATGTACCTAGAAAGAGAAGAATATATTATTGAAGAAGCGGAAGACGGTAACGAAGCATTGTTAAAAGCCAATGCCAATGACTATGATTTAATTCTTTTAGATATTATGATGCCAGGTAAAGACGGAATCGAGGTTTGCAGGGAGCTGAGAGAGAAGAAGTCCACTCCTGTTATTATGCTGACAGCGAAAGGTGAAGAAATCAATCGTGTTCAAGGCTTTGAAGTAGGTACGGATGATTATATTGTAAAGCCATTCAGCCCTAGGGAAGTTGTTCTGCGAGTAAAAGCGCTATTGAGACGTTCTTCCAAAACTAGTTATATTCAAACCGATACTACAACTAAAGACGTGATTGTCTTGCCTCATCTTACAATAGATAATGACGCACATCGCGTAATGGCGGATGGCAAAGAAGTTTCGTTAACGCCTAAAGAATATGAACTGCTTTACTTCCTTGCTAAAGCTCCGGATAAGGTGTTTGATCGTGAACAACTATTGAAAGAAGTGTGGCATTATGAGTTCTTTGGCGATCTTCGCACGGTTGATACACACGTGAAACGACTTAGAGAAAAGCTGAACAGAGTATCTGAAGAAGCGGCTAAGATGATTGTAACGGTTTGGGGTGTAGGGTATAAATTCGAGGCTGTGAACGAATAATGGTATTTCTAAGGAGCGTCGTTGGGAAACTCTGGCTTACCATATTATTGTTAGTATGTTTTGTTTTGCTGATTTTAACGGTGCTCCTTCTTGAATTTTTCGAGAATTTCAATGTGCATCAAGTAGAAGATGATTTGTTGACCACAGCCAATCGAATTGCACAGATTCTTGAGGATCATGAAGATCCAGACTATACCTTAGAAATATCATCGCAACTTTTGGGCCAATCCAAGACAATTATGATTGTCGAGGAAAAAGATAATGTCTATACGTCTCATTTGTCCGGTGATGAACCGGATATTTCATTACAAACCGTCCAGAACGATAAAGCCCTTTCCAGGATTTTTACCGATGGGAAAATCGTGACGAAAGAGCTCACTTTGCAAAATTCGGCTAAAGTTGATCAAGATACACCCGGTATCATTGTCGGCGTGCCCTTGTCTAGCGGTTCGGGCGATAGCAGTGCTGTGTTTGTATTCCAAACGTTGGATTCGATGAAGGATACAATCCGTTCCACCACTAAGTTTATTATATTGGCTGCAGGGGTCGCGATTGTCTTGACGACGATTTTTGCATTTTTCCTTTCCACTCGGATCACCGCCCCGCTTAGGAAATTGAGGGAAGCGGCTTTCGAAGTGGCCAGAGGGAAGTTCGATACAGCGGTGCTTTCTCCTTCCAATGACGAAATAGGGGAATTGGCAATCGCCTTTAATCAGATGGGCAAGCAGCTGAAGAATAATATGAATGCACTCAGCCAAGAGAAAGAAAACCTCGATAGTATTTTAAGCAGCATGGCTGATGGCGTTATCACAATCAATATAGACGGATCCATCTTGAAGACCAACCCTCCTGCCGACCAGCTTTTGGATTATTGGTACCATAAAGAGCAAATAACAAGCCACCAACGTGAAATGCCGCTGGAATTAATGAAGCTATTCCAGCTTTCGGTGGATTCCGAGCAAGAACAAAGCGGTGAAATAAAGATTGGAAACCATTATTGGATGATTATTGTAAGCCCTTTATATAATAATCAACATATCCGCGGTGCGGTAGCGGTACTGCGGAATATGACAGAAGAGCGCCAGCTGGACAAAATGCGCAATGATTTTATCGCGAATGTTTCCCACGAATTGCGCACACCGATCAGTATGCTGCAAGGCTATAGTGAAGCGATCATTGACGATATCGCCCAGACAGAAGCGGAAAAGAAAGAAATGGCGCAGGTTATTTATGATGAATCATTGCGCATGGGAAGACTTGTGAATGAGCTTCTTGATTTGGCGCGCATGGAAGCAGGGCATATTACGTTGAATTTTGAAAATGTCCAATTAGATACGTATCTTAGCCGTATTGCGTCTAAGTTCTCCGGGTTAGCGAAGGATAAACATATATCCATTATAACCGATTTAGAAGGTCGAGACCGTCATTGGATGCTCGACCCCGACCGGATGGAACAAGTATTGACGAACCTCATTGATAATGCAATCCGCCATACACCTGAAAGAGGCGAGGTCATTCTCCGTCAATATGTGAACGGCGACGGCAAACTTGTCATAGAAGTACGGGATTCAGGCTCGGGAATACCGGCAGAGGATTTGCCGTTTGTTTTTGAGAGATTCTATAAAGCCGATAAAGCAAGGACAAGGGGACAATCAGGAACAGGTCTCGGTTTAGCGATTGCTAATAATATCGTTAAAGCGCATAATGGGGAGATGTCGGTAGTCAGCGCTTTGGGTGAAGGGACAACATTTACTTCTATCATTCCATAATAAGAGTTTTCTACAGTAGTAATGAATAAGTTAGATGAGAAGGAAGAGTTGAGATGACTCTTCCTTTTGTATAATATATGCGATCTTTGTTCTGAATTGTTCGACTTATAGATAGCAGAGGGGGAGGGTAACATGCGCTCCGTTTTTCAAAGGCTGTATGAAACGTATCATCAAGATGTATTCCAGTTTATATTCTATATTGTGAAAAACAAGGAAACAGCGGAAGATCTTATGCAAGAAGTGTATATAAAGGTATTGTATTCATACGATCGCTTCGAAGGGAAAAGCAGCGAGAGGACGTGGTTGTATTCAATAGCCCGCAATACGGTGATCGATCATTTCAGAAAGCGGAAAAACTGGCTGCACCGGATGATGCATAATTTCGATTGGAACAGAGAATCGGTTCCGGACCAGCAGCCGCTGCCTGAAGAAGTGGCTTTGCTTCAGGATGAAATCAAAATGATTTATAAGAGTTTAGACCGCTGTACTATGGATCAAAAGATGGTAATTATTCTTAGGTATGTTCAATCTTTATCTATTACAGAAACAGCTGATATATTAGGGTGGACAATCAGCAAAGTGAAAACAACCCAGCATAGGGCTCTGAAAGTAGTGCGCAGGGCGTTGGAAGAGACAGAAGGGGGGAGAGGACTATAATGAAAAAATCAAAATGGACCCAAGATGAAATCATATCATTATTCTCCCGGCTTCCCCAGATGCAAGATTCTCGCAATCCCCAAGAAATCTACGAACGAGCAGTCGCCCCTAAGCAGATGAAACGACGGCCGAATCGCTGGTTAACAGTCACTTCCTCAGCAGCGGCTATATGTTTAATAGTGTTCTTCTTTTCCACCTTTCTTATTAAGGAAGAAGCTAAGGAAAACAGCCGGTCTAAAAGAGATGACTCCTTAGTGATGGAGACCTCTGATACGAATCTGAAAGAGGAGGAAGCTGGCAAACAGCAAGAAACGGAAACGAAAAATGATTCTTCGGAGAAGCAAGCGAAGGTGCCGGAATCAGAAGACTTGTCTATAGCTATGCTAAAAGAGGGAAGTTTCGATAAATTACTCTTTCAAGATGATTTAGACGGGATGGGCTATGCCACGATTGGGTTTGTAGCATCTTCTATGGCCAATATCGTGCCTATCACAGTAAAAGTTGCTGATGGCCATGATCCTGTCGATGCTTTGGAGAAGGCTAAAACGTTAATTGGCGAAAAGCGATATGGTCTGCAGGCTAATCATAGCGAAATGGATATAACGTATATTCCCGAAGATCGCGCTGTCATGATTAAAATAGCTGCAGACCAATCGAGCGTAGTGGAAGATTCTAGTCTGCAATCCCTTATAGAAGCATTCCGCTATCAAGATGTGAAGAGGTTGAGATTCTATTCGAATGACGGAGCGGGCATACGATTTTCCAAAAGCGGATTTATGGAAGAACTGATACTTGATCATCATCCACAACGAGCTATTTATCTATATCGACCGGATGAATCTCTGCTACAGCTGCTGGTCCCTTCTGTGAAGAGTTATGCTTCGATTACGGAAGCGTTGCAAGCGATGCAAGAGGGTGATGAATCATCCGGGATGGAAGCGAGCATCCCGGATTCCATCCAGTTCGAGAAGGTTGAAGCGAAACAGGAAAAGCTATTGATTGCATTTTCTGAACAAACGAAACTTGAGAATATCGAATCTGACCGAAAAGCTGTCGAAGCTATCTTGGCTTTGGCGAGGGAATTCGGCTACCGGGAAGTTGAATTTCAAGGCAGCCCAATCGACTCGCTCGGCAATCTGCGGCTGAATCAAGAAATGGATGTTCCGATTGCGCTTAATGCAGTGAATCGGCAATAATAAGAGAAAAGGTCATCTGAAAGGGAATTTTCAGATGGCTTTTTTGTTTGCATATTTTTAAGAAAGACGGAGAAATCTAATATACGTGACCTTTTAAAAAAGGAAAGATATTCATATTCTGCAGCGAGTTCTAGGTGCGGACAAGTTCACATAATATACGAAGAACCATTCTAATAGGAGGAAAGATATGCTTGATTATGGAAGAAGATTTCTTGTTGTATTAATTATCGCTGCTTGTATCGGGCTGATGTTTGTGGGAGGGACTGTAAAAAAAGCCGAAAAGCTCGAGGGTTTGCCGAATGACTGGATTTGGCCTGTACAAGGCACAGTAAGCGACCACTTCGGCAGCAGAGGAGGAGCGCATAAAGGTTTGGACATTGCGGGGAGTCTGGACAGTGACATTAAAGCTGTAAGCAGAGGGGTCGTCAGTAAATCCTATTACTCCGATTCGTATGGGCATGTTGTGTTTATTCATCATCCAGAAGAAGGTTATGAAACTGTGTACGCTCATTTGAATGCACGTTCCGTTAAAGAAGGGGACAAGGTAGCACAAGGTCAATTGATTGGAAAGATGGGGAATACAGGGCAATCTCATGGAGTTCATCTTCACTTTGAAGTGCATGAACAACATTGGTCTGTCGCCAAAGAAAATGCGATTAATCCTTTAATGGTTTTACATATGCAAGTTGAACAAGAAAAGACAGCGGAACGGAAAGCGGTTGAAGCGGCATCTATACATATGAATCGAAAGCATGTTGTAAAAGAAGGAGAAACATTATGGGGAATCAGTGAAAAGTATGGAATCACAGTTGCTGAATTAAAGGCGGTTAATAAGTTGCAATCCGACACACTCTACGTCGACCAGCAATTATTGCTTCATTGATATTAAAAAAACAAGCAGTAAAAGCTTTACTGCTTGTTTGGTCTTTATTATATGGATATGTTGTGCATAAATGAAATATCGTCTAATTCTAATAATTGATCATATACCGTATCGCAAAGCGCTTTATCGATGGATAGAACCATAATTGCTTCTCCGCCTTGCTGTTTGCGCCCTACTTGCATGGTTGCGATATTCACGGAGTGGTCGCCTAGCACCTTACCTACGCGGCCGATTACACCTGGACGGTCTGTGTGCTGGATGTACAATAGGTTGCCTTCTGGTGTAAAATCAATTGCGAAGCCGTTTAAGCTGACGATGCGCGAACCATAATGATCAACGTGCGTTCCTTTAATTTCCAACTGCTGCTTATCGCCTTTTACCGTAACGGTAATTAAGTTGGTATAGCCAGATGTATTCTGAGAAATTTTTTCTCCGATTGTAATGCCTCTTTCTTTAGCAACAAGCATGGCATTCACTTCGTTGACAGGATGGTCGATTCTGGCACTTAAGAAACCGGAAATGATGCTTTTGGTCAATAAGCTGCTTTCGAAATCAAGGACAGAGCCTGCATATGTTACAGAAATCTCCTTTACGCCTTCTTTGACTGTTTGTGAAGCGATGCTTCCCAATTGCTTAGCCAAGTTATAGAAAGGTTGGATTTTCTCAAATACCTCTTTAGAAATGGCAGGGAGATTAATAGAATTGGACACAGGATTGCCATTAAGGAATGTCAATACTTCTTGAGCTACTTGGGTCGCCACATTCAGTTGCGCTTCTTTTGTAGATGCCCCTAAATGAGGAGTGGCGATGACTGTATCTAATTCTAGCAATTTATTGCTAGTAGCGGGTTCTTCGACGAACACGTCCAGAGCAGCCCCGGCCACATGGCCTTGAACGAGGCATTCGTATAAGTCGTCTTCATTAATAATGCCGCCGCGCGCGCAGTTAAGCACATAAAGTCCTTTTTTTGCTTTTAGTAAGCGCTCTTTGTTGATTAAACCTCTCGTTTCCTTAGTCAGTGGAGTGTGTACAGTAAGTATGTCCACACGTTCAACAAGTTCATCGATTGATAAAGAAATAACATTTAGTTGCTTAGCTCTTTCGTCTGTTAAGAATGGATCAAAAGCGAACACATTCATACCGAAAGCTTTAGCGCGTTTCGTAATTTCTGCCCCGATTCTGCCCATCCCTACAATGCCGAGGTTTTTCCCGTTTAATTCTGTTCCGACGAAAGAAGAGCGTTTCCATTCACCTTTCTTAATGGAAGCATATGCTTGTGGAATATGTCTCATCAGTGAAGCCATCATAGCGAATGTATGTTCAGCGGTTGAAATGGTATTGCCGTCCGGCGCATTGACAACTACAATACCAAGCTTAGTCGCAGCGGGGATATCAATGTTGTCGACTCCAACACCGGCACGCGCGACGATTTTTAAGTTCGGCATTTTATTCATTAATTCTTCAGTTACTTTTGTAGCACTTCTTACTAAAATAGCATCAATCATATTTAGCTTGTCAGCTGCTTCTTCAACCGTTTCCTGAATCAATTCAATTCCGGAAGCATGAAGAAGTGGAGTTAATCCCTCAGGCTTAATAGCATCAGCGACTAATATTTTGTACACCAAGAACACCATCCTATAAACATATGAAATTTTTCAAATAATTAAACTATTGATTCCAATTCTACATAACATAAAAAAACATGTCAATTTACTATTTTCTTTGTAAGCGCTTTAATACGGGAATGTATTACAAGTTTTTGATAAAAAGAAAATTAATGATGAAATTGACTAGACTTTTTTCTGAATCATTAGTATATTTAACCCAAGTTTTGTGATGCGAATAATAAAAAAATCTTATCAAGAGAGATGGAGGAACTGGTCCGTTGAAATCTCGGCAAAAGGCTCGAACGATGAGTACTGTGCCAATTCCAGCAATCAATATTGTTTGATTGAGAGATAAGAAGGGTGATCGATTAACTGCAAGACTCTTCTTATCTTCTTGATAAGAAGTTTTTTTATATACAGCAATCTTGTTCAAGCTCCTCAAATAATAAGCCGGAAACAAACTCAGGATGGAGGGAATGAAATGGATTTAAAGACTATTAAAACATTCAAGACGATTGTTCGGTTAGGGAGTTTTCAACGTGCGGCAGAAGAACTGAACTATGCACAATCAACCGTTACGATGCATATTAAGGGCCTTGAAGCGGAATTGGGCGTTGTTTTGCTTGAAAGAGGAAAGAAGCTGCAATTAACACAGGCCGGCCTTTTGCTTAATGAGAAGGCGGATGTATTATTGAAGGGGTTTGAGAACCTTCAAAGCTCAATCGAGGATTTGGTTCATGGTGAATCGGGAAAAATCAGACTTGGAGTAATAGAACCTGCTGCAAGCTACCGCATTCCTTCGATACTGGCTTCATTCACAGAAAAATTTCCAAAAGTGGAGCTGAGCATTCATATTCAAAACAGCGAAGCATTAAGTGAAATGATAAAAAGGGATGAGATTGATTTGGCGTTATGCGCAGCACCAGATATCCATCAAGGCCTCTCCTTCAACCCTATTTTCTCGGAGGACGTTGTTCTATTAATGCCCGCTTACCACCCACTGACCAATCGCAATTCACTTCGATTGAAAGATATTGAAGGGGAAAGAATGATTGCGCCGAATCCATTTTGCCCTTTTCGCCGAATTTTAGAAAAGAAAATGATTGAAGAGGGAGGTGTGCTGGCATATGGATTGGAAGTCAATGATGTGATGGCGCTCAAATATTATGTGCAGTCGAATTTTGGCATGGCACTCGTTCCATCAATAACGGTTTCCCCTCCACCATCCGGTACAGTGATTCGCGATATTGAAGGTTTTCACGGAGGGGTGACCATCGGTATGATGTGGAAAGCAGAACGCTCTTATAACGGCCGCGCTATGGAATTTTTAATCAAGGCCATAAATGAAGGGTTGAGGGAGGATGCATTAGTTTCTGTTTGAAATCTTTATGATAAATGATATGATACGATAATTAATTTATTATAGAGCGTTTTGGCAATGAAGAATAGATGCTTGCCTTTGGCATAGTTGCATGTTAAAATCAAACTGACTAATTGTATAGACAGTAGTAGGGCAACGGCAGGGAATGTTAGATCTCATGCTTTCTTGAAGGGATTTAAGAAAGTAATCAGACAGTCAAACTATCATATACCTCCATGCAATGCTGCTTTCCGTACAGTAGTCATAATTAAGATAATGATAGATCTACTTTCGGGGCAGGGTGAAATTCCCGACCGACGGTGTTGAAGAGTAATCTTCTAAGCCCGTGACCTGTATAGCAACTTGTTATACAGCTGATTTGGTGAGATTCCAAAGCCGACAGTACAGTCTGGATGGGAGAAGGTGGAGGTTCAGGCGTTTACACTATTTTTCTAAAAAAATAGTAAAGTAACACGTTTATTTAGCCTTGGTAAATTTCTCCCTTTAGTTATTTGGACTAAAGGGTTTTTTTATGCATAGGTTAGAACCTATCCTCTTTTCGTGAAGGAGATCACAAAAGAAGGAGAGAGTGTTATGAAAGATCAAAAAGTAAGAAAGTTTGTTGTAATCGGGATGTTCAGTAGCATTGCCTATCTTCTGATGCTGCTTAATTTTCCTCTTCCTCCGTTTCCGTCATTTTTGAATATCGATTTCAGTGACGTTCCGGCTTTGATCGCCGCAATTATCTTCGGACCTGTGGCGGGCATTGTAGTCGAATTAGTGAAGAATGTTCTGGATTATGTAATGACGGGCAGTGAAGTGGGAGTTCCGATAGGGCATTTTGCGAACTTTATCGCGGGTGTTGCGTTTATCTTGCCTGTGTACTATATCTATAAGAAGGCGAGTTCGAAGAGGGGATTGGTTGTTGGTTTGGTTGCGGGTACAGTATTTATGGCTGTATTCATGGCAATCATGAATTACCTTGTTATCCTTCCTGCATATTCGTTCTTCTTAGGCTGGAATATGGGAGATGCGAAAGTGCTTGCGACAACGGCTATCTTACCATTTAATCTGATTAAGGGCGTGTTGATGACTTCGGTATTCTTATTGTTGTTCAGCCGAATGCAGTCGTGGATTGTCAAGATGGCGCCGGCTAAATTAAAAACAAATGAATAAGGAAGTTATAGTGGCTTTACTATACTAAATATATGATACAAGGCCTTTTTGGCTGGTAAGGCTGTGGGCTGTAGACAAAGTCTACAGCTTTTTTATTGTTTCGGGAACGGTTTGAAACAGAAGCAAATAGTGAAAAATAGCCGCAGGAAAAAGTTCCTACGGCTATCTGCGCTGTCTATGACTATTCAAATTTTAATGCGTCACCATCAAATGATTCGTCCGCAACTTTAATTGATTCAGTTGGACAGCCTTCAAAAGCGTCCATCATATCGTCTTCTAGAACTTCGGGAACTTCTGCAGTTCCTTGGTTGTCATCTAGAATAACAAATGCAATACCTTCATCATCATAATCGTAAATGTCAGGCGCTGCCGCTCCGCAAGCTCCACATGCGATGCAAGTATCTTTATCGACAATCGTGTACTTAGCCATGATAAACCTCCCTACTATGCACTATTGTGTGTAAAAAAATATATTTCACTACAACTAATTGTAGTTGTCATATGTAAATTTTTCAAGGGGATTTACTATCACTTCGAAAAATATGAATGAAAAGGAATGGATTATTCACGGGAATAATGTTCAAGGAGTTTTTTTACATGTTTTTTCACCAAATATAGAGGAATTCTGATAAAATTATTAAGAAAGAAAATAACATATTCTAGGACTGTGATCAATGATGCTGCGTTCTTATTTAGAGGCGATTATATTAGATAGCCTTATGCGGATAAAAGGCGAAAGAACCGTTTATTCTGTATTTCATGTGTTGGCCGGCAAAAAATCTTCCCAAACGATTCAAGATATTCATTTATATGAGATTGCCAAATACTTTCGTACTTACCCGACAATGAAGAGAGAGGACTTTCAACATATTATCGCATATTTCGAGGAACAGGGCTTGATTGAGGTTAACCATGAGAAAGGGGAATATCGCCTAGCGCCTAAGAGCAGGTGCGTATTGGATGATTTTTATCGGAAGAACCCTGTGTTAACATACTTGAATGGTTTTAAGCATCACAATACGTCAATGCTGTTTTGGAAGCGTTTCTCGCTTTTGTTCCAGGTTCTCTCGAATGTGGTGCATAGAAATGGAACCTATTATTGTATACAGCGCGATTTGGCGATCCAAAATTGGGTAAAGGATTTTTTATTTCACCATAAATCCATTAAAAATATGCCTGCCCTGCTTCATCATGAACTGCAGGAATTATTGTCGACGGTGCCTGACCAACATGCCGTTGTTTTTTTGCTCAAACTGTCCGGTTATCAACGCATAGGTTATAGCCATAAGCAAATTGCAGATCAATTAAGGATGAATGAAAGTGATGTTTATTATACATTCCTCCATGTTCTGCATCGTATGTTGCAACAGGTTGAAGAACGTCCTACAAGCTTGTTGGGATTGTTAGGAGATGATTTGCGAATAGGTGCAAGTTCTCAGACAAACAGTTCCATGGTCACTTATAAATATTTGAAATATAATCTTACAATAGATCAAATTGCCGAAAAGAGACACTTGAAGCGCAATACTATTGAAGACCATATTGTTGAATTGGTCATTAATCGTGTAATCAACGACATTTCCGCTTATGTGAGCGATGAATTGGCGGGGAGGATTATCTGTATAGCGACAGAGGGCAACACACGCCAACTTAAAGCGATTAAACAAGCTCTTTTGAACCGAGTGAGTTATTTTCAAATACGCTTGGCTCTTGCGAAGGGGGGGTCATTGGATTGAATTTGGAACAAGAACTGCATACAAAATTCGGCTATCGTTCTTTCCGGGAAGGACAGAAAGAAGTTATACAATCGCTTTTAGCGGGAAACAATACGCTAGCTATGCTAGCGACAGGGACAGGCAAATCATTATGTTACCAACTGCCGACCCTTATTATTCAAAAGCCTGCAGTGATTGTTTCGCCGTTGATCTCGCTTATGCAGGATCAGGTAGAACAATTAAAGATTAGGGGAGAGAAGCGGGTGGTGGCTCTTAATTCTTTCTTGACGCAAGATGAGAAGTATGAGGCTTTGCATAATATAAAAAAATATATGTTCATCTTCTTATCACCGGAAATGCTTTCACTACCTAACGTATTACATGCATTGCGCCAGCTCGATATCGGTCTGTTTGTTATTGATGAGGCGCACTGCATTTCACAGTGGGGGTTTGATTTCCGGCCTGATTATTTAAGTCTGGGCAAAATCCGGAAGCAATTGAATGACCCGCTTACTTTAGCATTGACGGCTACGGCAACAGCGCAAGTGCGTGCCGACATTAAACATTTTCTGGACTTGGAAGATTGCAATGAACTGGTCACATCGGTGAACCGAAGCAATATCGGATTATTTGTAGAGAAACTATCCTCCTATCAAGAGAAGGAAAATCGTTTAGTGGAACTTGTGAAGACCATGAAAAAGCCAGGAATCGTTTATTTTTTAAGTAAAAAAACGGCTGAAACAGTTTGCGATTTGTTAAGAAGCAAAGGTGTGGAAGGCGTAGGTGTTTATCATGGGGGGATGGATCAAGAGCAGAGGGTGCTTATGCAACAGCAGTTTCTTCAGAATCAGCTGCAGATTATTTGTGCGACAAGCGCTTTTGGAATGGGAATCAATAAGGAAAATGTAAGGTTCATCATCCATTTTCATATACCGCCGAATATGGAGGCATATCTGCAGGAAATCGGAAGAGCCGGCAGAGATGGGCAACCGAGTGCAGCGGTTCTGCTATATTGTGATGGAGATGAAGGGTTGCCTGTTTATTTATTGGAGAATGAACTCCCTGCCCAATGCCAATTGGACGAATTATTTCGCAATTTGGCTGCAATCGCAGTTATGGAAGGTGCTTCGGAAACGGCTTCGCAAATAAAAGATTGCATGAAGCGGATCGGGTTTACTGAAACACAGGAGCGTCTAATCTGGATGTTCATACAGCAGGAGAATACGATAGAAGAGATGCAAACAGCGCTTGGGAACCATATTCAGCAAGTGACTGAAAGAAAGCGCCTTAAGTGGCGGAGCTTCTTTCGTTGGCTGCTGCAGAAGCAGTGCTATCGAATCGGAATTATGGATTACTTCCAGGAAAGCTCTCTGAATCGCCAAGCGCCCTGCTGCAGTAATTGCGGCGATACTATAGACGAGTATTGTAGCGAGGAAAAGGATTTGTTTAGCTTTTCTTTTCAACAGATGGATTGGCGGCAGGAATTGACTGCATTCCTCCTGCCGGAAAGAGCTGTGGACCATGAAAAATAAACAAGCGGAGTTGATTAAGGATATACCGGATGGTGTATTGGTATTGAATGTATGGCTCTCACAAGCGATTGTGCTGGCGCTTTCAGCTATACTGGCTTTCTTTTTATTTGATGATTTATCGGATTTTCTTACTTTATTCCAACTGGATGATCCGGTGATCGGCTGGGGGGCGCTAGCGGGGATTGGTGTAGTAATCATTGATCTTATATTAATGAAAGTAGTTCCCGCCTCCTTTTATGATGATGGAGGCATAAACGAGAGGGTTTTCCGAAATCTTTCTTATGCACATATTTTCTTGTTGACGGCTGTGGTTGCTTGCTGTGAAGAGATTCTGTTCCGCGGCGTCATTCAATCCAATACAAACCTTTGGATAGCGAGCATCATATTCGCATTAGTGCATTATCGATATTTATTCAATCCATTTCTATTGATTAATGTATCTTTACTTAGCTTGTTTATGGGGCTGTTGTTCGAGGTAACTAATAACGTAGTGGTTAGCATTGCTGCCCATTTTATCATAGATTTCTTATTGGGAATCTTCATCAAGGTCAAATACGCGAAGACAAAAAAGACAGATTATGAAAGTGAGGAATGCTCATGACAGAACATGGACGCAAAGACCAAGCCGAGAACTTAAGAGGTAAAATGGAGGCTCAGAGAGAGCAAACCGGTGAAGCTTCTTTTCCGTCAAGGAAGGAAGTGCATGGGAAGAAGAAACAAAAGATGGTCTGGAAGATTAAATTTCCTCTAGTGAAGCTGTTGGCATTATTTTTTGTACTTCTGCCCATTACGATATACGCGTTCTATACATATTTTACCAAAGATGCTCAACCTGTTTCAACAGAAGAAAGCCCATCGAATTTCTCTGATGAAATAAAAATTGAGGAGCAATATGATGATCAAGCAGCTCCGAAAGCGGATGATGCCGATAAGAAAGAAAATACTAAAGCGGATAGCGATAATAAAAGTGCCGATCAAGCAGTAGATGAGGAACAGGAATCTGGCGAGGTTGCTGCAGAAACGAAAAAACAGGAAACTGTCGCATCGGAAACGAAAGAGGAGCAAGTGGATAATTCTAAACCAACTAAAGGCGATGCGGTTACTGCTGAAAAGAAAGAACCTGCCGCAAACGAGAATAAGGTAGTGGCCAAACCGGTGGAGCAAACGCCTGTTAAACAACCGGAGCAGGAAACGCCTAAGGTCATTGAACATGTTGTTCAGCCTCAGGAGACCATTTTCCGTATTGCGATGAAGTATTACTCATCGCAGGCGGGAATCGACATCATTAAACGCGAGAATGGTTTGAGCAGCAACGAGATCATGGTCGGGCAAGTGTTGAGAATACCATTGAATTAAGTTCTAATCGGATGATTTCCTTCATATACTCGCTAAAGACAAGACTAGGGAGTGAAGGAGATGGATCATTCTATTGCCATGCTGGATGAGACAGACCAAGCGACAAAGAAAATGCTGCAGAATGTAATCAATCGCAAGCGGAAATTCGATTACTTAAAAAGAAAGCATTATTGGACAACCATTGTCTCTCTTATTCTGGGATTCTTGCTCATTGTATATTTATACTATTTCGTTGTTCAGCCTTATTCGTATTCTTTCTTTGAGATGTTCTCTTATTTTGTCAGCAAACCGACTTCTTTCGTATATTTCGCTCTTGTGTTCGGAATGTATGGCTATATGCTTGTGCTAAAGAAGAAAGCGGATAAAGCCGAGAAAGAATTCCATGCTTTAAGGTGTGAAATCGTCGATAAAAGCAAAGATTTATGGAAGCAAGAGAGTGCTTGGAAACATCGGCATGTTATATTTAAAGTGATGAAAGATCAATATGATATTAATCTTTTCCATGAAAACAAGTAGAGGTCCATCCTTAATCGGATGGGCCCTTTTATTGTCTTTCCGAACCCATGCCGCATAAGTAACATAATTGAACATATAAGTGAAACTTATGGTATGATTTCAATATGTTTTTTGTAAATATCATGCAAGGTAGGCGTTAAAATGTTATACATTCTTTTTGGCGGTTGTTTATTCATCACTTTATTATTGTTGTATATGTGGAGGCTTGCGCATGAGAATCGTTTGATTCAGCATCATCTCCGATTCCGCGATTTTCCGGGCAGCTTTGGGACCGTCCGGATTTATTTCATATCCGATATCCATAAAAGAAGAGTAAGTGCCGATTTAATACGCAGGGTACAAGGTAAAGCTGACTTTGTCATAATCGGCGGGGATTTAGCTGAACGCAATGTTCCGTTTGAACGGATAAAGGAAAATATTGAGAAACTGAAAACAATTGGTCCTGTCTATTTCGTATGGGGAAATAATGATTACGAATTGGATTATCACGAGCTGGATGCTACATTGCTTAGCTTGGGAGTAAAGATATTAGATAATACAGCAGTGATGTTCGAGTCGTCTTCTGGAGATAAATTATCTTTATTAGGAGTGGATTTCGTTGACGGCAAACGCGACCGCCTGGATTTAGCCTTGCTTGACAGTGAGGAACCTTCTTTTAAAATCCTTGTAAGCCATTGTCCCCGCATTCTGAAAAAAATAAACAAAGACCACAATATTTCACTTGTGTTAGCCGGTCATACGCATGGCGGTCAAATCAGATTATTCGGTTTCGGCAGATATAAGCTGGGTGGTCTGCATAAGCATCCCCATACAACAATATTGACAAGCAATGGATATGGAACGAGTTTGTTGCCCCTGCGTTTAGGTGCGCGGGCTGAAACGCATTTAATCCACTTGTCTGCCGGCGACCCCAATTAAGGAGGAAGAGTTCATGCAACTCTTCCTTTTACCTTTATCCTATAGGATAGGCACCGCCGGAAGCGTTTTTCATAAAATGTAGGAAAGTGCTTTTATTAGTAGGAGGCAGATCAGTGAAGCTGGAACGATTGAATGCTAATAAAATTAAAATATTTTTAACCTTCGATGATTTGTATGAACAGGGCTTAACCGTGGAGGATATTAAACGTAATGAATTGATGGTGCATATGAAGATTCAGCAGATGGTTGAACGTGCCTGCGATGAAATGGGTTTCCAAATGCAAGGCGCAATCGAAATAGAAATTTATTCCCATCATTCACAAGGATTGATGATGGTCATTACAAGGGATGAAGAGCTATTTTTTCAGGATGAGGAAACCTCCCTTCAAGTTATAATGGAGGAACAACAGCAAATCTTGTATAGGTTCAACTCTTTCGAAGATGTAATACAGTTGTGCAAAGTGTTCGCTAGATTGGACCTTGTTCAATCCAGTTCGATTTTTTATTATGATGGTTCTTATTATGTAAGTATTGATCAAATGCATGACAGCTATTACGATACAATCATTTCCTTAGCGGCGGAGTATGGTTCGCTAAGCACGCTTACTTCTTATCGGTTAGCGGAGTATGGCAAAGTCATTGTGGAAGGCGATGCGATTGATCAAATTTCAAGTGCTTTTTCTTGAAAAAACATGTAAGAAAATCGTTTGCGGCGATTTTCTTTTTTATATGCAAAATATGGGTGTTTTATTTTGAAAATTAAGTTAATTACTTTGCTTTACTTAGGTCAAGGTGTATACTAACACTGAATATGTCCACATATGTGCAATATAGGCATGACTTTTCTAGGAGGTACTTATATGGTAGTTGAAAATCGCGTAGAATCGAACAATGAAAATAACGATGTATTGCTTTCTACTCAGACGGTCATTCATAAAGCGTTAGAAAAGTTGGGATATCCAGATGAAGTCTATGAGTTATTAAAAGAACCGCTCCGTATGTTAACGGTTAAGATTCCGGTCAAAATGGATGATGGTTCCGTAAAAATATTTACAGGATATAGAGCACAGCATAATGATGCAGTAGGACCAACCAAGGGGGGCATACGCTTCCATCCGAATGTAACGGAGAAAGAAGTTAAAGCGCTTTCAATTTGGATGAGTCTAAAATGCGGCATCGTAGATCTGCCTTATGGCGGAGGGAAAGGCGGCATCATCTGCGATCCCCGTACAATGTCTTTTGACGAGCTGGAGCGATTGAGCCGGGGCTATGTAAGGGCAATCAGCCAAATCGTAGGTCCGACGAAAGATATTCCCGCTCCCGACGTTTTCACCAATTCACAGATTATGGCGTGGATGATGGATGAATACAGCCGGATGGATGAATTCAACTCCCCCGGATTCATTACTGGTAAACCGCTGGCATTAGGCGGATCCCATGGCCGGGAAACAGCAACTGCCAAGGGAGTGACAATCTGCATACGTGAGGCCGCTAAGAAAAAAGGCATTAATATAGAAGGAGCCCGTGTAGTGGTACAAGGCTTTGGCAACGCGGGGAGCTTCTTGGCTAAATTTATGCATGATGCAGGCGCCAAAGTGGTAGGGATTTCGGATGCCTATGGCGCGTTATATGATGAAGAGGGCCTCGATATCGATTATTTGCTCGATCGCCGAGATAGCTTCGGAACTGTTACAAAATTATTTAATAATACCTTATCTAATAAAGAATTATTAGAGCTGGATTGCGATATATTGGTTCCTGCCGCCATTGAGAATCAAATCACAGCCGAAAATGCCGATAAAATCAGGGCGAAAATTGTAGTGGAAGCGGCGAATGGCCCGACCACTCTGGAAGCGACTGAAATATTAACGAATCGCGGCATCTTATTAGTACCTGATGTATTGGCTTCCTCGGGTGGAGTAACCGTGTCCTATTTCGAATGGGTACAAAATAATCAAGGATATTATTGGTCAGAACAGGAAGTAGAAGAGAAGCTAGAGCAGATTCTCGTGAAATCATTCCAGACGATTTATGAAACGGCCCGTAACCGGAAAGTGGATATGAGGCTGGCCGCTTACATGGTCGGTGTGAGAAAGATGGCGGAAGCATCCCGTTTCCGCGGCTGGATTTAATCGGTAGTGGAATGAAAATACTTTTTTATTGAATTATGTTTGAGAAACTCCTATCCTGTAAAGATAGGGGTTTTTTATTAACGAATAAAATTTAGTACACTATAGGTAAGAAAAGAGATGCTAGTAATAGTAATCGAGGAGTGAGAATATTGCTTGAAAAAGATGCGATTATAGTTGGCGGGGGACCTTGCGGAATCGCCGCCGCCATCGCCTTGCAGGATATCGGCTTACAGCCATTGATTATCGAGAAGGGGAATGTTGTGAATTCACTGTATCATTACCCGACTCATCAAACATTCTTCAGTTCAAGCGAGAAATTGGAGATTGGCGATGTTGCATTCATCACAGAGAATCGCAAACCGGTGCGGAATCAAGCATTGGCTTATTATCGTGAAGTAGTGCTTCGCAAAAAAGTAAAGGTCCATCCTTTTGAGAGGGTGGAGAAGGTAGAGAAAAAACAAGAGCGGCAATTTATTGTGAAAACGGAGAAAGCTACATATTGTACACCTTATGTGGTAATCGCCACCGGTTATTATGATCAGCCTAATTTATTGGATGTACCGGGAGAAGATTTACCGCATGTACATCATTACTTTAAAGAAGCACATCCTTATTTTGATTGCGATGTGACTGTAATAGGCGGGAAGAACTCTAGCGTGGATGCAGCGTTGGAACTTGTGAAGGCGGGAGCCCGTGTAACTGTCTTATATCGTGGAGGTGAATATTCACCGAGCGTGAAGCCTTGGATTTTGCCGGAGTTTGATGCTCTTGTGAAGAAGGGCACAATAAAGATGGCGTTTAACGCTCATGTGAAAGAAATCACTTCCGATGAAGTCATTTACATTGTAAATGGTACAGAACGGCGTACGAAAGCTGATTTTGTGTTCGCTATGATCGGTTATCATCCGGACCATACGTTCATTCGGCAAATGGGTGTGGATATTGACCAAGCATCCGGACGGCCAGCTTTCAATCCGGAAACAATGGAAACAAATGTACCGGGTTTGTATATAGCGGGAGTGATTGCTGCTGGCAATAATGCAAATGAAATCTTCATTGAAAATGGGAGATTCCATGGTCCGCTGATTGCTAAGCATATACAAGGAAAGCAGCAGGAAAAGCGTTGAGCGCTTTTCCTTTTTTTCTTTTGAATAGGTATGTTTTTATGATTAATCCTATAGTAAGATAGTTGTGAATGAGGTGGAAAAATGACTAAAAAAATTATTTTGCTGACAACAGGCGGAACAATAGCGAGTAAAGAAGTAGAGAAGGGTTTGCTTAAATCCGGGGCTATCAGCGGTGAAGAACTGGCTTCTTTATGTGAGCTTCCGAAAGATTATCAAATAAAAATCGTGGATCTCATGCAAGTGCCTTCTATGCACATCGATTTTGACAGAATGATTCAAATCAAGGAAGCAATCGAGAAAGAATTTGAAGATGATTCCGTGGACGGGATTGTTGTCACGCATGGTACAGATAGTTTAGAGGAAACAGCGTACTTTTTGGATATAACGATTAACGACCATCGCCCTGTCGTTGTGACAGGATCCCAACGTTCTCCTGCCGAGGTAGGGACGGATGTATTCTCCAACTTAAAGAACTCCATTTATGCAGCTTCAAGCAAACTTCTTCATGATGCAGGTGTTGTTGTAGTATTTAACGAACGTATTTATTCGGCTAAATATGTGAAGAAAGTGCATGCTTCTAATCTGCAAGGCTTTGAATCGTTCGGCTACGGTTATTTGGGCATCATTGATAATGACGTTGTGAGCATTTATCAAAAACCGCTCCGAAAAGAACATTTCCAAATTGCAGAGGCATTGCCGAGAGTCGATATTATTAAATGCCATACAGGATCTGATGGGATTTTCATTGAAGCAGCACTGCAAGCGGGAGCAAAAGGAATTGTACTTGAAGGTGTAGGGAGAGGGCAAGTGACTCCGCAAATGATGAAAGTCATCAAGCAGCGCTCCGAAGAGGCCGTTTTTGTTGTCACAACAAGTGCTGAAGAAGGAAAAGTATATCCTTCATATGGATATGAAGGCAGTGCGAATGACTTGAAGGAAAATGGCGTCATTCTCGGGGAGGATTATGATAGCAAGAAAGCCAGAATTAGATTGGCAGTACTCATAGCCTCAGGCATTCAAGTGACACAGCGTGATTTCAAATATTAGTAATGAAGCTTACTGGGCTGGAAAAACGTGGATTCTTTCGGGTCGGTAAGCTTTTTTAAAATCTGAAAGGGTTATTGTGTGAATACTGTGTAAAATAGAAAGGTAAGGTTACTGCATTTTTTTCGATTACATGATACGATTATAAAAAATAGATAGAAAAGAGGTCAGCATATGCTGGTCATATTTACTGCTGGTATTGCCCCGGGGCTGGCATTGCTAAGCTATTTTTATTTGCGCGATTATTACGGAACGGAACCGCTGCCGATTGTGATACGGACATTTCTATTTGGCGCGGTGCTTGTATTCCCTTTGATGTTCGTTCAATATGTGCTGGATACAGAAGGGCTGGTCGTTAATGACTTTACTCAATCATTTATTGTGACCGGTCTTTTGGAAGAGTTCTTTAAATGGTTTATTTTGATCTATACAATTTATCATCATGTATCGTTTGATGAACCGTATGATGGAGTGGTGTATGGCTCAGCTGTATCACTTGGATTCGCGACAGCGGAGAATTTATTCTACTTAGTGGCCAATGGTGTGGAATTCGCATTCGGAAGGGCGTTGCTGCCTGTGTCCAGCCATGCTTTATTCGGCGTTATTATGGGCTATTATTTAGGCAAGGGAAAGTTTACGAATAAAAGCACAAGATCGTTCATGTTTTTGGCCTTTTTTATTCCTTTTATTTTGCACGGTTTATATGATTACATTTTGTTGAAGGAATCCCATTGGATGTATTGGATCGGCCCGTTTATGATTTTCTTATGGTGGCTTGGATTGAATAAAGTAAGAAAGGCGCGGGTTTTATCCGATATCCACGCTTCTCAAATGACACATTAAAGAAGAGGTTTGTTCTAAAGTGATTTTAGGGCGGACCTCTTTTTTTGTCTGTTAATGGAGAATAAAAAAAACATAAAAGAAAAATAATAGGTTTACTTCCATATTTGAGTTAGGGGTGTCTATGTTGAAAAGAATGAATTGCAGTATAAGCTTAGTATTGCTGGTTTTATTGTTCACTGCTTTTATGTATAAGCCAATTGCCACGGAAGCGTTTACAGACCAAGTGATACAGAAAGGGGCTGTAGGGGACGATGTTATTGAATTGCAAGCGCGTCTTCAAAACATCGGCTTCTATAACGGTAAAATCGACGGTGTATTTGGCTGGGGTACATATTGGGCGCTGAGGAATTTCCAGAATGATTTCGGGCTGCCTATCGATGGACTGGCAGGCGGAAAGACAAAGGATAAGTTGGTGAAAGCATCCAACTTTAATAAGCAGTGGGTCCATGAGCAAATCAATAAAGGCAATACGTTTACATATTACGGAAATGTGCCGATTGAGAAACAAGTTAAAGTAAAACAAGAATCAACATCCACGAATAAGAACAAGCAAACACAAACAACCGAGAATAATAAGCAACAAAACACGGAGAAGAAAGAAACCGCTAATCAATCGACAGGAAAAGCTGCCAATACACCTGCCGGTTTTTCCGAAAATGATATTAATCTCTTGGCGCAGGCGGTTTATGGTGAATCAAGAGGCGAGCCTTATCTCGGACAAGTGGCGGTAGCGGCTGTTATTCTTAATCGACTTGAAAGCCCGTCTTTCCCAAACACGATATCGGGGATTATCTTTGAACCATTGGCATTTACAGCGGTAGCCGACGGGCAAATTTGGCTGGAGCCGAATGAACAAGCAAGGAAAGCGGCTATCGATGCAATAAACGGAATGGACCCATCGCAGAATGCGATTTACTATTTCAATCCGGCAACAGCGACAAGCAAGTGGATTTGGTCAAGGCCGCAAATCAAGCAAATCGGCAAACATATTTTTTGCAAGTAGAAAGGAGACGGACAAATGGTAAGAGGGATTATTATCGCGGTATTGGCGGTAGCCTGTATAGGTACGACCTACTGGGGCTATCAGGAGCATCAAGAAAAGAATGCTATTTTAGTGAACGCGGAAAATAATTATCAGCGTGCATTTCATGATTTGAATTATCAAATGGATTTATTGAATGATAAAATCGGCACAACGCTCGCCATGAACACCAGAAAATCGTTATCTCCCGCTTTGACGGATGTATGGCGCATCACTTCAGAAGCGCAAAATAATGTAGGGTTGCTGCCTTTATCATTAGTGCCTTTCAGTAAGACAGAGGAGTTTCTCTCGCAGATCGGTAATTTCACATACCGGACAGCCGTTAGGGATCTTGATAAAGAGCCGCTTACGGACGAAGAATATAAATATCTTCAAGATCTATATACGCAATCGGGAGAAATTCGGCAAGAATTAAGGAAAGCCCAGCATCTTGCCATGAAGAATAATCTTCGTTGGATGGATGTGGAGCAAGCGTTGGCATCGGGTAAAGAAGCATCGGACAATACCATTATGGACGGTTTTCAGACAGTTGAGAAGAAGGTAAGCGGATATTCGGAAGCTTCGCAGTACGGGCCCACTCATGTGTCGAACAAACAGAAAGATCAACATTATCGAAACTTAAAAGGCAAGGAAATCTCTAAAGAAGAAGCAATTGAGATCGCAAGGAAATTCGTTCCGTTCGGCAAGGATGCAAAAGTGGAAATTGAAGAGAACAGAAAAGGTTCCGACTTTGAATTCTATAGCGTAAGGTTGTCCGATCCGGATTCCGATACGCAATTGGACCTGGATCTGACCAAAGTAGGGGGATATCCGATTATATTCATGAATAATCGTGAAGTGAAGGAAGCGAAAATCAGTTTGAATGAAGCGTCCGAAAAAGCCCGTGAACTGTTGAAAAAGCAAAACTATACGTCAATGGAGCTTTTTGAAAGCTCGCAATACGATTCAGTGGGCGTATTCAACTTTGTCCATGTGGAAAATGGCATCCGGGTATATTCCGATTCCATTATGGTGAAAGTAGCACTGGACAATGGAGGAATCATCGGTTATTCCGCAGAGGAGTATTTGCAGACGAATAAAGAAAGAAAGCAGCAAAAGCCAGCGCTCACACTTGAACAAGCCAAACAAAAAGTCAGCCCAAAATTGAAAGTGATGGAAGACAGGTTGGCAATCATCGCAAACGATCTTGGCGATGAAGTATTATGCTATGAGATTTTAGGTACAATGAATGATGACACATACCGAATTTTCATTAATGCGACGACTGGCGATGAAGAACTTGTGGAGAAAATGGATCAAACGGAAACACCCTATGGAGACGTTCTCTAGAAAGGGATTTTTAGAAAGGGAAAGTATTTCTATGCTTTTCCTTTTTTTCTGTTTCTGTCATAATGAACAATAAGTAGTGATTATTATAGACTAGGAAAAGTGGGGAGTAGAATGAAGATTGGAGAAAGTTTACTAATCGAACCGAAAAGCTCTTTGAAACCTGAAAAGTATCCTTCTAAGATAGTGGGAATCAGCGATCATTCTTTTTTTGCTGAAATCCCGCCCGATGTATCGGCGGCCGGGATTGATTCGTTTGTTGATGGCACAGGGTTGAGAATAAGCTATAAGAGCGCAGATGGATCGATTTATAAATTTGAAACGGAAGTAATTGGGAAGATTATCGCTCCGGTCCCTATGTTTCATTTGAAGTATCCGGATAAGGTAGCTTATAGAAGCGCAGACGGGACGGACTACATGTTCGACACGGATATATCAGATAAATTACAAGCCGGTTCCCGGATAGTCCAAGATAAAAACAGTGTGAAACTTAGGGAATTTGTAAGAGTGGAAACACCGGTGGAAGTCCTGTTGAGCAGTAAGAACAGCGGTTTCGAAACAATTACCGGCACGACAAAAGACATCAGTGCCGGCGGAGCGGCAATCTTTGTTCCTGAACGACTCTCCTTGCACCCGGATACAATCATTGAAGCTTCCTTTTCCTTACTCATGAAGGACGGAAAAACCCGCTTGATGAAAGTCGATTGCAAGGTAATCAGGCTGCTGGAACGCCCTGGTTTTAAAGAAAATCTGCTCGCGGTGCAATTTTTGGATATAAGTAACGATGACCGGCAGATTCTGCTCCGCTTTTGTTTTGATAAACAGTTGGAACTCCGCAATATAGGCAAGTAAATGGTATAATAATTGGAATGAATCACCATAATGATGATAAAAACGAATGGTGGGCATAATGAAAAAAATTGAAGTTATACTTATAAAACTCGTTATTATACAATTCATATTCTTATTATTCTTTCAAATTGCATTCCACAGAAATGATTCATTCCTCGAATTAAAAAAGCTTGCCGAATATGAAGGCGTTTACCTGGACAATTATTCTCTATTTATGGATGTATTCCAGAACAATAATAAATAGCTAAATAATCCCTCGGCGAATGTTTACGTGGGTTTTATTTGGTTTGAAAAACGCACTGTTGAAAAGTTCTTTTTATGTTAAAATAAATAAAGGCTTTTTTTAATTAGTACCGTTGGTGGATTGTTGTAGAATATGCTGGTGTGGATTATGTATGCCAGGGCTGCGACAACCCTTATAAAAAGGTGCATAAGATTATGATGTTAGGAATGAGGAAGTAATGAAGAGGATATCGGTAGCTATAGATGGACCGGCAGCAGCTGGAAAGAGCACAGTCGCGAAGATTGTGGCTGAACATTTTTCCTATGTATATGTTGATACTGGAGCCATGTATAGGGCATTGACATTGAAGGCCCTGAAAAGCCATATAGATGTGGAGGACGAGCAATCTTTATATAATATGCTGCTTGAAAGCAAGATTGTTTTGAAACCGAGTGAATCAGGGCAATTAGTATTCCTCGATGGTATGGATGTCACGGAAGAAATCCGTTCCGCCCAAGTGACAAACTCCGTATCGGCTGTAGCTAAACATGGCGCTGTACGGAAAGAGATGGTCAGAGTGCAACAGGATTTGGCAAAGGAAGGCGGCATCATAATGGATGGCAGGGATATTGGCACGCATGTTCTGCCGGATGCCGAATTGAAAGTGTTTTTGGTGGCAAGTGTTGAGGAACGGGCAATCAGACGGCACGAAGAAAACATCGCTAAAGGGTTTCCTTCAGATTTGGAAACGCTGAAACGGGAAATTGCGGCGCGCGATAAGTTCGATTCGGAGCGGGAAGTCGCACCACTCAAGCAAGCGGAAGATGCGGTTCTCTTGGACACTACTTCTTTAAGCATCCGGGAAGTCGCCGATTATATTAAAACACTTATTGAAGAAAGAGCGATGTAGCATGAATCTGTATACATTTGCCAAACATATAGTATATGCGATTCTAAAGCCTTTGTATCGTTTTGAAGTAATCGGAAAGGAGAATTTCCCTAAAGAAGGAGGAGTTCTTCTCTGTTCGAATCATATCGAGAATTTGGATCCTCCTGTAGTAGGCATCAATGCCCCGCGTCCGGTCCATTTCATGGCTAAAGAGGAATTATTCTCTGTGCCTGTACTTAAGAATCTGCTTCCCGGTTTGAATGCTTTTCCGGTCAAACGGGGGATGAGTGACCGCGAGGCGCTACGTAAGGGCTTAGGGCTGTTAAAGGAAGGGAAAGTGTTGGGCTTATTTCCGGAAGGCACAAGAAGCAAGACCGGCGAATTAGGCAAAGGCATGGCCGGGGCCGGGTTCTTCGCTTTGCGCACGGAGGCGGCAGTAGTTCCATGCGCCATCATCGGACCTTACAAAATGTTCAGGCGCCTGAAGGTTGTGTATGGGAAGCCAATTGATTTCTCCCGTTACGCAGAAGAAGGCAAGAGATTGAATGCGGAACAGGCTACAGAAATTATCATGCATGAAATAGCCGAACTTATAAAACAATATAAATGAGTCACATCGCTTGACAAAAATACTAAAGTATAAGAGTTTAAATAGTAGGTAGGAAGCTATTTTTGCCGATTTGTGAAATAATAAGAGTGGAATTTTCGTTTTTCTGCTTACTATTGCATTTGCGCCATATTTTGCCGCCGATGTATGTTTGAAATAGTTGGCAATGGGATAAAGCAATGTTAATGGTAGCGAAAAAACACTTTTTAACAGGCATGGGTAAGGAGGAGTACATATAATGGATGAACAATATGTAGTGAAAGATTATAAAGTAGGCGACACAGTTAAAGGGATTGTAACTAAGGTGGAAGACAAGCAGGTTATTGTCGATGTCGAGAACAGTAAATGTGACGGAATCATTCCTATTAGTGAATTGAGCAGTCTGCATGTGGAAAAAGCATCAGAAGCCGTTTCTGAAGGCCAGGAGTTAGAACTGGAAGTGACGAAGGTAGAAGAAGAAAGCTTGATTCTTTCCAAACGTAAAGCTGACGCTGTGAAAGCTTGGGAAACTCTCTATCAAAAATTTGAGCAGCAAGAAGTTATTGAAGCTGAAGTGAAGGATGTTGTTAAAGGTGGCTTAGTAGTCGATCTTGGAGTCAGAGGTTTCGTCCCTGCTTCTTTAGTTGAAGACTATTTTGTTGAAGATTTTGCAGATTATAAAGGAAAGACTTTAACATTCAAGATTGTCGAAATCGACAAGGAGAATAACCGTTTGATCCTTTCTCACCGAGCCGTCGTGCAAGAAGAGAAACATAAAACGAAACAACATGTATTAGATGGCATTCAAGTTGGTCAAGTATTGGAAGGTACAGTTCAACGATTAACGAACTTCGGGGCTTTTGTCGATATCGGCGGAGTCGATGGCCTGGTCCATATTTCCCAACTTTCCCACCAGCATGTCGATCAACCATCAGATGTAGTTACTGAAGGCGACAAGGTCAAAGTGAAGGTATTGGCTGTTAATCCTGATGAAGAAAGAATTTCATTATCCATCAAAGATACATTGCCTGGACCTTGGGAGAATATCAGCGCCAAAGCACCGAAAGACGCGGTATTGGACGGTGTCGTAAAACGCATTGTTTCATTCGGAGCTTTTGTTGAGGTGTTCCCAGGCGTTGAAGGCCTAGTCCATATTTCTCAGATTTCTCATAAACATATCGCAACGCCTCATGAAGTGTTGAAAGAAAATCAGCACGTGCAGGTGAAAGTGTTGGAAATCGATGAAGAAGAACAAAGATTATCACTAAGTATGAAAGCGTTGGAAGAAAAAGATGAAGCGGAAGATTTCTCTTATGAACTTCCAGAAGAAACAACAGGTTTCCAATTTAGTGATGTAATCGGAGATCAATTAAAAAATTTCAAAAAATAATACGGTGATGACAATTGTCAAGAATGAAACGTAAGTTAGAGCATATAGAATATGCCCTTCAGACAGGGCAAAGCAGATTGACGGGACTGGATGATATAGCTTTTGTCCATGTCAGCTTGCCGCAAATGTCTCTTGACGATGTGAACCTTCATACAAAAATAGGTGGACTTAATTTAAGTTCACCTATTTTTGTAAATGCCATGACCGGTGGCGGAGGAAAACCGACAGAGACGATTAATCGCCATATGGCGATTGTGGCAAGGGAAACGGGGATTGCCATGTCTGTAGGTTCACAGATGGCGGCATTGAAAGACCCTGCCCAACAATCTACATATCGAGTCGTACGGCAAGAAAATCCAAATGGCATTATTATTGGAAATATCGGAGGCGAAGCGACGCTCGATCAAGCAAAAAGAGCGGTGGATATGCTGGAGGCTGACGCTTTACAGATTCATCTTAATGTGATTCAAGAGCTGGTCATGCCGGAGGGAGATCGTGATTTCAGTCAAGTGCTCAACAATATTGAAAGAATAGTTGCCAATACGGCGGTGCCGGTCATTGTAAAAGAAGTGGGCTTCGGCATGAGTAGGGAAACAGTCGCTCAATTGGCCGACGTTGGAGTGGAGCTGGTTGATGTCGGCGGATTTGGCGGTACGAATTTTGCCAAAATCGAGAATCAGCGCCGTGCAAGATTGCTGGACTATTTCAATTCCTGGGGCATTTCTACAGCTGCTTCCATTGTAGAAGCTATTCACGTTCCCACGGTTGCCGTCTTAGCATCCGGCGGTATCCAGAATGGCATGGATGTCGCGAAATGCCTCGCTTTAGGAGCGGGGGCGGTAGGGGTCGCGGGACATTTCTTAAAAATTTATCATGAACAAGGATATGAAGCTTTAATAAAAGAGATTCAACTCACTCACGAGGATTTGGCAATGATTATGACCTCATTGGGCATTCGGGATATAGATGGATTTAAGGGAACGCAAACAGTCATTTGCGGCCATACCTATCATTGGTTAACGCAGCGTGGGCTATTGCCTGTGCGGTGAAAGCGGGTTGTTACAGGTACTTGATCTCCCACTTACACATCTG
>JBJEFM010000233.1:0-26898 GCA_051874035.1 Bacillus sp. (in: firmicutes)
ATTTTAATCCTGTCGTGCTCAAAAAGGCTTGAGTGCGGGCTTCTTGCGGATTGTCGAAGAATTCATCGGGTCTGCCGACTTCGATGATTCTCCCTTCGTTCATATAGACGATCCAATCGGCCACTTCACGGGCGAAGCCCATTTCATGGGTGACGACGACCATCGTCATGCCTTCTTCGGCCAGCTCTTTCATCGTGGTCAGCACTTCTCCGACCAACTCCGGGTCAAGGGCCGATGTCGGTTCATCGAACAGCATGATATCCGGCTTCATCGCAAGCGAACGGGCGATTGCCACACGTTGCTTTTGGCCGCCTGACAGCTTGCCGGGATAGACATCCGCCTTATCTTCAAGCCCCACCTTCTGCAGCAGTATCCGCGCTTCTCGAAGCGCTTCTTCTTTCGGCTGCTTCTTCACCATAATCGGCCCTTCAATGACATTCTCGATGACGGTGCGGTGCGGAAACAGATTGAAATGCTGGAACACCATGCCGACCCGCTGGCGGACTTTGTTCAGGTCATCTTTCCCCGGCGTGACCGTTCGCCCATCGATGATGATGTTCCCGCTTTTCTTTTTCTCAAGGAAATTGATGCAGCGGAGCAAGGTGCTTTTCCCCGATCCGCTTGAACCGACCAAGCAGACTACATCGCTTTCGTGCACGGTCAGGTCAATATCCTTCAACACATGATTCTTACCGAAATATTTATTCAACTTCTGGATTTCAATTAATGGTTTAGACAATGCAATCCCTCCTTAACGATCGGCAATGGCCATTCTTTTCTCTGCAAATTTCAAAATAATCGTCAATAATCCTACAAGAATCAAGTAGTATAACGCGACGATCAATAAGTATGTCATTTCATCAAAGTTATTCGACCCTAATGTTGTGGATACGTTGAACAGTTCGTCCATGCTGATGAAAGCGGCAAGTGAAGAATCCTTCAAGCCGATGATGAATTGATTCCCAAGCGGCGGCAAGGCTCTGCGGAACGCTTGCGGAAGGATGATGCGGCGGAGCGCCAAGGACCGCGACATGCCGATCGAACGGGCCGCCTCCATCTGCCCTTTATCGATGGATTGGATGGCTCCCCTGAAGATTTCCGCGATATAAGCGCCGTTATGGAAGGCAAGCGCAAGAGACGCCGCCCAGAAATCCGGTATCAGGAAGATGCCGCTGATTCCGAAATACAAGATGAAGATCTGGACAATTAGGGGCGTTCCCCTCACAAGATAAATATAAGCATCCGAGATAGCACCAAGGGCCTTCCACTTGGAGATCTTAAGCAATGCAAAAAATAATCCGATCCCGATTCCGATCAGGATGGAAACGACAGTCAGTTGCAGCGTCAGGAGCATCGCATCGAAGAATACGCCCTTCGTGTCAACCAATGTCTCGAAGAAGTGTGAAAAACTAGGCAAATTTCATCAAATCCTTTCTT
The DNA here is from genome assembly GCA_051874035.1 of Bacillus sp. (in: firmicutes). Lineage (GTDB taxonomy): Bacteria > Bacillota > Bacilli > Bacillales > DSM-1321 > Bacillus_AD. The sequence continues at coordinate 1,438 of JBJEFM010000233.1, forward strand.
TCTATCATTCTGGTTTTTTGGTTATATCTTCGCCGAAATACTTCTCGCTGATTGCAGCCAGTGTGCCGTCTTCTTTTAAGCTTTCGATTGCTTTATTGATTTCTTTTAATAATTCCGGATTATCTTGCGGTACGACTACCGCTTGCTCACTGCGTTCAATCAGCTGTTTGCCGACGATTTCAAAACCTTCTTTCGCTGCGGTTTTACCGGTTACGAAGTCTGTGATGACCGCATCATGCCGGCCTGTGCTAAGCGCCTTTAGTGCGGTGATATCGCTATCATACATTTTGATATTATCTGTATATCGTTCAGCGGTGCTGGAATATGTAGACCCTTTGGCAACGGCTACTTCCATTCCCTTCAAATCTTCCACTGTTTCAATTTTGCTGTCAGGCCGCGTGAAGATTTGCGGGCCTGAATAATAATACGGTGTCGAGAATAAGACATGCTCGCTGCGCTGCTCATTGATTGTATGGCTCGCTACAGCGGCATCCGCCCTTCCTGTTTTGACCCCCTCGACAATCCCTTTGAATTTGATCCGTTTCTGCACAGGTTCCAATCCGAGCTCCTTCGCGATGGCGTTCCCTACTTCCACATCGAAGCCGGCCATTGTCATATCATCCTTTACATAGCTGAACGGCTTGAATTCACCGGAAGCCGCAAAAGCGAAAGAATCTTTATCTATTAATTTCGCGCCGCTTGAAAGCTGCTCTTTCTCGGTGCACGCGGTCAATACTAGTAAAAATAGCATGATTAGCATGAACCCTATTTTCCTCATATAACATCCCTCCCATTCTCTAAAGTAAATAACCCTATTAAGACGTTTTAAACCTCCTTAAATCGTTTTACGGAAATAGTAATAGATGAATCGACATGCTTACTCCATAAGACCTATATCCTTTTTCGGAAAAAGCTAGGTTCATGAATATTATCAGTATTTGATACCTGTCCGACTTCATGCCATATTCGTTGGTTCACATATGGCAAGGATTGTGGCAAGGCCGTCGGCAAATCCTGCTGCCGTTATTATCATTCATATTTAAAACGGCTGATCATTATGATAGCTAGATTGATCAAGGTGCAGTATGATCGAAGCAGTTCAGATGCGATGATTGCGCAGATAGGGGAATGGAAAAGGAATGCCTCCCTTTCAAAGTTTTAAAAACAAAAAAAGCCTGGATTCCCTTCAACGGAATTCAGGCTTCCCTGCTCTTATTTATTATAGAAGTTCAAATCATCCGGATTCGGGCCGCCGCGGTCATCGCAGTTAAGGCCGTCGATGATCTTCATATCATCTACGCTCAGTTCAAAGTCGAAGATATCCGCATTTTCCTTGATGCGCTGTTCTTTCGTCGACTTCGGAATGGTAATGATATTGCTTTGCAGATCCCAGCGCAGAATGATCTGGGCCACACTTTTTTGATATTTAGCGGCAAGTTTCACCAGCTCGGGCTGGTCAAGCAAGCGACCTCTGCCAAGCGGCGACCATGCTTCCACGGCGATATTCTTGGCAGCGCAATAATCACGCAGATCCGCTTGGGAAAGCAATGGGTGCAATTCGACTTGGTTGACCATCGGCGCGATTTCCGCATCCTCCAATAGATCCTCCAGATGGTGGATGTGGAAGTTGCACACACCGATTGCTTTCGCCTTGCCGTCGCGATAAATCTTCTCCATGGCTTTCCATGTTTCTTTATATTTGCCCGGCACAGGCCAATGGACCAAATATAAGTCGATATAATCGACATCAAGCTTCTTAAGGCTCTCTTCAAAAGCGGTAAGTGTGGACTCGTACCCTTGGTCGTCGTTCCACACTTTCGTTGTGATGAACAATTGCTCTCTCGGCACGCCCGCTTCTTTAATCGCTTGGCCTACGCCTTCTTCGTTTTTATAGAAAGAGGCCGTGTCGATGGAGCGATAGCCCGCTTTCACTGCGCTCTTAATGGAATGTACGACTTGTTCGCCGTCTTCCATCTTATATACGCCCAAACCGAACGTCGGCATCTTTACTCCATTATGTAAGGTAACAGTATCTTGTAAACCGGTTATCATCCTATTCCCTCCTAGATGTGCATGATACTTTTATCTTACACCTAACCGCTATAGCAGACAATGCGTATCGTCTGCATCAGAAGTTGAAATTATCGGGGTCCGAGCCAAAACGTTCGTTTCTATTTAAAGTATTGACTGCTTTCAGATCTTCCTCATCGAGCGCGAAGTCAAAGATGTCGGCATTCTCCACGATGCGCTCTTCATGTATTGATTTCGGGATTGTGATGATGCCCTGCTGCAGATCCCAGCGCAGGATCACTTGGGCAATCGATTTATTATATTTATCCGCAATGGCCTGGAGCTGTGGATGCTGGAGCAATTTTCCGCTTCCAAGCGGCGAATAGGCTTCCACCTTGATTCCTTTCGACGCGCAATAGTCCCGCAATTCTTCCTGTGCAAGCAGCGGATGCAGCTCGACCTGATTGACCATCGGCACGATTTCCGCATCTTCCAATAACTCTTCCAGATGATGGACATGGAAGTTGCTTACGCCGATTGCGCGCACTTTGCCATCCCGATATAATTTCTCCAACGCCCGCCACGTGTCTTTATACTTGCCTGCCACAGGCCAGTGGATCAAATACAGGTCGATGTAATCGAGATCCAGCTTTTGCAAGCTCTTATCGAACGCATCAAGCGTCGTTTCATAACCTTGGTGCGCGTTCCATACTTTCGTTGTAATGAACAAATCCTTCCGGTCGGCGCCGCTCTCCCGAATCGCCTTCCCGACACCCTCTTCATTCTGATAGACAGCCGCTGTATCAATCGCTTTATAGCCGGCTCTGATGGCGCTCTTGACGGCATTCTCCACTTCGGCGCCATCCTTCACTTGCCAAACGCCCAACCCGAACGCCGGCATTTCCACACCATTATGCAAAGTAATCGTATCCTGCAAACCTGTAATCATTATATAACCTCCTTAATTTATCCCGTTTCATGTATCGTTCTGGCTTGTTATGTGGATTTCTTCCACCTAAGAGGCTACGCCGCTCTGCAATTCGCTCTTGATTGCTTCCACCAGCTGCGCAGTCGTATCCGGGACGAATGTTTTCAACACATTATTGACCATAGCCCCCATGAAGCCCCCGGCCGAAATATCCAACTGCCCGATCAATCTCGCATTGCCTTCATCGCCGGCCTGTATTTCAAAGTAGCCGGAGCCATCAATATTATCCTGTAAACCCTCCAGATCAAAAGTGACCATAGATGGCTCAACGCGGATGATGCGTTCAATCTTCAAGCTCACTTTCTTCTTCATGAAGCCGAAGTCGCCCAAGAATTCCCATGTTGCCTCCTGTTCATTGACAATGCGATGGGCGATATAGCCCGGCATCAGCGGCGCCCAATTCTGCAAATCTTCTATGAATGCCCACACTTTATCATACGGTACATCAAGTTCCACTATATGTTTACTGCTCGGCATCTTTTCCCCCACTTTCAGTTAGTAAAAACGTTTCGTTATATCTTTTCTATTAAATAGGGGATTTTTCCTTCTTTCAGATATCCATTTTACACTCGGCAGCCATTTAAAAAGCCCCGATTCGCCGACAGGAAAGAACAACCTGGCGAATCGGGGCTTGCATTCATTCAAATTTCTTCAATACAGTAGGCAGGATCATGCCGATATCGCTCGCAAGCATGGAAGTGGTGGCTTGTGTCCCGCTCCAATAATCGGCGCATGCACCATGCAAATAGACCGCGTTGCAAACAGCGGCGCGTATATCATGATAAGCCGTCACACAAGCAAGCAGCATGCCTGTCAGTGTATCTCCCGTGCCGCCTTTGGCAAGCGCGGCATTGCCCGTGCGATTGATATAGCCGGTCCCGTCCGGAAAAGCGATAACCGTATTACGGCCTTTCAACACAACAATCACACCGTTTCGAACCGCATAATCAGAAGCCGATTGCAGGCGGTTCCTTTGAATATCGGCGACACTCATGCCTGTCATCCGGCTGAATTCACCCGGATGCGGCGACACGATAATCGGCGCTTGCCGCGATGGATAGCTGCGCTCATCCAAAGCACCGGCATCAAGGACCAGCGGCAGATTGCTTTCGAATAAAAGATCGAGCGCCACTTCCAGCCGGCTCTTCTCGGTGAGGCCCGGCCCGATAGCGACCGCCTTCACTCCTTTTGGGATATTGCCCGCCGCCACTTTTTTGAGCCCATCCTGCAAGAAGGTGCATTCAGGCACATGATGGGCGATGATATTCGCCGCATGGGGAGTGGTGCCGACTATCAGCTTGCCGATCCCCATGCGCATCGCTCCGAGGCTTGCCAGCATGGCGCTTCCCGGCATCTCATCATTTCCCGCAATGAGGCAGCCGGTTCCGTATGTCCCTTTATTCGATGAGGCATTCCGTTTCAAAAATGTCGCCGCCACATCGCTTTCCGTCCATATGCGCCACTTCGAATCCTGCATAAGACCGATATCAAGCACTTCAACTTCGCCATAATAATCGATGCTGCCCTCCTCAAAAGCGGAAGGCTTATATCCATGCAAGCTATATGTAATATCCGCTCTGACCGCCGTACCGACATCACCGCAATTCGCTAAAACCCCTGTCGGCACATCAATGGCTATGCGGAAAGCATCTTCGCCATTGATCCACTCGATCATCGCGGCAACGCTATCCGGAAGCGGCAGGCGGGTTCCGACGCCGAATAAGCCATCAATGATCACATCATAGCTTCCGCTGATTTCCGAGGTCTTATAGCCGCAGTTGCGGAAATAGTTCAAATGCTTCAGCGCTGTGTCTGTCTGCGGCTCGCCGAACGGAAAGGCAAGCTCCGCCTTATATCCATTATTGTTCAGGTAGCGTGCCAATACAATCGCATCGCCGCCATTGTTGCCCCTGCCGGCAAGCAATAAGATCCGCTGCTGTTTCGCCACTTTATGCTGCAGCGCAAGAAACAGCGACCGCCCCGCATTCTCCATTAAGGTGAACGTGTCCATTCCATAGGATTCCGCTTGCCGATCCACTGCCTTGATTTCTTCACCACGATAAATATACATATACTGCACCTCATTTCGATTGCATTTCTTCTTATTCTAATGAGTTACCCTCTGTACCTGGCTATAATCGCCTGAATCTTCGACAACTTTTCAACATTATGTTAGCACATGGACGATCATTGAGATAGCCGTAAAAAATACAATGGAGGAAGCGTCGACATTTCACCGCCTCCCTCCATATGCCGCATAAGAATAGCGATTCTCCTCAGTTTCTTTCTGCCTCTCTTCAAAAGCCGAATAGGAATTCCTGATGGAAAGCGCATATACTTCATACGCCGCGCCCACCACTTGGAGCCAAGCGCCGATTAATATAATGATTTCACCCGCTTCTTCTTGTTCCTGCAATAGAAAGATCTGACCGATTGCATCGAGTGCCGAACCAAGCGCTATCAAGCTATTGCCTGTAATAAGGACATTCTGCATAATAAAGGGTGGCAGGCTTGCATTCCCTGCCGCTTCCAAATAAGCTCCTAACGCCTGCACCCCGCTGCTGAGCGCGTTCAAAGATTCGCCCTCTTCTTCTTCGCCTTGAATTTCAATTTGCGTAGCTACAGAATTCCCGGCGTTCCCTATCGCCTGAAGCCAACATCCTACACTCGATGTCAGATAGCCCGGCAATCCCTCCACTTCAAACACTTTCGCAATCCCGATTGCCTGCAGGCTGTTGCCGAACGCTTCAACAGCGTTTCCCGCCACAACACCGGGCTTTCCGCTTTCCGTATCCCATACAAAATCCTTGGTTTCCCCGAGCGCCGTAATAATCGTACCGGTCAATACAAACCAGCCGCCTGACAATTCAAGGTTTTCACCGCTTTCCTTATAAATGCGCTCCCACGCTTCCCGCTGCTTCTCTTCCCGCTCTTTCATCATATCCGATTGCTTCTCTTCCGGCCCTTCCATGGACGTTTCGTTCACATTGGTCGCCTCTCCTGCCACATTCCTCACCACCGCAGCCTTTCAGTCATATTAGCTATGATATTCACGCCCGGCCGGTAGATGAACACCAATCCGCTAGGCGCAATAACCAATTATGAGAACCCGCCCTGATCGGCCGAATAATATAAATATTCCATCAAATATTGCATATAGCTTCATAAATTACCCGAAAATGCTTTACAATAGTAAAGGTGTTATACGAAGCCATATCATTTCTTAGTCAAAAAGGAGAGGGAAAAAACAAAAATGATTAAAAAGTTCTTAGCGCGATTAGGTAAAGGGGCAGCCACGGTGGACTTGAAACTCGACAAAGAAGAATATCGGACAGGGGAAGCTATTCAAGGCGAGATTATCATTCAAGGCGGAGAAGTTGAACAAAATATTAATCATTTAGCGGTACGGTTTATGATGAGCGCGGGACTGAAACAAGGGCCAGTCACACAGCAAATCACAATCATCCCTATTATTTCAAAAGATATCATCCGTCCGGAAGAAGTGAAAGCGTTGCCTTTCCATTACAAAATCCCGGCTGACATCCCGCTTTCAAGCGGCAGTGTTTCCTACTTTTTCGATACGCATCTGGATATTGACGGAGGTTTCGACCGTAAAGATAAGGACGAGGTCGCCATCAAGCCGGAACAGCGCATCATGGCCATCTTGAACGCATTAGACACTTTAGGTTTCCGTGAAAAAACTTCATCAGGCAAACTTGATGCTTATGGACAAGAATTCGCTTTCTTTCCGACCGATCATTTCAAAGGCGCGGTGAATGAAATTGAGCTTCGCTTCGCGGCGGAACAGCAAGGGATCCGCATCTGGCTTGAAGTGGACATCAAGACGCCGTATAAAGAAGTGGAAGCGAAATGTGAACTCTTCATCGATGAGAAAGCGCTTCAACAAGAAGAACAAATCGCAGAAATCGTGGAACAGCACATCACGAAATTAATGGAGCGGCCTTATATGTATTCACACCCGTTCTCATTCGAACCGACTCTCCATCAAGGCGGCCACCCGTCCGGCATCAAACAGGCTATCCCGGGCATGATCGGCGGACTTGCTGTCGGCGTTATGGGCGGCATGCTGATGAACGAACTGCTCGATGACTTAGAAATGGACGACTTCATGGAAGATGTCGCTGAAGAATTCGAGGATTCCATGGAAGAATTCGAGGATTTAACTGATGGCTTCGATGATTTCGTCGGCAGCGACGATTATTAATAAGAAGAGGGTGCCCGGTGTGCACCCTCTTTCTTCATTATAGCGATATTCCCCATTTCTTCTTGGCGATGCCGAGCAGCAGTACACTGCAGCAAAACCATGCAACAGAAGCCGCGATTGCCGCGATAATATCAGACGGGAAATGCTCCCCAAGCAGGATGCGGCTTATGCCCACCACCACAGCTAACAGGGCGCATGCCGCATAGCTCATAAATCGGAATGATCTGTTCTTGATATACCGGCTGCTGAGATACATAACCACAGCGACAAGCAGCGTCACACGCATCATATGCCCGCTCGGAAAACTATACGATACCAACTCCAACGACTGGCCCAATACTTCAATATACTCTGTCTCTTCAGGACGCTCCCTTTGGAACAGCACCTTCAATATGTAATTGACCACGACACCGCTTCCTGTGACAAATATGACGAACAGCGAATAGATATACTGCTTCTTATAAAACAGCCAGGCCGCAATTGCCAGTGTAAGCACAAGAATTACTTCTGCCGCTCCTATATGCGTCACAACGCCCATCACATCCAGGAGCAAACCGGAGGATGCCCCTTTCAGCCATGCAATCACAATCCCATCCATCGTCAAACGCTCATTGACGGTCGTTGCGACGGCAAAGCCGATAAAAACAATCAAAGATACAATCATTATTGTAAAAAAAGCCTTACGATTCATATAACCTACCCCTATTGAATACTCATTTTTCCATTCATTTATTTTTCTCCACTTTTTACCTTTTGTACATTTCTTGCCTTAAAAGGCTCGAACCGAAACAGATGCACCTTCGAAGCAACCAGCTGCATAGCCGCATAGACGGCGCAGGCAACCAATATACCGGAAACAGCATCCAGGATTCCGTGCTGTTTTGTAAACAGCGTCGATAAAATGATCAGAGTGCCGATTGCAGTCAAGGACGCGTACTCCTTGAAATGGCCTTCTCTGCGCTTATATGCTACGATCATGATCACAAAAGTTGTCAGCACATGGATGCTCGGCAAACAATTCACCGGCTGGTCTGTACTATATAGAAACCGCACCAAATCCGCAAGCAAACCGCTTTCAACCACATCGGGCCGCGGCACAGTCGTCTGCCAGAAGAAATACACTATAAAACACAGCAGCTTGCCGATGATGATGGTACTAAGGGCCAAATAATACTGCTTCCGTTCGGCGAAGCAATAATAAATCAACGCCCCGTAAATAAACGGATACCATAATAAATATGGGATAATCCATTCTTTCATAAACGGAATATATTCATCCAAGCCGATCGTCACATCAACGGCGCCTGCTGTCGATTGGTTGAGCAACATATAGATTGGGCTGATCAGCGCAAGCAGCAATATGTAATAAATCGGGTGAAATGATGTTAGTTTACGTTTTCCCATTCTGCCTTTCCACCTTTCTCGCAAAATTCCAATCAATCATTCTTTAAACATATTACCCTTCATTACCCCATTTAGTATGAAGCTAAAGATTTAAATGAAATTAATGCTTTGGTCTTATAGAATATTTCCTTTATGATGGCATCTTCACTAAAAGTATAAAGGGCCCCTTCTTGGCATCCTATGCATTTACCTTACATACGCTTACAATCTTGTAAGATTGGCAATAAAAAAAGAAGCTCCGGGAAGCTTCCCTTTACAACTCAAGCACCATATTGTACCTTCGTAATAAGCAAAAACAACCACACAGATGGGAGTCGCCAATGAAGAAATTAGGCTTATGCAAATGCGGGCAACCGCTCATCCAAACGAATACCAAACCTATCTGGGTCCATTGCGAAGATCCTTATTGCGATTATGTGGTCATGTACGGCGACTGGCTCGTGAACCATATTTTCAAGACGCCGTATGAAAGCAAATTCGCCAAAACAGGACCGAATAAAGGTTATTACCAAGGCAGCCCCCTTGCCATTAAACTCACAGACATTAAGAAGAACTACAGAGAACGGAATTGAATGGCGCTGCCGCCAAAGCCATCCTGCGTACAGAGATGGCCAAACAGCGCGGGCAATCGTGGCGCATCAGCTCCACCACTTATGCCATACCGCTTCATCCGTTCCGCGCGCGAAGGCATCGATGCGGTTCGGGCCCCATGACACTGCCGCCGGCGCCGATGTGATCTGTCCGCCGAGGTCGCTCCAATCGCTCCATCGTCTGCCATCCCATGATTTAGTCCACATGCTGCCGTTCGTGCCGCGGGCGAACACATCCAATTGATTCGGCCTGCGCGATGAGGCGCCCGGCCCCGAGGTAATGGAACCTCCCAAGCTTTCCCATTCGCTCCATCTGCCGTTTTGCCACCATTTATGCCATAGTGCATTATCCGTTCCGCGCGCGAAGGTATCAATGCGGTTCGGACCCCATGACACTGCCGCCGGTGCCGATGTGATCTGCCCGCCGAGGTCGTTCCAATCGCTCCATCGCCTGCCATTCCAGGAGCGGGTCCACATGCTGCCATTCGTGCCGCGGGCGAACACATCCAATTGGAAAGGACCTCTGGAAGCCGCGCCCGGTGCCGATGTGATCTGCCCGCCAAGATCTTCCCATTCACTCCATCTGTTCCCTTCCGTCCATTTATGCCATAAACTCCCTCTCATGCCGCGGACAAAAACATCAACGCGCCTGCCGCCCCAGGAAACGGCGGCAGGCGACGATGCAATCTGTCCTTCCAGCGCTTGCCAATCACTCCATCGCCTTCCGTCCCACCATTTATGCCACAGTCTGTCATTCATGCCTTGGACGAACATATCCAGGCGATTCGGACCTCTGGAAGCGACGCCCGGCCCATCTTTAATCCCTCCGTCGCGAGGGGAACCCAGGCTTTCCCAATTGCTCCACCGCCCCCTTGCTTCTTCCATATTTCTCTCTTCTTCTTCAACGCTATAATAATAGCTTCCCTGCCCTTCCTCATACTCCATGCCAGGTTCTACCTCATGATACGCATCGAAGTATACAGGTCTTTCTGTTTCATGAGGAAAGTAAACATGCCTGTCAGGATATAACGGATAGCCGAAGGCCGCCGGATGGACATACTGGTTCCGCCCGTAACCGGCATACGGATTGACCGCCCCATACCCATACATCGGATAGGCAAGCGACCTGGACAAATAATCATACGGATTATAGCTATACAAAGGATTCCCCTCCTATTGTTCAATCTCTTTTATTTTATTGAAGCAGCGCCGCTTTGGATAATTGTCCATACGCCAATTGATGTGTATGCCTATCCCACGCTCTCCCCTCCCGATGCCCCTTCACAAAAACAACACATTTTTAGTTATTTTAGAATAATCATCAACAAAAATGTTAATAGCGATTAATCCATTTTTACAAGGGTAATAGAATGTAAACCATCCATTCCACTAGGTTATCGAACACCCTAAAACTATATAAATATAGTTAAATCTTTTTTCACAAACCGGTGGAATGGAAGGAATGCACCATACATCTTTAGGAGGCGTTGCCAGTGCTCAATGAATTACTCACGAAGGACTGTATTCAATTTATTGACCACCTTCCTACATGGGAAGATGCGATAAAAGCATCAGCCCAACCTTTACTTTCGAAAGGAGTGATTGAACCCGGCTACACAGATGCCATCATCGACAATGTCAAAACATTAGGGCCGTATATTGTCCTTGGCTCGGAAGTCGCCATTCCTCATGCCCGTCCCGAAGCAGGCGTGAATAAATTAGGCATGAGCTTCCTCAAGCTGAAAGAACCTGTTTATTTCTCGGACGATGAAAGCCACCGTGTATCCTTGCTGTTTTGCTTGGCCGCGGTTGATAGCTCATCACACTTAGAAGCTTTATCGCAGCTGACCAAAATCTTATGCGATAAAGAAAGGCTGCAGGAATTAAAAGATGCACAAACAGCGGATGAGGTGCTTGCCGTTTTGCAAGGGACGCCCGCTAGTGTGAAATGATTCAACGATAATTACATTTAGGAGGCATACAAGATGAAAATTATGGCGATTTGCGGTTCAGGATTAGGAAGCAGCTTTATGTTGGAAATGAATGTTCAAGAGATTCTGCGCGATTTAGGCGTGAGCGATGTGGAAGTTTCCCACTGCGACTTGGCATCAGCTACACCTAACGATGCGGATTACTTCATCCTGACGAAGGATATTGCTGAAGGAGCCGCTTCACTCGGAAAACTCATTGTTATCGACAGCATCATCGATACAGACGGCATCCGCGAGAAATTGCAGGAAGTATTGAAGGAACAAGCTGTACTATAATGCGGCAATATAAAAGGAGGAACTTATTATGGGTAAAGCAATATTGGATTTCATCGTTGACGTCTTAAGCCAGCCGGCCATTCTCGTTGCACTTATCGCATTAACAGGTTTATTGCTGCTGAAGAAACCGGCTAACGAAGTTATTAAGGGAACTGTGAAAACATGTCTCGGATTCCTAGTGCTTTCAGGCGGTGCAACCATCCTTCAAGGGGCATTGATTCCGTTTGGACAAATGTTCCAAGAAGCGTTCAATGTATCAGGCGTTGTGCCGAACAATGAAGCCATCGTCGCGATGGCGCTTACTGAATTCGGTACTGCCACTGCATTGATTATGGCTTTCGGTATGTTGGCCAACATTCTGATTGCTCGTTTCACGAAGCTTAAATACATTTTCTTAACAGGCCATCATACTTTATACATGGCATGTATGGTTGCAGTTATCCTATATGTTTCCGGCTTGCGCGGCGCTACATTGATTGGTATCGGCGCTGTGGCATTAGGTTTAGTTATGGCGATTTTCCCTGCCATCGTACAACCTTTCATGAAGAAAATCACTGGGCATGACAATGTCGCCCTTGGACATTTCTCATCTGTCGGCTATGCATTGGCAGGTTGGGTCGGCAAACTTGTCGGTAAAGGCTCCCGTTCTACAGAAGATTTAAAAATCCCGAAAGGCCTGGGATTCTTGCGCGATAGCTCTATCACAATCGCACTTACTATGACTGTTCTTTATGTAGTGGTCGCTCTATTCACTGGTCCGGCTTTCATTGAAACAGAATTAAGCGCAGGAACTAACTTCCTTGTATACTCCGTTATGCAGGCTGTTACATTCGCTGCCGGCGTGTTCATCATCCTTGCCGGTGTTCGTTTGATCTTAGCGGAAATTGTTCCGGCATTCAAAGGTATTTCAGATAAATTGGTGCCGAATTCCAAACCGGCTCTTGATTGCCCAATCGTATTCCCTTACGCTCCAAACGCTGTATTGCTCGGATTCTTCTGCAGCTTTATCGGCGGTATCGTAGGTATGGCTGTTCTCGGCTGGGCCGGTGCTGTCATTATCCTGCCTGGCGTTGTGCCCCACTTCTTCTGCGGTGCGACTGCCGGGGTATTCGGCAACGCTACCGGCGGAATACGCGGCTGTACAATCGGCGCATTCCTTAACGGTTTATTGATCACTTTCTTGCCGGTATTCTTAATGCCGGTATTAGGCGACCTAGGTTTCGCCAACACTACGTTCTCTGATGCCGACTTCGGCGTAACCGGCATCTTACTTGGCAACATCGCCAACTACTTAGGCTCTACAGGCGTCATCGTCACAGTAGTGGCTGTTCTGTTGGTTGCAATCGGATGGGGCTTCATCAGAAAACCAAAACACAGTACTGAAGAAGCGAAATCCCATTAATAATCGGGATAAATAAGAAGTCGGTTATCTGCGTGCGTTCCTCGTTCCGGATAATCGGCTTTTCCAATATAAGGAGGCATAGCAATGAACAAATCGATGCATGAGCTTGAACAATACCGCGATGAAATCCGCCTATTGACATTGAAGGAACTATACCACCGCGGCTTCGGCCATTATGGAGGCAGCTTATCCATTGTGGAGACCCTCGCCGTACTTTACGGGGAAGTGATGAAGATCGACCCTGCGAATCCCGCTTGGTGCGACCGCGATTATTTCATTCTATCAAAAGGGCATGCAGGACCCGCTCTTTATGCGGCGCTTGCGCTTCGCGGCTATTTCGACGAAGATATGGTCTACACATTGAATAACAACGGCACGAAACTCCCTTCACATCCGGACCGCAATCTGACGCCCGGCGTCGATATGACGACGGGTTCGCTCGGACAAGGTATTTCGGTTGCGGCAGGTGTCGCCCTTTCCCAGAAGCACGACCATAAATCAAGCTACACCTACTGCATCGTCGGCGATGGCGAACTGAACGAAGGACAATGCTGGGAAGCTTTCCAATTCGCCGCTCATCATGAACTGAGCAATCTGATCGTGTTCATCGACGAGAACAAGAAGCAGCTGGACGGCCCGACAAAGGACATCATCAACCCTTTCGACCTGCAAGAGAAAATGAAAGCGTTCGGATTCTATTCCCTGCGAGTCAAAGGCGATTCGCTGGCTGACATATATGCCGCTATCCTCCGCGGAAAAGCGCAAAACACACAGCCGGTCGCGATTATCCTGGATACAGTAAAAGGTCAAGGCGTCCCTTATATTGAGCAAATGGCCGCAAACCATCATATCCGGCCGTCAAAAGCGGACGAAGAAGCGATTCTGAAAGCCATCAATGATTTAGCGAAAAAAATGGGAAAGGTGGTTCACTGATGAGTACTATAGCGAAGGAGAAATATCAACTCGACGCGATTGAAATGAGGAAAGTCTATAGCGGCACCGTTTGGGAATTAGCACAAAACAACCCTGATATATATGTGCTGGACGCCGATTTGATGGGCGCGATTACAACGAATACAATCCAAAGCAATCTGCCCGGAAGAATCATCGACTGCGGCATTATGGAAGCTCATATGATCGGTACGGCAGCCGGCCTGTCATTAACGGGGAAAATACCATTTGTCCATTCCTTCGCGGAGTTCGTGACGCGGCGGACATTCGATCAATTGTTTATCTCGGGCGCTTACGCCAAGCTTAACATCAAGATTCTAGGCTCCGATTCTGGCGTCACTGCCGCCTTCAACGGCGGAACACATATGCCGTTCGAGGATATCGGCCTCATGCGTTTGATTCCCGGTGCAACGGTCTACGAAGCGAGCGATGCCGCCATGCTGCGCTACTTGCTGCAAAGCGCCGCGGATGAATACGGCATACACTACATCCGCACAATCCGGAAGAACGCCGTTACCTTATATGATGAAAATGAAACATTCGAAGCCGGTAAAGGGAAAGTATTGCGGGAAGGAAATGACATCACTCTGATTGCAAGCGGCATCATGGTGGCGGAGTCATTGAAAGCAGCGGATCTGCTTGCCGATGCGGGCATCGAAGCAACCGTCATCGACATGTTCTCCATCAAACCGATCGACAAGGAGCTGATTGTCTCCTATGCGGGCAAGACAGGAGCCGTCATCACGGCGGAGAACCATAATATCATCGGCGGACTCGGCAGCGCAGTCGCGGAAGTGCTCAGCGAACACTGCCCCACTCCGCTTAAACGCATCGGCGTAAGAGATCAATTCGGACAAGTCGGCACGGTGGATTACCTGCAAGATTACTACGGTTTGACAGCCGCGGATATTTTCCAAGCCGCTATGATGCTGAAACAGCAATGAACAAGCACCTCTCCTCTTTACGATGGAGAGGTTTCTTATTTACTATCCCCCTGCAGCGGGACCTGAAATGCTACAATGTTTATCTTGCTTCAGCTGCATTCCTCTTCCGCCTATAGCCCTGCTGTAGCTTTATAATAAAGTGTGATTGGAAATTACGATTAAATCTTAATTTCATCGCATAAAAAAATTAATTACTTTATTGCTCCTTATTCCGCTAAATCCCCAGATTGTTTAAGTACAGCTCTTCACAAAATTACTATTATTTTATTTCTTTCAAAAAGCAAAAAGAGCCACCAAGTCGACAACTTGGATTATGGCGTACCTTCAGTTCATTAAAAAAAACGCTATATTTCACACTCAAATACATTAAACGAACTTCCTTCTCCATATCCATTAATTACTTCGTGAACTACTACATCTCTAAATCCGTTTGTCTGGAGTAAATTCTTAAATTCTCCTAACTCATAAAGACGAATAGGGAAATCCATCGTTTCTATTTTCGCTAACTGTTCACCTTGAACCGATTGATATTTCAACTCAATATTTAATACCTTAGATTCCTGATTATAGTTCATTTTTTTATATTCAATAATTATTTGATCAACAAATTGTACCCTATTCGTTTCAATCCAATCAGGAACTTCTTCAACCTCTGCATTTTTTACCATAACAGTCAAAAGCAGTTTCCCATCTGGCTTTAAAACAGACTTTAAATTTTGAAGACTTTCGTGTACTAATCTATCAGGTAAAAGTGAGAAAGAACCAAAAGGGACCATAATTAAATCATAATTTTTATTCCTCTTAAACCTCTCTATTTTTTCAAGAAAAACAATTGGATTGAGACCTAGTTTTTTTCCTTTTTCTTCACATACATTCAACATCTCTTCCGAAATATCAAAGCCCTCAATATCAATCCCTCTTTGCAAAAAAGGAATAAGCATTCTACCATTGCCGCACATAGGCTCTAAAACTTTCATATTATCTTTAACGAAAGATAGATAAAAATCCAGCTCTACTCCCATCGCAATAGATTTTTCACTTTCATATATTTTTGTACAAAGTTCCCCATAGTAATCCATCACCTTCTATTCACCTCACGAAATCTTTTTTACACAATAGTACATTCTAGACACTTATTGTATAATCCTGTACCGATACCTGCATAAAAAAAACGATCCCTCATAACGAAGAATCGCCCCAGCTAGTTCAGTAAGAATTTTTCCTTACTTCTCCATTTGGTCAAGAAACATAAAAAAATATAGTTAAAATATGAAGAACAGCTAATACTGCAAAATGGTATCCCTCAATCCCATTAATCAATTTATATACGACTGGGAATAATACTGTTTCACCACCAAATAACATAACCACAAAACCTATTCGCCCAGATAATTTCTTTTCATTTTTCGGGACAAACATTTCATTATTACCTGCAATGAATGATGTTTTCCCTTTTCTTATTATGGAAGAACCGACAAGTATTATTACTATACCTAAAACCATTAAGACTAAGGAAATCACCAGCATTTTTGTCCTCCTAAAGAATTGATATAGATGTTTATAAATTCATACGTTTATATCAAAATTCAAATTTCACTATATTGCACTATCCTGCCACTTTACCTCATTTTATATTTTTATCCTTTTAAAGATTAATTGATGAATAATTGCAGTTGTTTAGAAATATTTTTCATGTAGAATAAAAATGAAAAGTTGTATATTTTTGGTTTCAGGCAACTATTATGAGTAGTTTTGAGAATAAAATAATCAGAAAGGTGTTTTATATGAAGAAATTATTAAGCATATCTTCTTTAGTGCTATTTGTAATGACGGTATTCTCTTTTTTTAATCCAATTCTATTTACAAGAGCAAGTGATGCTCATATGATGTTTTTAGTAATTTCATTAGTGGTTTCAGCTTTACTCGCTATTTTTAACATAAAAAGTATTTTCAGTATTATAACATTATTTTTGATATTAATATCTTTAACACTTGTACTATTATTTACTTTAGGAATGACATGGTATTAATTGTAAATCAAGGTTGTTAATAGTGGTTGTTACCTTTCTATATATAAGTATAAAACGAATAAGGCGGTAATTCTGTGTATGAAACGAAAGATAGTTCATTACTTTATTTTCTTTTTGTTCTTGTTCATTTGCAATTTAGTATTTAATCATTTTCTAAAACGCAATTTAAATATTGCGAATGCTTTTTCCACAGCTTTTGGTGTCTCACTTGGAATTTTTATTGTTGAGCGATGGATGGCAAAAAAGTTAAATTAAACAGAGATATTTGCTTAAAGCGAACGAGACCCCTTCTTTAAAAAGGAGTTTCCTTTCTTTTTATACAAAAATCAAGGAAATATTCAACCATCACCCCTTCCGTTAAACTTCTCAGATAGCAGCATAAAAGGAATGGCGATCACAGTTCCTTCATTCATTAATGCACCTAATAGTTTACATACATTAGTAAACAATCATTTTACTCAATTAAACGATATGTTGAAATTTACCTATCAAGTGCAAGATATTCCATTTAATGAAAGATGCATAAAGGCGTTTTTTTAATCTATTTAGCTACTTGAGGGGGGATAATTTGAAGATTGACCATTTAGTAGTAAATGTAGATAAGTTTATACAAGAAGATAAAGAACAAATAAATTCAATTCATTCAATAGGGCTACCTTATAAGCCTAAATGGGGAAAAGGAACAAAGGGATTTAAGGTATCAAATATATGGATTGGAAAAGAGTATTTTGAATTTGTACAAATCAAAACAAAAGACGGTGGAGGATGGATAAAAGAATGGACTACAAAATATCTTAATGGGCATAGAGGATTGATTGGTTTTGCTTTAGAAGTTGAGGATATCGATAAGACTTACCACAAACTTCTTAGTCATAATGTAAATATTTCTCCGCCGGAGCCTCTGAAATTCCGTTGGTTTTTCAATTTGTTAAATAAGACTATGCCTTGGCGCAACTCGTATTTACCCGAATTAGAAGGAGTCCCTTTTCAATTTTTTCTTCAGCAATTAAATGATGAAAAATCTAAGAACTATATGGAACAATATATGGTACCGAATAGCCGAGATAATGATATTGAGGGTATTTCTGAAGTGGTCATTTACGGAGAATTAACAGAAAACGACAAAAATATCATTTACGCTTTGTTTGATGGCTATGAAGAACATGAAGATTTACTGAAAATTAACTTAGGATCGCAAACCATTCGTTTCATACACGCTGCTTCTTATAAAGTGGAGGTTATTCTAAAGTGTAATAATAAGGAACATTCCGGTAAAACAGTTAATATCCATAATCTTCAAATAAGAAACTTTTAAAAACATCTATTTGTAGTTTTAAACTAAAGTTTGATTGAGAATAGCTTATAGACCTCTATTTTATGTAAACAAAGAAGAATCCATTTTGAAAAAGATTGATTAAAATGGATTCTTATCTACTAAATTTACGTTTAGTTGGATTTTGCATAAATAATGGGCTCATTTATTACAGAAATTCTACTCCGTTAGCTACATAAAAAAATTCAATTCCACTTTTTTATAAACTTAATCAAATGACCTGATTATTTAACAGCTTTCCAAATAGTCCATCTATCTTTTTCAACTATGCCACATTTAGTTGAAATTGACTCATCTATATAATTTATTAATAATTTTAATTCTTTATCATTTAATTCGTGTAAAATACTTCTTCCTATTCTCTCGCTTAAGTCTTTTAGTAGTTGCTCTTTATCATCATATACTTTCCTTGTTTCCCACAACTTAACTTCTTGAATTTCTCTAAATCCAACTTCCTTAAGTGTTTCTATAACAATTTCGCTATTGTATCTTCGATTAGTCTCTTTTTTAATTAATTTTGGAAACAGTTCAAAGAAATATCCTCTAATATGGCTATCACTTTATTTTCCACTATCTTTTATGGGAGAATCACCTTTTTCCCAATTAACAGGACCTTCGCCGCTTGGTATGAATTTATTCCAATATTCGCCCGAATTCTTATCGAAAATAATAATAGTATTTTCGTTTGCGGGAACTAATTCATATCTATATTCATCGTTATGGCTAACTGTGTTTGAATCTTTCCCTAATGCAAACATTACGAATAAGCCTAAGATTGTAAAACCGATTATAATTGCTAAACCTATAATTAATGACGAGATATTTTTCATTCCGCTCCCCTTTCCATTTTATGTAATTATGATTATATCTCTTTTTTCACCATTCAATCAATCTCCTTTTAACACAGCAAAAGACAAAAAAACACAGCCCCGTACAGCCGAAGCTGACGGGAAACTGTGTTAGAACCGCATTTATTAATTTTCTTCTATTTCTTTACGGTTTTTCTTAAATAGTTTGGAAAGCACTTCATAGACGATTGGCACGACGACCAATGTCAGCAAGGTCGAGCTCAATAGACCGCCGATTACTGTAACGGCAAGGTCTTTCGAAATCAAGCCGCCTCCGCCTTCGCTGAATGCCATCGGCAGCATCGCTCCGATTGTCGCGATGGCTGTCATCAAGATCGGACGAAGACGAGTCGCTCCCGCTTCAAGGATGGCTTCACGCATATTCAATCCTTCGCGTTCCATATGAATGATGCGGTCCACGAGCACAATCGCATTCGTTACAACGATACCGATCAACATCAATAATCCCATCATTACCGATACCGAAATTGTCTGGCCGGTGATAAACAGGCCGGCAAATGAACCGATTACCGCGAACGGCAGTGAGAATAGAATGGCAAACGGAGCCAAACCTTCACGGAATGTGACAACAAGGATGAAGTAAACGATCGCAATCGCAGCGAGCATCGCCACTCCAAGCTGCGTGAACGTTTCTTGCATATCCGCCGCTACACCCGCGACGCCTGTTGTTACACCTTTCGGCAGATCAAGGGCATCCACTTTCTTATCCGCAGCAGCTGTTGCCGCTGAGATATCGTCGCCGATGATTGTGCCGGAAACTGTCGCATAGTATTCTCCTTCAGAACGCGTCAATGTGTTCAGTGTCGTTCCTTCTTCCACTTTCACAAGCTTGGATAGCGGCATTGCATTTCCTTGCGCTGTCGGGATTTCCGTAGCGAGCAGCTCTTCCATCGATTCAGGCGCAGCCGCTGCTTCACGTTGGACGACAACATTGATATCGTCGCCATCGTTCTCGACCGTTGTCAGCACTTCTTTCGTGCCGGACTGATTCAACGCCATCACGATTTGTCCGGTTGTCAAGCCATATTGCAAGATGTCCGCCTGGTCGACTTTCAATGTATGCTCCACATATGGATCTTCCGCATCGGAAGTCACATCTTCCAAGCCGTCGACTTTACTGATTGCCTCTTCCACTTGCTTCACAGCCGTCTGCAAGTCATCTAAATCTTTACTATAGATAGTGTAGCTGACTTCGTTCGATGACATCGACATCGACATCATGTCTTGCAGCTTCCACTCACCGGATTGGCCGATGTTTGTTACATACTCTTTTACTTCTTTCTTCGCATCGGCAAAGTCATCCATATCCATATCCGGATCAAAGATCAAGTACATCAAGGCGCCTCCCGCGCCGCCCATCATCATGGATGCAGGATCCGCACTGCTTGAATCTGTAACGGATAACTGGATGATATCGATATCGCCGCGCTTCATCAATTTCTTCTCGACTACTTCGATATTCGCCAATGTGTCTTCCATCAATTCACCGGTTTCCGGTGTATATGTTACGTACATCGTCTTCTCTTCTTGGGACCCCAAGAAACTGAATCCGATAAGCGGCGTCAGCGCCACCGAACCGACCAATAGCACAATCGCGATAACCGATGTGATGATCTTATGATTCAGCGCTTTCTTCAATACGCCTTTATACCAATTCGCGAGCTTGCCGGCTTCCTTATGCTTCCCTTCTGTCTTCTCCCCGTATAAGCCTTTACGGAACAAGAAATGCGAAAGCGCCGGTACGATTGTAATCGCGACCGCAAGTGAAGCCATAAGCGCGAATGTCATCGTCAATGCGAATGGCATGAATAATTCTCCGACCATCCCGCCGACGAAGATCAACGGTGCGAATACGGCGACTGTCACTAATGTAGATGACAGGATCGGTTTGAACATTTCAATCGTCGCCTCGCGGATCAGCGCCCGTCCGCGCAACTTCTCTTCTTTCAAGTGGATGCGCCGGTAAATGTTCTCCACAACGACGATCGAGTCATCGATTACCCGGCCGATCGCCACTGTGATGGCGCCAAGCGTCATAATATTCAATGTGATATCCATCCAGTTCAGCAGCAGCAAGGCCATGAAGATGGAAACCGGGATAGAAATAATTGATATAATAGTAGATTTGAAGTCACGCAGGAACAGCAGGATGATCAGAACCGCAATTAAACCGCCGAATACGGCTTTTTCGATCATCGTGAATACCGATTCTTCAATCGGTTCCCCTTGGTCCATTGTCACATCAATCATTAAACCATCGATTGCTTCTTTCTCTTTTTCTATTACATCTTTCACTTCATTAACAACGGTTACGGTGTTCGCTTCCTGTGATTTAACGATTTGGATGGCGATTGCATCCTCGCCGTTTGTACGGGAAACGGATTCTACTTTACCGACCGTTTCAATTTTTGCGATGTCGCCAAGTTTCACGAACGGTGATGGATTCTCGGCTGACGGCGTTACTGGAATCAGCATTTCCTTAAGCTCTTCCACCGTCTTCAGTTTACCGTCGACTGCGACAGCTTCCTCTCCTTCTTTAAATTCATAAAGGCCGAGTGAAAGCGCCATGTCGCTCGCCTGGATCATTTCCTTCACTTTATCTTCCGTCAAGCCGAGCGAAGCCATCTTCTCTTTATTATACGTGAAGTCCACTTCTTCAATATGCTGGCCTGTGATTGTCGCGGAAGCCACACCGTCAATTCCTTCGAGTTTCGGCAGAATGATCTCTTCCACTGTTGATGTAAGTTCGACAATATCTTCTTCTGAGCTGCTGATGGATAATGCCACTACCGGCATCATATTCATGCTGATTGCCATGATGGATGGTTCTTCCGCATCCTCCGGCAATGTCACGCCATCAAGCGCCGATTCCAGCTGGCGCTTCTTCTCATCCATATCCACGCCATACTCGTATTCTACCTGGACTTGGGAAACATTAGAGGATGAATTCGAATAAACAGCCTTTACGTCTTCAAGTCCCTCGATGGCTTTCTCCATCGGAATCGAAACGTCATCCATCACTTGTTCCGGTGTAGCGCCAGGATATACATCCATAACCATCAAGAACGGAACCGAAATATCCGGAATGGATTCCATTTTCATTTTTGTCCCGGAATAAATGCCCGAAGCTGTTATAATAATAGTCAATAACCACACAGCCAGCTTATTTCCAAGGACGAAGTTGACTAACCCTTTCACTTTTGCACCATCCTTTGATATTATATTCTAACGATTCTACTTACTCATACAATTGACTATATTCCTACAAGTATTTATAATAATGACTACATGGTCAGTTGTCAACCGAAAGAATGGAGTGTCGCGTATGATAAAAAAACAATTAATCATGGAAAAGGCCTTGGAATTGTTTGCTGAACAGGGCATCGAAGCTACATCGATTCAGCAAATCACAGAAAGATGCGGCATATCGAAGGGTGCTTTCTATCTGTCCTTCAAATCAAAGAACGAATTGATTTTCGGGCTGATTGATTATTTCTTGAGCGAAATTGTGGCGGATGTTGAACAATCGGTCAACGAGAGCCAACCCAATGAAACATTATTGTATCATTTCTATTATACGTTATTTCAGTCTTATCGTAATCATTCGAATTTCGCCAAGATTTTGATGAAAGAGCCGTTAAATTCCTTTAATATGGAACTCTTGGATAGAATAAGAAAATACGACGATATTTTGAACTCCATCGCTCTCTCGCTTGTGGAACGCCAATTCCCGCAAGTGAAGCCGGATATGCGCGCCGATTTGGTGTATGTGATCAAAGGCTTCCTGAAACATTATGCAGAGCTCTTTTTAATTCTGGACTACCCGGTCGACATCGATAAGCTGTGCATCTCCTTAGTTGAAAAAACGTCAGTCATTGCAGATCATGCCACAATCCCGTTTATTTCATCCGAGTTCTTATCCTTTATGAATGCCGAGTGCCTATCGCTCACAGAAGAAAAACTAGACGATGCCCTCACCCGGAAAATCAATGAATCGGCCGATCCGATTATACGGGAGTCATTGGAGCTATTGAAGGATGATTTGCATGAACCGCAGCTTTCCCCCGCCCTTATGCAAGGATTATTGAAAAATTTAAGGTCCGATCCACACTGCAAATGGATAGCCTACCTATATGGGCTTTACTTGAAGAAAGGAAATGGCGCACCCGAATAATCCAAGGGACCGCTTCCCTTTGCCATTACGCATGAAACCCCGCCCAAGGAATTCCCAGGGCGGGGTTCGTCGTATCTATATGCACATTCAGGCTTTCGTCTTTCCCGCTTCTTCCGACAATTGCTCGAAAGATTTCACTTTGCCATGCGGCTGCTGTGATTGCTTGCGGCTCGCCCATTGGCTTTCTTGACGGCGTTTCGATTGAGTCATGAGTATAAGGCTCCCTTCACGATAACTCTTCCGCTTTCTTTTTCGATGCTCTTGCTTTCTTCGCTTTTTCTTTATGCGCTCTATTCGCATTCGCGCTACCGAATTCTTTGGAGAATTCGGAATCTGTCTTAGCAGAATCGAAACCTTGTTTGTTCTTTTGCTGCGGGTCGTTCTTCTTTGTCCGTTTCGCCATACTAATCACCCCTTCTCTTCTAGTATGGAAAACGCCGAAACTTTTATTCGCGAAAAAAAGCCGCCGCGATGACAGAATCGCAGCGGCCCAAACATCAGATGAACTCCACTTTTTCCACTTTTTTACTGGTCAGCAAACTGGCGATGACATACACAACAAGCGACAACAGAATCGGCAGGACGACCGTATGCATGCCGAACGCCGTAGGATAGAAGCGGTCGAACAGGATATATGAACCCATGCCGGCCACCATGGAACAAAGCGCTCCGTATTTATTGCCCGTGCTCCAATATAAACCGAAGACAACCGGCCAGATAAAGACAGATTCCAAGCCGCCGAAAGCGAACAGATTCAGCCAGATCAATAAGTCGGGCGGGCTGAGCGCAAATAGTACAACCGAAATGCCGATGACTGTTGTAACCCAGAAGCTGGTCCTCTTCACTTGCCGCTCGGAAGCATCCGGCTTCATATAATTGATATAAATATCCTTTACGATTGTTGAACCAACCAGAATCAATAACGAATCGACCGTCGACATGATGGCTGCCATCGGCGCGGCCAGAACTAGCCCCGCCAAGAAAGGCGGCAGCACTTTCAACGTCAATGTCGGCATCACCATATCGCCGATTTCCACACCCGGTACGACCGGGCGCGCCAGTACGCCGATCAGATGCATGCCGAGCATGACTGAGCCGATGACGATTGTTCCGATGATGATTGCTTTATGCATCGCCTTTGAATCTTTATAGCTCATGGCCCGGACGGTAATCTGCGGCAGACCCACCACGCCGACACCGACCAAAATCCAGAATGATGATACATATAGCGGCGTCAGATCGCCTTCCGCCCCGAACGGCGTCACCAGATTCGGATTCTCCGCCACCAGTTCCGACATAATATTCGAAATGCCGCCGCCGGCGATGATGGTCGCCACCAGCAGCACCAGTGTGCCGATGAACATGATTGTCCCTTGGACAGCATCCGTCAAAGCGACGGCACGAAAACCGCCGATAATGACATAAATCAATACCGAAACGGCAAAAATAAATAATGCGGCCGTATAGGAAAGACCCGTCAGCGATTCAATCAAACGGGCTCCGCCCACCCATTGCGCTGCCATCGAAGCGAACAGGAAAATAATGATGCTCGCCGCGGAAACAAGCACAACCGCTGTACTTTGATAACGCTCCTTCAAGAAGTCGATCAGCGTGATCGCTTTATATTTGCGGGCGACAATCGCAAACTTCTTGCCGAGGACCATCAAGACGAAATAACCGGCCGCAAGCTGCGCCATCGATAATAATACCCATCCGAGCCCTTTCGTATAGGCCACGCCGGGACCGCCGATGAAACTGCTCGCACTGCCATATGTCGCCATCATCGTCATCGCCAGCACAAAGCCGCCAAGCTGCCTGCCCCCGAGAAAGTATTCCTGCAAGAATGAATCCGATGACTGGACGTAACGATTAGACCAAAAGCCAATAAAGAAGATCAGCACCAAAAATAATAATAACGGAATGATGACCGCCACATTCAAACTCATTCTTCTTCCCCCTCTTCAAAAGGGATGTCGGTGAACAGAAATTTCACACAGAAGATGATAAGTATAACCATCACGAGAAATCCTGCGACACAACTATAGAAAAACCACGCAGGCAGCCCGAATACGTATGTATACTCCGATGGGTCTTTCGAACCCAGCCCATAAGCGAAGCCGAACCACCAAATAAAATTAAAAAGAACCAAAGCCACTCCGATCTTCGCTTCCTTATGCGCGATCCGGAATGACTTCTCAAGCTGTTTTTTCATACGAACCTCCAACCGAAAAGAAATAAAGTGAATCTTTGATAGGTGGGGTTTTTCCTTCATCC
>JBJEFM010000234.1:0-5046 GCA_051874035.1 Bacillus sp. (in: firmicutes)
TACAAAGGAGGTTTTTTCATTGAACGAGCTATTAGATCAATTGAGGGAAGCAGTAAGAGAAAATAAAGTTGAGAAGGGCCGTATTTACGATATTTTGACAGAAGAAGGGGAGCCATTCCGTCAGCCGGAGGATATCGCACTTCGGAATGAGTTAGGCCGCGATTATTCAAAGCCTGAAGCTATCCGTCAATTGAAGAAGGAAGCACAGCAGGGGCGCCGTTACTTATCGGATATGGTGGATTCAGCGGTGGCGGCTCGTGTGAAAGCGCAGGGCGACACATTCAATCCAGAATCATATAGAGCCATGTTGAATCATTCTGGCGATATTGATTCGATCAAAGAAGAGATTGAAGCATATAACCGTCAGGCGAAACAACGTTTTTCCGCAGGCAGACAAACGGATGAAGAAAATCTGAACCGTGATAATAAGCCAGATCAAACAGAAAAGCCGAGAAAAATTGATCCAAACGAAAACTTTTTTGAAGGGGGCGAGCAATAATGACAAGAGTAGGTGGACCGATTCCAGATTCTTATGGGTTATCTCTAACAGTGAAATGCCCGACTGCAAGCGAAGCAAATCCAATCAATACAGGGGATCTTTTATCTTGGGATGGCACAACGGCATATGGAGTGATTAAAACGCCTTCCGGACAGGTTCCTGATGCAAGAGCTAAACATAATGTAGTTGATCCTTATACACCGTTAGGCGCTCATGTATTCAATGCAAGCCGGGTGGAGGTATTCACTTATTCAGGTGCGGCTCCTGCCATCGGCGCTTCCGTTGTTTCGGATGGAAAAGGCGGCGTAATGGCTATGGGTGCTCCTGCGGAAGGCGCGCCAACTGGAAATGGAACAAGGGTTTTATTTGTGGACACTGCTAAAAAAGTTGTAGAAGTCTTATTACCATAAAGGAGGGGTATACGTTGAAGATTAAAAATAGATTCGGACAAGAAGTGGAAATTGCAACAGGCGCAGGAGTGCGTACTGAAATGGAGAAAAAATTCGGTAGTGAAGTAGCCAAGACAGCATCATCTTGGCATTACAAGCGTTATCTTGCGGATAATGGCTTAACTACAAAAGAGATTAGCAGAGCTTTGGGCTATGATGAAATCGGAAAGGTGAAAGTGCGTGAGCTTTTGGCGAATGATGGAACAAAGCCTTTATTTAATGCGATTGTGGAAGATGGATTGCGGATGGGATGGCAGCGTGGCTCTAATTGGGAGCGTCTAGTTGCTCAAACTGTCAATAGTGATCAGTTCGCGCAACAATGGTATTACTTGGAGCATGACGAGGATTGGTATGAATTGCGGGATGTAGGGCAAGGCGCGCCTATTCCGGTCGGTACTATCAAACTTGGGGATCAATCCATTAAGATGCATAAAAGAGGTCGAGGCATCGAATGGACGGATGAATCGCAACGAGCCAATATTGATATGGTTCGTTTATGGCTGCAACAACTTGGGCGTCAGCTAGGCCGCCAATATGAGAATGTGGCAATTGATCGCTTGCTGAATGGATATTTTGCCGACGGTTCGGATGCGGCTCCTACAATTGGTGTTCAAACAGCAAACACGCTTACTTTGGGCGACATTTTCTATGCGTCCAAATATCAAGAGCAGGAGCTAGGGTTCACGCCTAATCTTGCAATCATGAACCTGAATACAGCCTTTACAATTACAAATCTGCGGGACAATGGAGCTTATTTGTATCGTGAAGAATTGCGCGACAATAACTTCGCTGATGTTGTGAATTCCACGCCTTTCATCAGTAATCAAGTGCCTGATAATCGTATTATCCTGGTGGATACGAATTTTGGCCTTGTTCGCTACGAAGGGAAAGAATTCGGCGTTGAATCAGAACGTTCGGCCAAGACACAGGTTGAGGGCTCCTATGGAACAGAAATTAGTGAATTTGTGCCGTTTGAAAAAAATGCTCGTGTCATTGTAACGCTCGACCAAGCCCGAAAATGACAATACAGCTTTATAATGGCCGGTCCCTTATCAAGGGGCAGAAAGTAAGAGTTTATAAGAATCTGCATAAAGATTGCTATTCCATCTTGGATCACAAGACAGGTTTAGTGGTCGCTTATGCAGATTCTGTTTGTTTAAAGGATGTACAATTCCGGGTGAGAAAAGGCGGGCAACGAAAGGCCAGGCAGTTAAGAGTCCGGAATGTTCATGCCTTTGCTCTTGGATTTTTTGAAGGAGAGAGCTGCAGTAATGGCATTTCTGGTTGGAAAAGATTCACTTATAATCCCTTTATCCATAATGAGTTCGTGGATTCTGACACAGGTTATTGCCTTTATAGGGCTAGTCATGTGCTTATGGATAAAGGGCATCACTTTTATTTCATAAAGGAGGATTAATCATGGCTGAAAAAAAAGAATCAAAAACGAAGGCTGAAACAGAAAAAAAGGCTACGTCCGAAGAAGTAATTAAGAGTGTGGAAGAAAATGAAACTGTTTTATCTGATGCAGAAAAAGAAGCAATCAAAGTAGTAACAGGAGAATCGAGCGGAAAAAAATACAAATTAGCCGATCCTAAAACGCAATTTAGTGATGCTGACTTTACATTAGCGGGAGATCAAGAGAAAGAATTACCAGAGAATCCCTCTACTGCTCTAGTCGCTCGTATCCGTTCCGGTTTCATTGTAGAGGTTTGATATGTTTATAGAGGTTTCGGAAATCAAGAAACAAACCTCTTTTACAGATTTGAAAAGCCTGTCAGATCAAGAGATTCAACGTTATATAGAACGTGCCGATGCTTGGATCAGAAGGGCGACAGGCCGGGATTATTCAGAAAGTACAGCAGAAGGGTTGCGGCAAGATATGAAGGTTGCAACCCTTCTCCTTGTTGAATATCTCTGGTATTGGGATGATCCAGAAACGAAAGAAACAGGCTTTTCAGACGATGAAACGGTGCGGATCGGTTCTTTTTCATACAGCAAAAAACCGGATGAATCAGGATATAAAACGGGCATCCCTGAATTGGATATGATTCTTGAATATTGGAGGCAGGCAAGGCGTCCAGGACTAGGGCTTTTATTTAGGGTGTCAGGGCCTTCCGACGAAGTGAGGTAATCTCCATGAAAATAACAACATTATTGATTCATAGATGCACAATCATCTATGAAGATCAAGTTGTCGGGCAAGATCCATATGGCCAGGATATTCACGATGAAAAGGTCGTGGAAGATATACATTGCCGGTTGGATCAATTGAATTATTACCAAGCGCGAGGGGAAACAGGGACCGATTATGTAACGGAACATATTCTTTTCTTGGCTCCCGATGTGGATATTTCCCTTAGCATGAGGATAACGGATATTAAGGATAAGTACGGAAATCAAGTAATTGAAGGCAATTTTATAGTGGAAAAAGTGAACCCAAAGTTCGGCAAAAGGGGTGTGCACCATTTTGAATTGGAACTGAAAGGGGGCTGAATTCATGGCAAGAAACAGCGATTTTACAATCCGTTTAGAATTAGATAGAAATCTAGTCTCTTATTTTTCAAGAAATGCCCCTTCAAAAATGAAGGAAGCAAGGGAAAAAGCGGTTCATGCGGCAGGTATGGTTTGGGCCGATGAAACAAAAGAAGTGACTAGGGAAGATGATCACATTGACACCAGCCTTTATATTAATTCAATCGGCTATAGCACTGGCAGTCCGTCCCAACCTCTTTATCAAATGTTGGGGAACAACAATGAATCTGCTTTAAATATCGGGGCTGATGTGAGTTATGCGGAACATCTCGAAAGAAGATATAACATCATGGCAAGAGGTTTAGATAGATCGGAGGATCGGATGGGAAGAGTGGCAGAAGCGCAGATCAAAAGGGTTCTGAATTTGTAAAGGAGGTTTATCATGATTGATTATGTTGATCCCATTCCTCCTGTTGTACAAATGATGAATCGGTTTGCTCCGGCCCCTGTCTATGGAAATAGCATTCCTGCGAAGGCAAAGCTCCCTTGCATTGCTGTAAGGGCGGCAGGAGGGAATGATGGAACGCGCTTGCAAATTATTGTAAGGGCAAAAACCGATTATGAAGCTATGAGTTTATTTGTTACAACCATTAACATTCTTCAAAGAAACACAGGGGCTATTAAAGGGCTGCGCGTCTTGTGGATTGAAAAAGAATCTATGCCTATTCATTCCGTTGACCAGGACACAGGCAGTCCCGAAGCCTGGGGCTATATTCGTATGGAACATTTAGAAGCATAGGAGGTATTTACATGGCTGAACAAAAGGATAGAGTGGAAAAGAAAAGTGTGAAACAGCTTACCATTGTTGGTCCGAATTCTACAAAGGGCGAAAAGGTATTGCGTTTCCATAGGGAAGATGAAAGAAAAGGATATATTGATCTCCTTCCTGGACAAACATTGAAGGTCGGGGAAGATATAACAGCAAGCGAAGCTAAGACATTGACGGGCTTTGCATCATGGGAAATTAAGGAGGGAGTAGAATAATGGCCGATATTTATAAAATCAATTCCGATAATATCGTTGGTGGCCCAGGGCGGCTAGTCTATAAGAATTTTGACGGCACATTCCCGGATTCTATTGAGGATGTAATGGATGTTACATCCCCTTATGAATTAAAGCCTGGTTGGTACGATCTGGGGGCTACCAATGATGGAATTTCTACAACAAGGGGTTTTGACACCGAGGATTTTGAAGTGGATCAAGTCGTGGGAGCCGTGGACACTGATATCACTTCCTGGACCCATACGCTAGAAACTACTCTCGCGGAGAATTCGATTGAAAACCGCCAGCTTAGTTTGATCGGGGGAACGATTATCGAAACACCTCCTGTCGTTGGAGAAGCTGTGCCGGTTACGACTGATCTTGCTATCGGTGCAACCATTGTGAGCCTGACGGATGCCGCAGGGCTTTCAGAAGGTCAATTCCTTCAATTCACAAGCTCGCAGGGAGTGGAATCAAAGCAAATTTCTAGGATTCAAGGGAATACCATTTATTTAAAAACTCCATTGGAATATGCCTATACAAAAGATTCAACAATCAAACCTGTTACAACCCCAGGTTTTAAGC
>JBJEFM010000235.1:0-43363 GCA_051874035.1 Bacillus sp. (in: firmicutes)
TGGGACAACAACAGGCAACTGCCTCACAGCGATTTATAACATTACCGAATAAGCAATGGAATATCGATTCCATTGCTTATTTTCTATAAAATATCCAGCCAAATCTTGATAGCTGTAGCTAAAATCAATACAGCCAGAATGCTTTGGAGAATTTTTGCATTCATTTTTTGACCGACCTTCGCCCCTAAAGGAGAAGCGATAATGCTTGCTACAATCATAATGGCTGCCGGCAGATAAAGCACTTGCCCTGTCGCAATCTTACCGACTGTCGAACCGATGGAAGAAATGAATGTGATCGCCAATGAAGTCGCGATTGTCATCCGGGTCGGGATTTTCAAGACCACCAGCATGATCGGCACTAATATGAAAGCGCCCGCCGCACCGACGATTCCGGCTGCCACGCCGACGATTAAGGCCAGCACAGCCGCCAGCCACTTATTGAACTTCACTTGTTCAGCCGGAATATCATCCAGCCCTTTCTTAGGAATAAACATCATAACCGTTGCAATAGTCGCAAGAATGGCATAAACAATATTGATGGCCGACTCCGGCATTAATTGCGAGCCATATCCGCCGATGAAGCTACCTATCAGGATGGCGGTACCCATATAAAGTATCAATGTTTTATTCAAATAACCGCTTTTCCGATAGGCCCATACCCCTGCAATTGTGGCAAAAACCACTTGGACGGCGCTGATTCCCGATACTTCATGGGCGCTAAAGGCAGCAAACCCAAGAAGCGGCGGAATATAGAGGAGCATCGGATATTTAATGATGGAACCGCCGATGCCCACCATCCCCGATATGAAAGACCCCACAAATCCAATCAGAAATATAGCGACTATGAATCCAATCTCCATAAAAAATCCCCCTTTATTAGAAAAAGGGTATTGCGTCAATACCCTTTTTCAATTACTTATTCTCCCTTTTTCACGAAAAACTTGAACACTCCGTTATCTTCTAAAGAATCCAGTAATTCATGGCCTGTCGATTTTGTCCATGCTGTTAAATCAGCAAGTGAACCCTTGTCGGTTGTATGGATTTCCAATACTTGCCCAACCTCAATATTATTGATTGCTTTCTTTGTTCTCACGATTGGCATTGGACATGCCAGCCCTTTTGCATCTAATAGTTGATCTGCTTTAATCATTGTCAATTCCCATCCTTATAATTTATATTTTTCCGCTAAATTTCTTTACTTATCGCACTGCACAACGGTTCGGTCCGATTTCCATCTCGCGTTGCTCTTCTTCATTTGGTGTAATTCTGCCCATATTTGTTTTACGGATTTCTTGATATGCGTTCGGCTGCGGAGGAAGATTCTTGGATACTAAGTTTCTGAACTCTTCTTCATCCGCAATATTAAGACCATGGTTTTTTGCAAATAATGTGCCTAATTTCTCGGAAACACTTCCGTCATCATTTAATTCATCAATGATCATAAAATGGGCCGGCAACACGATTAATTCTTCTGAAAGCTCTTTATAGCGTTTGTATAACGTTTCTCGTAAATCGCCTACCCAATCATCCGCAAGCCCTGCTAAATCAGGACGGCCTATTGAGTCGATAAACAGGATATCGCCCGTTAATAAGTACTTCTCATCCACTACGAAAGAAGTCGATCCAATTGTATGCCCCGGAGAATACAAGGCATGGATGTTAATGGTTGTGTTGCCGATCTCGACATCAGTACCGCCTTCTAACTTCTGATACTCAAAGACTACTTCTTCGGCGTCTTTAGGCGGTAGCCAATAAGCAGCTCCGGTCGCTTCGGCAATTCGGCGTCCCCCTGAAATATGGTCGGCGTGCAGATGCGTGTCAAACACATGCTTAATTTCAGCGCCTTTTTCCTTAGCAAAGTTTAAGAAAATATCCTTCATACGAGTCGCATCAATAATAGCCGCTTCCCCGTTTGAAATAATCATGTAAGATAAACAACCTTTGCCTATACGGACAAATTGATAAACCTCTCCCCCGTCTTTCAAATCTCCTACTTTAACAGGCTCTAAATGCTCGCTCCAAGCTTTCATGCCCCCTTGAAGATAAGCGACATCGAGGCCCGCATCGGATAGCATTTCAGCTACCATGACAGAAGAACCTTCCTTCGCACACACAACGAGGATTTCTTTATCCGTTGGAAGCTGTTCTATAACCCCTTCCACGCCATCCAGCAAATCAAAGTACGGAATATTTAAGTAAGAGAAGTTTGCCCCTTCAATCTTCCAATCGGCAAAAGCATCTTGATTGCGCACATCCAGAATAAAAAGCGTTTCTTTATTAAAGACTTTCTTTGTTACTTCACTGGCCGTCATTTTTTTCATTGTCATTCTCTTTTACCCCCATAGGTATATTTTTGATTAAAAAAATAATATGCTGGACTAGAATGTTAATGTTACATCCGCATCCTTCGCAAATTCTAAGAATGTCACCGCTCCGCCTACTTCAATGCCATCCACAAAATCTTCCACTGTCAATCCCATAACATCCATAGTCATTTGGCAGCCAATGAATTTTACACCCATTTCTTGAGCCATATCCGCCAGTTCAGGAATTGTCGGGACATTTGCTTTCCGGAAGCCTTCCGCGAAATATTCCTTTCCTTCCGGCATAGGAAGTTGCTGATTCGCTTGTTTATGGATTAAGTTCAACCCTTCAAATGTAAAGAATACCGCTACCTCTTGTTCTGTGGCTGCTGCTGCATTTGCGATGTTAAATACTTTGTATGCATCAAATAATCCGCCATTACTGGCAATGATCGCTACTTTCTTACTCATTGTAAAATACACTCCCATAATTATAGTAATACTATATGATCCAGCATTCACCCTAGATCATATAGTTCGTACACTCACTTTCTGCTTAAGACCATTCACTCATGCCCGGTATAACATTGACTACTTTTCCGAAGCCGTTGGCCGCCAATTTTTGCGCTGCCATATCACTTCTGCTTCCGGTACGGCACACGACAAATATTTCATCCTCTTTATTTAATTCGTCAAGACGATTTTCCAGCTCGCCTAGAGGAATAGATACGGCGCCAGGTATATGATTGAATGCGAATTCCGCCGCCTCCCGCACGTCCAGCACAACTGCATCCCCACCTGCTTGCAGTTTCTCTTGAAGTTGCTCATTGTTAATCACATGCGGATATTTTTTCTCTTCTTTTTCTTCACCGGATGATTTTCTTATATAATGTTTAAGAACATCCCCTTCTTCAACTGTACCGATATATTGATGGCCGGTACTTTCAGCCCAGGCTTTAATGTCCGCTTTCGATCCTTTATCAGTGGCTTCCACTTCCAGTACTTGACCCGCTTCTAATGTATTCATGGTTTTCTTTGTTCGTACAATCGGCATCGGACATGCTAAGCCCTTCGCATCTAGCGTAACATCGACTTTAATTCCCATCTTTATTCCTCCCGTATTTTTCAATTTGTATTGAATCTATTCTGTCTTGCCTTCCCATGCCAGCATTCCGCCGGTCATATTTATGACGTTATAGCCTTGGTTTTCCAAGAATTGCGTAGCTCTTCCACTTCTGCCGCCAGAACGGCAAACCATAATATATTCCTTCGATTTGTCCAGCTCATGCATACGGAATTCCAGCAATCCTAAAGGGATATTCACAGCGGATGGAATATGCCCCGCCTCGACTTCATCTACTTCACGAACATCAATAAGGTTTATATTTTTTCCTTCATTCAATAATGTTTCTACCTCTTTAGGTGATATTTCTTTCATGATTATTCCCTCATTTCATTGATTATGTCCAAGCACTCATGCCGCCTTTTACATTTGTCACTTGTTTAAATCCCATTTTTTTCAACAGTTTGCTTGCTTTACTGCTTCTCATCCCGCTTTGGCATATGACCACTACTTCTTTTTCTTTAGATAATTGTGTTACTCTACTGCCAAGTTCATTAAGCGGAATATTTTTAAATTGCTTAATATGATTGGATTTATATTCTCCTGGTGTACGAACATCTATGAATTGCTTATTGCGATCTGTCAACTGGTTTTTCAGATCTGCTGTTGTAATGTTGGAAACACCCTTAACAGGCATCAGCCGCCAAACTAAGAAAGCGACTATTAATGCAATGATCACTACATTCACTAAGTCCATAATCGTTCTCTCCTCATTCATGCGTTTTAAATAAACAAGTTCACGTTTCCATCCTCGGCGTCCGCAAGATATGCCGCAACCCCGGCATATTCGATTCCATCCAGCAACTCTGCCTTATCGAGCCCCAATAAATCCATCGTCATCGTGCAAGCCACTAATTTCACGTCTTGCTCTTGAGCCATTTCAATTAGCTGGGCGACTGTTAGCGTGTTGTGTTTTTTCATGATATCTTTAATCATTTTCGGTCCCATGCCAGCGAAGTTCATCTTTGAAAGCCCCATATTTTCTGAACCTCTTGGCATCATCTTCGCGAACATTTTCTCCATGAAGCCTTTCTTCACTTCAATGGCTTCATCTTTACGAAGGGCATTCAATCCCCAGAATGTATGGAAAATCGTCACTTCATGATCATAAGCAGCTGCCCCGTTTGCAATGATATAGGCTGCCATCGCCTTATCATAATCTCCACTGAATAAAACGATTGTTGTTCTTTTCTTCTCCGTCATTTTGTTCCCCCTGTTTTATACCATATAGGGTATATTTTATTTGAAAATTTTTTATTTTACTACTTTTATTACCCCTACGGGTATGAATAATAATAAAAATAAAAGAGACTGTCAACTCTTTTATCTTATCTGCTTTTTACAAGTAAGCTAACAGCTTCTTTCACTAAAGCTTCTGTATCTTCTCCTTTTGATTCCGCCTTCTGCACACATTCCACTAAATTTGAGCTAACAATCACACCTATAGTGCGGTCAATGGCCGATCTGGTTGCCGAAAGCTGTGTAATAACCTCTTTGCAGTCCTGGTTTTCTTCCATCATACGAAGAATGCCGCGCAATTGACCTTCGATTCGTTTCATTCTATTCTTCACTTGCTTATCATAATTCAAGACGAGCAACCTCCTTTATCTTATACTAATCTGCTCACTTGCAGAAGCAATCACTCATTGAATAAGAATACACCTGGATTCCATTCCTGCGTAAAAGCCTGATGCCTATATTTTTCTCTACTTGATTCTGTGCAATCACATGCACTTGTTTGCTTGGAATCTCGTGAAGATGTCTTTGCAAATATGCGACAGGGATATTGATACTGCCTGCCAATTGATTCTTATGGGAAATATTATAGTCCCTTAAATCCACTATCACTTGGTTCTCTTCATGGTTTACTTGTTTGCAAGGTACCCCGCGAACAGGAACATAGCGTCTATAAAGATAGAACAAGATGAACAAAGACACTATTAATACAATATATAACATTATAACAGCACCTACCCAAATATGAAATAAAGTATAACCTCTATAAACGGACGTTTCATATTCTCCGCCTGCTGACTGATTTTCCACATTTTAATCTGCAGTAGGATTACTTACCACTCATAATATACCCCTATAGGTATAAAGTCAAATTAGTTGTTTCTCTTTCTTGGCTTATATAATTCCTTCATGATTCATGTATTAAAGGGGTACTATCCAAACCATATTTCTGCTAATCCGCGGATACCTGTTTCTATTTCTTCTTCCGATAGACCCCCAAAGCCCAATAATACAGCAGGATTCCCTCTACCCCCTCCGGTATGGTAAATGGAAGTGGGATATATCTTGATGCTTCTTCCTTTGGCAAGCTCTATTAGGCATGATTCCGATTGTCCGCTATGCACTTGCAGAAGAATATGCAATCCTGATTTTTCCCCGATAATTGTTACCCGATCCCCCATATGCCTGTTGATTGCTGTAATCAATATCTTTTGCTTTCTTCTATACACATTCCTCATTCTATTCAAATGACGGTTCCAATCTCCTTCCTTCATGAATGCAGCCAGCGCTACTTGAGTAATGCGCGAAACAGTTTGCTTATACATGTTCAGGCGAGTTTGATATTCCTCCATCAAATGACCGGGGAGAACCATATAACTGAGACGGATGGAAGGAATGAAAGATTTGGAGAAGGTTCCCAAATAAATCACCCGCTCTGTTTCATTCAACCCTTGTAAAGCAGGAATAGGCTTGCCCGCATAACGGAATTCACTATCATAATCATCTTCTATAATATAACCTTTCGTCCTGTCGGCCCACCTTAGTAACTCGTTTCTCCGCGAAATCGGCATAATCGTTCCAGTCGGAAACTGATGGGAAGGGGTTACATACACAACATCGACACACTTATCATATAAAGGTTGGATGCGGATTCCTTGTTCATCAAGCGGAATGGATTCCACAATTAAGCCGTGTCCCTCTAAAGTCGTTCTCACTCGGTGGAATCCTGGGTTCTCCATGGCATATAGACATTCTTTCCCTAACGTTACATGTAACATTCCCAACAGATATTGGATTCCTGCTCCGATAATGATTTGTTCACTGGAACATATAACTCCCCTTGATTGGAAAAGGTACTCCGCAATTTCTTCTCTTAATGGAAGCTCTCCCTGTGGATGTCCGACATGAAGATAATCACCTTCATCTTGAAACTGCAATTGTTGATTAAGCCTTCTCCACTTGGAGAACGGAAAATGGCTTACGTCCACCCGCCCATGACTGAAATCAATTTTATATTCTTCTGTTCGGGAAATAGGACGAACAGGCTTTTTCACTCTCCCTGGATATATCCCTTCTTCCATCTCTTTAACGAAGATTCCCTTGCGCGGCTGACAGTCCACATATCCTTCTGCATCTAATTGTTGATATGCAGCTTCAATTGTATTTTTGCTGATTCCTAAATGGACTGCCAATTTCCTTTTCGACGGAAGCCGGGCACCCGCCTTGATTCTTCCACATTGGATTTCTAGCTTTAAAAATCGATAAAGCTGCATATATAGAGGTTCTTTACTTGCCGAATCCCATACAGGCATAAACTCAAACATCTTGTCCCCTCCCTCAAACTGGCACTGAAAATTTTACCACAACTGGCACTTTCATCGACGCCAGAAGCTTCATATAATTGTTTCACATAGAAAGGAGCGACTTATTATGGCCAATTCCCTGTTTTATCAAGAATTATTGACTGATCATGATGTGAGGAAAGCATTTACAATCATAAAGCAATTACGCCCGCATCTTAACGAATGTACATATCTTTCACTTGTCCAAGAGGCACGGAGCTTAGAGGGTTATAAAATGGTGGCGTTGTACGATAAGGATGTGATGGTTTCTGTCGTAGGCTTTGTTCCCCGTGTCACGCTATACTACGGCCGTTTTATATTTGTGTGCGATTTAGTCACCGATTCAGTTCAACGTTCAAAGGGATATGGAGGAAAACTGCTGGCGTTCGTCCACGATTGGGCCAAAGAGCAAGGCTATTCATCTGTATCACTCACTTCCGGTTTACAGCGGACAGACGCCCACCGCTTTTATGAAGAGAAGATGGGATACAACAAATTGAGTTATGCTTTTAAAAAAGAAATATAACTGCCACCTTCTTCCAGAACATAAAACTTACAAATTATTCATTATGAAACCATCCGAACTTCACACTTTATTTTTGTTTGTATGTTATAATCTAATATTGGATAATCTTTTCGAGCATTCTATCCTATATATGATTTACAAAGAACGAAAATAAATATTATCTAGGTTGGTGACCATTATGTGCGGATTTGTAGGCTGCATTCACAATAAAAAGAATACAATTGATGAACAATTATTTAAGAATATGAACGCTGTTATTACTCATAGAGGACCTGATGACGAAGGATATTATTTCGATGAACATATTAACTTCGGCTTTAGACGACTAAGCATCATTGATGTAGAAAGCGGACATCAGCCACTTTCTTATGAAAATGAACGATACTGGATCATCTTCAATGGCGAGGTTTATAACTATATCGAACTGCGCAAAGAACTAGAAGAGCAAGGCTACACGTTTGCGACCGACTCCGATACGGAAGTAATCATTGCCTTATACAGCTCTCTTAAAGAAGAAGCTGTCAAAAAGCTGCGCGGCATGTTCGGTTTCTTAATTTGGGACAAACTTGAGAAGAAACTATTCGGAGCGCGCGATCATTTCGGCATCAAACCTTTCTTCTATGCTACGAAAGACGATACAACATACTTCGCTTCAGAGAAGAAAAGTATCTTGCTGGCAATGGACGGCAAATTAGATCATGATTCATTGCAGAACTACCTTAGTTTCCAATATGTCCCAGAACCCAACACAATGACAGCCGATATCCACAAATTGGAGCCAGGGCACTATTTCACAAAAAAACCTGGCTGTAAAATGAACATTCAATGCTATTGGAAACCTAAGTTCAATCCAGTGCATACGGAGGAATCCAAATTTATCACAGATATCCGCAATGTACTTATGGATTCAGTGAATGTACACATGCGAAGCGATGTTCCAGTCGGCTCATTCCTATCCGGCGGCATCGATTCTTCCATTATTGTTTCGATTGCTAAACAATTTAATCCAAAGCTTAAAACATTCTCTGTCGGTTTTGAGCGTGATGGATTCAGTGAAATCAACGTAGCGCAAGAAACAGCGGAAGCATTGAATCTGGAAAATATCAGCTATGTGATTTCTCCGCAAGAATATATGGAGGAACTGCCTAAGATTATTTGGCATATGGACGACCCATTGGCTGATCCGGCGGCTATTCCATTATATTTCGTAGCGCGCGAGGCTAGAAAGCAAGTAACGGTTGTTCTATCCGGTGAAGGTGCGGATGAATTATTCGGCGGTTATAACATCTATAGAGAGCCAGAATCACTGAAAATGTTCAACCATATGCCTAGACCATTGAAAAGCGTCTTAAAGCAATTAAGCGCAATCCTGCCTGATGGCGTTAAAGGAAAAAGCTTCCTTGAGCGCGGCGTTACTCCATTAGAAGAGCGCTATATCGGCAATGCGAAAATGTTCGAAGAAGCGGAGAAACAGCAATTATTAAAAAACTACTCTCCTAACTTGGAATACAGTAAAGTGACAGAAGCGGTCTATAAACAATCGGCAGGCTATGACCCAGTGGCTAAGATGCAGCATTTAGATATGCACACTTGGCTTCGCGGCGATATTTTATTGAAAGCCGACAGAATGACGATGGCGAACTCGCTTGAACTGCGCGTTCCATTCCTGGATAAAGAAGTGTTCGATGTAGCATCAAGAATCCCGATGGATCTTAAGATTGCCAATAACACGACTAAATATATTCTGCGTAAAGCAGCTGAAGGCATTGTTCCTGACCATGTCTTAAATAGAAAAAAACTTGGCTTCCCGGTACCAATTCGACACTGGTTAAAAGATGAAATGAACGAATGGGCGAAAAACATCATCCGCACAAGCGCAACTGACCATATCTTTAATAAACAAGAAGTGCTTAACCTATTGGAAGAACACTGTGCGAATAAAAAGGATAACAGCAGAAAAATCTGGACAATCCTTGTATTCATGATTTGGCATCAAATCTATATCGAAGGTGTTTATAACTTCGAAGCAGAATATAATGTACAATCGAAGCAAGCAGTAGCAACAAAATAAAAGTAAGAAGGGTAGATGGAAGCGATCAATAGTCCGCTTTCATCTACCCTTTCTTCATATATTTCCTCATTTAACACCATAACCTTCTAAGAAAAATGCAACCTCATTGCTCCTTCTTGATGTATACTGGAATTAATTTGTTATTTTGACATCATTTCCTTTTTAAAATCGACAGGAGTGTAGCAAAGATGAGTGTACTATCCATTACACAGTTAGAAAAACGGAATGGAAATACTGTATTATTCCCCCCATTCGACTTACACCTTCAACATGGGGAAGCTGCAGCAATCCATTGCAATGCAGAAATAGGCTTTCAACTTATTCAAATGATGATTGGGAAATCTTCTCTATCGGGCGGCGAAATCCTTCTGTTCGGTTCTCCCCTCAATCTCCATTATAAGCATTTAAGTAATCGTGTAGGGTTGGCCTTCTTGAATGATCGTATGTATGAGAGGCTCACAACGAAAGATTATTTGCGGCTATTCAAAGGACTATACGGAATTTCTACAGATATTGACAAAATTCTACAAATGGTTGGTTTACAAGAAAACCGTTCAAAATCCATTAAAAAACTTACATATTCTGAGATAAAACGACTAAATATTGCGCGGGCAATAATTCACCAACCAGACCTCATCATCTTAGAAGAGCCTGATCAAAATGTCGATTTGGAAAGCAAAATCATCATTAAAAAGATTATCGATTATTTGGTTACTCAAGATAAAACCATTCTACTAACAACCAGCAACCTAGAAAGCGCCATTTCATTAGCCCATACCGTCTATCATCTAAATGAAACCGGATTGAAGAAACAAGAAATCGTCGAGGAAGGAACAGAAAGAAATGAACATGATGGGCCATCACGCGAGACTTCGGACGATATAATTAGCCAACCTATTCAATTCAACAAGATTCCCGCCAAAGTAAATGATAAGCTGATTCTCTTTGACCCGACTGAAATTGATTATATTGAAAGCCATGATGGCATTTCACATCTATTCATTAAAGGCGAAACCTTTCCGTGTTCCTTTACACTAAATGAGCTTCATGACCGGTTGCACGCTTTCGGATTCTTTCGCTGCCATCGCTCCTATATCGTTAATCTGCAAAAAGTGCGTGAAATCATCACGTGGACCCGCAATAGTTATAGCTTAGTCCTGGATGATGTGAAGAAAAGCTCCATTCCTTTATCAAAAGGCAAAATGAACGAGTTGAAGCAGATTATCGGCATGTAGAATCTGTTCCATTCGTTCTCTAAATGATTCCATCCAACCCGATTTAGGCACTTTTCGTATGAAATATAAGGTCTTTATTCTGAATAATCGATAAACTACAACTAACAAAACGAAACCACTTCCAAAGATCAGTCGGGAGCAAAGGGGAATATAAAATGGAGAAAATCATTGAAGTAAGACAATTAATGAAAACCTTTCAAAACAAAACCGCTTTAAAAAATGTCACATTTTCAATTCGCAAAGGTGAAACCTTTGGCTTATTAGGACCAAGCGGTTCCGGAAAAACAACTACTATTAAAATATTAACAGGACAATTACTGCCTACTTCAGGAGAAGCATTCGTCTTCAATAATGGATTGCAGCATCTCAATCAACCTTCGACAATGAAACGGATCGGCATTCTAACTGACAACAGCAGTCTATATGAGCGATTGACAATTTTCGACAATCTCGCCCTCTATTGCGATTTGTACAATATTACTAAAAAGCGCATTAATGAAGTATTAGAAACAGTCAACCTGCAAAACGAAGGAAAAACAATTGTTTCTAAATTATCCAAAGGAATGAAACAACGGGTGACACTTGCTCGTGCCATTCTTCATAAACCTGACTTGCTATTCTTAGACGAACCAACATCCGCATTAGATCCGACGAATACACAA
The DNA here is from genome assembly GCA_051874035.1 of Bacillus sp. (in: firmicutes). Taxonomy (GTDB): domain Bacteria; phylum Bacillota; class Bacilli; order Bacillales; family DSM-1321; genus Bacillus_AD. The sequence continues at coordinate 11,499 of JBJEFM010000235.1, forward strand.
CATATCCACGCAGGATTAAAGCGTTTGAACGAAGAAGGTACGACAATCTTCCTGACGACGCATGATATGCACGAAGCTGAAACAATTTGCGATCGTATTGCCTTTCTTAATGATGGAGAAATCCAACTGCTCGATACGCCGAAAAACGTACGGATCCAGCACGCCAAACCGACCATCGAATTATTGCTGACAGGCAACCGGGTGGTCACAGTGCCAAAAAATATAAACGGTGCACAAGAAATTCAGCGTTATATGAGCAATGAAGAACTCATAACCATTCATTCTTCTGAACCGACATTAGAAGATATATTCGTAGAATTAACTGGGAGGAACTTATCATGACATTTTCAATGAAACGTGTTCAAGCTATATTCACGAAAGATTATAAGGATTTAATGAAGAATTACTTCGTACTTTCTACTCCTTTCTTTGCGCTATTGCTGGCTGCATGGCTAGGACGGACAGGAGGGGCCGATACGGCATTGATAGGATATGTAATCAACTTCACGCTTGGCATGTCCGCCATCTTCATCCAAGCATCGATTGTTGCAGAAGAAAAAGAGAAAAACACATTGCGCGGCCTGCTGCTGTCGCCTGCCAGCACGGCAGAAATCATGCTCGGCAAAAGCTTATTATCCGCTTTGGTGACAATCATTACGATTGTGGCTGCGATTCTATTGGCTGATTATGAAATGCCGAATATATGGTGGTTCTCTATTGTGACATTATTATGCTTAATCACTTATATTGCACTTGGCACTATCGTCGGTTTGCTATCCAGAAGCGTGATGGAAGCATCCGTAGTCGGCATGCCATTCCTGCTGGTCTTTGGAGCGGCTTCCATGTTTACTGGTCTTATAGATAATGAAATCCTTCTGGCAATCGTTACGAACTTGCCGAGCTCCCACTTCATTGACGCACTTGTTGCGTTGGATGCGAGTGCAGGATTTGAATCAATCAGCAAGCATGTTATCGCCCTCTTGATTTGGGTCGTCGTTTCCATTATTGCAACACTTGCCATTTACAAAAAACGCCGCTTTGATTAATCAAGGCGAAAATATAGTGATGCGGAAAGATATTATTTTTAAAGAAAAAGCGGCAAAAGATATGTTTCATCTTTTGCCATTTTGATATTTCAGCGATTTATGAACGCTTCTTTATTAAGTAATCTCGGCGGGCAGTCGCCTTTCAATGCCGTCAGCAGGCTTTCCGCCGCCATAAAACTCATCTTCGTTCTTGTTTCTGTTGTGGCGGAGCCGATATGAGGGAGCGTGACTACGTTTTCCATTGAAAGCAATGGATGGTTGCTTGGAATCGGCTCTTGAACAAACACGTCTAAACCGGCTCCCGCAATTTCGCCATCTTGCAAGGCTTTCACTAACGCTTCCTCGTCGACTGTCTTACCGCGGGACCCATTGATGAAAAACGCCGACTTCTTCATCAGCTTAAATTCTTTCTCCCCCATTAAATTGGCTGTTTCCCCTGTCAGCGGCGTCATGAGCACAACATAATCAGATTGTTGAAGCAGTTCTTCTAAACGACAGTATGTCGCATCATACAGCTTCTCCGCTTCAATATTGCGGGAACGATTATGGTACAACACTTTCATATCAAAGCCAAGATGCGCCCGCTTTGCGATTGCCGCGCCAATGCCCCCCATTCCAATGATTCCGATCACCTTGTGGTGGACATCCGCTCCGAACCATCCCTGCTCGACAGGCCCTGTCCACTTTCCTGTCTTCACATATCGGTCAAGTTCAGGGAATCTTCTTGCTGTCGCGAGAAGCAACCCGAAAATGGCATCAGCCGTCGTATCATTCAGCACATCGGGCGTATTCGTAGCTATGATTTTCCTTTTCGTTAATTCATCAAGATCCAAGTTGTCATACCCTACTGAAATATTACTCACTGCCTTCAAACGCGGCGCCTGATCCAATAAATCTGCATTTACCGGCAAATCCGATCCGATTAAACCTTCAGCATCTTTCAGTTCATGGATGAAAGACTCATAATTCTCATCATTTAGCCTTTCATAATACACAACCTCAGAGGAATCTTTGATATACTCCAAGACTTCCTGCGGCACCTTCTTATAAATAATTACTTTTGGCTTCATCTTTGCACCCCTTATTATATATTGAAAAATCACATTATTTCGTTTACATTCTTCTGCAATATATTTCTATAGTACCGCTTCTAAGAGAGAAAGATAAAGTGAATCTTTGATAGGCGGGATTTTGCCTTCCTCTTCCACCCATCATTAGATGAGTCAATCAGGCTGTTACAAGTACGTGTTTGGTTAGTAATACAATCAATGACGTAACGGCAGTAATGCAAAATAAAGGAGAATCCTGAATTTCGAACAGCAGAAAAGAATCCGAAATAAGACCAAGCAGCATCCTGTTGGCCTTTATTGCTTATTTAGGCGAAATGACATTCCCCATACTTCCGAACATTCATCATTTCGCCTTCGTCCTCTTCAAATTCCTATATTCCACTTCCAATTCGGTTAAAGAATATTCATACAGATGCCTTGCATCCCCTTTGAGCTTATATACACCGTTCCTATTTAAGAAATCGATGATCCTATTCTTTCGTTCCTCAATGATTTTTGCTAATTCCATCTTAAGACTCCCTTCGTTCCATGATTGACCATTAAAATGTGCATGATGGTATACATGCCATCATGATTCATTCATCGCAAGCAATGGAATTATGCTTTCCCTTCCCCGTGGTATAGATACATTTATCAACCACTCATTAATATTGTCATTTTACACTCATAATTCCTATAAGTAAAGTTTGAATTAAGCACAAATGTATAAATGCCGCTCCAATAGTGCATTGAAGCGGCATTGTTTTCCTTCCTCTTCCTCTATACTCTCCGTCGTTTAAAGAAGAAAGCAAAGATGATGGCAGCTGTTAATAGAACTAGGCATCCCACTGTAATCAGTATGATTTGAATAGAATATCTGCCGTTGCTTGCCTGTTGGGATGGATTTCCTCCATTCCGTCCCATTCGATTATCTTGTTTTTCAACATTCAGTTGTTGTCCATTATTTTGATTTTCTTCACTTGGAGGCTCCGGGCGATTGCCATTTTGTTCACCGTTTGGCATTCCCGGCGGTCTCCCGCCATCAGGCATTTCCGGCCGCTTGCTTTGTTCATTGCCGTTTCCTGTATTCGGCGGAGCGCCTTGATTGCTTCCAAGAGCTCCTCCTCCCATTCCGCCACTGCTTGTATCTGTATCAGCTTCTACAACAAGGTCCCCTGATAACTGTTTCAGAATGGATTCAGCACGCTTGACAGAAAAAGCAACAAGGCTATGATCTCCGGAGACACCCTCTAAGAACTGCTCCGTCGTTGTAAACTTCGTAGGATCTTGTTCAACATATGTCAAGATTGTCGCGGAGATTTGATTGGTTAATGCCTGCATATTGGATTCCGTGAAGAAATCAGTCGCTATTTCTTCTAGATATTGATTGTATTTCTCACGATATTCATCCACTGAAAGAAGAGCATTCAGTAAAGGCCTGTCTTCTAATGTAGTGCCTGAAACCGGCGTCGTAATACTGAAGTTGATGCTCTTTTCATTCATAAGATCGCCGCTCATCATGCCGCCGTCCGCGCCAGGCTGTTCGGCTTTCTTGTTCACATTCGAAGCGGATTCATCCGTTCTTTCATTTATGTCATTAGATTCTTTCCCATTTTCAGCTGCACTTGCATCATCATTTTGGTGCGGCTGTTTATCGCCGCCGATTCCGAATCCACCAAAGGACATATTATAATCCCACGGCAGGATGGAAAAGATGCCGTTCTCTTCATACAAGTAATAATTATGTTTCATGCTCCCTTGGTAATGGTCAAGATTCACAAGCGCAGTATTTGCTGCAAAATAACGGAGCATTTCATCGACATCCGCCACCTCTTCCAGATTACCGCCGTTATTGATGGTATCCAGCAGTTTCATCATGGCGCTTTGATCGGAGGTGTCTTCATTTGTTTTTAAACCTAAGCCGCTATAATCAGAAATATCATCGCTGATCCATTTCAAGTCGCTGCCCGTGCCGTCCGGTTTATATAAATCACCTGCGCCATCTTCATAATTCTGTGCGAGGAATGTTTCATCAATGGCCTCCACGCCCAAATATAATCCCCATTCCTTGCCATTTATCGTCACATACATATACGAATTAGCCGGCGTCGGCACACCCATCCTTTCCATCAATTTATATGATAAATATTCCCTTGATAGAGTGGAATCACTGTAATTATTGTTAAGGACCATCTTCTTCAATCCATGTAAACTCTGTCCATCATTATAATAATCAAAGTCAATTTTAAAGCTGTAGCGATCGGAATCCATATTCGCAACAGAACGCAAGGTCATATTCCCTTTTGTCCTGAATCCCACATCCGCTACCTTCGTTCCATTAATTGTGACAGTTGCCGGTACAACTTCTTTCTCTAATGGATTCTCTAAAATAGATTGAAGATCATTCTCATCCATTGTAATATCGACGGTGGATACTTTATTTTGGTTGAACACTTTTGTGGCATACCCTGTTTCCGCCGCCGTTATATTCGGCTCGAACTTCGGCAAATATACAACAACCACCGCAAGCAGTAACAGCATGAACGCTACGGATAGCACAACATATCGGTTCTTCACTTCTGCACACCCCTTTCCCCAGTCTCAGTGAGCATCGCATTAAGCAGTGAAGTTGCCATCGTAGCTTAACATAACCGCCGATTTCACTCCGTCCATCTCCATAATGGCATTCATAAACTTTGAATCATTTTCTTTCACACGCACCTCATAGATGATTTCATGCTCATCCCCAGGCATAATCGACTTTGTCTTTACCGCATATCTCTTTGATTTCTCTGTAATGATGGCCTGTAATTGTTCTTCAATCGCTGCATCTTGATATTTCACAATAACTAGATATGGATTCTCAATTGTAATTTTATTGACGAACAGCAATAGAACCAGACCGATTAGAATGGAACCTATGATAACGAGAGGAATAAAGCCCGCACCGCATAAAATCCCCGAAACGATCGACCAAAAGATATAAACGATATCCATCGGGTCTTTAATCGGCGTTCTAAAACGAACAATAGATAAAGCTCCGACCATACCGAGCGATAATAGAACGTTCGACGAAATCCCCATGATGATCAGGGCGGTCGCCATCGACATCACAATCAATGAAATATTGAAGCTATGCGAATAAATAATACCGACGAATGTTTTCTTATATACAGCGTAAATGAACAATCCTACCGCAAAGGCTACTAATAAACCAATAAGCGAATCCACTATGGAGAAGCTTGTTGTCTTCTCTAAAAAACTAGATTTAAATATATCATTAAAATTCTCCATTATTCTTTTCCTCCAAAAGTTTTATATCATCCATACATCCTGCTAATTTGGTATTTTGAATATGTTTCTTTCCTGCGGTCATTTACTTGCAGCAGCAGTTTAATAATATCCGGCAGATATTCATCATATTTCACTTCCAAGATGACAAGATTGGGGTCTGTCGTTTCAACCATATTGACGTCACGATTGAGCAAGTCGTTATTCCGCAAGCTCGTACGAACATGGCTGTCGAATGTAACACGGACATTGCCATAATCATAAATATAGACTTCTCTTTCATAATCGACGATTGTCATAGGCCTTAATTGCAACAGGTTCATTTGGATATAGAGTTCTTGCACAAGTTCCCGAGAATCGTCTTCCATCCAAGCGATATCGCCTTCTCTAATCCGCTCATATTCTTCAGCGGAAATACGGCACTTCTCTTTGAATGTTACGTTATTCCGCTTACTCTTTTTCTCCAGATTGATATAATCTGTTTTGTAATCGTAAAGTCTCACGCGAAATTTATCTCTTTCATACATGCCTTCCTTCTTCTGGATAAGCACTTTATTCTCAAAGTTATCGAAATAGACGCTCCTGATTAAGTACTTGCCCTCTTGATTGGCATGCGGATCTTTCCTCATGACATGCTTTAACTTATTCCGCAACAGGAAACAATCCGCTTTCGTAATCATATGCTTGAGCTCGCTTCTCCCCTTCTCCGAGTTGATCCCGAGTTTCTTCATCTCCATCCTCCCTTACCATAAGAAAATTTCCTTGGAAACCAGTGTAAAGGACCTACCTTAAAGAAACCTTAAACCATTTATAAAAACGTAATAATTACACATAAAAAAGGCCGCTTCCAAATAATTTTGGAAACAGCCTTTTCGTTATATGCATAAAATCGTCAATGATTTGGCTAATTCTTGCCGGAACGTCTCTACTTTGTTTTCCGCAATATAGCCAAGCGGATTGCAAATAATCGTTTTTTGGGCTTTCTTCGTGTGCGGGTATCGTTCATGGGTATGGCCGAAAATGACATATTTGATATTTTCATATTGCTCAATTAAATTCCCGATACTGGCAGAGCCCATAAAAGCATTGTATATATCCCAATCCATATATTCATTGCTGGGGATTACATACTCCTTATATGGCACAAAATGTGTGACAAAAATAATTTGTTTATCTTTATGCTCCTTAAGCTGCTTTTCTAACCGTTTTAACATGATGCGATTAATTTCGCTATCTTCCATCTCCCAGTTTGTATACTTATAATCTCCCCAATCTTCTCTTTCCGCCAAGATTGTACGTTCAGGAATACCGTCGACTGCCAACGAATAATCGAACCAGCCCATATCGCCGATAATCACATATTCCTCATTTACCACATATGGCTTATTAATAAGTGTCGAAGGATGATCGGCAAACTGCCGGTAACTATCCCATGAGCTTCCTCCCGACTTAACCCAGATATCATGGTTGCCGGGAATGAACAAGACCTTTACCTTAAGGCGCTCTTCTATTTCATCCAGCATACGGATGGTACTGCCCGCATTGTCGCTTAAGTCCCCTGCAATAAGCAGTAAATCGACTTCTTGCTTTCTTAGCGAATCGATCAGTACAGATAATAAATCTTTCCCTACAAAGTTCGAATTCATATCTAAATGAATATCGCTTAACACCGCTAATTTCATCGCTTATCCTCCGCTTCAGTGAGGGGCATTATGCTCTTGGCAATTTAATAGTAAACATTGTCCCGCCGCCTTGATTGCCATCTACTTTAATTGTCCCCCTATGGCTTGCTACGATCCATTGAGCAATGGAAAGTCCTAGGCCGACGCCTCCTTGTTCTCTCGTTCTTGCTTGGTCCGCCCGATAGAACCGGTCGAAAATATACTTTTGGTGCTCTTTGCCAATACCTATTCCCGTATCGCTTACCCGGATAATAACTTTCCCATCCTCTATGGTTGTTCGGACGTTGATTGCATCGGTTTCCTCCGTATATTTTAATGCATTATCCAATAAGATGATGATTAACTGATGGATTCTGCTTTTATCAGCCTTCATTTCGCCATGCGCGTGTAAATCGATTGTTAAACGCTTCTCTTGAAGCTCGGCGATTTCCACGTAAGGCACACATATCTTTTGGATAAACGTATCTATTTCAAACGGCTCCTTCACAAGCTGTGTTTCGGAAGAATCCGCCCGCGCCAATGTCAATAGATCCGTCGTCAGCTTGGAAAGCCGCCTTGTCTCCGATAAACTGAGCGCAATATTCTCAAACTTATCCTGGATCTTCACATGCGGGGTGGTCAGCAACAGCTCCAGCTTATTCTGGATGATCGTAAGCGGCGTCCGCAGTTCGTGGGAAGCATTTTCCACAAAATCCGTTTGCCGATCCCATGAATGAATAATCGGTTTCATCGTCTTTTTTGACAGGATAAAGCTCGCTGTAATCGCCAAAATGATAGCGGCCACTATACAAAGGGCAAGAATCCTTTCAAAATTACGGATGATGGCTTGTTCGGAATCCACATTAATCATTAACTGCGTGAACGTATTATCCATATTACGGAACGTGATAGAACGGTAGTTATACTGTCCATTAATCACCAAGTTCGTCAATTCGTCCAAATTGCCGCTATCAAATGTGATATCTTCCGAATATGTTTCATAGAAAGCCATGGCCAACTGTTCCTGATTCATGACTTCCCCTTTTTCATTCCACTTGAGTGCAATAATTCTTGGATTCATCGGATCATCGCCTCGGATGGGCGGCCCTCCGTCCGGTGCATCGCCCTTGGGAAATCGTTTAGCGAAGTTATTCTCTATTCTTTCTTGAAAAGACAATAACTCTTTATCAGCCTGTGAATATAATGTCGTTTGCACAATGCTGAAAATAACAAAACCAAAAATCACAAAGATAATCGTAAAAGCAATGAAGTTGGAAATCATGAATGTAAGCTGCTGTTTTCGCAACATCTTGTTTCTATTCATGTTCCTCACCACTATCAGTAATCATATATCCCAAACCTCGAAATGTTTTGATATATCGGTCATATTTATATTTCTTCAAATTCTTCCGCAAATGGCTGGCATACACTTCGACAACAGTAGTCGATGTTTCTGATTCGAAACCCCATACTCGGTCGAATATTTGCTCTTTCGTCAAGATTGTGTTTTTATTATTAATCAGATATTCCAACAGGTTGAACTGTTTGCCATTCAACTTAATCAATTCATCGCCGATGCTTGCGGTCTTATTCTTAATATTAAGCTTCAAATCTTTAAATGCAATGATATTTTCGCTGAAGCCGCCGACCGAACGTCTTACAATCGCTTCTAACCTCAGCAGCAGCTCTTCTCTATGGAAAGGCTTCACCAAATAGTCGTCGGCACCGACTTTAAATCCTTGAATTTTATCATCAATGCCATCTTTTGCTGTCAGAAAAATGACAGGCGTTGAGATATTTTGCCGCCTTAATTCTTTCAACACTTCATATCCGTTCATGTTCGGCAGCATGATATCCAGAATGATGGCATCATAAATATTCTGGCATGCCAAATATAAACCTTCTTCTCCATCAAAGGCTTGCACCGTTTCAAACAAATCCTTAATGGTTTCCACTATCGTATTCGAAAGATGCCGGTCATCTTCCACTATCAAGATTTTCATGCTGACACCCATTCCTATATAAAAAGTAAGTACTCCCCTTATTACAACTATCATAACAGGCAAAAATGAAACATATTACATTTTTCACGTATTAAAAATCATACCATACATTCCAAAAGGAAGATTTCTAAATGAATATTGTCATTGAATTATTCATTTTAGCCGTAGATGCCCGCTCTAAGCGAGAAACAGTATTGAGCCTCCGATTAAATGATAAAGTGAATCTTTGATAGGTGGGAGTTTTCCTTCATCTCCCACTTACACATCTGCGCTTTCACTGTTGCGTGTAAGTGGGAGTCTTAGTACCTGTTAAACGGGATAAATAAAAAACCTTCCCCCGAAAAGGGAAGGCTATTTCCATCAAAAATATAAAACATAGATGACGGCGACCAGGAGAATCCGATAAATTGCAAATGGAATCAATTTGATTTTATTGATCAATTTCAAGAAGAATCGAATGGAAATCAAAGCAAATACGAATGCGGAAATGAATCCTGCTATAAAGAAAGGAATTGCATCAATTGTAAAATATTCCAAATTTTTCAATAAAGAGATTCCGCTCGCTCCCGCCATGATCGGCACAGCCATAATGAATGTAAAATCCGCCGCGGCACGGTGGCTCATACCGAGCAGCACGCCGCCCGAAATGGTCGCCCCTGAACGGGAGAATCCTGGCCATAAAGAGAAACATTGGACTAGTCCGACAGTGAACGCTTGTTTATAGGTGATCTGGTCGACTGTATTGATTGCCGGTTTTTTCTTCCTGCTCACTAAATCGGCTGCAATCATCAGAACTGAACCAATCAGCAGGCCAATCAATACCGTTTTCAGCGAGAATAAGTGCTCATCGATATAATCATCGAATAACAATCCCAGAACGCCCGCCGGAATCAAACCGACGATAACCTGGGAAATCTTCAGGCGGTTTTGATGGCTGGCCTTGGCCTCTTCGGGGTCTTTCCCGATCCGGTCCAGCCCCAACAAATTAATGAAACGGCTTTTAAAGACTACTACTACAGCTAATATGGAACCTAATTGAATGACAATCTTGAATGTGTTCGCTACATACTTTGTCAGGAATTCCTCCGATTGCAGCCACATATCGTCCACAATAATCATATGGCCAGTGGACGATACAGGAGCGAACTCCGTCAATCCTTCTACCATGCCAAGAATGATTGCTTTAATAAGCAATATAATCTCCATGAAACAATACGCCTCCGAATAAATAACTTTTTTATTTTTAAAAAAACACTCCTGCTAATAGTAGCACAATTGCCAAAAAAAAATCACCTTTGAACATAGAGCAAAGATGATTCTACTTATCTTATTAATTATTAATATATTTCTCGAATATAGCGCCAAAGTCTTTCTCATGATATTGTTCACGAGTTGCTGTCATCCATGTAAAGCTGAACTCTGTTAAATCTTTAAACGTTGTAGCCAGATGTTGGTCATCCGTCCTTGAATTATGCAATACGCTAACCGCTTTATCCAAGCTGGCAGCTGCCATATCCAGTATGATTTCATTCTCATGGGTAATTTCAGCGATCTTGACCAATGCTTTATAAAGGTCCTTCAGTTCTTCCAGCTGATCCTTGCGCACATCTATATCGAAGCTTGTAATGCCGATTTGGAATTTAATCTCGACATCCATATCGATTTTGCCTGCCGTTTCAAGCAAGACATTGGAAATCTTATGCTGCGCATAAGGATAACGCTTCAATGTATTTTTCGATGAAACCGCACTTGCCCCATCCACGTGAATAAGTGCGAGGTTGGTGAAACAATATTCATCGGCTTTTGTTTTAATGAGGAAATAAATTTTCTCATTATCTTCATGCATCACATAATCATCAGCATCAGCCTTATCATAATCGGCAGGACTGATGATCTTTCCGATATCCGATAATCCTAAGGCATCTGAAGCAAATTTTTTAAACATGCAATCACCCCTTCCCTACAATTAAAATACTGCAGACCACTCTTCTATTGTAACAAGATAGCTGTAACATTCAACCTCGATTGAAAAAAAATGACTACTGCTATTATATTGGACATTTGGAGAAAGACAGTAAATCTATTATTGATTGGGCCCCTTCGCTATCACCCGTTTTATCCTCTTCCGATGTTGCCAACGGAATCCAAACGGCGGATGGTCATCACTACTACAGGCCCGCCGCCATCCAAACAGGCTTCATTGGCGCTAACACGCCTCTTCCGGTTGGATTTCAAACGTTCCATTGCTTCGATCCCTCTTTTTGATTACCTTAGGCCTCCACTATCCAGTTGTGAGAAAGAACAGTTTAATAGTCAATTTCACTTGCTCCCCGCTACATCATTGCAAATGTATGGATGAATGCTAAACCCTTAGCTATTCCTAGCATTCACTACCTCACCCTGCCTCTACATGGATTCGTCCGCCTAGCCATAGCAATCTTTTAAAGAGCCCCGCGGACCTCAGTTGAGAATCAACTGACTTCCTACGTCTTCACCTGACTTCATCCCTTCCGTGTGTTAGCACATCACTGGATGCAGGAGGATTAGGCTCATATCCTTCGACTATTTGATATGGATTGGAATTTCGCCAATCAATTCGAAAACAACAGTTAGAAGTTATTCTTGCTTTTATAATAAACAGTCGGAATGGCATTGTAACTGCCGACTCGCCGTTGTTAACTATAAATTAAAAAACCTCCACTCACTTCGCTAGATCACTAGCTTATAAAGTAACGTTTCGTTTATTTTTGTTTAAGGGTTTGATCTGCTTTGAATAAGAAGATTGCATAGTCTCCACGTTTTGCCGGTTTGTCTGTACCGAACTGTGTTGAAGAAATGCCATTTGTGATATTGTTTGTTACAAGCGCCGAAACAGCTTCTTTATACTGAGGAGCGACATCTGTGAATTTCATATCTGAAGATCCTGTAAGTTCGAAACCTCTTTGAATCCAAATCGCCAGCTCTCCGCGAGTGATCAAATCGTTCACACCGAAACGAGTAGCTGTTTTACCTGATGTAATGCCCGCTTCCTTAAGAGCATTTACATACGGCGCGATATGTTTAGGCACATCAGTGAAAACGGATGTTGTTTGTGCAGTATCCACATCCAATTCTAGAACCTTGGCCAGAAGAACCGCCGCATCTTGTCGCTTAATGTTCTCATTTACGCCGAATTGCGTTTCATTGAAACCTTGCGCACCTTTAGAAACAACGAAATCTACTGCTTCTTTATATTTTGGAGCAACATCAGTGAATGATGCCGCCGATGCCGCCGGGGCAACCGCTAACGCAACCGCTGAAGCAGTTACGGCTGTTGCGGCGAATTTACGATAAGACTTTGATTGATATGACATTAAGTGAAGCCTCCCTGAATAATTGAAATTTATGGACAGTGGGTCTATTTCCTGTTTCCTGCTGTATGTTAAAAATCACCTGTATGATTGCTCATTCTCTTACTTGGCAGTATCAATAATGCGTCCTTCGATTTGTGGATTGATCACGCCTAGAGTAGATAGGTACGCGCTGAATGTTTCCCAATCCGCTTGGCCGTAATCCGTTACACGATTGTCTTCATATGCTTTCTTGAATACATCAAATCCGTCTCCGCCTTTTGCGGTGAATGCATTTGTTGCCACAACATATGTTTTTGCCGGATCTAAATCTACAAAAGCACCATTTTCTTTTACTTGTACAGTTTCAACACGGCTGCCCGCTTCTTTCGTACTGTTGTAAGTGAATTTCATACCTGATACATGCAGAAAACCGCCGTGTTCCTTTGGAGCTTGGCTTACACTATGCTCTAATGCTTCCATAATTTCCGCACCTGTTAATTTCATCGTCGCTAACGTGTTACCGAAAGGCATTACCGTTAATACATCTCCTAAAGTGATCGGACCTGCATCGATGCCTGCACGGATGCCGCCGCCATTTTGCATAGCAATGACAGTATTAGGGTTCATTTTTTTAGCGGATGCAAGCATGCTGTCTGTAATAAGGTTTCCAAGTTCTGTTTCGTTCGCACGGACGCTTAGTCCTTCTGTATTTCCTTCATCGCTAAGACGAGGGTTTTTCAATTCTTTCTCAGTAGTTGCGCCAGTCGGCGTATTTTTTGTTTCTTCTACTTTTTCAGTATATGGTTTCAATAATTCTGCTGCCTCTTTATCTGCCTCTTTGTCTGCCAGCTTAATTAATTCCCCGGCTTGGCCGACTACGACACCGTTTTCGTCGAATTCAACGTCAACTGTTCCAAGGTAATCACTATACTGATAAGCTTGAACGATAACTGTCGGGTCTTTCTCCCCGCCATTTTGATCTTTAGTGATAACAACCGGCTCTTTCAACGTTGTATGGCTGTGGCCGCCGACAATGACATCGATGCCTTCCACATTAGCAGCTAGAAGCAAATCATTATCATACTCAGCATTATCATCATAGCCAAGGTGAGTTACAGCAACAATTTTGTTGATTCCTTGTTCTTCTAATGCTGCAACCGTTTGTTCGGCTGTTTCAATATAATTCTTGAACTCAGCTGATCCCGGGCTTGCGATGTCGACTGTTTCTTCAGTAGTCAGACCAAAGAAACCGACTTTCTCTCCATCTACTTCTTTAATGATTGCGTTGTAGATGTGTCCATCTTCCGGATTTTCTGCGATTGTAGCTGTTTGCAATCCGTTCATCGCCGGATCTTTGCTGAAATCGATGTTCGCATTTACGAATGGGAATTGAGCTTTTTTCACAAAATTCGCCAGTGCCGTATTGCCTTCCGCTTCTCCACCAAGATCAAACTCGTGGTTGCCGAAAGTCATCATGTCATATTTCATTAAATTCATCAGTTCGATATCAACAATACCTTTGAATTCATTGAAATAAAGCGTACCCGAGAATACATCTCCCGCATCGATAAGAACGGCATTCGGTTTGCTTTCACGGATTTCATTAACCGCAGTCACCCGTTTCGGGGCATTTTCAACATGGGCATGCGTGTCGTTCGTATGCATGATCGTCAATTCAAAGTTTTCTTTGCTATTCCCAGCTCACACTGGGCCTACACCGCACGGGCGCCTTTCCAGCGCATACGGCGTGCCATCAACAATAGAAATATTCTACTGCTTTCTCCATTTCTACTATAATATGAATTTATTAATCCCTTATAAAGTTATTATATTTTTATTATTCCGACAATACATATCTTTGATAGGTCGTTTTTTTCCTTTATCCCTCCTATCATTAGATGAACCAATCAGCTACTTTACACACCCTACAAAGTAACCATGGTGAGCTCATCAGAATTTCTGCCCATACGTTATAATTATAGAAAAAATTCATCTATAAGGAGAATGTATACTAATAATGGGGTATATGAGACCGTATAAAAGAAGCCGCATATCGCGCGGACAGCAACGCCGAATAGTAAAAAGGAAACCGGCATCAGCAAGTCCGGCTTACGCTGAAGCATTGAGAGCCGATTGCTGATTGCAAGGCAACCTCGTTATAAGATTACGACCATTAAAGAAAGGTTGGTGAAGCGCAATGTTCACCCTGCTGCTAGGCATCAATTATGCCTTTAACCTTTTGCTTATTATCATTATGATTTTTTTCGAACGAAGAGAGCCTGTCTATATCTTCGCTTGGATGCTGCCGCTTCTCTTCCTGCCGCTCGTAGGCACTCTTCTATACTTAGTGTTCGGCAATGGCTTGAAGTTTAAGAAGCGAAAGAATTTCAATCTCAAAAAACAGTGGGATGAACTATATAAAGAATCGATATTGAAGCAAAAGCCGAAGAGCTTGAAGATACCGGGAGGCAAAGAAGAGTTATGCAAACCGATTATGATTTTCAATTTAAATGCCAATAAAAGTTTGGTCACTACCCATAATGAAGTCACCATCTATACGAATGGCAAAGATAAATTCAATGCCTTATTCGAGGATTTGCGGCAAGCGAAAGAAACCATACATATCTTGTACTATACATTCCGGATCGATGAAGTAGGCTCTGAACTGATTTCAATTCTTGAGAAAAAAGCGGAAGAAGGCGTGGAAGTGC
The DNA here is from genome assembly GCA_051874035.1 of Bacillus sp. (in: firmicutes). Lineage (GTDB taxonomy): Bacteria > Bacillota > Bacilli > Bacillales > DSM-1321 > Bacillus_AD. The sequence continues at coordinate 26,592 of JBJEFM010000235.1, forward strand.
GAGTCGTTTATGATGATATCGGCAGTCTGCATACAACCCGGAATTCCTTTAAGGACTTAATAGCTAAAGGCGGAAAGGTCTATCCTTTTTTCGCCTCTAAATGGAGGAAAATCGGTTCCCATATCAATTACCGGAACCATCGAAAAATTGTTGTGATCGATGGAATGGTCGCCTATACAGGGGGTATGAATATCGGCGCTGAATATATGTCGAAAGATCCGAAGCTCAGCCCATGGCGGGATACACATATAAGACTGGAGGGGGAAAGCGCTCAAATGCTCCAAATTCGTTTCCTTCAAGATTTCGGGTATGCCTCCCATGAACCGATTGATGATACAGGAGTACAACAGAAATTCAGGACGTTCTTTCCCAAAAAAGACTGGAGCCATTTACGCAAGCAATATGTGCAGATTGTTTCAAGCGGACCTGATACAGATGGTGAAGAATTAAAAAGCGCCTTCATCAAGATGATTTACACTGCAAAGGAATCCATCGATATCCAAACGCCGTACTTCGTGCCGGATGCGGCTTTTCTTGAAGCAATCAAAACAGCCGCCCATTCAGATATCCGCATTCGTCTCATGCTTCCAAGCATCAACGACAACCGGTTTGTGGACCGCATCAATACCTCCTTCATGAAAGAATTGATGGAGTGCGGCGTCGACATTTATTTGTATGATGGCTTTGTCCATGCCAAAACCATGACCATCGATCAATGCATGACAACAATCGGCACATCCAATCTGGATATCCGGAGCTTTCAACTGAACTTTGAAGTGAATGCTTTTATATATAACGTCGAAACGGCAAAAGAAATGACGGAAATCTTTGAACGCGACCTTCAACATTCACGCCGGGCCACATTGGAAGATGAAGATTTAAAGAAATGGTATATACGATTTGAAGAGAGCCTTTACCGGTTATTATCACTGGTTTTATAGTTTCTCTTATAACTCTCATATGCGCAAAAGAGCGGCTAACCCATAGGAGGTTAGCCGCTCTTCATTTATTTCATATCATACGATTAATATGTTAATGCGAACAATCCTTTAATGTGGGACAAGTAACGAACATTACTTGCTTCTTTCATGATTGTTGCTGGCAAGCCTTTAAGTTGGGCTGAGTTAGCTCCAATTGCAGCCACCGCATCTTTACGGCCCAAGCTTGCAAGTGTACCGGAATTGATTGGCGCGAATGCTTCCATTGCTTTATTTTCTAATAAGGCATATAGGTTATATCCTACAAGCTCACCCATTTGCCAAGCAATTTGGGCTGTCGGCGGATATGGACGGCCATCCGGAGCAAAGTAAACAGCACTGTCTCCTACAACAAAGACATCTTTATGGGAAGTTGATTGCAAGAAATCATTTACTGTCGCACGTCCGCGATTCACTTCAAGGCCTGATTGGCCTACTAATGGATTTCCTTGTACGCCGCCAGTCCAAACAAATGTATTAGCGACAATTTTTTGGCCGTCTTTAAGATCGATCACATTGCCGTTAACATTTGTTACAGGCAGTCCAGTCAAGAATTCCACGCCACGTTTTGATAAGCTTTCCGTAGCGCGTTCAATCAATGAATCGGCTAGAACCGGAAGAATCTTAGGACCGGCTTCAACAAGCTTCAATTTGATATCGTGTATATCAACGCCGTATTTCTTGGCAAGATCCGGCATAGTGTCAACAAGTTCGCCTACTAACTCAACTCCTGTTAAACCGCCTCCGCCGATTACAATTGTAGCGTCCGCTTCATCTTTCGTTTCCGCATACGCACGGATGCGGTCTTCGATATGCGCATGAATTTTATTGGCATCATTAGCCGATTTCAATACCATGCTATGCTCTTCTAACCCTGGAATTCCGAAGTAAGCTGTTATACTGCCTAGACCCACCACTAATGCATCGTATGATAGTGAAGAACCATCATCTAATTTCACTACTTTATCCTCAACGGAGAAAGAATCCACTTTAGCGATGCGAAGATCAATATCTTTCCCTTTGAACAGCTTTTGCAATGGAAGCGCAACAGCTTGTTCAGATATATTTCCGGCCGCTAAACGATGAAGCTCAGTGATGATTTGGTGAGTTGGGTATTGGTTGACTACAGTAACCTTTGCTTCTGATTTATTTAAATATTTACGTACGGTCAAGGCAGATAGAAGTCCGCCGTAACCTGCACCTAGAATGACAATATGTTTTGACATAGTAAATCCTCCGTCCCTACTAATTGAATGTATAAAGAATTACTTTTGGCTGTTGCGTTCCGCCGAAACTTCTAAGAATGCATTTACAAAACGGAATAGTTTCTGTGCTTGTGGATCTTTCAATAGGCGCAAAAGACCGAAAAGACCGATTACTTCTTCGCTTTCCTCTGCACGATCCTTCGCTTCAATAGCTGTAGCTGTAATGTTTTTCACAGACTTTGTCACAGGTCCTAATACGTCTTGAATGCCGCCCATTGTATCTTTCTTTAATACATCATCAGTCATAACTAGCTGAGCGAAGTCATAAGACTTGGTCATTACCGTTACAAGTTCAGTTAATTTCGGCAATTGTTCCATTAAGACTGCCAATGATTCCTGAACTTCAGGTTTCAGTAACTGATCAAGTATATCTTGTTGTTGACTAGCAGACGCTTTTACTGTTTCTTGCTCAGTTTTTGCTTGCGTAATTGTTTCTGACATATCCCATTCTCCTTTACGATACGATAAGGCATATCGCATATTTATTGGAAATTAAAGGATTTCCGATCCTGTAGTTTTTCACAAGTTCCCACAAAGGAACGTCCGGAAATTTGTAAAGCATTGCACAAAGTATTACAAAAATTATTAGGCATCACAAGAATATTACAATACAATGAACTTTTTTTAAATAAAAAAGACTCAAAAAATTCATTTTCTACACATTTTTAAACACCATCTATCTATATAGGGTTCTTACCAACATTAATGAGTATATAAACCTATTTTATAAATGAATAATTATCACTTTCAGCCTATAACATTTGGAAATAAGAGGTGCTATTTAGATCTAACCGATTATTACCCGTGATTTTTCAACTGCTTGATTCTTCTTTCTTATAACAGAACAATAATAAAATAGCTTTATAGACTAGAATTTTTATTTTAATAGCTATCCTTATCATAGTCTTAGTATAAATAATAATCAAAAGAAGCAGCTTTCAACTCTGCATCCAACACCTCTTCGTTGAATTCTTTTCAACGTTTCTTGCACTCGCTCTGCCCTCTTTCTTTACCCTAATCATCCAAAATCTATACAGTAAACTATTCCATCCAGGCCATTATAGCGGCAAGTATCTGAAGAAAAACCGACGATTGTTGAACGCAAAAAAGGATTGTATGCTTTCTGCTGACTGAAAATAAACATCTCCACTTTTCATATGCTTCCTTACTAGAAAATCCGTGCAGATTGTAGTATTCTGTCAATGAACCATTATTTTTTAAAAAGTCTGAAAATAACACAGAAACACTCAACTACTAAGACCAGCCTCTTACATGCAGCAAGTCATGGCCCCTATAACAGCACATGGGGAATAGTGGCCAACAAAAGCGAAGAGAGAAAGAAGGGAACGGACAACATGCAAGTGCGTATTAACAGAATGGAATCAGAACAAGCGAAGATCGTTCTTCAGGAAACGGCGGGATTGGCCATCATCACCATTAATCGGCCACATTTAAAGAATGCACTTACCGCTAATATGTGGAGTCAACTGGCGGAAATCGCCTTAAATGTGCTTAAGAACCCAAAGAATAAAGTATTGTTGTTAAGAGGAGCCGGCGAACAATTGACTGCCGGTTCAGACATCAAAGAATTTCACCAAATGTCATTGCAAGAAGCCGAGGATGCCTTCGTAACAATGGAGAAAACGATTTCCACATTTGAAAGCCTGCCCATTCCCACCATCGCTGTCATTAACGGGCCGGCAATGGGCGCCGGACTTGAACTGGCCCTTGCCTGCGATATCCGAATCGGCTCAAATAAAGCAAAATTGGGGATTCCGGTGGGAAAATTGGGCATTACACTCAATAATAAATTCGCTCAACGACTTGTGAATCTGATTGGGCCAAGTTTAACGAAAGACCTCGTCTACACAGGCCGGATCCTAAAGTCGGAAGAAGCATATCGAGTAGGGATGCTCAATTACCTGGTGAAAGAAAAAGACTTGGACCGGTATGCTATTCGCATGGGCAACTTAGTAGCTTCCCAATCGCCCGCTTCACTTCTTGCTATTAAACAATCCGTTCAAGAATGCGTGGAAAGCGCGCCCGTTCTATGGAAAGGCACCACCCCTTTTGTGGATGCGAAGGATTTCCCTGAAGGAATCGCCGCATTTGTGGAAAAGCGCAAACCGCAGTTTATCCGCCGCACAAGTAAATGAAAATAATAAGAGAGACAAGAGCATTATTGCATGATATGCTCCTTGTCTCTTTATTTCCACTACTTGCCTATAAATATATTTCTCTTTCTCCCAATGGATTCCACATTTATATCAATGGATGTAAACTCGATACCTACATATTCAAGAAAATTCCGATAAATACACCACTGTAACTCTTCTATTTCCCTGACCAGATGGAAGGAAAAAGGATGGGCAATGCCAACATGAAAAGCAACAACCGGTTCTCCTTCCAAACTAACATGAATGGAATGAGCGTGGGTAACAATGGGGTTCAATAGACAGGTTTGTTCTACAAGATCGATAAAAACCTTCTTCTCGATTTGGATGCTGCCCCGGTGGAAATCAGGAAATACAATCGTTGTTTCACCGATTCGTTCCTTCTTAGGCGAAAGAATATCCATTCCTTTGCGGATTAGTTTCTTAAAGAAATTCTGTTCCACTTGTTTATAAGGAATGGGGATAATATGCTTCCCTTCCGTTTTTCTCACATACTGCGCCAATTTAATTTCACTTGATGTACGGATATCCTCCACGTGGAAATAATGGTGGATTTCACCTATTTGCAGCCGCTCCGCAATTAATCTAGTCATCCGGTCCGAAGTCCCGATAATCAAAATCTTCCCGATAAAGTAGCGTTTTAACGCTGCTTGCACTTCCTCGATATGCTGTTTATCCGAGAATGTCGCCCGCTTCACAGCTGTTAAAGCATACTTCTCGAACTTGGCCGATGTTCCCGCCGCCTTATGTCCATTCACAATCAATAATCCATCGTCAATAATGGCAGGTATCATCTTCTGATGGGCAAACGCCAATGCGCTAGTGCTTTTCCCCGTTCCGCTTTGCCCGCTTAATGAATAGATTTCCACTTGCACACCCCTTTATTGCGTTTTTCTTCATTATATAATTGTATGGCCGACTCAAGGAAATGATTAACCTCATGTCTCATGCGGCGGATATAAACGGTATGCGTATAGCAATGACAGCTCCTTTCTCCCCATTATTGCCCGCCTGGATACTCCCACCGTGCTTCTCTATAATCGATTTCGCGATATATAATCCCAAACCGGCATGGCCATTGCCTCTATTTCCGGAATTCCCTTGATAAAAAGAAGTGAACACGATTGCGTCTTCTCCATTTTTAAATCCCGGGCCATCGTCCGTGATTTTCAGGGAAAGCATCGTATCGGTTATAGCAACTTCGAAGCGGATGCTGCCTTCCTCTGCAAAACGGATACTATTGGCGATTACATTATCCAAGACTTGCGATAACCGGTCTGCATCGGCGATCATGTGATCCTTCCGCTTCCGATTATCTTGAATCCCGCTCTTGAAATCGACATTCCTGGATTTGCACATAAGTGTATATTCCCTTGCTTTCTCATCCAAAAAAGCGACAAGATCGAATGCCGATTTACTCAATCTGAATTGATCATGCTCTAATACAGCAGTCTGATTAAGGTCATGCACCAATTTCACCGCCCTCTGCACATTCATCTTGATGACATGTAAATAACGGTCAAATCGGTCTATATCTTTCTTCTTGGCTTCTTCCAAGCCTTCAATATGTCCATGTATAATCGTCAGCGGCGTCCTTATATCATGGGCCAACGCAGCAACCATGTCTTTCCGCGCCTTTTCAAGCTTCCATTCCCGCTCCAGCGATTGCTGGAGCGCATTGCGCATATCCTCGAAAGATTCCGTCAAATACTGGATTTCAACGATTTTTTCAAATGGCGCAATAGTGAAGTCCAAATCTCTATTGCGGATATAGGCAGTGGCGTTCATCAATTGCTTTAACGGCGCATTTATTTCTTTACTCAACCTTCTTACAAAAATAAAAGTAAAAAGAATGAAATAAACGAATGGTGTAATCAAAAATACCAACGTGCCAAGCGGCAATAAATAAGAATCCGCTTCATCTACAGATGTCATCTTCAATTCATAATATAAAATCAAGACACCTTGTACATTTCCTTCTCCGTCAGTAATCGGGATATATTTTACAAATACATTGTCATAATCACCTTCAACTAGATTAAGATTCTTAGATAACTCTTTCGGCGGCACGTCTTCTTGATCTGTTAGTCTTCCGTACAGAAACACCCCCTTCTTGTCGACCACCTTGTAGCGGAAACCCTTGGCAGGGACAATTTGTTCTAGCTTTTCTTGTCCTGATTTCACTGCAAGCAGCCCTTTTCTCTCACCAACCTTCTTTTCTATCGCAGGAACCATCCGCTCATAATAGTTTGCCGGATTCACTTTTTCATTAGCGATAATAACGATATAGATCAACCACGTAACAATTGTACATACGAAACTCCAGGTTAGAATCCACACAATCATCATTATGAGCCGCTTGCGAATCGTCCCTGATTTCAAACCCATTTATAACCCACGCCCCATACTGTTTGAATATGCATTACATTTGGATTAGCGATTTGAAACTTAGCCCTGATTTTCTTAATATGCTCTGTAATTGTTGAATCATCGCCGTCTGCTTCAAGTCCCCAAACACGCTCATAGATCGATTCCCTTGAAAACACCTGTCCTTTATTGATCGCAAGCAGCCATATGATCTCAAACTGCTTATTCGTCAATTCAACGTCGAACCCGTTTATATGTACAACGCGCCCTTTATAATCAATCTCAACATTGCCGAAGCGGAGAAATTCAGCGGCGCTATTGCCCATGCCCACTTTCCTTCTTTCCCTGCGCATATGCGCATATACTCTGGCTTTCAATTCAGAAAGACTGAAAGGCTTTATTAAATAATCATCCGCACCCACAATCAAACCTTTGATGCGATCGGTTTCTTGCTGGCAGGCACTCAGAAAAAGGATCGGGCCGCTAACCTTCGGCCTGATTTCTTGGCAGACAGCAAATCCGTCCATGCCGTCCATCATCACATCTAATAAGACCAGTTGCGGCTTCTTTTCCGCTTGTCGAACCGCTTCTTCCCCGCTGTAGGCAGTTAGGACATCATATCCCTCATCTTCAAGTGCATCTTTAATAAAAGAAACAATATCTTCTTCATCATCTACAATCAGTATCGTATCTTTCCTCATTATAATCTTCCTTTTTCAAACTATTTTACCTTTATTTTCTAACAAAAGTGTAAACTTTTCCTTTATACATTCTTTATGGCTGCACATTATCCTTTATTTAACTATTTAGTTAGGGGGAAAGATTGATGAAACGAATTCAAGTGATTGACGGACTTAGAGGTTTCGCGCTTTTAGGAATATTGCTTGTCAATATCCAGTTCTTCAACGAATCTTTACAGGCCATTAGTTTAGGAGGGGATTCTTTACAAGTTGGATTAAACAGGATTGTTGATTTATTGCTATCCATATTCGTTGAAGGGAAATTCATGCTGCTATTCTCCTTTCTATTCGGGTATGGGGCGGTTATTCTGTTCAACAATACTTTAGAAAAGAATACACGCTTCACCCCTTTGTTCATGAAAAGAATGTCGGCATTATTATTTTTTGGTATATTGCATGGCATTTACATATGGTATGGAGATATTCTGACAAGCTATGCGCTTGTAGGTTTGCTATTGCTGCCATTTATGAAACGCCGCCCAAAAACCCTGCTTATATCATCCATTATCAGCATGCTACTTATTCCACTTCTCATGACGCTTCCATTATTGGCATCCACTTCCTATGGAATAGTGCCATACACAGATGCAGAAGTATCGGAAGCAATCCAACAATCCCAGGAACACGACCGGCAAATATACGGATCAGGAACTATGGCTGAAATCCAGCAGCAAAGAATCAACGACTACCTCTCCAGCTTCTTTAATATGATATTGTTTTTTCCGCAGATCCTGGGAACATTTTTGCTTGGGGCATATTTCGCCAAATTGAAGCTATTGGAAAATACCAACAAACAAAAACCTTTTTATATAAAATTAGTGCTGATAGGAGGTCCTTTGGGCATATGCCTGCAATTGCCGAAGCTCTTCTCCGCTTCGCAGAATATGATTTTTGAAGTATTAAGTGCTTTTATTGCAGGTCCCTTGCTCATGTTGGCTTATGTCTCATTATTCGCTTTAGCATTTCATAGATACAATAGGCAGTTGCGGTTCTTCAGTGATATAGGGAGAATGGGATTCAGCATGTATATTCTTCAATCAGTCATATGCAGCCTGATTTTCTACAGTTATGGATTAGGCCTGTTTGGAGAGCTGGAATTATGGCAGACAACCCTTATGGCTTTCTTCATTTACGGATTTCAGGTTTTACTAAGTTCCGTTTGGCTGCGCCGCTTCCGAACAGGACCTCTTGAATATATATGGCGACTTTTATATAGGGGCAAAGTTGCCTAATACGGCGTAAATGTAAAAAAGAAGCTGTAAGGGAACTTATAGCTTCTTCTCTCTATGCGGAACCAGCTGTTGTTCTGCCGACAATTAACCAAACGTCCGCCTTAAGAAGAAGCGTTGGATATTCCCTGCCTAAATCGCTTTATAGACTGGAGGGTGCTTCGCCCATGATAAGAAGCGCTCCAGATTAACAAATGAAATCATCAATGTGGTCGTATTTATATTCGGATGAAATCCAAGCTTGGCATCGCGCGCTATACTCCTATCGATGACAACCTGTATAGCTTGTTCTTCATCATGATGAATGGCAAGCGGCGTCAACGTCCCAGGCGGAAGCCCGATGAGCCGGTCCAATTCTTCAGGAGAAGCGAACGATAGACGGCTGCAATCAAGCTCTTCTGCCAATGCTTTCAGATTGGCTATCTTCTCATCCGGCAGTATGACATGGTAGAATTGTTTGCCTTTCCGCGTTTTCAATAAAAGATTCTTCACTTGCGTAACCGGCAGCGTACCTTCATAGTTCCTTACAGAAGTGATCGGTTCATGATCGATTCGCTCATAAGGGATATCCAATTGCTCCAAAAGATCATAGGCTTCTTGTTCAGTTGGCTTATCCATCTGCAAAACCTCCTCCATGATGCTCGTCCTATAAATAAAATATATCATTTCATCAATCCAATACGCAGATTTAATTATTGAATGAACTGCCTATAATTAGGAAAAGAAAAAATACTCGGTGATATTTCGAAAGACTTTACAGGAAAATATTTGCTATACTTCCTATATAGCAATAAATGAATGGGGGAGCATAGTTATGAAATATATCTATTTCTATGAAACAGCTATAGGAAAGGTCGGCATCGCGGAAGATGGACAAGGAATTACGAATGTATACTTCCCAGAAGAAACACCTGCCGAAGATTTGAAAGAATTTGAAACAGAACTATTGCAAGAAGCCTCCCAGCAATTGCAAGACTATTTTGCCGGCAAACGGAAAGATTTCACTGTTCCTCTGTCTCCAACCGGAACCGAATTCATGCAAAATGTGTGGAAAGCTTTAACGGCAATTCCTTACGGAGAAACCCGAAGTTATAAAGATATCGCTGAAGCCATCGCTAACCCTAAAGCTGTAAGAGCTGTCGGGATGGCCAATAACCGCAATCCATTGCCGATTTTCATTCCATGCCACCGTGTAATCGGCATAAATGGAAAGCTGGTCGGATATGGGGGAGGATTGCCTATCAAAGAGCAACTGTTAGCATTGGAGAAACAGCATGGAAATATATAAATATAGCGAAGTCGAACTTGAATACTTAAAAAAGAAAGATAAGAAACTCGCATTTGCCATTGAAGAAATCGGTATGATTGAACGAAAAGTAACACCCGACCTCTTTACAGCATTGGCCAATTCCATCGTCAGCCAACAAATCTCCACCAAGGCTGCCTTGACGGTGTGGAACAGGATACAAGAGCGATTAGGCGAAATCACACCGCAAACCATCGCAGCCGCCTCTGTAGAAGATATACGGCAATGCGGCTTATCCATGCGAAAAGTGAACTATCTGAAAGGTATTAGCGAAGCTGTAATCCAAGGCAAACTGCAATTGTCGGCATTCAGCACTTTAACCGATGAAGAGATCATTAAACGCTTATCTTCCTTGAATGGCATCGGTGTATGGACCGCCGAAATGCTGCTGATTTTCTCACTCCAAAGACCGGATGTCGTCAGTTGGGGAGACCTCGGCATTAGAAGAGGCATGATAAATTTGTACGGCTTGAAGAGCATAACAAAGGAACAATTCGATCGTTATCGGAAACGCTATTCCCCTTACGGATCGGTTGCGTCGTTATACTTATGGGAGCTGGGGAATAAAGCGAATCTTCGATAGATGGACTAATTGGGTTGTTACAGGTACTTGATCTCCCACTTACACATCTGCGCTTTCACTGCTGTGTTGAAGTGGGGGTCTTAGTACCTGTTAAACGGGATAAAGCGAAGCTTCGATAGACGAACCAATCGGGTTGTTACTTGATCTTCCGCGTCTTCACTGCTGTGTTGAAGCGGGAGTCTTAGTGCCTGTTAACCGGGGTAAACGCTGAACCGCGGATCCGGAGGCTTATCGAACTTCTATACATGCTTTAAGAAATAAGCCGGCATAACACCGGGTGAATATAGGATAACGAATAAAGCTGTACGATTATAGCAAGAGCAACCGTACAGCTTGTTCATTCATTTCAGTTGGTCAAGAATAGGAAACAGCTCTTCCAAATGTGTAATTTCATAAGTTGGAACCACTTCGTTTCTCGGCTTGTCATGACGATTGATCCAAACAGATTTCATTCCGGCCCGGGAAGCACCTAAGATATCTGTCATCAAGTTGTCGCCGACCATGATTGCTTCATCCTTTGTTACATTCATTAACTCCAAGGCATATTCAAAAATCGCCGCGTCTGGTTTTCCTTTACCGAATGCCCCTGATATGACAATTTGGTCGAAGTAAGGTACAAGCTCCGGCGTGATATCCAATTTCGTATTTTGTAATTCCGGTGAGCCATTTGTCAGCAATAGCAATTTATATGTATCTTTCAACTGATCCAATACTTGAAATGTTTCTTCATATAAGAATGGCAGCTTTCTTCTCTCCTGCGGGAAACGCTCTGCCAGTTCCGCTCCGAAAGCTTCGTCTTGGATGCCTACCGCCTCCAATCCCCGTGTCCAAGTATCTTTGCGATATCCGGGCACAATCTCTTTCATCTTGGGAAACTCCAAGCTATCGTCGCCGAAATCTCCCCACAGGCCTTCAAATGGATTAATGCCGATCATTTTCGTAAATTCATATGTTTCATAAGAAGCGTATAACTCCTGCGCCGCTTTCCGCACCGCTTCTTCCAGTTCGCCGGGATTCACTTCATATTTCCGGGCCGCATATTCACAAGTTGCCTTGAACGCTTCGCTTATACTTTTATGGTCCCAAAGAAGCGTGTCATCCAAATCGAAAAAAACCGCTTTAATCATTGTATTCGCACATCTCCTATCTTGTCGTTAGGTCTATCATACACACAATCGTTTTTTTTGAAAAGATTGAATTGATAATTAATTATAAGCATACAAGCATCACAAACAAACTTCGTCGAACATAAGAAAAAACTTAGTGTTTCCGGCCAAAGAAAAATGCGTGATTTCTCACGCATCCTCTTCATCAATTCTCTATTTCCGAATTTGGGACAAATCCGATTACGTTGCTTTCCGATTTAATCAGCGTCCAGCTTCCCACTTGATATCCTGTTGCTACTTTATCATTCTTCTTCAATACGCCTACTTGTGCGTATTTATCGTTCGGTCCCTTACGGATCGATAAAGAAGCGGATTTTACATATTTCTCGCCGTCAAACGCAGGAGTCGGATTATTCAAGCGCAAATTATAGTTGATTGCCCGGGCTAGGAATATAGCATAATCCGCTCGGATAATGCTCCGGTCGGCCCCGAAACTGCCATCTTCCATACCTTGGGCGATTCCTCTTGCTTTAAGCGCACTGGCCGCTCCGGATACCGTATTGCCATAGCTGTAACCAAACGCTTTACTGATCATGACAGCCATTTCACCCCGGGTTACATTCGCATAAGGCTTGAAATTGCCATCTTTGTATCCCGATAGAATCTTTAGGTCCGCCGCTGATTGAATATAGCCTGATGCAAAGTTAGTAGAACCTACATCTTTGAAGGAAGTTTTGCGTTTCGTGCCGTCCAAGTTCAATGCTCGTCCAATCATGGCCGCTGCTTCGGCGCGTGTCACATTCAGGCTCGGGTTGAACTTGCCGTTAATATCCCCGCCGACAATGCTGCCTTGGGCTAAATATTCGATTTCTTTATACGCCCGATGGGAAGAATCGATATCTTTAAAGATTTGGTCGGGATGATTCCCTACTTTTACAATCGTTGCCGCACTGCTTTCAACACCTGTTGCGGAAACAGCCGTGATTCCATACGTATAGGCTTTGCTGCCGCTTGCTGTTTGATCTACGTACGTTGTATTGCCGTTCTTGTTATAAACGACATCAATAATATTTTTCGAATCCTGATATGAGCCTTCCTTGCTTCCATCGAAGCGATAAATGATATACTTCCTTGGCTGAGTGCTATTGCGGTCAGTGATTGTCAACTCCGCACCTGATGAATCCAAATTGCCGCTGACCGCTGTTGGCTTCGCTGGCCGGGCGCTATTCTTCCAAGACACGCTAGGTGTCATAGCCGGATAATTATAGATTTGCTGTTTAAGCACATTCGCATAACCGAGACGGTTGCTTTGAAGATCGTTCAATGAGAAATGCATCTGCCCCTGTACATTCTCAGCGAGCCTGTTCGCCAACACTTGATTAGGTATCTCCATTTTATTATTCCAAGCGCTGTCCGCTGTATCCGTGGCCACTTTATAATCAGCTACTCCGATATAAAGATTCACTGGGTGGACTTTTGCGTACGTTTGAACTTCACGATTCCACCAATCTAATAGAATCGAATAGTTTGCCACTTTAAAGTTTCTCGACCAATAGATTTGCGGCACGATATAATCGATCGCCCCTTCCTTGATCCATTGCCGCGTATCGGCATAGATGTCATCATAATTGGTTGAAGCGGTTGTGTCGCTGCCGGTCGGATCGGCGGATTTATTGCGCCATACGCCGCGCGGGGATATACCGAACTGGACGCTTGGCTTGATGGACTGGATAGAGCTGTAAACATCACGCACTAATTCATTGACATTGTTCCGGCGCCAATCGGCAATATTGGTAAAGGAAGCGCCGTACTTCTTGAATGTATCTTGGTCCGGAAAGTTCTTTCCCGGGTAGAAGTAGTCATCCATATGGATAGCATCCACATCATAGTTCTTCACCAATTCTTCCACTGAAGCAATCAAATAATCTTGCACTTCAGGAATGCCCGGATTCAAATAATACTTACCGTCAAACTTTACGACCCAATCCGGATTTTTGCGGGCCGCATTACTTGCCGCAAGGCTCTTGTATGCGGAATCCGAAGTGGCGACCCGATATGGATTCATCCAAGCATGCAGCTCCATGCCGCGGTTGTGAGCCTCATCAAGCATGATTTGCAGCGGGTCATAGCCAGGGCTTGTCCCTTGCGCCTTGCCTGTTATGTATGTGGACCAAGGAGCTAACTTTGAAGGATACATCGCATCGTTCATCGGCTTCACTTGAAAAATGACCGTATTGAATTTCTTCCCCTTCAAATCATTCAATGTTGTACGTGCCCAAGACGTATATTGCTCCTTCGTCATACCGGAGGGCATATCGATATTATATACCGTCGAAATCCAGGCGGCCCTCATTTCATGCTTAGGAGTAGTATTGCTTGCTGCATCGGCCTGTAATGGCACTAGGCAGATCAGCAACATAAGCACTCCTGCAAACAGCAGTAAACTTCGCATCCCTTTTCGCTTCATGTTACAACTGTCATCCCTTTCATCATGTAAATATAATAGAATAATAGAGTATGCGATCAATAAGGAAACTTCGATAACATCTAGTTATCCTTCATCTAGTTATCCTTAAAGAATCACCTTTATTATATTACCAATATAAGTAAGAAAAATCATTATATTTTTATAATTCTATCACTCTTACATACTTAAGTTGCAGTAGGGATGACACACGCCCGATTCCCGGATAAAAAAACGTGACATATTACATATTTTATCAAATGTTTTTACTGACTTCCCTCTTATTAAAGACCTAGGATAAAGTGAATCTTTGATGGGTGGGAGTTTTCTTTCATCTCCCACCCATCATTAGATGAACCAACCTTAGTTGTTACAGGTACTCGGGTCTCCCACTTACACATATGCGCTTTCACTGCTGTATTGAAGTAGGAGTCTTAGTACCTGTTAAACAGGATAAATTATAATGCACGATACTTTTTCAATGCGAAAATATTCAAAATGATAAAAACGGCCGCAAATATCAATAAGATTATCAGATCGATACTAATATCACTTAAACCGTATCCTTTATACATGACGCCCTTCAAGGCATCGCCAGCATAATACATCGGCATCAGCTTCCCGAGCGCCGCAAGCCAATCCGCCATGCCATCCAATGGAAAGATGCCACAAAGAAATACTTGAGGAACAGCTACAAGCGGTATGAACTGCATCATCTGGAACTCTGAATTCGCAAACGTCGACAATAGAATGCCTAAAGATAATGCTACGAATGCCACAATCACGTTTACAAGCAATACGTTCCCGATTGAACCAACAAGCATGATTCCGAGCACATTCACCGCATATAGTACAACAAGGATGGTTTGAATAATTGCAAAAATGCCATAACCGACTAAATATCCGGTAATAATTTCAAAGCGACGAATCGGTGTAGACATCAACCGCTCCAATGTCCCAGTCGTACGTTCCCGCAATAAACCGATGCCTGAAATCAAAAAAACAAACAAAAACACAAAGAATCCAATTAAAATCGGGCTGAACACATCGAATACCCCTGTATCTTCATCTCCATATAAATAAGTTGCCTCAAGAGCCGGCTGCCGCCCGGAA
This sequence comes from Bacillus sp. (in: firmicutes), assembly GCA_051874035.1. GTDB lineage: Bacteria > Bacillota > Bacilli > Bacillales > DSM-1321 > Bacillus_AD. The sequence continues at coordinate 41,916 of JBJEFM010000235.1, forward strand.
AGCGCTTGTTCAGGCTGCATGGCCGAAATCAATATTTTCTCCACTTTTGCCCGTAACGCTTTAGCTTGTGACGGATCATCGTTTTGCAGTGTCAGCTCCGCTCTGCCATTCTCTATGGCAAGCATTGCATCTAGATTTTTATCTATGACTGTTTGTTCCGTTGCTTGCTGTATTTCTTCTATTTCAATATTAGCTTTCTCAAAGGCTTCCACAAGCTGGGCATCCACATCCTTTACCCCAAGGACAGGCTTTGCGGAATCTTCATTGAAAATCGAGTACATCAGCGTCAGAATCAACATTGGAGCTAAAAATAACAACGCCAATGTCCGTTTATCACGGAACATTTCCAGCATAATGCGTTTAATCAGAGCCGAAATCCTCATTGATGATGACCTCCCGCTTGCAAGAATACTTCTTCTAACGTATCCGCCCGATATAAAGCCTTCAATCCGGCCGGCGACCCTTTTGTGATGATTCGGCCGCCGCGCACCATGACCAGACGATCGCATTTATCGGCTTCTTCCATGACATGGGTAGTGATGATAATCGTCTTCTTCTCTTCTTCCTTAAGACGGATTAATTCGGCCCAAATGGTTTTTCGCAACTCAGGATCAATCCCTACAGTCGGTTCATCCAAAATTAAGATGCGCGGGTTTTGGATTAATGCAATTGCCAGCGATAGACGGCGCTTCATGCCGCCCGAGTAAGTGGACACCTTTTTCTTTAGATCGGATTTCAAGCTTACTAAGTCCGCCACATACTGAATACGTTCTTTTCGCAGTGCCTTATCCAACTTAAAAAGAGAAGCAAAGAAAAGCAGATTCTCTTCACCGGTCAGCGATGTATACAAAGCATCCGATTGTGCCATATAACCGATTTCCTGCAAGATTCCCACATTAGGCATTTTTTTGCCCAATACATAAACGGCTCCTGTCTCTCCCTTGTCCATACCAACAATCATCTTAATAAGCGTTGTTTTCCCGGCGCCGGACGGTCCGATCAAGCCATATATCTCCCCTTGTTCGATTTCCAAGTCAATATGCTCCAGTACAGCCTTCTTGCCAAAATGCTTAACGACGTCTTGTACATGAACGGTAGTCGTCAATTCAACCCCTCCTAAACAAAAAGTAAATGACCTCTTACTTTTGATTATAGGGTGCAACTATATAATTTCAATGTTGTTCAAACGACAAAAAAAGCACGCTCCCAGTCTATGATGAGAGCGCACTTTTTCGGATATTTATAGCTTATAAACGCTATATTGCGATTAGTTATTGTCACGGTTGGCTTTTCCGCCTTTTTCACCAATTTCTTGATAGAATTCTTTATCATGGTTTTTGGAAGTTGCTTCTCCACCTTTTTCGCCGATTTCTTGGTAGAATTCTTTACCGTGGTTTTTAGAAGTCGCTTCTCCGCCTTTTTCGCCGATTTCTTGATAGAATTCTTTA
>JBJEFM010000235.1:43463-76815 GCA_051874035.1 Bacillus sp. (in: firmicutes)
GTTTTTAGAAGTCGCTTCTCCGCCTTTTTCGCCGATTTCTTGATAGAATTCTTTACCGTGGTTTTTAGAAGTCGCTTCTCCGCCTTTTTCGCCGATTTCTTGATAGAATTCTTTATCGTGGTTGCGGGCTGTTGTTTCTCCACCTTTACGTCCTGCTTCTTCTCGTGACATTTTATTGTTTTTGTTGTTTGCCATTTCTGAACATCTCCTTTGTTTGTTTTTTTATTTGCTTGACACTACTTTATATAGCCGCTGTGACAATAGGAAAAACACATTTTCCACTTTTTAACCATATCGAAACTCGTTTGAAACAAAAACGAAATAAGTCAAGAGCATAAAGAATTATATAAATATAAATATAGGTGATTATACCTAAACCAAAGTTCTTATTTTCTTTTTTATATGTAGAGAAAAGCCTTTCCGCTTCGAAAAGGCTCCACTATTTCGCATATTCATTTTCTTTCATATTCCACAGCCAGATAGCTAATTGTAAATGGAAAGCGTCTTGGACGTTCTGTGGATTATAACCTGTTATATCTTTGATTTTCTTCAAACGATATACTAATGAATTCCGATGGATATATAATTGCTTCGCACAGATGCCGATATTCAAGTTGCAATCCAAAAAGCATTCGAGTGTTTCCACTAACATAGAAGATAGACTCCCTATCATTCTGGCAGCGAATTTATTTCTTGTTTGTTCTCCCAATTGGCCAAGGAGAGCTTTGGCCTCAATTTCATTATAGGGGATGATAGTTTGATTCCGATCTCCGAATTTCAAGGCGCACAGGGCTTCATCAAAAGATTGATGGACCAAAGCCGTTTCGCAAATAACAGAGCCCACTCCTATCTTCGCTGACGCCCCTTTATCATTCAACTTCTGCACAGCCGATTCCATTCTTCTCCTGGCCTCCGCTTCCGGAAGATTGGAGGTTAATATGAAGAGCCGATTAATCGTCAGGAAACCGATCAAGGTATCAGTTTCCTCAAACAGCTCATTTAATCGATAAAGCAAGTCATTCTTGCCGAGTTTATTCTTATTCAATTCAAGAATACCGATTTGGTATGGCGGTTCCAAGTGAACCCCAATTACTCTCAGCCTTTGATTGATCGGGGCAAGGGAAGCTGTATTCATCAGCAGCTCGTCAAACACACTCTCTATCAAGGCTTGTTTCCATTCATATTGATCTGCAATGAACGACTGTTTGATCATCATTTCTGTGATCATCTTGACCAATTCACCGAATTCCATAATTTCTTCCGGGTTTCCCGTAATGCCGATTACACCAATAATAGAACCTTGAAACTCAATAGGCAGGTTGATTCCGGCACAGGTTCCTTCCCAGAGGTGCAGATTCTGTTCATCTATTATAAGCGGTTTGCCCGTACGGATTACTTCTTTTGCCCCGCCATGCCGCTGACGAATGCGATCCAAGTCCCCTGAAGCAATAATAATCCCTTTGTCATTCATAATATTAATATTACGATCTAAACGGGTCATCGTTTGATAGACAATCTCTTTCGCTATCTCTTCCGTTAACATCCTTTTCACCCTTCGATAAAAAATTGATTATTTGTTTATCATACACAATTTATTTACTATTCGCACAGTATTAATTTGTTTACCTTGAACGATGATTATATCGTGGCGGAGGAATATAATTAAAAGAAATTAATAATCCATTCAGGGAGGGAAGCACATGAATATTGTCATTGCCCCCGACTCTTTTAAAGGCAGCTTAACATCGAGCGAAGCGGCAAAAGCCATTGAAAGGGGAGTGCATAAAGCACGAGCGCATGTTAAAACCGTCCTCGTCCCTATCGCTGATGGCGGCGAAGGTACAATGGACAGCTTATTGCTTGCCACCAACGGCCATAAAAAGGAAGTAACCGTAAAGAATCCCTTGCAAAGGCCCGTTCAAGCAGCTTATGGGATACTCGGCGACGGACGAACATGCGTCATTGAAATGGCGAATGCTTCAGGCTTATGCCTCATTGAAACACATGAAAGGAATCCGATGGCGACAACCACTTTCGGGACAGGAGAGCTGATCAAAAGCGCCTTGGACGAAGGATATCAACATTTTATTTTAGCAATAGGTGGAAGCGCTACCAATGATGGTGGCATCGGCATGCTTCAGGCTTTGGGCATGAGGTTCCTTGATGACAGAGGAATGCCGGTCGGTTATGGAGGAGCTGAACTGGCGCGCATCACCGAAATTGATGACCGGAATTTCGATGCCCGCATCAAAGGCTGTGAATTTATCATTGCATCCGATGTGCAAAACCCGCTTATCGGCCCGGACGGCGCTTCTTATGTATTCGGACCGCAAAAAGGAGCTGATCCTGAAATGGTGGAAACACTTGATTTAAGTCTCTCCCATTGGGCGGATATAGTCGAGAAACATACATCTATAAGATTGCATGATAAGCCTGGGGCCGGGGCAGCAGGAGGTATCGGCGGGGCCTTCCAGGCATTCTTCCCTTCCGAAACAAGAAGAGGCATCGATATTGTAATGGAATATACACAGCTTGATGAACATTTGCAAAAAGCCGACTGTGTATTTACCGGTGAAGGGCAAATCGACTTTCAAACGGCATACGGGAAAGTGCCGATCGGAGTCGCCGGAGCGGCCAAAAAATATCAAATACCTGTCTTCGCACTGGCCGGCTCACTAGGAAAGGGAATTGAGGAACTGTACGAGCATGGAATCACAAGCGTCCATAGCATCGTAAATGCGCCGATGACATTGGAAGAAGCCATGTCGCGCGCATCAGAGCTGCTTGAAGAGGCGGCAGAACAAATCATACGGACATATAGCGTTCGCTAACAAACAGAACAGGGGGGGATTGTTATGTTATTTGCTGTACTTGCGCTTGGAGTTATTTTGATTATTATCGCAGCTACGTATTTGAAAGTACATCCGTTCCTAGCACTGATTCTAGGGACATTGTTTGTGGGCTTCGCTTCGGGCATGCCATTGAATGATATCGTCGAGAATATCAACAGCGGCTTCGGAAGCATTATGGGAGGCATCGGCCTTGTCATTGTATTCGGGACCATTATCGGCACCATCTTAGAAAAAGCCGGGGCCGCTTACCGAATGGCCGAAGTCGTGCTCCGGATCGTAGGCCCGAAACGGCCTCAGCTGGCCATGAGTTTAATCGGTTATATCGTTTCCATACCGGTATTCTGTGATTCCGGCTTCGTTATACTCAACAGCCTGCGCAAAGCGCTGGCGAACCGCGCCAAAGTCGCGCTCGCTTCTATGTCTGTGGCGCTCGCTACCGGATTATATGCCACACACACACTTGTGCCTCCTACGCCCGGCCCGATTGCCGCAGCAGGAAATATCGGAGCAGGGAATTATTTAGGGACCATTATCATTATCGGTCTTATTGTCGCTATTCCCGCTACGATTGTCGGCTACTTGTGGGCTATAAAAGTCGCAAGCAAAATCGAAGTGGCGGATGATGGAGAAGTATTCGACTATGACACCGTTGTAAAGTCTTTCGGCAAAATGCCATCCACTTTCCAAGCATTCTTGCCGATCATCCTGCCAATCTTATTAATCGGCATCGGTTCCGTCTTATCGGCGAACAATGTGCAAGGGGGCACGGCTTCTTTCTTTCAATTCTTAGGCCAACCGATCATCGCCTTAATGCTCGGCGTTGCAGCGGCTCTCCCGCTGCTTCCCAAATTCAATGAAGAAACGCTTACGAAATGGATCGGGGAGGCCTTGCTTGATGCAGCGCCTATTCTGCTCATCACAGGTGCCGGCGGGGCATTCGGCACGGTCATCAAAAATACAGGCGTTGCTGAAATGATCCAGGAATGGCAACTGGGGGACCTGTTTAGCGGAGCGCTATTCTTACTCATCCCATTCTTGATTGCCGCCGCTTTAAAGACAGCGCAAGGTTCATCGACAGCCGCCTTGGTCATTACATCTTCACTCATCGCTCCGATGCTTCCTGCAGCGGGAATCGAGGGCGCTGTTCCAATGGCCTTGGTTGTTATGGCTCTTGGCGCCGGCGCGATGACAGTCAGCCACGTAAACGACAGCTTCTTCTGGGTCGTTACACAGTTCAGCGGCATAAAAGTAAAAGATGCTTACAAAGCCCATACAATGGCTACACTCTTGCAAGGGGTCACTACCATTATTGTTACGATGGTTTTATGGGTGATGCTTGTTTAACAACCACAAATCGTGCATTCAAAAAAGCAGACTTCCACCATCGAAGTCTGCTTACTATCATTTTCTCCTAAAGATACTCCACAACAGGACAAGCACTAGCCCAAGCAACGTCAACAAGACAGAAAGCATAAAATAAGGGGGCAAGTAAGAGAAGGAAATCTCATTCTCCCCTTCTTCCAATTTCACACCTAAAAAAGCATAATTGAGTTGTTCAACAGGCTTGCTTACACCATTCACTTCCACGCTCCATCCTTTTTCGAAAGGGATAGGCAGGACAAGGTGGGTATCATTGTCCTTATTTATATATGAAATATCTACAGAGCGGCTGCCCAATTCAACATCCATATCTTTCTGTTGATCTCGTCTTATAGCTTCGGCAAGCGTATCATAAGATTCACTTACAAGCGCCATATCCTTCAGCGTATAGCTTCCCTTAGGCACACGCAATGAAATGACACTGCTTGAACGCACACGAATTGTTATATCGTCCACTTCTGTACGGTAAATGGACTGCAATGACTTACGGTTTGTATGATATTCATTGACATCCAATGAATAAAGCTTTGCTGCTTTTGATTGATTGCGCAAATAAAAACTCAGATAATCATCAACCGCTTTTTCATCCCTTTCACCAAGCACTATATCAATCCCGCCTGTATCGTCTGTAACTGTCAATGTGCCGTTGGCATATGTACCGCCGACTGCTCTAATTTCTGCTTGGCCGATTAAATCCACCGGCTCGGAAAGCGGCTTGCGATGATCGCTTGTGTCTTGAGAGACGACACCATTCAGCATCGCATGCTCCCTTGTTAATGGACCGGCATCAGCCAACTCATCCTCCGAGAATACATCGGATGTAGCACGGGCGAAAGGTAAAACATTTTCATTCTTATATAAGATATACGATTCATTCTCTTTGATGGGCTCGAATCCATACGGAACAGCATCCTCGCTATCCTTTTCCACTATTTTATAGGTTCCTTGCCATAAACTGTAGAGGTTCGCCCGATCACCGAATGTCGCATAGCGGCTGACACTTTCCATTCCCATATCAATCGCAAGATCATCATAATACAAGAAGAGTAATTGATCGTTCAAAATGCTTGAATAAACGCTGTTGCCATTGAAGCCTTGTATAAGCGGCGTGTTATTCCGTCCGCCGGCAGCCCACTCGATCCGGGATAGCGGGCCCTCACTATCATCCAAAGCCGCTTGGACAAGCTTGCGCTGGGACTGTGCATTGTATTCATCGCTTTCCATAAAGGAAAGATTCGATTTATGCAAACCGCCGTCTTCAAATAATCTCTGCTCGTAAACATTCGCCAATCCGATTTGAAAGACTACAGCAGTAAGCAATAAAGCTGCAGCCACACGTTTCGGGAAACGCATGGCCGCCGAAGCAATCACAAGGACAACCACTGTCCAGATCAATAGCAGAGCGACTTGATTAGAATCACCGAATGTTAAGTCATCGAATCGATACCACACGAGAAAGCTGACAGCCGTCATGCAAACAGCAAATAGCATTTCCCTTTTCGGCACTGTCTGCAAGTACGATAACCCTGCGGCTACCGCCCCCGCCATCGCAAAGGATGCCATATATTCAAATCGGAACTGCGGTGCCGAGAATCCATTGAACACACTTCCCATCAACGGACTATAATGAAAGACGACAAATAATAAAGCAATACCGGTAAACAATACAAACAGTCGTTGCTTATATAGTCTCTTCATAAACACCAGCAGCACGAACACCGCCGGGATGATCAATAAACGGCTTGTGAAAAAAACATTATCCTGCAGGTCGAACAGTACAATCTCGTCTTCAAAGTCGGGACGATAATTCTGAAGATAACCATATACGGCAGGGATAAAGGAAATAGCGCTTATCAGAAAACTGCTGATGCCGATCGGCACATAATAACGGATTTGCCCGCGAAATGTTAATTGGTCCTCAGGCATGCGTATGATCCAGCGCAAAATAACATAAATCCCTAAAAAAACAAAGTTCATATAAGCAAAATAGAAGTTATTGAACATCGTCAGAACCATCGCAAGAATGAGCCAGAATGGCTGCTTTTCACGAAGAAGCTTCTCTATCCCCAATACCAGGAGCGGCAGCCACATGAAAGCATCGGCAAAAAACTCCCAATACGAAGCATGCCGGAAGTACATCACACTTGCCCCGTACAGCACCGCCCCTGTGAAAGCATAAGGCAGCTTCAGCTTCATATAATGAAATACATATGTGCTAATCATTAATATAATCGCAAGGCGGGCAGCATTCACATAAACAGCGGCCTGCGCCCAGAACACTACATCCACATTCGGCAATAAGCCCGCCGCTTCCCCTCCATAAACAAAGAAGCATGTCAGATAAAAGAAGATATTCGTCGAAAAATAATACGCAAGCTGACTATACGTGCCGCCGCCAAGGCCAAATTGGAAAGAATAAAAGAATTCGCCATTCTTAAATTGTTCATATAAAAAACTTTTAAAAGGGAGCATTTGAGCCATACCGTCATTAGGCCCCACCATAAATTGACCGTTCTTTAACTCAAATAAGAAGAAAGCATGAGCCATCAAAGCGACTGCCACACTTCCCGCTACCACAAGCAGCCACTGATTACGATTCATGCTATAATTCCTTTCGCTTCAATATTTTTGCCGTAATGATATACGTAATCGGCACGGTAAAAAACACCGCGAACAGCGGTGCGACCACTGATGGAATCTTCAACCATTCCACGAACACATATACAAGAAGACTAGAAACCGTTACATTGACAGCCTGGGTGATCGGAAACTGCAGGAACGTTTTCCAGGAAGGCCTCACCCCGAAAGTGAAAAAAACATTCAAGAAATACGAACCGACCATACTGATAAAGAAAGCCAGTATATGGGCCGCCAAATAATACATCCCGACCGTATGATGCAATAACAAAAAGAATACGTAAAATGTTACCGTATTAATGCCGCCGACAACGACAAAGCGGACGATTTCTTTTAGAGGATATTTTTCGTTGATTTTATCGAACATAATTGAATCTCTCTTTCTTGTTCTGCTCTCTCACCGCACTCGTTTTCTTTACAAGATAATGCGGACGATTTTTCGTTTCATTATAAATCCGGCCGATATATTCACCGATGATGCCCAAACTGAATAATTGCACCCCGCCCAAGAATAGAACAGCGGTAATGATTGTGAAATAGCCCGGAACATCGATTCCTGTGCGCATGATTTGTATGAATGTTATAAACAGATAAAGCATTGCAATAACCAAAATAAAGGCACCGCCATACAAACATAGGCGCAATGGCTTTGTATTGAATGACAGAATGCCGTCGATGCCATAGTTGATTAGCTTTCCTAAAGACCATTTCGATTCGCCGTCTTGTCTGACCACATTCTCATAGTGGACAATCTTCTGGTCATATCCGATCCATGAAAAGATGCCTTTCGAGAAGCGATTTCCTTCACTCATTTTAAGGACCGCATTCATTGCGCGTCTGCTTAACAAGCGGAAATCCCCAACCCCATCCGCCAGTTCCACTTCATCTACCACTTTATTAATAAGCTTATAATACAGCTTGCTTAAAGCGCTGCGGATCGGGTTGTCCCCTTTTCTATTGCGGCAGGCAATGACTTGGTCATACCCTTCTTCATACCCATACAATAACTCGATAATGACCTCGACCGGATGCTGCAGATCCGCATCCATAATGACCGCACAGTCGCCTTTGGCATATTCCAGGCCGGCAAGCATGGCCGCTTCTTTACCGAAATTGCGCGTAAATGATACATATCTGACGGCCGGATACACACTTGCCAATTGCTGAATGACTTGCAGCGTATTATCCGAACTTCCATCATCAATGAAGATGACCTCATATCGATACGGAACCGTTTGAAGCATCTCGCGCACCGCTGTGTAAAACGCTCCAATATTTCCTTCCTCATTATAAGAAGGAACAATGATTGATAGTAAAGGATCATTCATAGTAAATCCCCCATTCCCTTTTTCCAATTACATAATGAATATACATTTATAAGAATAACAAGTATCATTGGCATACAATCCGTCACTCCACTCTTGAAGTTAATACCCGATATTTTTCCTTTCTACTCCTCTTCTGAGCAGATATATCTAAATTTGATGTTCTGAAGCATAATCGCCGCATAAAAAACCTCCCATTGCATCATTCTAAAAAGGAAGAATAATCAAGGGAGGCTTTACTTTGGAACCATTAACAGCCAAGGAATTAGAATATATCGCGGATTCCATGTCCAATGAAGATTTGCTGATCAAACAATGTGTAGCTACCATAGCGCACACACAGAATATAGCTGTCAAACAAATATGCCAGCAATTGATCGGCCAACACAGCCAGCACTATCAAGGATTGCTTACTCTTCTGCAACAGCACACGGCTGTCGCTCCTAAAACACTCCAAGAAGCAGCGCAAATGGAACAGAAGCAGAAAGCGCAAACAGCCCAGCAGCAAAACCAACAAATATTGGCCCAGCAGAATCAGCAAGCTAATCAGGAATTTCAAAACCCTTTACATTGAGGAGGTATTCATATGACACAGCAAAACGGCATTTTACAAGATGAAGATCTATTATACACAATATTGGCCGACATGAAGCGTACGAGCCGTGAATATACCACAGCCACTACAGAATCGAGCTGCCCTTCTGTCCGTCAGCATTTCGAGTCCCTTACCCAAAGCACTTTACATCTGCAAGGGCAACTATACAATTTCATGTCGCAGCACGGGATGTACAGCACTTCTTCTCCGACTTTGGAATCGGATATTACGAAGCAAATCACTGAATATACGCAAACGCAAACAAAGACGAACCAATTGGTGCAGCAATACACAGGAAACCAAGCATAAACACTTGTATACAAAGAGGGACTATAATGATGATAGTTCCTCTTTTCCTTATGCGGATGGCCGGCACTTCTTGCATATATAACAATTGACAAACCTCCCTAAAATATGTTAATTAAAAATTAGCACTCTATTGAAAAGAGTGCTAAATCTAAACAAATAGTCTTTTACTATTTGAAGGGAGAATGAAAATGGAGAAGAAGCAATTTCAAGCTGAATCGAAACGATTATTGGATATGATGATCCATTCCATTTATTCACAGAAGGAGATTTTCTTACGCGAGTTGATTTCAAATGCAAGTGATGCGATAGATAAAATGTATTACAAAGCATTAACCGATCAATCCATTTCCTTTAATCAAAATGATTATTATATTAAAGTAACGGCTGATAAAGAAAATCGTTCATTAACGATTGCAGATACAGGCATCGGAATGACAAAAGACGAGCTCGAACAGCATCTGGGCACTATCGCCAAGAGCGGATCCCTGGCATTCAAATCCGAAAACGAGCTGAAAGACGGCCATGATATTATTGGCCAATTCGGTGTAGGCTTCTATTCCTCTTTCATGGTCGCAGGTGTAGTAACAGTCATCAGTAAAGCCATCGGCAGCGAGGAAGCATTCAAGTGGGAATCAGCCGGTGCGGACGGTTATACAATTGAACCTTGTGAGAAAGATTCTGTCGGCACAACCATTACTTTGAAGCTAAAAGAGAACACAGAAGATGAAAACTATGATACATATTTAGAATCCTACCGTCTTCAATCCATCATTAAAAAATACTCTGATTTCATTCGCTACCCTATTAAGATGGACGTAACAGAAAGCCGCCTCAAAGAAGGCAGTGAAGATGAATATGAACAAGTGACAGCAGAACGTGTCATCAACAGTATGGTCCCAATCTGGAAAAAGAACAAAAATGAACTGACTGACGAGGATTACAAGCAATTTTACCAAGAAAAACGTTACGGATTCGATAGCCCGATCCGCCATATCCATGTAAAAGTAGATGGAAGCATTCGCTACAATGCGATTCTGTATATACCGGAAAGCATTCCATTCGATTACTATTCCAAGGAATTCGAAAAAGGGTTGGAATTGTATTCCAACGGTGTACTCATCATGGAAAAGTGCCCGGATTTACTTCCCGACTACTTCAGTTTCGTAAAAGGGATGGTCGATTCAGAAGACCTGTCCTTAAATATTTCTCGTGAAATTCTACAGCAGGACAAGCAGTTGAAATTCATCGCGAAAAACATCAAAAATAAAATCAAAAAAGAACTGGAAAGCATGCTGAAAAATGACCGTGAACAATACGAAACGTTCTACAAATCATTCGGCCGCCAATTAAAGTTCGGTGCGTACGACAACTTCGGCCAAGACAAAGACGTGCTGAAAGATTTAATCATGTTCTATTCTTCTAAAGAGAAGAAGCAAGTCACACTGCAAGAATATGTATCCCGTATGCCTGAAGATCAAAAATATATTTATTATGCAACTGGCGAATCCATTGAGCGCATAGAGAAGCTGCCGCAAACGGAATTAGTCGCCGACAAAGGCTATGAAATCTTATACTTAACAGAAGACATCGACGAGTTTGTTGTCAAAATGCTCATGACATATGAGGAAAAAGAGTTCAAATCCGTTTCAAGCGGAGACCTTGGCATTGAAGACACAAGCAAAACAGAAGAGAAAGAAGAAGACAAAGAACTATTGAATTTCATGAAAGAAGTGTTGGATGGTAAAGTCAGCGCCGTAAAAGCGTCCAATCGTCTGAAATCACATCCGGTCTGCTTAGCCGCAGAAGGAGATGTTTCCATCGAAATGGAAAAAGTATTAAGCGCTATGCCGAACAACCAACATGTAAAGGCCAATAAAGTATTGGAAATCAATATTGACCACGATGTTTTCCAATCCATTAAAACAGCCTTCGCGCAAGACGATAAAGATAAAGCGAAACTATACACGCATTTATTGTACAACCAGGCTTTACTGATTGAAGGCCTGCCGATACAAGATCCTGTTCAATTCACAAACGACATCTGCCAAGTGATGGTGTAAACACGCAAACGCCAAACAGGCCTGAAACCACAATATAATCGTGGTTTTAGGTCTGTTTTTGGTTTTCCCGCCTATCAAAGATTCATTTTATTTACTTCTACATGGTTGTACCCAATGCTTCTTTATTGCGAATAGATTCTGTCGCCTTGACCATGTTTTGTAGGGACGCGATAGTTTCTTCTTCTTTTCTTGTCTTTAATCCACAATCCGGATTAATCCAGATTAAATCTTTTGGCAATACAATAGAATATCTCGTGATAATCTCAGTCATTTCTTCCACTGATGGAACTCTTGGACTATGAATATCATATACGCCAAGGCCGATTCCTTTATTGTAAGATTTTAATTGCGACGATTGAAGAAGCTCGCCATGGCTTCTAGAGGTTTCAATAGAAATAATATCGGCATCAAGTTTGCTAATGACCTCTAAGAAATTGTTGAAATCGCAATAGCACATATGTGTATGGATTTGCGTTGTTGCTTCAACAGAAGATGTTGCTAATAAGAATGATTGAACGGCCCAATCCAAATACTCTTGCCAATCTTCTTTTTTCAGAGGTAGTCCTTCACGTAATGCAGGCTCGTCAACTTGAATCATTTTAATATCATTCTTCTCTAGCGTTTCGATTTCTTCCTTTAAAGCAAGAGCGATTTGATAGCATACTGACTTTCTAGGAATATCATCACGAACAAATGACCAATTTAGAATGGTGGCGGGACCGGTAAGCATCCCTTTCATTGGTTTGTTAGTCAGGCTCTTAGCGTATAAACTTTCTTTTAACGTCATTGGTTCGCTGAAAGCTACGTCGCCATATATAATAGGAGGTTTTACACAACGTGAGCCATATGATTGTACCCAACCATTTTTGCTAAAGGCAAAACCAGTTAGTTTTTCTCCAAAATATTCAACCATATCATTTCGTTCGAATTCTCCATGTACTAATACATCTAATCCAATTTCTTCTTGAATGGAAATCCATCTGGCAATTTCCGATTCTATGAATTCGTTGTATTGTGTAGCCGTCCATTCACCATTTTTGAATTGACGACGAGCTTTACGTACTTCCACCGTTTGCGGAAAACTGCCAATTGTTGTAGTTGGATAGTCCGGAAGTTGCCAATATGCTTGTTGAATTTCTTTTCTTTGTTCAAAGCTTTCATTACGTTTGAAGTTTTGAACGGAAATGCCTTCAACTGCTGTGTGAACGTCGGCTTTATTACGGGCGGGAGACATGTTTAATGTTTCTATGTCTCTTCCATTTTGTGTGAAAGCTTCTTCAGTATGGATTGAATTATTTTCATAGCTATTTTTCAATAGCCGTATTTCCTGCAGTTTTTCATCTGCAAATGCGAGCGCATTTTTTAATGTTTGATCTAATTCTAGCTCATTATTTGTTGTGATTGGAACATGCAATAAACTACAAGATGGTTGAATCCATAATCTTTCTGTGTCTACTTTTTCTAAAATAAGATTGATTATATCCTTTTTCTTATTTAAATCGGCTTTCCAAATGTTGCGCCCATCTATTATACCGAGACCAAGTACTTTGTCTTCCGGGAAACCGGATGTTTGAATATGTTGTAAGTTTTGATCTAAACCATGAACGAAATCCAATCCGATTCCTTGTACAGGCAATGAGACGATTGTTTCATAATCATCCACTGAATCGAAGTACGTTTGAAGCATTTTATGTAAAGAGGGAGCCGCTTCGTGCAATCGTTCATATATATATTGGACGATTTTTAATTCATCATTTGCAATGGATGTAGCAAGGACAGGCTCATCAATTTGCACCCATTCGACACCTTCGTCTTGTAGTTCCTTAAGAACTTGCTGATATAAGGGAATAAGCTGCAAGAGAATCATCGGGATTTGTTTTTCATTGTACCCTTTTGAAAGCTTCAGAAAAGTATAGGGTCCTACAATCACAGGCTTTCCTTCAATTCCTAGCTTTTCTTTTGCTTTTCGATATGCCTTCAATGGTTTATTATCAATTAGTTTGAATGTTGCGTCATTTAATTCTGGAATAATATAATGATAATTGGTATTGAACCACTTTGTCATCTCGGATGCGACGGCTGTACTACTGCCTCTAGCCATTGAAAAGTATTGGGATAATGGTACGTCGCTATTTGCAGGGCCGTATCGATTTGGTACTAGACCAAACATCGCGGCAGTATCTAACATATGGTCATAATAGCTAAAATCATTTACAGGAATGTAATCCATTCCTTGTTCAATTTGTTTTTTTAGATTGGATAACAATACATGGTCCGTTAATTGTTCAAAGCTTTGTTCATCTATTTTCCCGGCCCAATATTGTTCTAGAGCCTTTTTCCATTCTCTATTCTCTCCAATGCGAGGATAACCTAAGTTACTTGCTTTCAAAATATTCATCTCCCTGTCTTATAAATACGTTAAAACTAAAAAGGCACTTCCAACTTAGTTCATAGAAAAAAGTTAGAAATGCCCATATGTATGTACAGGTTTATTCATTCTAACACCTCCCTATCTCCCGTAGGTAAAAAAACAGTGTTGTCGAAATAGGCAGGTCTCCTGACTTAAGGATCATCATTAGTCACTATCTTCCCAATTGAAAACAATCAGTGATTTATATGTGCTAACTCATCTAATACAGTGGCGGGACCGTGTTGGATTTGCACCAAACTTCCCTTTTAATTCTTAACAAGTTAAGAAACCTATTTCCACAAATATTTATTTTCAGATAATTCTAAATAAATCCATCAAATCATAACACTTTAATTTGTTATCGTCAAATGAATCGTTGCTTATAAAAGAAACCTCATTTGCTATTCTTATATAGCGTGCCTATAAAAAGGCTATGTTAAAAAAGATATTTAACATAGCCCTTCATTATCAGCCTACTCTGTCACACCAAATATTTCTTGATATGAATATTTATAAGCTTTATCTAAATTTCTATATAATTGATCTTTTGCTACTTGATTCGTATTTTTGGATTTTATATCCTCTAACAAGTTCAAATAAATTTGTTCTAATGAATATTTATTGTCCACCATATTATTTAAAATTTGAGATTTAAAACAGTTGTTGTAATACTCCACTGTGCCTTGCATAAATTCCTCCTAAAACTATACTTGTTACATTCTCTAATGAAGCAATAATTTAGCAGCAGCTCAGAAATACTTAACATTTACCATTGTATTGCGATGATAAATCAGTATTTATCGCCGGGGGAGGCTCTTACTGTAAAAAATCTGAACTGCTACTAAAAATAAAAAAACAACTTCCGGAGGAAGTTGTTAATTCACGAAATATACAATAATAAACATGATTAAATTCCAAAAAAAACCATGCTGAATACACTCATTTCGCTATTAACACCGCCTATCCTCGTAGGTAATTGATGCAACTATTTAATAGGCAGGTATCCTGGCTCATGATCATCGCTTTTCGCACCTTCCCATTCCTACTTATCAAGAAACAGTGGTCTTCACGAATTGCTCCCAATTACAGTTGCGGGACAGCGCCGGATTCTAACCGACTTCCCTTTTAAGCAGATAAAAAATTGAAATTTCATC
Source organism: Bacillus sp. (in: firmicutes) (assembly GCA_051874035.1). Lineage (GTDB taxonomy): Bacteria > Bacillota > Bacilli > Bacillales > DSM-1321 > Bacillus_AD. Next base: position 58,186 of record JBJEFM010000235.1, read on the forward strand.
TACACCTATTAACTCGCTTATTCAATTTATAGTTAAATTATAGTTGGAAAATTCCGAATTTACAATCATCGTTTTTCTGACAAAAAGTTATTTTAGCGGTTATTATCAGATCCCGATATAAGATTGAGTTCAAGATAACCACGGATTCTATGTAATTTTTCGGAAAGCAAATAGTGGTCTTTATTAATTACTGAGTTGTCTCCTCAGTAAATATATAAGATAAATAAAGCATAAAAAATAAAAAAACCACCAAAACTATGTATTTGGTGGAGACGGTGGGAGTCGAACCCACGTCCAGAAACATTGGCACTTAAGCTTCTACGAGTGTAGTCGAATTATTGGTGTTTCGCAAGTGCTTCGGCCATTCGACAGGCTTCCGCATTGCTAGTCTGATTGTTCTCTTCCTTCATCCTCAGACGGTGGAATCCGGCGTAGTCCACTAAAGTTGAGTCCCTGATCCTACCACATGGACGATGGAGGGAGGAACCGCATTAGACTGTTATTAGGCAGCTAAAGCGAAGTTGTTTTGTTGTTTGCCAGTTATAGGCTTTGACGTTTTAACGAGGCCGATCCCCTCGACTCGCAACCTAAGCTCAAACTATCCCTGTCGAATCCGTAACGTCCCCATATAAGAAAAGGAACGAACGAGAATGAATAGTAAGCATGTTTGCTTATATATTCAGTTGTCATTCAGTAATTGAATTATAACATATGCACCACGAAATGCAATTGTTAGTTCTTGTATAGAATACCATGCGGCACCCAGTTCTTTCAAATGATACGCTTAAAGCTGATGATCGCCAAAAGCTCTTACATCTTTTGACGATCGCGGAATGCGCGCTCAATATCGCGTTTCGCTTCTTTGCGCTTCAGGTCTTCACGCTTATCATATTGCTTCTTCCCTTTACCCAGCCCGATTAAAACCTTGGCGAAGCCATTCTTCAAATAGACTTTCAAAGGAACAAGCGTATACCCTTGCTCTTTCGTGATTCCGATCAGTTTATTGATTTCACGGCGATGAAGCAATAGCTTGCGGGTGCGCAGCGGGTCATGATTATAGCGGTTGCCTTGTTCATATGGACTGATGTGCATATTGTATAAGAACATCTCGCCATTTTGGATGCGGGCATGTGAATCCTTCAGGTTCAATCTTGCCGCACGGATGGATTTGATTTCCGTACCTTGAAGCACAATCCCCGCCTCATATGTTTCTTCTATGAAATAATCATGATATGCTTTTTTGTTTTGAGCTACTTGTTTGCCCATACCTTTTGCCATGGGTACTCCTCCTGACTCCTGTTACAGAACTTTCTCTCTTAATAATATCGGAAAGAGAGCCTCATTGAAAGGCTCTCAAACGATTTTAACGGCGCTTCGGCTTTTTCTTACGCTTACTCTTAGGTGCGTTTTCAAAGAACTTCTTCTCTTTTTTGCCTTTACGGCCTGAAGGGCTTGGTTTGGGACCATCCTTCTTCTTTCTTCTGCTGCGGGAACGGTCGTCCCTGCCTGTAGAAGAATCTTTCCCTCTTTTACGTTCGCCCCTTGAGCCTGCTTTGAATACACGCGCCTCTTTATTCTCGCGTCTGCGGGTGTTCTTCATGCCGGCTACTTCGAAATCAATCGCCCGCTCATCTTTATTGACATTCACTACTTTAACCGTAATTTCATCACCGATGCGGAAAACCTTCGCTGTCCGCTCGCCAATCATCGCCAGATGGCGCTCATCGAACCGATAATAATCATCGTTCATGGCACTGACATGTACAAGGCCTTCAATCGTATTCTCCAATTCAACGAACATACCGAAATTCGTTACCGAAGAAATGATGCCGTCATATTCTTCATTCACCTTATCAAGCATGAATTCCGTTTTCTTCAGGTCATCCGTTGCGCGTTCCGCATCAACGGCGCGGCGTTCGCGCTTTGAAGTATGCTCCGCAATATCAGGAAGCAGATGCGCCCATTTCTCGCGGGTGGCTGAATCGAGTTTCCCTTCTATTAAATAAGTGCGGATTAAACGGTGCACAATCAAATCCGGATAACGGCGGATCGGCGATGTGAAATGCGTATAGAAATCTGTCGATAAACCAAAGTGGCCCAAGCTCTCCGGATCATATTTTGCTTGTTGCATCGAACGAAGCATCACAGTCGAAATCACCATTTCTTCCGGCTTGCCTTCCACCGCTTCAATGATCTCCTGCAGGGCACGTGGATGGATATCGTTCGCTTTCCCTTTCACGACATATCCGAAGTTCGTGATGAATTCAAAGAAACGCTGCAGCTTCTCTTCTTTCGGATCTTCGTGGATACGATAGATGAACGGCACTTCCATCCAGTGGAAATGCTCAGCGACCGTTTCATTGGCGACAAGCATGAATTCTTCAATCAGCTTCTCGGCAACAGAACGTTCACGAAGCACAACATCAGTAGGGTGCCCTTCTTCATCGACCAATACTTTGGATTCCTTGAAGTCGAAGTCGATCGCCCCTCGTCTCATGCGTTTTTCGCGAAGAATCTCAGCAAGCTTTTCCATTTCCTCGAACATCGGAACAAGCGGATCATATTTCGCGCGAAGCTCTTCGTCTTGGTCGACAAGGATTTTGTTGACGTCCGAATATGTCATACGTTCCGTTGTCTTGATGACGCTTTGGAAGATTTCATGCTTCACGACCATCCCTTGAGGATCAATCTCCATATCACACGATAGTGTAAGACGGTCCACTTTCGGATTCAATGAACAGATGCCATTCGATAAACGATGCGGAATCATCGGGATTACACGATCGACTAAATACACACTCGTTCCGCGCTCGTACGCTTCACGGTCAATCGGGCTGCCCTCTGTCACATAATGGCTGACATCGGCAATATGCACGCCCAGCTTATAGTTGCCGTTCTCTAGCTTTGTTACGGTTACTGCGTCATCCAAATCCTTCGCATCCGCGCCATCGATCGTCACAATTACTTGGTCGCGCAAATCGCGGCGGCCTTCCAAATCGCTCTCATCAATTGTTTCAGGCGTATCAGCCGCTTGCTTCAATACCTCATCAGGAAATTCCAGCGGCAGGCCATTGCTGTGGATGATGGAAAGGATGTCGACGCCCGGGTCGTTTTTATGCCCCAGAATCTCGATGACTTCTCCTTCTGCGCTTGCCCGGCCTTCCGGATAGGCTGTCAGTTTGACGACTACCTTATGTCCGTCCACGGCACCCATCTTCGCGGATTTCGGGATGAAAATGTCATTGACGATCTTTTTATCGTCCGGAATAACAAAGCCGAAGTAATTGCTCTCGGAGTAAGTTCCGACTACTTGCTTCAAGCCTCTTTCAATAATCTTCTCAACCGCACCTTCTCTTCTCGATCCGGAGCTTTGCGAAGAAACGCGGACAAGCACAATATCGCCATGCATCGCATTCTTCGTCTCATGCGGCGGAATGAAGATATCATCCATCCCCGGCTCTTCAGGCGTCACGAACGCAAATCCCTTCGCATGTGCGGATAACTTGCCCCGCACTAGGTTCATCTTCGCCGGCAGACCGTAGCGGTTCGTGCGTGTACGGATCACCTGGGCTTGTTCCTCCAGCTTCACAAGTGCTTTCACAAAGTTCTTGAAATCAGCTGAATCCTCTATGCCCAATGCCTCTTCCAGCTCCTGCACCGTCATGGGCTTATACGCTTCTTCTTTCATAAATTGCAATAACCGATCATAATACATACGGATATTCTCATCCATTCTTAATAAAACCTCCCTCTACTTAAGGGTAAAAGCTATTCTTTCCAGTCTAATTGCTCTAAGAATTCATACACATCTTTGTGCAATTGTTCTTTTTCTTTATCGAGCGTAATAACATGTCCAGATCTCTCATACCATTTAATCTCTTTTTGCGCTTGCTTCAATGAATCATAGATAATGTTCGCACTATCAGGATTGATGACAGTGTCCAAGCTTCCCTGTACGACAAGTGTCGGCACATCAATGTTATGTACATTCTCGCGGACGCTTGCAATCAATCGCTGAAGCGACTCCAATGTATCCATCGGCGCAAACTTCTTCATTTCGGCTTCGATTTGTTCCTTGGACTTTCCTTCTCTCTTCTTATACTCTTTGGCATAATCGAGAACACCTTGATACATTTGTTCCTTGCTTTTGAAATACATAGGTGCGCACATCGGTACAATTCCCTTTATAGGTACAGTGTAACCTAATTTCAAAGAAAATACGCCTCCAAGCGATAAACCTGCGACAGCGATCTCTTCATGGCCTTTCCTCTTCAGGAAGTCATATCCCATCATGACATCTTTCCACCAATCTTTCGGCCCTGTCTTCACCAGCTCCTCAGGCGGGACAGCATGCCCTTTATAATGCGGCGCATGGCAAGTATATCCCTTATCTTCAAGGTAGCGTCCAAGCATTCTGACATCGGCCGAATTCCCCGTGAAACCATGTAATAATAATACCGCGCGTTTGCCGCCTTCAAACGTGAACGGTTTCGGAATTGTTGTTCTCATGTGTTAGTACTCCTTTGCCTATACTAAACAGTAAGGTCCCTGTTTTCATTGTGTCCTTTCTTTATTTAAACAAATTTCCTACTATAATGCTATGAAAACAACCGGCCGCTCTTCCTATAAAGTGAATCTTTGATAGGTGGGGGTTTTCCTTCATCCTCCACCTATCATTAGATGAACCAACCTTAGTTGTTACAGGTACTCGGGTCTCCCACTTACACATCTGCGCTTTCACTGCTGCGCGGAAGTGGGAGTCTTAGTACCTGTTAAACGGGATAAAAAAACTCTGCAATGAAGTAATTCATCATTACAGAGAAAATGTGCTTTCATTCATGATCCATTAAATTTATAGCCTGTCCCGTTAACCGATTCGATGAAAGGATAAGCACTATGCTCGCCAATTTTATTGCGCAGGCTCTTAATATCCGCATCAATAGTATCGCCATCGAGGATTTCCTTACTATTTCCATATACATTGCCCGCAATCTGCTCTTTTGTAGCAATCTGATCCACATTCATCATGAAGTATAATAATAGTTTATATTCCAATAACGTCAGATCGATTACAGCATCTTTAAACCGTACCTCGCCTTTAATCGGCTTGATTGACAGTCCATGATAGTTCATTTCACTGCGGCAACCGGCAGTCCGGCGCATGACCGTTTCCACTCTGGCCACCAATTCTCCCGGGCTGAACGGTTTTGCCAAAAAGTCATCGGCGCCTTTCTTAAGCCCGGCGATCCGGTCGTCCACCCCGCATTTTGCACTGACAATCATAATCGGAACGGTACTCTTCAAATCATGGCGGATCCACTCGCAGAGGCTTTTTCCACCGCCCCCGGGCAACAACAAATCCAAAATGACAAAACTGGGATCATGCCGTAAAAATTGGGTGCGAGCATGATTGCCATCCCGGGCTTCCAACACTTCAAAACCCGCCCTGTTTAAATAGAGCTTCATGACTCTCCGTATATTATCCTCATCTTCAACCAGTAAAACATTCTTCCCTTGCAAGTCTTCTTTCACGGCACACACATCCCCCACAAAGAAGTCAATCATATATTTCCATTATCTCACAAAAAAGAAGCCGCACATGAAGCAATCTTGTCAATATACGGACATTTCCCGCCCTATATATAACAAAAAAACCAGCTCAGCGCTGGTTTTCTTAACATTCAAAATTACAATCCAAAATAAGCTAACGCAATTGTAAGGCCAAATAATAGGACAGACAATACAATAGTAATTCTATGAAGAACTAAATCTATTCCACGCGCTTTTTGCTTTCCGAATAGCTGTTCAGCACCGCCGGAAATGGCACCGGATAGACCTGCGCTTTTTCCGGATTGAAGAAGTACAACTACGATTAGTGAAATACAAACAATAACTAGAAGAACTGTGAGCACTGTATTCAGCACGCAGTCCACCTCCTGAATTCTTGACAATATTACTATAAATTTAACACATATGCAGTAAATTCACAATAACCTAAACAAGAGCCGTTGTGTAAATTTATCCAAAAAGCTATAAACCAAGAAGATTCACTTTTAAATTATGGGGTATAATGACACTAGAGAGGAGTGGGGAGAGATATGTATAACATCGTTATCCAGAAGTTCGACATGTTGAATGCCGTATTAGCATTGATTGCCGTTATTGCCCTTATACTGAACAGCCATGCTTATGTAGCCGCCCTTATCCTGATGATTGCGACTATAGCATTGATTGCCGCTAAATATAAATATCATAAAGCACTCATTTTTATTGCCTATGCATGCAGCATAGGGCTATTCGGCATTCTATTCGAAAAGTCCGCCGAGGAATTTTTTCAAGGTTCACTCTCATCGCTTTCCGATATCGGGATAATCCTGGGAGCAGCCATTGTCATCGGAGCGATTGCCGCATTCAGGCGCTTTGGCACCAACACCTTATCGATTGTGTGGTTCTGTTTACATATACTGATTTTACTCGCTTCCACACAAATCATGGGCAGTGATTCGTTCTTGCGCTCGCTTTGGAGCGATGAAGCGCAAATCTACACAATCCGCTCCTATTATCCATTCTTGCTCGCAAGCATGCTGGTCGGTGTGTTCCTGGAGAAATACCAATTTGAAATAAAGCGTGAACGGCAGAACAACTAGGAAAACAATCCGCCCTTGTTTATAGATTGCTGGCAAGAACAAAAGGGGCACGGAATCATTGATCCCGCGCCCCTTTTGTTTGCCTTCTTCATCTATCGAACCGGCTTTTCAAGTGCATAGAGATCTTCTTCCAAAGCACTCATCTTCTGCTCGACCGTCATGCGCGCATCTTTAATGGCTTCGTTATAAATATAAGGAGATAGCTCCTTGAACATGAAATCAAGCAAGTTCTCCGCCGCTAACTCACCTATTTCATCGGAAAATTCTTGATAGAAATGATTTTGGATATTCGAGATGATTTCAAGCTTCTCTTCCCTCGGAATTTTTACAGGAATCATGATAAAGCCCCCTTAACGTTTTTTATTGGACCATTTTTACTAACACTCTTTTCAAGAATGCGGAGAAGATTAAAGGCAAATCTTCCATATTTGGAATCATGAGATGCTCTTTCTCATAAATATTCTTCATGAGTTCCCGCTCGCTTTCTTCGATTGTTCCGTTCGCGAGGAACATTCCGACAACCTGAATGCCTTTTTTACGCGTCATTTTTACCGCTTCAAATGTATCGATAATGCCGAATTTCTCATATTCCTTCGCCGAAGGTTCGCCATCGGAGAACACAAGCAAGAACTTATGCTTCTCTTTTCTTTTCTCCAATTGCTCTGCCGCGATGCGGATCGAAAAGCCATCCCGGTTATCTTCCTGGGGCTCCAGCTGCATAATAGCCGCTCCTGCCGCTGCTGATAAAGAGTGCTCGAAAGCAATCACTTCATGGTAATAATTCGGGTGGTACTCCTTCTTCGCTTCTTCGGCATCTTCCCAGAATCCGGCGACACTGTGGGGAATGCGCAGCTGCTTCAATACTTCATGGAAAAGCACGACCGCTTTTTTCGTTTTCTCCATTTTATCCATCATCGATGCCGAACAATCGATCAATAATGTAAAGACGGCATCAAGCTCCGTGGATGGCTGGTGCTTTTTATAGAAAACCCGCGGAATCGGCTCTGTCAAAATCGGCACCCATTTCTTCGATAGCCGTCCATATAACAGGTCGCTCCGTTGTTGATTGCGCTTCTGTTCGATATGCTTCTCCAATGTCTTGCGAAGCTTCACAATCTCCGTTTCCACATCGCTTTCATGCTTCCGGTATTGCGCTTTCTCTTCCTGCGTCGGAAAGTCCGGCTGCTTTAAGAAATGCTTTGCATACTGATTTCTTTCGCCATAGGCATATTCCTTTTTCTTCTCTTGCTGCTTAACCTGCTCTTTCTCGAGCGCCTGCAATTGCTCATAACGTTGCTGGCTCGTCTTATGGGAAGAACCTTGAACGGATGCATTCACTTGATCCTGTTCGCTTCCTTCTCTGGCGCCTTTGCCCATGAGCGAGGTTTTCGTCCCTTGTTCCAATTCAAAGCGCAGGAATGTCTGCTTCTGGTCTTCATTCTTATTTTGGCTATGCCATGTGGAGAAGGTTTCGTCCATAATGTCTTCGTCATCTTCATCGACATCTTCTTCATCTTCATTCTGCAACGGATCTTTCCGCTTCAAATCATCCAAGTCCGTATTCTTCAATTCCCCCCATTCAATCAATTCATGAATGGGAAATACGAAGTAGGCGGGAATCATATCTTCATGCAATACATATTTGATGCGTGCGCATATATATTGTGTAATGCGCGCCACATCCCGCGTATTCTTGGCGTCGTATAAGTCATATAGCAACGGATTAATGCCTTGCATCAATTCTTCTAAATGATCGCTCACTTTAACCGAGAAGCTATAGACCGGATGCTCGGATAGCAGTGTAATAGCAATCATGCAAAACAGTGTATCACATTCGAATTCACGCAGCTGATTTGCATTTAATTGTGTATGAAAGTACGATAGCAGCAATTCACGGCGCACCTTGAACCACTTGGCCGTCCCTTTCTTCTCTTTTTTGCATATTTCTTCGAGGCGCAAATCCTCCAGCAGTGTAAACAACGCATTCGCAAATTTCTTATGTTTCTGCTTGCGCACCCATTTTTGAAATGCCGTACATACTTCCAACTCCGTATGGTGATAGGTCCCTAACGCTCTGAGCACAACATCGCTTTTATAAGCCGCTTTGCGTTTATTCTCTTCATAATGATCCCAGAAGTGGCTGGCTGTAATGATTGTTTTCTGCGGATCGATCTGGTGTCCATATGCAAGTTCAAATGTGAAATCTTCATTGTCCGTCAGAATATGGGCAATGCCTTGCAGCTGAATGATGAGCGAACTATCAATTGTACTATCATTGAATTTAATAAATCTCATGCTCTTTGCCCCTTTCGTTTACGGCAGCAATAAATCCACGATATTTTGTACGAGTTGTCTCTCTTTCTCTTCATCCAGCTTATCGATGATAGAACGCTTAATCGCCCTTTCAATCGGAATCACAGTCGATAAATCAGCCGCATCCAATAGCGCGCGGATGGAAGCCGCTTCCTCGGATAGCTCTCCCCTTTCCGTCGCCGCAATCAGATCGCTGGAAAGCTTTGCAAACCAATCGATTGTTTCCTCGTCGCTCAGACCGCTTTGCTCTTTCAGCACTTGCTTCAAGGCATCACCTTGAATATAAGGAACTTCAATCACAATAAAACGGTTCTTCAGCGCTTCATTCAATGGTGTTGTACCGATATACCCTTCATTGATCGCCGCGATGACGCCAAAACCTTCTTGCCCGACTACCACTTCTTGCGTGAAAGGATTGGTAATCATCTTTCGATAATCCAGCACACCATTCAGGATCGGCAGTGTTTCCGGCTTCGCCATATTGATTTCATCTATATATAATAAACGCCCTTGTTTCATCGCCTGAATGACCGGTCCGGGAACAAAAGCAATTTCCTGCTTTCCACCTGTATATTGAAGAGTCTTGAAACCAAGCAGCGCTTCCGTATCAAGATCGACAGAACAGTTGATGCTGTGCATCGGATTTCGGAATAGGCGCGATAATGTTTCCGCGAAGGTTGTTTTCCCTGAACCAGTAGGCCCTTTCAGCAGCACATTTTTCCCTTTTGCCAGCGCAGCCGCTGCATCTATTAAAATTTCCGGATGAGGCGGAATGTAATCTTTACGTTGCGCCGCTTCATCCATGACTTGTTCTTTTCTTGTTTGTTGGATAAGCTCTTGAATGGCTAGTGGAAATGATGATAATGATTGCAAACTATATCTTCCTTTCTCGTATCATACGATTAATCAATCTACCCCCTATCATATACTAAGCCACTGGAAATGTGGACGAATAGCTCTTAGGAACATATATGCCTTTCTATTCTGAATACTATATAGAAAGACCTTCTATCTTAAAGATAGAAGGTCTTCCAAACAATCTATTCTTTCGGGATGGCCATACGCGCTTTAATTGACTGCCACCAATCCCTCATCGTTTCTTTTCGCCCCAGTTCTTGCTCGCGCTTTCGCTTTGCCAATTCCTTCTCCCGCTCTAAAGCCAATGCTGATTGGACAATATTATTGCATAAACACATATCCGTGCACCCCTTTATGCATTATTTGATTCTAACACAGCTATGCTTCCTTGCACTCTTCCACAATCTCATCTACCAGCTTCTCTGCTATACGTCTATATAAGTTGCTCATATTGGCCAGGGATGCGATGAATAGCACCTTCTCTAAATATGCTTTGTCCGGGTCTTCCATATCGGCTAGTTCAGCTTGCACGTTTTTCATGCGCATAGGGATATCTTCCATGAGAAATGCCTTATTGCGATCGTTTTCTCGCAGATAGCTGTTATATAATCCATCTATCAAAAAGCCTTCTTCTGTCACTTTCTTATTTACTCCATCCAATGTATCTTTAATGTCTTTAATGGTTAACGTCCCTTTTAACTGATAAATTAAGCTGATCAATAATAGATGCTCCTTCGAGTACTTCTTATTTTTAACGGGCATGAACAATTTCCCTTTGGCGTAATTGTTGATCATCGTTTTCGTGAGAATTTTCTCATCTTCATTCCGCTTCGTTCCGCCATATTTATTCTCGAACAATTGGATCACTTGATCCATATATAGATCGATATCCGGTATCTCATCTACTGTAATATTTTTTTCATCGTTTAACTTATTCAGAAAAGAATCTAGATTCTCCACTTCATATACCTCATTTTCCATATTATATCTTTATTTTATCTTTAAACTAGCCAAAAGTAAAATGTTGACTACTTATCGAAATAGTAATATCATTATAAGTAGTTATAATAACTACATAACGAACAATAAGGGGTTTTAATATGAATACTTATATCCGAGAACCTATTAATGGATTGACACATTTAGCCGGCGCCGTTCTAGCCTTTATCGGCTTATTGGCTATGGTCGCCAAGGCGGCGAGCGCACAGGCTTCCATCACACAATTAATGGCTGTTATCATCTTTGGGGTAAGCATGATTCTCTTGTACTCAGCTTCAGCCACTTACCATATGGTCATTGCGCGGGACCGGGTCATCGCTTTCCTTAGAAAAATCGATCATTCTATGATTTTTGTTTTAATAGCCGGCTCTTATACGCCTTTTTGCCTTATTAGCCTGCACGGGTTGGCAGGTTGGACGATCTTCGCGATTGTTTCATCACTCGCGATTGTGGGCGTTGTCTTTAAATTAATTTGGTTTACGTGTCCGCGATGGCTATCAACAGCACTTTATATGGGTATGGGGTGGATTATTATCTTCGCGGCCGCTCCGCTATCCAATGTTTTAAGCGCAAACGGACTGTTTTTACTAATAGCAGGCGGGGTATTATATACAATAGGCGGCTTTATTTACGCGATTAAACCTAAATTCTTAACGTTCAAATATATGGGCTTCCATGAAATCTTTCATATCTTCATCTTATTGGGGAGCTTAGCCCACTTCCTATGCGTATATCTTTACGTTCTATAAAAAATACACATACATCAATAATCGGACTGGAGGATTAACAAATGGAGAGACCAAAGGTAGCTTGGATCACAGACAGCACATGTTCATTAAGCAAGGAATTCATCGCAGAAAACAATATATACATCGTACCGCTCTACGTTGTTATAAACGGGGAATCATATAAAGAAACAGTTGAAATGACAGAAGAAGAAATATATAACCGCATGGAGAATGAAGAAGGGACATTTCAGACCTCCCAACCTTCTGTCGGCGATTTCTTGGCCTTATATGACATGTTGAAAGAAGAATATGACTACGGCATCGCCATCCATGCGTCCAGCAAGTTATCGGGTACCTACAATACGTCTGTGATGGCGGCTGAAATGGCAGGATTCAAGCTTTATAGTGTGGATTCATTGACAGGATCTTATCCTCTCTCCTTCCTGATTAAGAAAGGATTAGAGCTATATAAGCAAGGCGTTCCCGCCGAATCCATCGTTGAACAGCTGCAGGCGCTAAGAGGAAACGAACGGTTATACTTGATCCCTGCCAGCCTCGACCAGCTTCATAAGAGCGGCCGTGCATCCGGCAGCCAGAAGCTGCTCGCTTCGCTGTTCAATATTAAACCTATTCTCGCGATAGAAGACGGCAAAGCAATCATCAAAGATAAAGTAAGAAGCCAGAAGAGAGCGCTCAATTGGGTGAACGATCGCCTGAAAGAAGACAATGAAGCACACATCATCAGGAAAGTGGCCATTCTGCATGCCAATAATTATGAAAAAGCGAAAGAATGGGAAGAGTACATTCAAGCGGAATTCCCGGGATTAGAAACGGAAATCATGATGCTGATCACGGTCGCCGGGGTGCATACAGGGGTTCAAACGGTAGGATTGGCATGGGTTTGCGAATGATGAGCATGTCTATATTATAATCCATAAAGGAACAGCATTCGATTCGGGTGCTGTTTTTATTATTGGATGGCTTCCGCTACAAAAACGCGGAGGACTCTACCTTTTCCTCCCTCGCATTTTTACCGCTGGGACGGAGTGGGAGTCTTAGTGCCTGTTAAACAGGATAAAAAAGTCTCCGTCCAGTTCTCATCAACAAAAAAATGCCAACTCAAAAAATTTCATAATCCACTTAGCAAACAGAAGGTAAAATAAAATGTCCATTGTCATAATTAAGAGAAAAATGGCAGATTACATGCACTTTTTCATGATGTTGCTTCTTCTTTCCGGCCATTTTGTTATTCTTTCATCAATCATCCATCTGTTTGACTGCATCTAGAAGCACATGTTTTTACTAAAGAAAAGACAAATGAAAAAATGTAACCGCATCAAATGTAATGTTTTTCCATATTTTAACCGCACGTAAAAAGTCATGATAAGCTGAATAAACGCAAAGAGAGTATGTCGTTTCTCTCATTTTTTCATACGAAAGAATGATATGTGCACTCCAAATATTGCTTTTGAGCTATACAATTCTTTACAAACATGTACTGATCGGCTATGTATTCTGACATGGCCTATTACCTTCATCACGCTTGGCTCCTACAACTTCCCTCCTAAATAATCATTTTTATGCAACCCTTTGTCTAAGTGCCAAATTGCAGCGCCATTCGACCTTGTCTTTTATGTATCGTTATATTACACCATAGAATAGCAACTGGAAAAACAAAAAAAGGAGGGGAGCTGCAGGGTTGTCTTAAGTATGATTAAAGGAGGAAAATGGATGAAAAAAAAGCAACAAAAACGAAAAAAGCTATCATCATTATTGGCTGCTTCGGTATTAGGCACAACTTTGCTATTCCCTACAAGTTTCAGCGCTGAATCTTCTAATTCAATTCACACCTCAGTCAAATCTCACTTAAACGTAGTAAACTCGAACAAAATTTCTTCTAAATTGAAAGAGCAATTCAAAACGAATGATCAAGTTACATTCTTGATTAAGATGAAAGAACAAGTGAATGCAGCAGAAGTGGCCAAGAAAGCGGAGTCCGCTGCAAAAAACCAGAATTTGTCCGCTGCAAAATCAAAGCTGGCTAAACGATCAGCCATTGTTTCAGAGCTTCGCTTGAAAGCTTTGGACTCACAATATGACGTTCGCGAATATCTGAAAAAACAAGTGAAAGCCGGCAATGCAAGCAATGTCGAATCCTTCTACATTGTGAATGCCATCGCTGTGAAAGCAACAAAAGAAGTCATGGAACAAATCGCACTGATGCCGGAAGTCGAGAAGGTATTGCCTAATGAAACAAGGCAATTGATCCAACCGGTTTCAGCAGACCCGAAAGAGACGTCCGCTAAAGGATCGACTGCAGTCAAAGAGCAGCCGAAAGCCAAAACGTCCAGCGTGGAATGGAATATTTCTCAAATATCCGCTCCTCAAGTATGGGAGATGGGCATTGACGGGGCAGGTACGGTAGTAGCGAGCATCGACACAGGCGTTCAATGGGACCACCCTTCTTTAAAAGAGAAATACCGCGGCTATAATCCGGCTAATCCGAGCTCGCCGGATCATGAATTCAACTGGTTTGACGCCACGTCATCAAATGCTTCCGCCCCATTTGACGATATCGACCACGGCACCCATGTTACGGGAACAATGGTAGGTTCCGAACCGGGTGGAGCTAATCAAATCGGTGTGGCTCCCGGCGCGAAATTCATTGCCGTTAAAGCCTTTACATCGAATGGTGGAACAGATGTCGACCTGTTGGAAGCAGGCGAATGGATTTTGGCTCCGAAAGATGATGAAGGAAACCCTCACCCCGAGAAGGCTCCTGATGTAGTCAATAATTCATGGGGCGGCGGAGCAGGCCTTGATGAATGGTTCCGTCCAATGGTCCAAACATGGAAGGCCGCTGAAATTTTCCCTGAATTCTCTGCGGGCAATACGACACTGACAAATCCAGGCGGTCCTGGTTCTGTGGCGAATCCAGCCAACTATCCGGAATCATACGCAACCGGCGCAACTGATATCAACAATAAAGTAGGTTCATTCTCTTTAAGAGGCCCATCCCCATATGGCGAAATTAAACCTGATATTTCCGCACCAGGCGTGAATATCCGTTCAGCGGTTCCAGGCAGTGCATATGAAGGCGGATGGAATGGAACGTCCATGGCTGGCCCGCACGTTTCTGCGGTTGTTGCTCTATTAAAACAAGTGGATGCTAGTTTAACAGTTGATGAGATTGAAGAAATCTTGGAAACGACGGCTACTCCATTAACAGATAGTACATATCCAACTTCTCCAAACCATGGATATGGACACGGACTGGTAAATGCGTTTGATGCTGTTTCATCAATCGTTGCTGGTTTAGGTGAAATAAAAGGCGCCGTTACGAAAGAAGGAGATGATTCAGAAGCTCCGACTATCTCCCACGAACCAGCAACTCAGTCTTACAAAGGTATGGATTTATCCCTTTCCGCAACAGCTACTGACAATGTGTCTGTTTCTTCCGTCACATTGAAATACAAAAAAGCGGACGGTACATGGGTTGACGCTGCAGCGGAAAGAAAAAGCGGCGACTATAAATCAGGGACCTATGAAGCAACAATCCCGGGCTCCGATTTAACAGGCGATTCAGTGGAATATAAATTTGTTGCTACCGATTTTGGCGGCAATAGAGTAGAATCCAATTCCTATACAGTTGAATTATTGCCGGGTATCACTGTCGGTTATAACACCGATTTTGAAGGCGAAACAATCGGCTGGACTTCTTTCGGAACGAAAGCTTGGGAATTAGGCACGCCTACAGTCGGCCCTAAGGCAGCCTTCTCGGGTGAAAAAGTATTTGCAACGAACTTATCGGGCACATATACAGCGAAAGCGAATATGAGCTTGAAAATGCCGCCGATCGACCTTCCGGAAGGCAATAGCTATTTACAATTCAAACATTGGTTTGATCTAGAGAAGAACTATGATTTCGGCCATGTGTTTATCTCAACCGACGGTACGAACTGGACCCAGCTGGCCCGTTTTAATCAGACATCCAATGGATGGGTTGATGGAGAAGTAGATTTAAGCGCCTATGCAGGACAACGGATCTATATCAACTTCAATATGACATCCGACGGCTCAGTCAATAAACAAGGATGGTTCATTGATGATGTGAAGTTATCGGATACTGCTATCACACCTACGAAAGAAGCAAAAGCAGGTTTATCTCTTGGAGCCGGAAAAGATGCACCTTCCACACAAGCTAAACCAAAAGTAGACCCAAATACCATTAAACCTGATCCGGCAGTTATCGGAAAAGAGGCGGATAAAGAAGAGCCAGGCAAAGATCAGCCAGCTCCAATGCTGCTTCCAATCCAAGCGGCGGTAAGCGTTCTTGAAACAGGCCGCTCTGTTTATACAAGTCCGCAAGACGGATCGTATAAGTTAACGCACGCTGCCGGTGCCTATACAGTAAAAGCGGAAGCATATGGTTTCCAATCCCAGACGCAATCAGTAAATGTGGCACAAGACGGAACAAGCACAGCTAATTTCACTCTGCAAGAAACCCCGTCAGGAACTATTTCAGGAAAAATTGTCAATGAACAGACAGGACAGCCAATCGAAGGCGCTACTGTATTCTTAGTGGAAGATGCAGCTGTCGTCCCTGTATTATCAGATGCTGCCGGCGAATACTCCATGACAGCATATGAAGGAACATACACATTGAAGATTTCTGCACCATCATTCCATAGCACACAAGCGACTGTAACAGTTGAAGGCGGGCAATCTGCCGAGAAAAATATCGAGTTAAAACCATTCATCGGCTATGCGGGAGAAATCAAGTACGATGATGGCACAGCTGAGAATGCCCGTGCCTTCAATGCTGCCGGCAATAGCTGGGCAGTCAAGATGTCATTGGAAGAAGGGCAGAAGCAAGCGAATGTAACAGGAGCATTGTTCCGTTTCTGGAATACAGAATGGCCTAATCCGGGCGGAACTGAATTCCAAGTATCCGTTTATGACGCAAGCGGATCGAATGGCACGCCGGGCAAAAAACTTGCCGGTCCATTCAATGAAACAGCATTAAGAGATGGAACATGGACACATGTTGATTTAAGCGAACATGGCATCATGGTGGATGGCGATTTCTTCATCGTCTATACACAAACAAAAGCAAATCCGAATGCACCAGGCCTTGCAACCGATGAAGACGGCCCGAATGCGAAACGCAGCTATCAAGGCGTGAGTGGCGCATGGTCGATATCTCCTGAAGCAGAAGGAAACTATATGATTCGTGCAACAGTCAACTATGAAGTGACTGCACCAGGCATCACATCTCCGGTTGACGGCTCATTCACAAATAAGGAAGAAGTAACGGTTGAAGGCACTTCTGCACCGAAAACAAATGTAGATATCTATAATGACGGTGAAAAAGTGGCAAATGCAACAACTACGGAAACAGGCACATATTCTGCTAAAGTAACGTTGAAAAAAGGCGCGAATACATTAACGGCAAAAGTGACGACTGAAAACGGCTCAACGGATGCATCCGCTCCGGTTACAATCGTTTTGGACCAAGATAATCCGGCTCTGGCTGTCACTTCACCGGCCAATGGTTCCAAAACAAATAAAGAATCCGTAACAGTGACAGGCACAATCGCTGATGATAACCTTGACTCTGTGCAAGTGAACGGCCAGAACGCCAAAGTGGCGGACGGCAAATTCAGCTTAAGGCTTCTTCTTGAAGAAGGAATCAATGAAATCACTGTAGTGGCAAAAGATAAAGCGGGCAATGAAGCAAAAGAAACACGCTCCATTGATGTAAAATACACAGCTCCGACAGTATCCAACCTAGTTCCGGCTACAGATAAAACACTTGAAAGCGGCGAATCCGTGAAAGTCGAATTCGATAGCGAAGCGGGATTGAAAGCAGAATTCTCTCTATTATTACCACTGACAAACGCAGGCAATCCAACTAACGCAATCGAGCTTCCAATGAAAGAAACATCGCCGGGCCATTATGTAGGCTACTACACAGCAACTAAAAATGTAGTTGCGCCGGGCGCAGGCATTGAAGTGAAGATTTCCGATAACTACGGCAACGTCACAACACAACGGGCGGAAGGCAAACTATACATCAACGCTCCTGCGAATTAAGAATGGAAGAGGTTGTTCAAAAGTTTCCGCTTTTGAGCAGTCTCTTTTCTGTGTGGAATGATGAAGGCATACGCAGCATCCAGGCTGTAATCCCAATAAAGTAAATCTTTGATAGGTGGGGGTTTTCCTTCATCCCCTACCTATCATTAGATGAACCAATCTTAGTACCTGTTAAACGGGATAAAAAATGAAGCCCAAGTTAGAGTCACTAATGATGATACTCCAGATTGGCAAACGGCATTCCCACTCCCTATACTTCTTTACATGTACTCTTCTTGTTTCAAGTAATTGTAAAAGCTTCTTATTGATTTCATAACCACATTCATGATAACGACTATGGCAGACAACCAAAATTAGGGACTAAAATCTGACCGGTCCTTTTATACTCTCATACGCTGTCTTGGCAATTTGAAAAGTACGCTCCTTATATTTTTGCCATTCAATTATTTGATTCACAAACCCGCGATATGCTTCTGGAGCAGCCGCGAACATTTTATTTAATCCAACCATTACAGCTGCATCTTTCTCCTGCGCTTCTCGAATACAATATTCTATCACATTCCAGAGAGTAGGGGCATTATCCCCCTGCAAGATTCTATGCCCGGTTCCCACTGCTGTAACACGATGATAAGATGCTGGAATCAACTCATCATGCGTCTCCTTTAATCCGCTTAATTGAGCTGTTTCAGGAATGTAATGAAGTTGTGATGCCATAGAACAAACCATTTCTTCTGCATATAAGCTATTGGATAATGCTTCTGCCATTTGACGAATTGTATCAGTTTGTCTCATCGTAAGCCCCCCATACATACTTAATA
The DNA here is from genome assembly GCA_051874035.1 of Bacillus sp. (in: firmicutes). Taxonomy (GTDB): domain Bacteria; phylum Bacillota; class Bacilli; order Bacillales; family DSM-1321; genus Bacillus_AD. The sequence continues at coordinate 76,645 of JBJEFM010000235.1, forward strand.
ATGTATTCGATATCATATGGCTATTGCCTATGAAGGTGACTATACGAAAAAAAGCCACCCTCTTATGTGGATTTTTCACACATGAGAGGATGGCTTTTTATTGTATGGCTTTAATCCAGCCTACTTCATCAACAGCTAATTAGCGTTTGATGTTGTAGAAAGATTTAAGAC
>JBJEFM010000236.1:0-26739 GCA_051874035.1 Bacillus sp. (in: firmicutes)
AACACAGCAGTGAAAGCGCAGATGTGTAAGTAGGAGATCAAGTACCTGTAACAACTAAGGTTGGTTCATCTAATGATAGGTGGGGGATGAAGGAAAACCCCCATCTATCAAAGATTCACTTTATTGGACGTCATATCCTTGATCATCAATTGTCTCTTTAATGGTATCCAATGATACTTTAGATGCATCATAGTCCACATCCACTTTGCTTTCATTTAAGTGAACAACAACGTTCTTTACGCCATCAAGCTCGCCTACACTACTTTCCACCGCTTTTACACAATGCCCGCATGACATTCCTTTTACCGTTAATGTGATTGATTCCATTGTTCATCTCCCCTTCTTATTTCCTCATTAATTTTTGTATAGTTACCAAGACTTCATCCAACACTTCTTGATCGCCTTCTTTAATACGTTCTGCAACACAGCTCTTCATATGGCCTTCAAGGAGCAGTTTAGCTACACTATTCAATGCCGATTGTGCAGCGGCCAATTGTGTGATTACATCATCACAATAAACATCTTTGTCAATCATCCCTTTGATGCCGCGCACTTGCCCTTCTATCCGGTTCAAGCGGGTAATCAAGTTCTTCTTCACCGCATCCGAGTGGTGGCTTTTACGATTGGAATGAACGGCACAGTTTACCTCTTCTGTTTCCAGCCCATCAAATGGATTCACCATCTATGCATCCCTCCCTGCCTCCTCAATATACTATACCCCCCCACCCTATGTAAAGAGATAAATAACACAATTTCCAAATTTTTCACGAAAGGCATTTCTTACGATTTGGACGGTATTAAGGTACAATTTAGGTACATAAACATTTGTATACAAATTTTTCAGGAAGGAGACTTAGTATGCTGACTATTTATTTCACACGCCATGGCCAAACTGTCTGGAATGTAGAACGTCGAATGCAAGGCTGGGGAAACGGAGAATTAACCGAACTCGGTATAAGAGATGCCAAAAATTTAGCAGTACGTTTACATAATACCCACCTTGATAAAATATATTCGAGCACAAGCAAACGAGCTTATGAGACAGCTGAAATCATTGCGGAAGGACGGAATATCCCCGTTATTAAAAGCGACCTTTTCCGCGAAATGGGCTTCGGTCCTTGGGATGGCATGCTGCGGGATGATGTCATTGCTCAATACCCTGATGTTCATGCATGTTTCTGGGAAACGCCGCACCTCTTCACATTGGAAGGCAGTGAATCTTTCTTGGATGTACAAGAGCGTGCTAAACAAGCCTTGGATTTGATCCTTGCGGAGAACCAAGGAGGAACCGTCCTTGTGGTGGCTCACTCAATCTTCCTGCGCGTCATGTTCGCTACTATCAAAAACCTACCGATTGCCAAGGTCTTCGAACAGAATCCACCGGGCAACACGAGCTTGACAAAAGTGGTGTACGATGGAAAACAGTTGACGATCGAATATGAAGGCGATATGTCCCACTGCCAGAACTAAATACAGAAAGGGCCTTGCAGAATGAACTGCAAGGCCCTTTTTCACTTCTCAAATATTCCCATTAACACATATTTAGCCATCTGCTTCTTCGTTAAAGTCTTCAAATTATATGTTTGCACTTTTGTCGACTTCATAGGCGTAATGAAAGCCGCTTGATTCGCCGTGATTTCTTTTGGCATAGCAGCAATAAGCTGGCCAACTTCGATTCCTTGCACGACCTCCTGCTTACCGGAGAATTTAAGCCCGGGCGTTATAGCCGTTTTCTTCACCGTGCCTTTATCCGTCAATTGATAAACATAAACCTTCTTGCCCTTCTTGAAGGTTGATTTACCGGCGACAACCGGTACATCAATCGCTTCGTCCACAACCACTTTCATGCTCAGTTTCGAACCAGGCAGCAATTCTGTATCGCCTTCCGCTAAGCTTGCATAAAACGGATACTCCACCTCTTTAGAAATGCTCGGTTTTTCTTTAGGATACGACACGATCTTTTGAATCACTCCTTCATATTTCTTGTCATGAAGGGATGAATACATTTCCACCTTCTGTTGCACGGCAGCTTTGCTCATTTGCTGCTCTGTCAGACTTCCTTCAACCGCCAAAGCAGTCGAAGCAATAGTGATGATCGGATTCTTCATATCCTTGTTGATATGGATCACTTGTCCATCCACATCGCTCGTAACAGTCGTTTGGCTGATTTTATCCGAAATGCGGCTTAATTGTTTTTCCTGCTTCACAAGCTTCGCTTCCAATTTCTCCTCTTCCGCTTCCGCTTCCAGGATTGCTTTGTCCACATCCGTTTCCACGCCATGTGTTACATCCACCTGCACATCAACCTTTACCTGATCGTTTCCGGATGCGGATGCACTTTGACTCGATGAAGAAGGCACAGTCAATTTTTTGAGTTCGGCTATTTGAATTTTGATACTATCCAACTCACCTTGCGTTTGCGCGATTTCCGCTTCCACTTCCGCTTTCTCGTCTTCCAGTTCCTGTGCATCATATACAAACAGCGCAGAACCAGCCGATACCACATCTCCCTCTTTCACAGAAAATGCCGAGACATTCCCTTGCTCCTCATGATAATAAATCTCATGCTCCTGTTCGGGCTGCACAACCCCCTTCGTTTGAAAGGTCTCGGTCACATCATCTTTTTGCACTTTCACCCATTGATCTATATAGTTCACTCTGCCGGCTTTACTATCTTCTTTCAGCAGGAGAAACAGATTGACTCCAACAAAAGCAACGGCTAATCCAAAGATGAGATATTTTTTCCATTTGTCCATGCTATTAGCCCCTCCTTAAAAAAAGATACTGATTTTTATATAAGATAGCAAACCTGACAAAAACCATAAAATCATAAAGAAAAAGATGACAATCGAGATAACTTGTTTCTTCGTTAACTCCGTCAATTCTCTTAAATAGTAGATGGTCATCGCAATCATGCCCACTTGAAAAAGAGTGATTTCACTAAGGAAATGAATAATCAATTCTTTATTCGTCAAATATTGGGCTATCACCCCAAGAGAAAACGGGTTGGATACAGCATCGATGTCCATCAGAACGAACATCGGAATCTGCACCAATTGTTCAAACAAATACACAGAGAAAACCGTCATCTGTACAATGACAAGCTTCTTATATTCAATGCTTGAGAAGCACCAATAGTACAATGCTCCTAAAAATAAAAAAATACCGGGAATCAATAAACCTAATATTAATCTACCAACAAAAAACAATTGCTTGCGGGCTTCCAACTCTCCGCCGGTCCAATCATTCATTCCTTTTGAAAGAGTTTCAGTCCCGATTCCAAACGCAGCGCTAATACCATATGTACATAAGCTCAAAATAAAAAGAATGGCGATAAAACGCTTATATCCTTTATATTCTTCCGTTGTTTTTAATTGATAACGGTACTTTACCGGTCTAAGGATCCCTTGCAGTGGCTGTATCCGGAAGGTCATTTTACATCCTCCAATTAAATTTTTACTGATTTCGCTTTCCAGCTTCCTTTTTCTCTCATAATCTTACAATAAAAGATTATCATTCTTATTTTAAACTAAAAAGTATTAAATGTTTACAAAATAATATAAATTATGCAACAAATTGTAACAAACAACCATAAAAACAATAAATATCCAATTTTACCCGTCGCCACTAAAGCAAAAAGCAAGATTGCCATATCCGGATTCTGAAGTTATCTTCCTTAAACCGTCCATGTTTACCATACGGAAATATGTGGAATATAAAAACAATGCAGTGCTTCTAAACAAACACTGCCTTACCATTTAGGGAGGAGATGTAAGAGTGAAGAAAATATTATTTATCGTTACGAGTCATCCATCCATAACTAAAAGTAATCCAACAGGGGTCTGGCTAGAAGAATTCGCACTGCCTTATGAAACATTCCGCAAAGAGGGATACCACATCGAAACAGTCAGCTTAAAGGGCGGCAGCGTCCCGATCGACCCTAACAGCTACAATATTCCAGATGAATTAAAGGAAGGATGGAAGGACAGCCTCGTAGCTTTAGAGAATACAAAAGTCATCAACGGCACCATCGCCGACCATTACGATGCCTTATTCATCCCAGGCGGACACGGTGCCATGTACGATTTATCCGAAAGCACTGAAGTTGCAGAGCTGTTGATGGACTTCGTGGAACAAGATAAGATTGTCGCTGCCGTTTGCCACGGTCCTGCCGCTTTCGCACAAGCGAAATATGGCGATGGGACACCATTTGTATCAGGCAAAAAGATGACAGCCTTCACGAACGAAGAGGAGAAAGAAATAGGACTGACAGAAGACATGCCTTTCTTATTAGAAAGCAAACTGCGAGAGCTTGGCGCCCATTTCATTCAAACACCCAACTGGCAGCCGCACATCCAGCAAGACGGCAAGCTGATAACAGGCCAAAACCCGCAATCAAGCGGGCCAATCGCCGAGAAAGTTCTCACACTATTACATTAAAATATAAAAAACGCTGTCCACTTTATAGCGGACAGCGTTTATTTTCTTCTTATATAATACCCGTAATATTCAGGAATACGATAATGATCACAATAGGAATCACATATCTCATGATAAAGAACCAAACACGGAATGCATTTGCGCCAAAACGAGAATGTGACAGCAATTCTGTCCGCAGCATACTCTTATCCAATTTCCATGAAACGAAGATTGAAATCAACAGTACACCTAACGGCATAAGAATATTGCTTACTAAATAATCCGCCGCATCGAATATGCTCTTTGAGAAAATGCTCACATCACTTAGAAGGCTGTATGATAACGCGGAAGGAACGCCCACCACAAAAATGAGCAAACCGATAATAACAGAGTATTTCTTACGTTTCTCATCATTCTCCTTCACAAAGGAAGCAACGATAATCTCAAGCATAGAGAAAGCCGATGTCAAAGTCGCAAACAGGAAGAGCGCCAAGAAGCAAACCAAGAACACTTCGCCGAACATAATCTGATCGAAAACAGACGGTAGCACAACAAACAGCAAGCCCGGACCTTCAGCAGGTTCCAATCCTAACGAGAATACTGCAGGGAAGATTGCCAACCCGGCCAATAACGCAATCACAAGATTCATTGATACAATCGAGATTGCCGGTTGGACTAAGCTTTCTTTCTTCGATAGATAAGAGCTATAGGTAACCATTACGGACACCCCTACACTTAAGCTGAAGAATGCTTGTCCCATCGCAAATAGAATGCTTTCCGATGTGATATGCGAGAAATCCGGTGCCAAGAAGAACTTCACACCTTCTATCGCATTATCCAATGTAAGCGAACGAACAATCAAAATGATGAATAACAAGAATAATGCCGGCATCAATACCTTGCTTGCTTTCTCAATACCATTCTGAATTCCTTTCGCCACTACTAAAATCGTCAATCCTAAGAACACTCCTTGCGCAATTACCGTCAAAGCGGGACTGGCGATTGTATCATTAAATAACTCCCCGTACTGCACACCTTCGCCGATTACTCCACCGTACAATCCTTTTACAAGATAAATGACGATCCAGCCGCCTATCACACTATAGAAAGACAATAATAAGAAGCAGGTAAATACGCCAAGCTTGCCGATCCAAGCCCAGTTTGTATTGGGCGCCAGCATTTTATAGGCACTGATTGCTTCTTTCTGCGTGCTTCTGCCAATGATGAACTCTGCCAATAATAGCGGAAAACCCATTAATAATGAAAAGAAGATAAACATCAGGAAGAATGCTCCTCCCCCACTGATACCTGTAACGTAAGGAAGCTTCCAAATTGCGCCTATACCAATAGCCGATCCGGCAGCAGCTAATATGAAACCTATCTTCGATGACCATTGCTCCGTTTTCTGCATATACATCCATCCAATCTCTACTTTTTATTTGACTACAACAAAAAAAGCCACGCCTCTATCAATTTGATAGGGACGTGGCTTATATTCACGCGGTACCACCCTAATTGGAAACACAGCGGTTTCCCTCTTAGTTGACTATAACGGTTTCCTCCGCCTTTATGAAACAACGTCATAAAGAGAGCTCCAAGAGTGAAATTCACCTGAATCTTTGTATCAGTTCCCACCGACCACTGACTCTCTACCAACAGGGAGATCCGGTTTACTAAATTCTTTTCTTCGCTCGTTCAATATTTTTGATAATAATCGAAATTATATTATGATGGCAACCAAAGGTCAAGTATATAATTTGACTATTCCCCTTATTTATTTCTTCCGTTTTATCTGCTTTACTATCATTTCCCTCGCAAAAAATGCACCTCGATTTCATATTACCATAATTAAAAATACCATCATTAACCTCTTGACTTCATCAAAAATGAATCTATTTCACACTTAATACTTACTTTTTTCGTAAAAAAATCATATTTGAAACCGCTTTATTTCTATAAAAACCCTCTATATCCATTTATTTATTTCACTTTTTGGACAATCTATTTTTTCTTTAGATGGTCTATACCATAAGTTATATTGATATAATTAGAAATGCGCAGATTATATTCAAACTACTATGAATCATTCAAACATTTACGCTTTATGAACTGTATGAACCTAGTCATCTTCCTGCGCAGTAATGCGATTAGTTATCCGCATCTCTTGCCATTCGGGATATCCATGTTCTTATATGAAATGAAAATGACATCATACATAAGGCTGTATAAGAACTATAGCACTACGCGGATGACTCGCTGATAGAAAAACACAAGGAGGCATATTTCTATGATGAAGTATCTACAAAAACTCGGCCGCTCACTGATGTTGCCAGTAGCAGTATTGCCTGCCGCGGCTATTTTGATGGGTATCGGTTATTGGATCGATCCTACAGGCTGGGGAGCCGATAGTCCGATTGCCGCTTTCCTGATCAAGTCAGGCAGCTCAATCATCGATAATATCCCTATCCTATTCGCAGTCGGTATCGCTTTAGGTATGTCGAAGGACAAGGATGGCTCAGCCGCACTTAGTGGTTTAGTCGCCTATCTTGTTGTTACAACCTTGCTCAGCACTGATTCAGTCGCAATGCTGCAAGGTATTGAAGCGGATGCAGTCGATCCCGCTTTCGCAAAAATCGGTAACGCATTCGTCGGTATTATCTCCGGTATTGTCGCTTCCATTATGTATGATCGCTTTAGCCAGGTGAAGCTGCCTGATGCATTGGCGTTCTTTAGCGGTAAGCGTCTTGTGCCGATTATGACAGCCGTATCCATGCTGGTTGTAGCTGTTGTCTTATTCTTTGTATGGCCGATTGTATTCTCAGGATTAGTCAACTTTGGTGAAGCCATCAGTAAATTAGGTGCTGCCGGTGCCGGGCTTTACGGTTTCTTCAATCGTCTGTTAATCCCGACAGGATTGCATCACGCCCTGAACTCTGTATTCTGGTTTGATGTGGCCGGCATTAATGATATCGGCAACTTCTGGGCAAGCACAGGTGAAAAAGGTGTAACAGGCATGTACCAAGCCGGTTTCTTCCCGGTCATGATGTTCGGTTTGCCTGCTGCGGCGCTGGCTATGTATCATACTGCGAAAACAACAAGAAAAAAACAAGTGGCATCATTATTCTTAGCTGCTTCTTTCGCGGCCTTCTTCACAGGGGTTACAGAGCCTCTTGAATTCGCGTTCATGTTCGCTGCACCTGCTTTATATGTTGTACATGCTGTATTAACAGGTATCTCATTGGCCGTTGCCGCCTTATTCCATTGGACAGCCGGCTTCGGATTCAGCGCAGGTCTGGTCGACTTCGTGTTAAGTTCAAGATTGCCATTAGCCAACCAACCATACATGTTGCTTGTACAAGGTCTTGTATTTGCTGTCATCTATTATTTCGTGTTCCGTTTTTTAATTGTGAAATTCAATTTCAAAACACCGGGCAGAGAAGATGAAACAGCGGATGAAGCCGTTCAAGATGCCCCGGTCGCAACAGGGGCAGACAAGTTTGCTGCGATGGCTAAAACAATCTACGAAGGCTTGGGCGGAGATGAGAATGTCGTGTCTGTCGACAACTGCATTACTCGCTTGCGAGTGGAAGTAAAAGATATGGATGCAGTCGACCAAAATAAAATCAAATCGACTGGCGTTCCAGGCATCAAAATCGCCGGACCGCAAAGCATCCAAGTCGTAGTCGGAACGCAAGTCCAATTCGTAGCTGATGAAATCGACAAAATTCGCAAATAATTATTCTGGATCGTTATGATTCAAAGGCTAAATCGTTTCATATACGATTTAGCCTTTATTATTACAAAAGTTTGAGGTGATGCATGCCGTGGATTTCTCCTGGCTAGTTGACTTTTCGATTATATTGTTATTGATTCTGCTGAATGGCCTTTTTGCGATGACTGAACTGGCACTCATCTCTTCTAACCCTTCTAAGTTAGAATACGAAGCCAACCGCGGTAAACGCAGCGCTAAGCTAGCCCTTCAATATGCAACCGATCCGACCGATCTTCTCTCAACTGTCCAAGTCGGCATTACATTGATTGGCATTATTAATGGTGCTTTCGGGGGTGCTAAGCTATCCGCACCTCTTGCTAATATCTTAATCGAAGTAGGCTTGAATAATGAGTACGCCTACTCAATCAGTTACATTGTAGTTGTCACAGTCATTACTTACCTTTCCTTGATCATAGGTGAACTTGTCCCAAAACGGGTTGCCATCGTCGCTCCGGAACGCGTCTCTATGATTGTGATTACAGGTATGGAAGCCTTCTCAAAGCTCATGCGCCCATTTATTTGGATTCTATCCAAGTCAACTTTATTTTTATTCCGCTTTCTCGGTCTCAAGCAAGAACAGTCCGGAGAAGAAGCAGAATTCGAAATTAAGCAATTGTTGTCTAAAGGAGCACAAGAAGGTGCCTTTGAACATGATGAAGTGCAGCAGCTGGAACGTGTCTTCGCCTTTCATGACCAGTTCGCTTATGAATTGATGCAACCGCGCACAACACTGGAATGGATTGATTTAGAGGATTCGCTTGAAGACATCACGCAAAATATTTTGAACAGCAAGCACAATAAGCTGCCTGTCGGAAGAGGCAGTTTGGATGATTTCGTCGGCTATATAGAGGCACGCGATATTTTAGCCGAACTGCCGCTAAAAAAGACTCAAGATACACTGACGAAACTAAAGCAACCCGTAATCGTCCCTAGAGCGATGGATGCCAGCATTGTACTGCAATTGCTGCAAAAGAACGGCAGTGAAATCGCCTTTGTTTTGGACGAGTATGGCGGATTTCTCGGCATCATTACCCTATTCGATATTCTCGAAGCGATCGTCGGGAACATCCCTATCGAGGAAGAGCAGCCCGAATTGGTGGTGCGCCATGATGGGACATATCTGGCAGATGGCTTGCTTCATATTGAAGACTTGAAAAGAGCGCTTCTATTGAAGAAGCCCTTACCGGGTGAAGAACGTTCTTCCTATCATACCGTAGCCGGATTGCTGATTTATTTACTCGGAGATATTCCGCAAAAAGGGAGCCGTGTTACTTGCCAGGGATACGCCTTTGAAGTGGTCGACCTAGATGGCAAACGAATCGACCAAGTATTGATAGAACCTCTCACTGAAGGGGAAGAATCTGCCGGCGATGATGGAGAGGAAAGTAAATAAAAAAGGCACCCGAAGTTATATGCAAAACAACTTCGGATGCCTTTGATTCATTTACTATGCATCTTAAATTCTAAAAACAATTCATTATAATAAGCTAAGTTTCTTTTTCCTAGGTTCTCATACACTTCCAGCTTCTCTGTCAATTCCGGATTTGGATAGAAGCGTTCGTCACCTGACACTTCTTCACCCAGAATTTCCAACGCACCGACGTTCGGCGTCGAATAACCTACATAATCCGTATTTTGGGCCGCATTTTCCGGATCAAGCATGAAGTTGATAAACGCGTGGGCTCCTTCGATATTCTTGGCGGTTTTTGGAATTACCATATTATCAAACCAAAGGTTCGAACCCTCTTTCGGCACCACGTAATCAAGCTTCTCATTTTCGTACATGATTTCTGAAGCATCGCCGGACCATACTACCCCTACAGCCGCTTCTTCATTCGCCATCAACATCTTGATTTCATCGCCGACAATGGCTTTCACATTAGGTGTAAGTAGGTCAAGCTTCTCTTTCGCTTCCCTTAAATGCTCTTTATTCGTATCATTCAAGGAATAATTCAAACTATTCAAGCCCATTCCTAGAACTTCACGGGCACCGTCGACAAGCAGGATATCATTCTTAAGGTCTTTATCCCATAAGTCGTTCCAGCTTGTGAATTTCTTCCCGTTTAGCTGTTCCGGATTGTACACAATGCCTACTGTACCCCAGAAATAAGGAATGGAATATTTATTTCCTTCATCGAACGGCAAGTCTAAGAACCGCTCATCGATATATTTAAGATTCGGTATCTTGCTATGATCAATCGGGATCAACAAATCTTCTTCTTTCATTTTAGAGATCGCATACTCGGAGGGGACTGCTATATCAAACGTTGTACCTCCCTGTTCGATCTTCGTCATCATCGCTTCATTTGAATCAAACGTTTGATAAACGACTTTATAGCCTGTTTCTTCCTCGAACTTCTCAATCAAGTCTGTATCAATATAGTCTCCCCAGTTGTAAATCGTTACGGTATTACCTCCGGAATAACCTTCTGAAGCGTTCAATCTGTTAATCCAAAACAACAACGCAAACGAAACGGCAAACACAAGGATAAATACTTTCGTTAGCGACTTCATTTCCTTACGCCCACTCCTTTCGCACGGTTATTGCGTCGATTAATGAAGTAATAACCGATTACTAGGACAATTGTAAATAAGAATATCAGCGTTGACAGGGCATTGATTTCCAGTGAAATGCCTCGACGCGCCAATGAATAGATTTCAACCGATAGTGTCGAGAATCCATTTCCTGTTACAAAGAATGTAACCGCGAAATCATCCAACGAGTATGTCAGTGCCATAAAGAATCCGGCAAAGATCCCCGGTGCGATGAACGGAATGACTACTTTCGTCAGGACATCCCATTTATTCGCTCCCAAATCCAGCGCCGCATCAATCAGCGTCGGGCTCATTTCCTGCAGCTTAGGCAGAACCATGATAACAACGATCGGGATACTGAAAGCGATATGCGATAGCAATACAGATGTAAAGCCCAGCTTAATTCCGATCATCGTAAAGAGAATCAAGAAAGAAGCACCAATAATAACATCCGGGCTTACAATCAATACGTTATTAAGAGATAACATTGTATTCTTCATCTTGTTATTCTTAACATACATGATGGATAGCGCCCCTATCACACCAATAATAGTGGCAATCGCCGCTGAAAGCAGTGCAATCACCAATGTATTTAACACAATAATCAACAACCGAGTATCCTGAAGTACTTCTTTGTACCAATCCAATGTAACTCCTTCAAAGCCGGACATATTGCCGCCGCTGTTAAAAGAATAGAACACGAGATAAAAAATCGGCGCGTATAAAATGATAAATACAATTGCTAAATAAATAGTAGATAGCTTACTATTTCTTTTCAATTTTTATCCCCCGCTTCCGATTTCCTGTAAGGATCATAATAACAAACATAATAATGATTAAGAATACGGCAATTGTAGCCCCCATTCCCCAATCTTGCGTCACAAGGAAATGTTGTTCAATCGCTGTACCCAGTGTGATGACACGGTTGCCCGCAATTAATCTTGTAATCATGAATAGCGATAACGCTGGAATGAATACCGCTTGGCAGCCGGCTTTCACACCATCGAGCGTCAATGGAAATACGACGCGCTTAAATGTCGTCCAGCTTGACGCCCCTAAATCAAGCGATGCATAGACAAGCGATGGGTTCAGCTTCTCTAACGCATTGAAGATCGGTAAGATCATAAACGGGATGAAGATATAAACAGATACAAATACAAAGCTGAAATCCGTAAACAGAATCTGCGTATTGCCAATGCCGATCACCTCAAGAAAGGCATTAATCGGACCATATGTCCCGAAGATTCCCATAAACGCATAAGCCTTCAATAATAGATTGATCCAAGAAGGTAAGATAATCAATAATAGCCATAATTGCTTATGCTTCGTTTTTGTCAGCAAGTAAGCCGTCGGATAAGCTATCAATAACGCAAACCCCGTAATCAAAAAGGCATACCAAAAGGAACTGAGCGTCATTTTCAAGTAAACAGGCGTGAAGAACTTCTGATAATTCGCAAGTGTGAATCCACCTTCGATATCAACAAATGAAAAGTATAATACTAAGACAATCGGCGCAATAACGAATAATAACATCCATATATAGTATGGGATGGCATAAAGGACACGATTACTTCTCATGGTCTGCCTCTTCATAAGCTTCTATACGAGCATCGAATTCCTCTTCTGTTTCACCCGGAACCATAACATGGATTGCTTCCGGTTCAAAAAATAAGCCGATTTCTTCCCCTACCGTTGCTTTCTTCGTCGAATGGACAAGCCATTCATTGCCATCGCTGTCATAACAAGAAATTTCATAATGTACTCCACGGAATAATTGCGTATCCACTTTCACTTGGATTTTGCCTTGTTCAGGCGTTGTGATCTCCAGATCTTCCGGCCGAATCACGATTTCAACCGCTTTATTCCGGCTTAATCCAGCATCCACGCACTCAAAGCGCTTGCCTGTGAATTCCACTAAGTAATCTTCAATCATCCGTCCTTCTACAATATTGGATTCCCCAATGAAATCCGCTACGAAACGGTTGATCGGCTCATCATAAATATCAAGCGGTGTTCCACTTTGCTCGATATTGCCGCTATTAAGCACAAAGATTTCATCACTCATCGCAAGTGCTTCTTCCTGGTCATGGGTAACAAAGATGAATGTAATGCCCAATCTGCGTTGCAGTTCACGCAGTTCATATTGCATTTCCGTGCGCAATTTCAAATCCAACGCAGACAACGGCTCATCAAGAAGGATTACTTCCGGTTCGTTGACAATCGCTCTCGCAATCGCCACACGCTGCCGTTGGCCGCCGGACATCTCACTGATTTCACGGTTCTCATAACCCGCCAAGTTAACAAAGCGCAACGCTTCTTTTACCTTTTGCTCGATTTGGCCGTTATTCATCTTCTTGATGCGCAACCCGAACGCGACGTTCTCGAATACATTTAAATGAGGGAATAATGCATAATCCTGGAATACTGTATTTACCTGGCGCTTATTCGCTGGAATGTCATTCACAAGCTTTCCGTTGATATAAATATCTCCTTGAGACGGGCTCATGAATCCGGCAATCAACCGAAGGATTGTCGTCTTTCCGCAGCCCGAAGGTCCAAGCAGCGTATAGAACTTGCCTCTTTCAATTTCAAAACTAACGTTATTCAAAACAGGTGGGTCGTCGTCGAATTGCTTTGTTACGCCTTCAAAGCGTATAATTGTTTGCTCTGTCATGTTTATCTCCTTTAACCGTATTCCCCATTAATAAAGGTCTTTCTTATAGATAAGAATCTGTTGCCACAAGAATCAATTGTGATTTCCCGGCAAAGTCATTGACTATTTGATGTTGGTCGGAAGCCCCGAAATAGATGGACTCCCCTGCTTTGGCGCAGTATTCTCTTTTTCCTAAACGCACTTTTATTTTCCCTTCCAGTACATAACCAAACGTTTCCGATAAAGATGGCTCGAATATCTTGAACTCGCCTTCTGCTTCAAACGTAAGAATAATGGGCTCCATTTCTTTCTCGTTCGACTCGGGGACAAGCCATTGAATATGATAGCCCCGCTCTTCTTCTTCGTAGCATGTTTGATCGTCTTCGCCATAAACCACTTTCTGTACATGGTCTTCTTCATTAAAGAATTCTTTCGGAGAACAGCCTAACACTTCCAGAATAGTAAAGAAGGTTTCGATGGAGGGGGAACTTAAATCCCGTTCTAATTGTGAAATGTACCCCTTGCTTAAATCTGTCCTCTCCCCCAGCTCTTCTTGAGTAAGACCTTTTTTCAATCGTAGATTCTTAATTTTTCTTCCGATTTGCATGATTGTATAACCTCAATCGTGTTTAAAGTTAGTAAACTTCCAGTAACTATTGTTTAGTATTACATAACTTCAAGTTTACTTTAACCCTAGTTATTATACAAGATTACGCTAAAACTGCAATAGAAAAACCTTATTTCAGAAACATTTTTTTTATCAGAATTACTATATATTATCCGAATAAAGACCAAAAAAAATTCAAATGCATCCTGCTTGTTTAATCTCAGTAGTTGCGATAGTATCAAGCACAATATATTGTGTTATAACATTAGAAAACAACTATATATTGCAGGAGATGTGTGATTCTCATCTACGCGAAGACTTAAAAGGGAACTCTGAGCAAATCCGAAGCTGTAAACGATGACGAAAAAGTAAAGCCACTGTATGCAACTATCGAAAAGCATTCAAGCAATAGAAATCCCGCCAATATACAAAAGTACTGAAATCGATAATGGATTCGATGGACTGTAACGAACCAGCCAGCCAATTCTCCCAACAATTGGCCGGCTTTTCCAGGTTTCCCTCCCTTCTATTATGTTTATTAAAAAAGTAACACTCCATCGAAAAGAGGTTTATAAAATGACTACACTCATCGTTTATACAACCAAGAATGGAACAACAGCCAAATGCGCGAATATGCTGGCGGAAAAACTTGATAATGTGGAAGTGGTAAATCTCCAAGAGAATTCCGCAGACCTTGCCGGATATGATACGGTTATCATCGGGAGCGGAATCCGCTTTGGCAAAATCCCTAAGCGAATGCATGATTTCATGATTGAGAATAAAGCTGCCTTACTAAACAAACATATCGCTCTCTTTATCTGCTGCGGGTTCCAAAATCAGGCCGAACAGCATTTCAACGCCAACTTCCCGGTAGAATTACTGAATCACGCCATTACGAAACAATGTTTTGGCGGCGAATTGAACACAGCCCGACTGCATGGCTTTGATCGTTTTATAGTAAGCATAGTCATGAAATCAGCAGCGGCGAAAAACAATCCAGTACCCGGCCTTTTATTGGAAAACATCGATGAACTCGCACAATGCGTACAATAAAGTGAATCTTTGATAGGTGGGGGGTTTCTTTCATCCCCCCCACCTATCATTAGATGAACCAATCGGGTTGTTACAGGCACTTGATCTTCCACTTACACATCTACGTTTCCGCTACCGTGCCGGAGTGGGAGCCTTAGTACCTGTTAAACAGGATAAAAAAACAGCGCCGAAGTCCATTTTGGATTTCGGCGCTGCATGTTTATTTGAAAAGAGGGGGTCTTTTCAGATGAACCATCTATTATTGAACTACACCTTCTGATACTTCTTTAACCATTTCAGTGACAGATTCAATTCCGCCGCCTGATAAGTACCAGTATTGTGGATTTAAGTAAATGATTTTTCCATCTTTAAATGCGTTTGTTTTCTTGATGATTGCATTCTCGATTGTTTCTTTGCTGCTTCCTTCTGTTCCTACTGCAGCATCACGATCGATTACGAATAAGTAATCCGGGTTTTTCTCTAACACATATTCGGATGTTACATTTTGGCCATGAGTCGATACTTCGATTTTTTCATCAGCTTGGGCTACGCCAAGTACATCATGGATCATTCCGAAGCGTGAGCCGGCACCATATGCACTGATTTCCCCGGCATTCGATAATACAATCAGACCTTTTTTGCTAGTGTCTACTTTACCTTTTGCTTCTTCAACCGCTGCTTCTACTTCTGCCAGTTTTTCTTTAGCTGCATCTTCTTTACCGTAGATTTCAGCTAACATATTTACATTACTTTCGAAAGAATCCATGTAATTAGCGGCATCTAATTCAACATAAACTGTTGGGGCAATTTCCGCGAATTTATCATAAGAATCCGCTTGGCGGCCTGAAATGATAATTAAATCCGGTTGGGCTTCATGGATCGCTTCGAAATCAGGCTCTTTTAAACCGCCCGCATTCAATACATCATCTTTATTGAAATCGGATAGATATTCAGGGAGGCTGTCTTTAGCTGTTGCGACAACTGAATCAGTTGCCCCTAACGCATGGATTGTATCAAGTGAACCAAAGTCGAATACCACTACTTTTTCAGGGTTTACCGGAACTTCCACTTCACCGTACTTATGTTGAACCGTTACCGTTTTTGCTTCTTCTTTTGGTGTATCGGCTGACTTCTCTTCTTTTGATGCCTCATCGCTACCGCAAGCTGCTAGAACAACTGCAAAGATAGCTAACATACATGTTAATAACCACTTTTTCATTTGTCTATTCTCCTCATTGTTACGCATAGTATACGCAGATTTTTTGTTCATTGATATCTTGGATTGCTATATCCATATCATAGATGGCATGCAATACTTCCGATGAAATAATGTCCTGCGCCGGACCTTCTTTAATGACCTTGCCGTCTTTTAAAGCGACGATATGGTCGGAATAGCAAGACGCGAAGTTGATATCGTGAATAACGATGACAATCGTTTTGTTCAGTTCATCGACCAATCTTCTTAAAATCTTCATAATTTGAACGGAATGTTTCATATCCAGGTTGTTCAAAGGCTCATCAAGCAGAATATACTCTGTATCTTGCGCGATGACCATTGCGATATAAGCGCGCTGTCTCTGTCCGCCGCTCAGCTGATCCAGATACTTATTCTCGAATTCCCCTAGTTCCATATAGCTGATTGCTTCATCTACTTTCTCCCAATCCTCTTTCGTTAAACGCCCTTGGGAATAAGGAAATCTTCCGAAAGAGACGAGCTCGCGAACCGTCAGTCGAACATTTATATGATTAGCCTGTTTTAATATGGAAATCTTTCTGGCCAGGTCGTTGCTCTTCATACTGCCGATATCATTGCCTTCGATAATGACTTCGCCTGAATCTCTTTCAATCAGCCTGCTGATCATCGATAATACCGTACTCTTGCCAGCTCCATTTGGTCCAATAAAAGAAGTGATCTTCCCTTTTTGGATTTGAATAGAAACTTTGTCCACAACATTCTTAGATCCATATAGTTTTGATATATTCGAAACTTTTATCATTTGCGATTCTCCTTTAGTAGAAGGTAGATAAAGTACACTCCGCCAATAAAGTTAATAATGACACTTAAGGTCGTTGAGAAAGTGAAAACCCTCTCGACAAGCAATAAGCCGCCCACAAGAGCAATAATACTGATAATAACGGAACCGACTATGACATACGAGTGCTTATACGTACGAATCACTTGATAAGCCACGTTGACAACTAGCAGGCCCAGGAATGTAATCGGTCCGACAAGAGCTGTACTAATCGAGATCAACACAGCCACAATAATCAACAAGCGGCGAACCACATAATCATAATCCACACCCAAGTTAATGGCTGTTTCCCTTCCTAGGGCCAATACGTCCAGATACTTCATAAAACGGAAGGAATAAAGAGTAATCAGCACAATGCCGATAATAGCAAGTGTCAAAAGGTCGGTTTGGATATTGTTGAAACTAGCGAACATTTTATCCTGAATAGAGGAATATTCGTTCGGGTCAATCAATACTTGCAGAAACGTCGACATACTAGAGAACAAAGTTCCGAAGATCAGTCCCAGCAGTAACAGGAAATAAAGGTTACTGCCTTCACGTTTGAATAAAATTCTGTATAACACACCAATAAACATCACCATAATGATAATTGTGATTATAAAATTCACATTTTTGTTTACAATGGTCAGATTGGTGGAACCTAATAAGAATATCAGGGCTGTTTGAATCAACATATATAATGAGTCTAACCCAATAATGCTCGGTGTTAAGATCTTATTATTCGTAATCGTTTGAAAGATGACCGTTGAGAATGCGATGCTAAAGCCGGTCAGGACAATAGCGAGAATCTTCAATCCGCGTTTTGGGAGAACATAATCCGGAAATCTCCCTACATCGGTAAACATAAAAATCCCTATAAGTACAAGAGCAATGCCTGTTAATATTCCAATTCTAGCTTTATCATTCATAAGCCTTTCTCCTCATTAGCAAGTAAGCAAAGATGGCGCTTCCAATCACACCTACAGTGAGGCCGATTGGAACTTCATACGGATAAATGATCAATCGTCCGAATATGTCGCAGCCCAATATAAAGATAGCGCCCAATAAAGCGGTATGGCCCAAGTTATTCTTTAAATGGTCGCCCCGATATATGGATACGATATTCGGAACAATCAGCCCTAAGAATGGAATACTTCCAACAGTCAGGATAACAACTGCGGTAATCATCGCTACAATCGCTAGACCTATGTTCACAACTTTCTTGTAGTTCATGCCTAAATTCACAGCGAAATCCTCGCCCATACCGGCAACAGTGAATTTATTCGCGAATAAGTAAGCGATAATGAGCAACGGCACACTGATATAGATCAGTTCATAGCTGCCCTTCATCACGCCGGCAAAGCTGCCTTGCAGCCAGGCTGACATGCTTTGCATTAAGTCATGCTTATACGCAAAGAAAGTGGTGATGGAGCCTACAATACCCCCAAACATCAATCCCACTAACGGAATGAATATCGTATCTTTAAATTTGATGTTATCGAGGATTTTCATAAAGATGAACGTACCTGCCAGAGCGAAGATAAAAGATATTGTTAATTTTACAAACATGGATGCCGAGCCGAATAGTAGCATACTAACCAGAATACCTAAGCGTGCTGAATCCATCGTACCCGCTGTCGTTGGCGATACGAACTTATTTCTTGTCAACTGCTGCATAATAAGGCCGCATATGCTCAAACTGACACCAGCGACGATAATGCTGACCAACCGTGGTATCCGGCTGATGACCAGCACGTCCCATTGATCTCTCGTAAGAGTGAACACATCTAATGGGGATATGTTAGTCGCCCCAATAAAAAGGCTTGTTATAGATAATATGATTAATATTAAAAATAAATATCTTTTCTTCATAGGTAGCCTCTCTCTACTCCTGCTATAACTATCGTTTCTTCTCTATAAAGATTATCATTCTCAACTACATTTGTAAAAAATCATGACTGCTATAGCTTTAATCACGAAGCCACTATTTTTTACAGTGTGTATACCGAAAACATATCCTACATATCAAATGATAATGATTATCATTCGTATTTGTCAATATATTTCTAGTTATTTTTTTACTTTTTCTTAAGAACATAATTAATAGTCATTATTTTCCGATAAAAATCACAGCAAATAACCGACTTAAACATATGTAAAGTCGGTTATTGATCCTTAATAGGAGTTGCCCTGCTGATTGTTTAAAGAGTAATGGCCCAGGATGTCCATGGATGCTATATGTCTCCTTGTTGCTTCATCCCCTAATTCATAAAGCTTCTGATACAGCTCGATCAACTTTGCATCATACTGGTCGTTTTCCTTATCATGATGGTATTCCAGAAAAGGAATATGCGACCTTACATATGTTTTCATATCATCTTGATACAATTGATCTGCAATAGCTTTCAATTCAGCGTATTCCTTTTCAGATGCCTGTATGCAAAAGTGTCCTCCCTGCTCCGGTGCATCAATAGAAATCTTTCCGCTTTGAATATCCATATAATACTGTTTCCGTCCCAATTATTCATCAGCCCCTTCTTTTTTAAGGCCCTGTTATAGCCTACTGTTGCTATTCGCGAAAATAACTGCGCTTTCCCGCAGGAGTCTCCGTCATTTTCGTTTGGCTTTCATTTAGCTCAAAATCAACACTGACATGTAACAAAGCCTTTTTTAAAAAAGATACCCTGCGAATCTGGAAATTAAACCCTGGTTTTTTAGGTAGTAAATAAAATACAGTGCGCCGGCAATGAGAACCATTGAATTCCTTACAGCACGCTTATTTTTTATAGGAGGATTCAAATCATACACCTGCTTTACTTGTTACACTAGAAAAGAAAACGACAAAAGCGCCTACTTTTGTCGTTTTCTGCCGTTACTGTTTATTTGTTAAGTCTTTTACCACTTTATCCATCACTTTATCCAATGTAATCGGATCGGAGAAATACGAAGTACGCTCATCTAAAATGAACACATCGCCGTTCTTTACAGCGGGCAAGCTCTGCCAAATTGTACTTTTTGAAATCCTATCGTTGGACGCCTCTTCGCCCGCCCCGCTTCTGAAGTAAATATAATCCCCCGCATATCCCGGAATGCTTTCCAGCGGTACTTCTGCAAAGCCGTTTTTATTAATAACATCTTCCTGGACTTTCTGCGGCGCTTTCAGCTCAAGTGCGTCATAAATAATTTCTCCGCCCCGGCCGAAGTTGTCCCCGAAGACATATACGCCATTTGAGGAGCTTTCCATAATAGAAATGGTCTTGTCTCCTACCGCTTCTTGCACCTTCTCTTTATTGATGCTCACTTTCTCTTCCCATTTCGACAACCAGGCAGCAGCTTCTGTCTTGCGGCTTACTACTTCACCAAGCGCCGTCATCTTCTCCAAGTAGTCTCTTTTTCCCCATTCAAACGCGACAGTCGGGGCAATATCCTGCAAGGCCGGAATATTTTCGTCTGTTGTGCCGGTGATAATCAAATCAGGCTCTAAGATCATGATTTGTTCTAACGCATCACTGGTTACTTCTTCTGTATCTGTAAGCATGTCCTTGAAGTACGGATTATCGAGCGCCAGCTTCTGGACAGCTACCGGCTGAATTCCCAATTGCAGTAAATAGCCCACATAAGACGCTTCAAGTACAACGATCTTCTTAGGGTCTTTAGGAACCTCCACCATTCCATTATCGGCTGTATAGGTAAACGTTGTCTTTACCGGTTCTTCCTTCTCCTGTTCCACTTCTTCCTTCTTATTCCCGCAAGCACTCACTAACAGCAATAAGCTTGCGAGTAGAAATATCAGTAATTTATTGGAGTGTTTCATGATTCTTCTCAACCTCTTTTTGTTTTTAGTCTTTGTTGCTTTCAAGAGAAAAATGCCCTCATTTTTAATCTGATCCGAGACAGGGGAATGAGGCAATAAACCCTATAAAATGCAGACGGGCTTGTCCATCGACGCGCCTTGTACAATAGTTGCTTCAATGCCATATACTTGGCGAAGGATCCCTGGCTTCATCACGCCCTCCCCTTCACTCGAATAGACTATTTCCCCATACTTCAACGCACAAATATAATCAGAATATCGCACAGCCTGATTCATATCATGAAGCCACGCGGCAATTGTCCGGCATTGTCGCTGGTTTAAGTTCTTTACTAAATCCAGCACTTCAAGCTGATGTACTATATCCGAATACGTGGTTGGTCCATCAAGCAGGATAATATCCGATTCTTGCGTAAGTGCCATCGCAATCCAGGCTCCAGGCTCTTTGCCGTTGACTGCTTGATAAAGCCTCTGCAAATCGGCCATGCCTGTGACTTGAAGGGTCCACCGTACCATTTCTTTGTCTTTGGAAGTGATTGTCCGAAGTCTCTCTGGCGAGGATGCCTTCCATAGGAAACAAGCTCGTATACCATGCTTCCAAACGGAGCTTCTGGAGATTGAGGCAGTATGGCCAGCTTTCGCGGATTTCCTTCATAGAAATCCCACTGACAGATTTGCCATCTAAATAAATATGTCTTTGGGTTGGTTTATGTAAACGCGCGATTGCTTTCAGCAGTATCGATTTACCGTAGCCGTTCGCGCTGATTAAAGACGTTATTCTTCCCTTTGGAAGGCTGCAGTCCAAATCCTTAAGTATATCTCCGACCCTTCATAATCTTCTTTCTCGCTTTCATTTATATGATAATAGCTAACATTTAAATTAGCCATTTTATTGTATAGCAAGAGTTGTCTGTATGCTATGTAAAACATTGTCATTTCCTCTAACTATTCTATCGTCTAGTTATTTTGACCCAGAGACAGATAGATTATTTTCTCCTAAAAGGAGGATAGGTTTCTTTGTACAAAGGTTTGTATTCCATTGGACAAAACACTACCCGGACTAACATAGATCTGCTATTCATCTATTGAATCGCTGCCCTGCCGCTATAGCGATCATTCACTCAAAGAACAAATCTTCCCACCAGCCTAAAAGAGAGGCTGGGACAGAACTAAAATATCCACTTCTAAAGCCGAATAGTATAAGTTACTCGATAGATGAAAAATAATAAAAACCGAACTATTTCGAGACTCTAAATTAGAGTTTTAAAAAATAGTTCGGTTTTTTCATTGACTGAAAACCTTTTGTCCCAACCTCTTCCTGCCCTCTATTGCTTTTGTGCAACTTTCCTCATATAATTCTCTAATTTCGGTATTACTTTCTCGTAGCTGAACTTTCGTGCTGTCACTCTGCCATTTATGCGCAGACGTTCTTTCAACAAAGGATTAGTAAGCAATTCTATTATGCTCTTTGCTAAGCCCCGTATATCTCCCGGTTCGTTCAATAAGCAATTATAGCCTTGAAGGGCATATTCCTGAACGCCGCCGCTATTTGTGGCGATGACAGGCGTTCCGCATGCCATCGCTTCCAGAGGTGGTATTCCGAAGCCTTCATACCAGGAAGCGAACAATAAAGCATCCGCTTGCTGATAGCAATCAACAATTTCGTCTTGCGAAGGCTGGACCATATAATGGACGGGGAATGCCGTCTCTACATCCGGCTCATGCTGGCAAATCCATTTAACCTGGAAGCGCTTGCCCCGCTCCCAGACAATCCCCAATGCCTCCAAAGCATCCGAAAAGCCCTTGAAACGCAAGCTAGGGCTGCCCACCAACAGAATAGTAGGAATAGGGGATTCTTCCTTGTCGGTTTTCGGCCTGAAGAGGGTCGTGTCGATTCCATTTGTGATGACAGGCGTATCTAAGCCGTATCTGGCTTTCATTACCTTTGCCACGAAAGAAGAAACGCTCGCGATTGGAACGCCGGTGCTGTAGCATTGGCTTAAGCTATTGCGAATCCCTGGGACATACGCATAATCCGATATATCGCCGAATAGCGATTCATGCCCTTGTTCCCAATAGAACGCCTTCGTACTTCCCCCTTGGAATTCAAGCAATTGATAGACCCATCCCAATACCACAACATCACACTCTGCCGTATGGTCAGCCAGCAGGCCCATCGGCGAAACCAGCACTTCCTCATCGACCTCGACGCTGCTCCACGGCGGCAAGACAGAGCTGCCCTCCTCACCTTTAAAGAAAACGGTAATATGATGCCCCCGCCTCTTCAAGACTTCCATTTGTGCAAGCAGCATTTTCAAGCCGCCGGTCAAACTATGGTGCGGCAGTACATAGCCGATTTTCATAGGCGACGAGCTTACAGCGACGACTTCCTCTTGCTTTTTGACTTTCTGCGGATACAATTTAAAAATATTGGCCCCATTATTGCCAGATTTGACCTGGCTGTAATGATAGTCAAAGCCGGCGAAATCAACGACTGTCCATCTGCTTTTATGGCGCTCCAACGTATTGCCTAAGCATTCTTCTTGAGGTGCCGGATCAATGGGAGCCGATACGATTAAAGAAGTATTCGTAATTGTCAACAGGTCCTCAAGCAGCTTTAAGCCTTCCTGTTTCTCAAAGTGCTCTAATACATCGATAAGTAGAACCGTATCATAACTTTGCGTTAGCTTGGGAAGCACTGTATAGATTTCTCCATAATGAATTTCATTATACACATACGAATGAATCGGATTCTGATAGGCTTCAACCCCCTCGATTCCATCGATTTTGACCGTCCAGCTCTCCTTCTCGTAGCGTTCATAAGGAATATCCAGCGCTTCACGCAGAAGAACGCCATATTTTCCAAAGCCGACGCCGATATCCAATATGGACTTCGGCTGGTCGAGCAAGACTAAATCTACAATGGCCGGGGTCGCTTGATACCAACTTGCGGGCATGTTCCACTCACCTCATTTATCTCTCTTTCATAGTCATAAAAAATTATTTAAGCAGCTTTATCCCATTTCCAGATTCAATTATATGTATGCGAATTAGAATTTCTTATACCCTGCATATAAATAAAAAAGAGCAGTACGGGAAATGCACCCCAAATTTTAGCGACAGGCTAAAATTCAGGGTCACTTCATACGCCTT
Source organism: Bacillus sp. (in: firmicutes) (assembly GCA_051874035.1). GTDB lineage: Bacteria > Bacillota > Bacilli > Bacillales > DSM-1321 > Bacillus_AD. The sequence continues at coordinate 23,995 of JBJEFM010000236.1, forward strand.
AATAGGCTGCATGCTCTTTTTTTGACGGTCTATATTTTTTTATAATCACCATTTGCCGTTTCTGAAAATCTTTCATTCCATTTATGATGAATAACCATAAGATTTGTCCTGATAATGCCGCTTCTCTATCTTTGGTTTATACAATGAAAGATTAACCTTCTCTGAACGCCACGGCTGTCTATAACTTGCATCTATATAAACATCCGGGTAATAATGTTGGAGCAATTGTATCGCATCAATGCTTATATGCCGCCATTCCTTTTGACAGAAATCATTTCCCGCAACATCCGCAAGCATATGAAGCGACTCGGCAACCAGCTGGCGAGACTGCAATAATGAAGTTCTAATCAATGAATGTGCATCTCTTTGTGAAAAACGTCCAGCTATATGAACCTTCTTAAGAAGCGACAGAGAAACGGCTATTTTCTCTTCGATAGTATTTCTTTCGTTATCTGTTAAGTCATTGGCTTGCAACAACTTTGCAGAATGAACAAGAAACACCATATACACTTCTACAAATTCAAAAAACTGTTCACTTCCCTGCTTAGTTTGTCTGTCTTTCATGCATTTCATTGACCAATAGTCCCTTCATGTCGTTATATCAACTCGTGGGTCGCATCTTTCTTTACAACACCTCTAACAATCACTTGATGTTGATTCACTATCACTTTGATGCCAAACACTCTTCTTGTCTAGCAGTACAATATCTTCTAATTTAAGTTGGAGCATAATTTGGGACTTTATAATGGTCCGTAAGGTTTGGTTTACACTATCATTAATCTTTAAGTATTCGTATAAATCTTTAGGCATCGATTTCAAGAAATGTTGCAACTTCTCTCCCTCGGCATTCAAAATATTAGAAAGGCCGATTTCCTCCAAAGCAACAGATGCTAGAAGCAAATTAATAGCCTCTGTTCGATTAACAGAATCACACGATGATATATTAGGCAAAGACATATATTTTCTCCTTTCTATAACAACTTGTTTCTTAACGATCACTCTCCCTTACTGTACGCTCGCCACTAGGCAAATGTGCAGGTACAACTAAAAAAGCCTCTTACTGTCCGTAAGAGGCTATAATCATTATTTATTCAGTTCCTTATAGGCCACCAGCTTTAACGCCTGGATTTCTTCGGGCGTCAATTTGCTTTCGACCATGTTCATGATTTCCGCTTTGGAAGCTGTCCCGCTTTGCACTTGTTCCTGGATGTTCTTCAATTCATTTACACCCACTTTGCGAACAAGCACTCTCGTCGCTTCTTCCTTCGTTGTAAACGGCAAGGTGCTTTCATCTATATTCGCGCCTTCATTCACCATCTTCTGCAGCTCCGGATCGTTTTCAATCTCTCGCTTCACCGCATCTATCTGTCCGCTATTCTCCAATTCTTTCGAAACAACATCCATTACTTTATCCGAGGCAATGTTCGTACCGAAATAATAAATTCCATACCCTACTCCTGCAACAATAATAAAAATCACTGCAAATACCTTTAAGAATTTCACCACATTTAACCCCCTTGCTTCAAATTGTACCATGTTTCATCCTTCATCCTAAATAATTCTGTCCGTTTTCCCATTATTTTACTTACCCATAAAACCAAAAGAATAATCCTTGGTTGCGGCATAGCGATTGCGATTCAGACAATCGGCTCAATCAGCAATGAAGAGGCTATCCCCCAGCTTGGCGCCTTTCTGGAAAAGCATTTCCGCGGCTACGTACGCTGCAGTTTATGATGATACAGCATTTTCTTCGCATTCCATATTATAAATCGGTACAATGGGAATACTACATGCACTAGGAGTGACATACGTGGAGACAACACTCATTTATACCGATGATTCTTCCAATAAGTTCTGGAGAATACATGTCACTAGAAAGACATTTACCGTCACATATGGAAAAATCGGTACGGTTGGAGCAATAAAAACAAAAACATTCGAAACAGAGGAAGACTGCCGCAAAGAAAGTGAAAAGTTAATCAAATCCAAAAGAAGGAAAGGCTATCAATTCGCCCGGTCGTCACAATTGATTATGCGAGAAAATACGATGACGGAAGCGCGTTTCTGGGAGCTATTAAATAAATGCCATTCAAAAGGCGAATATGCCGAAGAACAAATCGATTGGCTGATTACTCATTTATCATGCAAACCAATTAAAGAGATTGTCATGTTCGATTATATATTCAAGTCAATTTACAACAAGTCCTATACATCAGACCTTTGGGCGGCCGCCTTCATTGTACTGGGCGGCTGTTCAGACGATTGCTTCGATTATTTCCGGGCATGGGTCCTGTATCAAGGGAAAGAAGCGTATGAAGCTGCCATCGCCAATCCGGAATCCCTCCTCCCCTATTTCAAAGAATTGGAAGCGGAGGGAATGATGCCTCAACTAGAAGATTTCTTATATGTAGCAAGCTTGGCATACGAAGAGAAAACAGGATTGGAAGAGGACGATTACTGCAAGATATACGAGCAGCTCGTTAAAGATGATCCCATCGAACCCGATATGGAGCTGGAATGGGAAGAAGACGATGAAGAATGGATGCAGAATAGATTCCCTGAATTATGGGAGGCATATGGAGACAATCCATTAGATGAATAGAAACCTGTAAAAACAGCAAATGCTCCATAATAAGCATTTGCTGTTTTTGCATAAAGCCACTTGTTCTGTTTTATCTTTGTATCCCTCAATATAAAGTGAATCTTTGATAGGTGGGGGTTTTCCTTCATCCCCCACCTATCATT
>JBJEFM010000237.1:0-26565 GCA_051874035.1 Bacillus sp. (in: firmicutes)
AGTACCTGTTAAACGGGATAAAAGTAAAGAGGAAATGTAAAGATGCAGAAGTTATTGTGCCAGGCCATGGAACTCTGGGGGACAGATGTTTATTGACGCATCCTTTGGATTTACTGAAGAAACAAAACTGAATTTTTACAAAAGCCGGCACTCAAAATGATAGAGTGCCGGCTTTTGTATTATTTTATCATTTGTGAACATAGCAGGCTCTATAAAGCATATACTATGGATCCGGACAACACTACTATTACTCTAATAAAGATATCTTTTCATAGGTTGAGTAAAGCCATGTTCTTATTTTTCAGGTCTGCTGCTCCACAAAAATTCCAGGCGAAGAGGCAACAATGAAATCTGTAAAGGCGTTCTCGTTAACACTTCACCGTCAGTATCCGCTTCCTCCCTGCCTTTTGTTTCAACAGTAATGGCACGTGCTTGCTTATACACGATATCTTGGTCCGCATTTATATGAGAATCAAGCTCTTTCTTGTTCAGAAGAAGTTCTTTGAATACTGCCAAACTGGTTTCTTTTACAATCACCACATCAAATAGGCCATCGTTGCTGCTGATTTCTTTGAAAGGGAGCTCCCTTGTTCCTAAGTAGCGTCCATTTGCGATCAGAAGCAAGGCCGCTTCCCCTTCTGTCACTTGGTCGTCGCATGTGATTTTATAGGAAATGGGATCGACGTCGTTCAATGTTCGTAGGGCGCTTAAATAATAGCTGATTTTACCCATTGCGCTTTTTTCGGCATTGTCGATATTCTGCGATGTTTGGGCGATCAAGCCTAAACCACAGAAGTTGAGAAAGTATTCTTCATTGACGCGCCCCACATCTACATGTTTAGTTTCTTGATTCAGGAATGTTTCAGCCGCTTTCGTTAAATTTTGCGGTATGTGCAGTTCATTGCTGAAGTCATTGCACGTTCCTCCCGGCAATATGCCGATTAACGGCCGTTTTTCCAATTCTACCAGACCATTGATACATTCATGGACTGTGCCGTCCCCTCCCAATATGAAGACCACGTCCATTTCCTCGCCATATTGCCGGCACAGTTTTGTCGCTTCTTCCTGCTTTTCGGTCGGGATAATCCGGAATTCCTTTATATGAGGAGAAAGAACCGGAACGCATTGCTGTAGCTTCTCTTCTATAGTTTCTTTCCCTATACTGCCTGCATGGCTATTATAAATCAATAAAGCTTTATTCCATTTCATATCTATACAACTCCCACTCCATAAATCGTTTATTTCTTAGTTATATACCCAAATATTTAGAGAATCGGACATGCTCTATGGTGTACTTTTGAAAAAGTGCACGTTTATTGCTGTATAAGCAGGGTATATACGCTACAAATGTTAAAAATGAAGAAGGAGGATTTTATAATGAGCCATACATCGGACAAAATCAAAGGCGCTATCAATAAAGCCAAAGGTGAATTAAAGGATCAAGTAGGCAATGCAAAAAACGATCAACACATGCAAGCTGAAGGCAAATATGAGAAGGTAAAAGGTGAAACACAAAAAAGGATCGGTAAAATGAAAGACGCTTTAGATTAATGCAATCATATCAAAAAAACGCCAAAATTATTGGCGTTTTTTGATATATAAAGCTTATACTTCGACATCTGCTCCCTCTTGTATCAAAGGTGCAAATGATTGCTGATTTTACGAATTACACTGTCGTAATAGATCTTTTCATGGGGGACAAATTGCTCCTGGCCAATTTCAGTATCAATTATGACCGGATTTCCATCACGATTCAATTTGATACCTGTTACTTTCGCTCGTTTTAGGTTGCCCGACCATAAATTGCGAAAATCTTGAAAGCTCATTCTGGCAATCCATGAAACTTCTTCTTCTTGTAGAACAAAAGCATGAAAATCATTCATATATTCATATAAAAAAATATTCGCCAGTTCACGGTCAATGAAGTTCTCTCTCGTATTGCTATAAGGCATCATTCCTAATGGAACCAAATCAGAAAAACAAACATCAATGCCTAATTCTTCTTTAATCTCCCGGATGCCATCGTACACTGTTTCTTCCGCCAATAAATGGCCAGCAGCTGTAATGTCGAATAAATTCGGGTAATCTTGCTTCTTTTCACTGCGCAGCTGCAGATAAATATAATCAATGCCCGCTTCCTTACCGATGAACCAACAATGGAAGACTTCGTGCCAATAGCCCATTTTATGTATTTCTGCCCGCGTTGCCGTGCCTATTGCATTTTGGTCTTCATCAAATATCTTTAAAATTTCATTTTTTATGATTGTTTCCTCGCTTTAGATTAAAAATTCCGCCATAATACGTTCTATATCATAAGGTGTAACGGTGCCGTCAAATGAAAATACTATATCGGCTTCCGCTGGATCGTCCACTACTTCTCCTCTAGCCACAGCATGCAGAAGGAAAAGGTCATAAAGCGTCGGTTTAACAAGGGATGTCATCGCCCGCCCCATCGCTACGATACCTCCTTGATTTCCTTCCACATTGTTTGCGAAATAAGGCTCGCTTTTTAAAGCCAGATCGCACCAAATGAGTTTTCTTTCCTGCAAATCCAAGATGATTGGAATGGCAATCCTTGTATTGGCGGCTATATCCACTTTATCGACAACAGTCGCAGGCTCGAATATTTCACCGGAGTCGGGCGCATTACGTGACATCCAGCCCACAAAGCATTCTGGCAGTTCCATAAATGATTGATCGGAAAATGCATATAATTGCGCTACAATATAACGCCCGCCATATTGAACGATAGATGGTATATGCAAATCGATGAATTCGCAAGCGCCGTTCGGAGCACTTACAATATCCCCGCTATGCGCAGCCTGATAATCCTCGGCCCGTAAATGTGTATATGAAATATGGTCCATATAGTTCCAATCCGCATCGTACATAACGGCGGATAAATCAAGGTCCACCCTGCCTGTATGCCCATCATTCACAAAACCTTCCTTCCACCAAGCAAAGAAACGGACTGTGTCATCTGCGGGCAAATCCAGCTTGCTGCCACGTGTCAATGTGCGCAGGCTCTTACTTGCGGAACGTTGTGAAAATGGGACGTTTTGTTCTTTTAAATGCTCATCGACCACTACTTTTCCGAGCGGCGGCAAATCTTTGAACCGTTCTTGCAGCGCTGTCTCACAAATGGCAACGATTTTCATGCAACTATTGAAAGGGAGCGGACGCAATTCATCCGGAATAACGATTGCCTTGCCCGCCTGCCCTTTAGGAAAGAACGCCCGCCATTCTTTGTCGCGGTGCCGCTCTATAAAATGGGACATCACTTGCAGGAGGACAGGTGTCGCTATTTGATTGGCGACATCTGAGAATAAATTCATTACGAATGCCGACTCATCGCTATCGTTTGATAAACGAATAAGCAGATCCAATTTACGCGCAAATTCCCCCGGACGCGCAGACAGCAATGAGGCACATTGCACGATTGCTCTCCGCTCAATCGCTGCTTGCACTTTGCTTTCGAATGTCTGAAAGCTTTTGTTGTTTCGAAGTATATAAAAAGCATTGTATGCTGTAGGAAACTTGGCTTTGTATTCACCCGGATGGAGAATTTCACCTAAACGAATCCATTTCATTCTATGGCGCCACATGTCTTCTATTATATGAGATAATCCTTCAAGCAAACCAAGAAGCATTTTCCGTTCGCTTCTTTTGAACTTGCGGAAGTGCACGGGACCGGCTAAGCTATGGTTGCCTTCTGAAAGAGCGACTGCCAATCGCAGCACATCGGTGGCAGTTTTGAATAAGGGTGCTAAATCAGGGGCTGTTGCTTTCTGATATCTCAGTAATGCAGCCACAACAAATGCTACGTTTTCCTTCATCGGTATTTGTTCAGGGATGATCTTGCCAAACAAAGTTTCCGCTTCATATGTCCGGATTGCCCATTCTATGTCTTGCCGGTCGGTCTCGGAAAGGGATGTATGAGAAGCGATTAATTGTGAAATAAGTGTTTGCAGCTCTTCTTGGGAGCCTAATCCGATGATCTTTACTTTCTCTTGTCGCATCAAAGGAAAGCGCTCTGCTTCTTCATATGCAGGAAGACCTCTGTCCGGGATTCTGACACCTGTTATATCGCCTCCATATTCGCTCATATAATGAATGATGGCATTTATGTATAATTCAGCTCCCGCTAATTCCATCACCTGTTTCGGGAAATTGGGATACATCGGCCTGTACGTGACATGATCCCCTACCATCGCCCGCAGATTCTTCATTGTTTTTTTATAGAACAACACAAACTCATCCACCGAAAGCGTCCGGATCACTTCCAGAACTTCTGCGGAGAATGTGAATCCTAAGGACTCTATGTTTTTAAGGGCGGTTGCTAAATAGATGTCTGGCAGGGATGAATTCCCCTTTGAAATCATAACATGTGATTTTCTTCTTAATAAAATAGAATTTTTCATAGTTTCACCAGTTATTGCCCTTTATGAATAAGGTGCAATATTCCTGATTATCCCCTTTCACTTTTGGAATGGATGAGCCCGGCGCGAAAAAAATAGAACCGGATTCCATGGTCAGCTATTAACAGGAATTGGTTCTACTATTATAATAACAAGATAATGATGAATAGCATGCTTGAAGAATGATTCTTATGCAGAACGATATTGCATAAGTTGTAAGGGAATTGATGCCTCTAATAATATCTAAAATATTTTGGATTAGAAGGAAGAAACATCTTAGCCTTACAACAAACGTAATCATATCATCTACAGGGTAGTTCTTCAAGCAATATACTTATTATTCATAATATTTTGTTTTCATTCTGTTGATCTGCATGCTTTGAACCATCAACTAGAAATCCATAAAAATATAGAAAATCCTGTATAAATGAGGTGCAAGAATTGAAATATGATGTGATTGTAGTTGGCGCCGGATTGGCTGGCTTAGTGGCAGTTTGCGAATTGGCGAATGCAAACAAACGTGTTCTATTATTAGACCAAGAGCCCGAAGCTTCTTTAGGAGGGCAAGCCTGGTGGTCGTTTGGAGGTTTATTTCTTATTGATTCGCCTGAGCAGCGCAGAATGGGTGTCAAGGATTCCAAGGAATTGGCATGGCAGGATTGGTTAGGTTCCGCCGGATTCGACCGTGAGAATGACGAAGATTATTGGGCCATGAAATGGGCGGAAGCGTATGTTGATTTTGCCGCTTTCGAGAAGCGGGATTGGCTGCATGCATTGGGCGTTCGCTTCTTCCCTGTTGTAGGATGGGCGGAGCGGGGCGGTTATCTTGCCGAAGGCCACGGCAATTCCGTACCGAGATTTCATATTGTCTGGGGAACGGGCCCCGGTTTAGTGAAGCCATTTGAAGCGAAAGTCCGCCTGGCGATTGAAAAGAATCTCGTCGATTATCGGCCGCGCCACCAAGTTGATGAATTGCTGTCAGAGAACGGAAAGGTTGTCGGCGTCCGGGGCTCTGTTCTGGAACCGAGCCGGGCTGCCCGCGGTGAAGGCAGTTCCCGCAAGGCAATCGGAGAGTTTACATTCCAAGCGGAAGAGATACTTGTAGCAAGCGGCGGCATCGGCGCCAATTTGGACCTTGTTCGAGAAAATTGGCCGGCTAGGCTCGGGAATCCTCCCAAAAGAATGATTTCCGGCGTACCGGAACACGTCGACGGCCGTATGCTGGCAATCACGGAACAAGCCGGCGGCCGGCTTGTCAATCGCGACCGGATGTGGCACTATACGGAAGGCCTTAAAAATTGGAACCCCATTTGGGCCGATCACGCCATTCGGATTTTGCCAGGCCCGTCCTCCCTTTGGCTGGATGCCGCGGGCCGGCGTTTTCCTGCACCGAATTTTCCCGGGTTTGACACATTGGGAACACTTGAAGCGATCGGCAAGACGGGATATGATTATTCCTGGTTTATTTTAACGCAGAAAATCATTGAAAAAGAATTTGCACTATCCGGAAGCGAACAGAATCTGGACCTAACAGAGAAAAGCATCAAGAAAGTGCTGGCGCGCATTTTCCCTGGCGCACCCCCTGCCGTGCAAGCCTTTATGGACTATGGCGAGGATTTCGTTATCGCCAGCTCTTTACCTCAATTGGTGGAAGGCATGAATAACCTGACAGGAGACGGCCTCCTTCAATACGAAATGATTGAAAAACAAATCCAAGCGCGAGATCGCGAGATGGATAATGCCTTCACAAAAGACCTGCAAATCACCGCCATTCAGGGAGCGCGAAGGTATTTAGGAGATAAGCTGATCAGAGTCGCGGCGCCCCACAAAATCCTGGATCCGAAAAATGGACCTTTGATTGCTGTGCGTTTACATATCCTCAGCCGAAAAACATTAGGTGGCTTACAGACGAATTTATCCGGTCAAGTATTAGGCGGAAACGGAACCCCTATTCCGGGTCTATATGCAGCCGGTGAAGCTTCCGGTTTCGGCGGTGGAGGCATCCATGGTTACCGTTCATTGGAAGGTACATTTCTGGGAAGCTGCTTATTTACAGGACGGCAAGCGGGAAGAGCGATTGCTGCTCTGTAAATAAAAGAATCGCATTCTAGTGCAAAAAAATGCTGACAATCCCTAAGAATAAAATATCTATCATTGCTATTGACTTTTCTGTGCGTGTATAAACTGATAAATTATATCGGGAAAGTTTTTAAGGGGAGTATGCGGATATTATTTCATCTTCTAAACATCTATATGTTTACATGAAGATAATTAGTGAAATGAAAGAATAGAGTGGAGAAAGATAAAGTAAATCTTTGATGGGCGGGGTTTTCCTTTATCCCCACCTGTCATTAGATGAATCAATCTTGTTGTTACAGTACTAGATTACTTGATTTCCCACTTATGCATCTAGCGTTTTCATTTCAGTGCTGAAGCAGGAGTCTTAGTGCCTGCTAAACGGGATAAAAGGGGAGGTATGAGGATGCCGTGGACAAACAGTGATTATCCGGATGCGTTTAAAAATTTGCCGACCGATATCCGGCATAAGGCAATCGAGATAGCCAACGCTTTATTAGCAGATGGAAATGATGAGGGATCGGCCATTGCCATCGCTATTTCACAGGCTCGAAAAACGGTTCGAGACAATGAGTGAACACAGGGAAAAAGCCACTGATATGTGGCTTTCTCCTTGTGCTTGCCATTATTTCTCTTCTGAAAGGCCCAGTTTGGAAGCTAATTGATTGAGGCTTTGTTTCATATCATTGAAGAATGCATCGTTTTTTTCCAATTCTGCTGAAGCATCGCTTGCCATTTTCTCGCCTTTTTGTTCAGCATTCTGTACTTCTTCCTTTACAGCGGCCAATCTTGCTTCCAGATACTGTTGGGATGATTCATTCACCTTTTGAAGGGGAGCTGCATCCACCTCCATATTCTTCAATTTCTCTATTCCTTTTTCCAATGCCGGTATATACGTATTGTTAGCATATTCCACTGCATTGTCCACATTTGTCTCCTTGACGTATTTTGCTTGAAATTCATCATCCAATTTACCCATATCAGATAGAAATTCATTTGTGGATGTTTTGAAAGATTGAAATTCCTGCTTTGTTTCTTGTGCGGCAGCATCGTTTTCTACAGCAGTCATTGCTTCATTCTTCGCATCCTCAACGTCTTGCTTTACACTGCTGATTCCTTTTTCCAATTCACTTTTTGCATCTTTCGTTTCTTGCTCCTGACACCCGGCCAGCATAAGGAATGCTCCACCTATTAAGAAGCTTTGCTTTAGTTTCATCTGATGCTTCCCCTCTTTCATTGAATTTATTATGGAAGATATTCTTATGTAGGCGATCAACCAATAAGATGGTATATGTTTCACCTTACCCAAACAGCGGATGCGGTTAACATTCCATTTTCCGGTGAAGTAGTTGACATGATTTTCAACCATAACTTATCACCATTCGGATTTATGGAGAGGTAATTGTCATCGCTTGACGTCCCATTTGAATCCAGGCCGCTTCAAAGTCTTTTTTGTTAACCCGACTATTCTTCTCATGCTTTAAAGGGTTATTTACATATACATATTGTTTATCATGTCCCGTTACTATAACGCTGTGCTGGCGATATGTGACTTTCATGTTCCCTTGGTTTGTCTTCCATGTCTCAAATTGCTCCGCCGGCAGTTTTTTCATCCTGGAATTTATGATTACCCATACAGGAAGACCGTTATCCAGATAATGATAGATATCCTCCGCTTGTTTGCCGCTTATATTTACGATCTGTTCTTTATGAATATAATTTGAGACAAGGTCAATAACAGGCTCGACATACACGCCAAGCCCCGGTCTGTCATAAGTTGTCATATCCCCTACGAAACCTTCATGCATGTTACCTTTGTAGCCCCCTTGTTGGAAGGGCTGTTTCACTATTCTTTCGGCAAGTTCCATTTTGCTGACGGGCAGGCCGTGGAAGTGAAGCAGCATCGCTAAACTTGTCACTTCGCATCCTCTCGGCAATTCCGGCATTTGTTGAATCAATGGCACGTTAATGATCATATTCGCTTCTTGTCGATACGCCGGTATTATATGGCGGGCTGAACTTTCCCCCGCTTGGCCGGTCCCCGCTTTTTCCGTACGGAGAATAACTTGATTCTTCTCACGCCATTGGAGATAGGTGTTTTCCACAATATCCAGATTGAGAAAAAACAACACGAGTGACCCTGTCCAAATAATCATCCAGATATATAATAACCATTTCATATTCGCTTTCTACCGCCTGTTCTTTCTTGTTTAGTAGTGGTGTCCATATTGTTTTTATCGTTTATAGCTGATGGAATTCAATACAATTGCAGATAAAAAATTTTTCCGATAGGCTAATATGAAAATTAATGTTAAAATGAAAGACAATTCAAATAATTTTGATAAAAGATAACTTTACTAATTGGAGTGATTTCACATGACTGAGTTACGCAGCAACATGATTAAAAAAGGGATTGACCGGGCGCCGCACCGCAGCCTGCTACGCGCCGCCGGCGTTAAAGAAGAAGATTTCGGCAAACCATTTATTGCTGTTTGCAATTCCTATATTGATATTGTACCAGGCCATGTCCATTTGCAGGAATTCGGTAAAATTGTAAAAGAAGCCATTCGTGAAGCCGGTGGTGTTCCATTTGAATTCAACACGATCGGTGTAGATGATGGGATTGCCATGGGACATATCGGCATGCGCTATTCCCTGCCGAGCCGCGAGATTATTGCCGACTCGATCGAGACAGTTGTTTCTGCACATTGGTTTGATGGCATGGTTTGTATTCCGAACTGCGACAAGATCACACCGGGCATGATGATGGCAGCCCTCCGTGTTAATATCCCAAGTATTTTTGTGAGTGGCGGACCGATGAAAGCCGGTAAAGACAGCGAAGGCAGATCCCTTTCTTTAACGTCTGTTTTTGAAGGTGTAGGCGCTTATCAATCAGGCCAGATTGATGAAGCAAGACTGGAAGAAATCGAACAAGTTGCATGTCCGACATGCGGTTCCTGTTCCGGCATGTTCACAGCCAATTCCATGAACTGTTTGGCTGAAGGCTTAGGCTTGGCATTGCCGGGCAACGGTACAATTCTGGCGGTAGCGGAAGAGCGCAAGGAATTTGTCAAACGTTCCGCTAAGCAATTGATGGAATTGATAAAAAAAGACATCAAACCGCGCGACATCGTAACAATTGAAGCAATCGATAATGCATTTGCGCTTGATATGGCAATGGGTGGTTCGACAAATACCGTACTGCACACATTAGCTTTGGCGCATGAAGCGGGATTCGAATATCCGATGGAACGCATCAATGAAATCGCAGGCCGTGTACCGCACCTTGCGAAGATCGCTCCGGCTTCAGATTATCATATTGAAGATGTACATAATGCAGGAGGCGTGAGCGCTATTATTAATGAACTGCTGAAAAAGCCGGGCGCTTTGAATGGCGATACATTAACGGTTTCAGGAAAGACATTGCGTGAAAATGTCGCCGGCTGCGAGATTCTGGATAAGGATGTTATTCATCCATTGGACAACCCTCATTCTGAACGCGGCGGGCTGGCTGTATTATTCGGCAATCTAGCTCCGTTAGGCTCAATCGTAAAAGTAGGGGCGGTAGATAAATCGGTAGGCGGCTACCACAGGGGACCTGCAATCTGCTTTGATTCTCAAGAAGAGGCATTATCCGGCATCATCACCGGTAAAGTGAAAGAAGGCGATGTTGTTGTGATCCGCTATGAAGGTCCTAAAGGCGGTCCCGGCATGCCGGAAATGCTTGCGCCTACTTCCCAAATCGTCGGACGCGGACTTGGAGCAAAAGTAGGATTGATTACAGACGGACGCTTCTCAGGGGCATCCCGCGGCATTAGCATCGGCCATATTTCTCCTGAAGCTGCGGAAGGCGGTCCAATCGCCTTTGTTGAAGACGGAGATATCATCGAATTGGATATGAACAATCGCAGCATCACGTTAGAAATCCCTGAAGAAGAAATGGAAAAACGCAAAGCGGGCTGGAAAGGCTTCGAACCTAAAGTGAAAACCGGTTATCTTGCCCGTTATTCTAAGCTGGTGACTTCAGCCAATACAGGCGGCGTAATGAAAATCTAAATAATGAAAGCCCCTTATCATAAATGTAATAAGGGGCTTTCATTATGCAAAAAATGCAAGAGGATACATCGCAAATATTTTTCTTTCATTAAACTGCCTTCCTGTAAAATCCTTGCTCAAAACTCGATATGGAAAATTTCATTTAAAAGAAGTTGATTATCCACTTAATTATCTCAATTATCTGTCTAAATAAGAAATCTTTGGTAATTTTACGTAATTTATAAAAAAGTATATTTCCTCATATTTTCCTCACATTTACAAACTATAATGATTTCAAGCAATAATAATAGAATGCAATTTATAATTTATATAGAGGTGATTTTCATGACAAAAATTGATGCAGCTATTTATGAGAAATTTAACCAAGAAGGCCTAACCGCAGGTGAGAAAGCGAATTTGTGGATGAGTTCCTTCCCTTCAGCAATCGTAGATACGTTTATGAAAAAAACTCTTTTACTTTATAATGAATACAAGGAAAATGACTATTTCCCTAAAAATCCATTCTTTCCGGAAATCTTAAATCATTTATATTCCACCGATCAAGAATTAGCGCACTTATTTATTAAAGAATTCTTTCCAAATAATATCTATCAGGCATTTTTGCGTTCTGAAAAAATAACTTCACTTCATTGACTTCAGAAGATGAACCAAGCCCTTTCCAAAAAGTATGGAAAAGGCTTGGTTTTTTCTTTATATGCCAAACATGTATTACTGTGCCACTTCTTCGCCTTGATAGATCCGGTACGCAGGCACGACTGTATCTGTTACAATTTCTTTGCCTTTATCACGGACAAAATCCAGTTTGTAATATGCATCGAAGCGCTGGCTAATTTCAGTTTTAACCAGTTCGGGCGGTGTTACGACGATTAACTGGAACTTGAGCTTATCAGCAACCGCAAAGATCGGATCAAGCACATGTGCCGATGCCGCTTGTCCGAATGGATTATCGCACACAAGGGGCACCCAATTGGAATCTGTTTCATTCTTTACTGATAGCAGCAGCATCATCATGACCATCCGGGCGGACAATTTCTGTCCTCCGCTGCCATCCGATTTGGTTCTTGAACCTTGGTTAATTGTTTGCCATGTTGAATAGTGTTCTTTTTGCGGTTTGCCGTACATGAAAGCATTGTCGGTCCGCATATTGTACACAAGCAATTCAGGATAGCGGTTCCGCAGCGCTACGAAGAGGATTTGTTCATCCCCGATTAGTTGCTTGATTTCATGTTCAAGTGATTTGTTAGTATCATCGATTGTGTCGAATTGACGCGTGATTTTATCGATTGTCGAGACAAAATGCTGTTTCAGCAGCGGCTCCACTTCTTCGGCTTTTTTCGGTAAAATATCTTCTTTTAATTGAACAAGCGGAAAAGTACCTCGTTCATTTTTGATTTTCATTTTGGCGATCATCGACCTGATAGATTCGGCAATGCTCAAGACCTTCATGCTGGCGCGGCTTGCCCAGAAATCCTGCGCTTTCTCCGCTCTCTCTTTATCGCGGTCAAGCTGTTCAAGACCGCTGTTTGAGAAGCGTTTCATATTCTTTACAATCGTTTGGATATGTTCATAATGCCGCGTATCCATATGATCAAGCGATGCCAAAACTTCATTTTTAAAGCGCACTTCCCAATCTTTCGCTTCAATCGCCAGTTTCAATTTGCGGAGCGATTGTTCAAGTTTGGCATGCTTCACTTGTTTTTCTTCTTGGATATCCTGATGTTTGTCACACCACTTCAAGATACAAGTTTTGCCTTGCTTCTGAATCTGTTCTAGATGCTCCCCTGTAAACGGAAGCGCCTCTTCTTTTAAGATGACAGAAAGCGTCAGCTTGTCGCCTTCATAACCTGCGACTTTTGCCTCGGTGTTTTTCTGCTGTTTTTCCGCTTGCTTCAATGCGTCTTTTGTGGATTTAGTTTGATCTTTGATCTCTGTTTCTTTCACTTCTAAATCAAGTTCTTCCCACGGTTCAGGCTGTTTCTCATGCTTGGCAACTTTTTTTTCTGATTTCGCACATTGCTCTTTCGCATGTTGCAGGGAGGTTTCTGCAATAGTTACAGAAGTACCCTGTTCCCGCTCTTCTTTCTCAGTTGCTTTTGCTTCTTTCCGGGCAGCTTGAAGCATTTCTTCAAGAATGCGGATCGGTTCTTCCGCTACAGTCAATTCCCGCCATTCTTCGTTGTGGGACCGCAGTTTTTTCTCTAATTTTGTTTGTTGTTTTAATTCTGCTTTCTTGGTAGCTTGAATGGCCAACAATTCTTGTGCTTGTTCTTCTTTTGATTTTTGCAGCTGCTTGAGCTCTGCCATACTGCCTTTCACTTCATCCAGTATATGCGGTGACAGGGCAGGGGCATCTTCACTGCTTCCGCCATTTTCAGTTGGAGGAAATGCAGCTTGTTCAATAAAACGGGCAATTTCTTTAATATCTTGTTCGAGAGCTAGTTTCCATTCAAGATAAGTTCCGTTCCATTCTGTTTGCATTTGCTGCATATATTGATGTTCGTTCTCGATTTCCGTTTGCTGCGAAAGAAGGAGTGTTTTCTTCTCTTCTTTCTCTTCCTTCACTTGTTTATTTTCTTCGTGATGGCTCTTTTCTTGCTGGAATGAAGCGAGTGTTTCGATGTCTTTCGTGCATTTTGCTATCGTCTTTTGCGTTTGCTTGATTTGTTCCTGGAGCTGAATTTGTTTCTCTTTCTCTTGCAGTTCTTCTTTTTCCACAGTTTGCAATTCAGCCTTAGTTTCAGAAATCGCTTTTTCTTCTTGTTGTAAAAGCTGTTCAAGGTCTATACATAATTCTCCTTCTGCAAATCGATTAATTTCATTAAAAATACGGCGCAAGGACGTTTCTGTTTTTTCAAGCTCTGTTAAAATCTCTTTCTTCTCTTCGATTTTTTCAGAGATGGAGGCTTTCCAGCTCATAAATGCGCTCTTATTTGATAAAAGGCTACGTTCGCCGCCATTTATCAGAACAAATGGCCGATCCTGATTCCCCGTCATCTCTTCCCTCATAAAAATCGGCACAGGGCTTTTGAACATTCTGCTGGCGAGCACTTGCTGATTGATTTTCTCCCATTGAGGCCCGCTGACTACTACTCCATATGGAAGCAATGGGTATTGGGAAAGATATTGCATACGTTCCTCATCGGTCAAGGACTGCAGAAATTGCGTGCCATAGAATACATCAATCCCCGTCTTCTCATCGATGCGCTCTTTTAATTCTTTCACATCCTGATTGGCAATCCAAAAATGCTCGTCATTTAATGAATAATCAAGCTGCGTTTCCCACAACTCTTGCTTCATTTGTTCACTTTGACTGCGATTTTGATGCAACAGCTCTTCGATCCCTTTTGCATACTTGGATAGGATTGCATGGGTGCAAGGACCGACAGCATCGTCCAATAATGAATGAAGCTTGTTTAGTAATGCTTCTTCTTTTTTTTGTTGCTTATTATACGACTCAATGCGCTCTTCGTGCTTCTCTTTCAGATAACGCAAAGATTCATTCAGCTTGCCCCGTTGAAGAGACAACGTGTTTTGTTTCTCTCTGGACACGGCTTCTTTTTGTTTCAACTGCTCTAGGCGGGATGCGGATGCTGTGTTTTTCTCTTCTAAGCTTCCGAGATACCCCTGCAAATCATACAGGAGGCGGTCGCCGAAATGTTGGACAAGCTCTTCTTCTTGTTTTTGAAATTCGACAATCCGTTCATGGAGTGCATCTATTTCTGTGCTAATATGCACAAGCTCTCTTGTTTTTTGTTTATCTTGTTCGGCCAATTCTTTTACTTTATGGGCTATGAATTGACGATATCCTTGGTATTGTGAGTTCTGGCTCTGGATTACCGTATAAGCATCTTGCCATCTTTTTGTCGCTTCTTCTTTGATTTCGTGCATACGTTGATTCACTTGTTCCAAGCCGCTATTTTGTTCGAGTTTTTCGATTTGTTGTGAAAGCGACTGGATGGAATGCTCCATTTCACTCCATTCTTTCAATAAGACAGAGAGTGATAATGTGTCTTTCTTTTCATTTTTCTCGATTACTTTTTCCTGCAGCTTTTGGTGTTTTTCTTTTTCAAGCGCTAATTGCGCTTCCCACTTGCGGATGTCGCGATGCGCTTTTGCATATTCCAGATTATCTTTCTCGAAGCGCAATACTGTAGTTCGTTCTTGCAGCGCCTCGATTTCTTTTTCAAGAGCGAGCAACGCATCTTTTTCTAGCTCGATGACATGATTGAGAGCGCCAAGGAACTGCTTCCCTTCTTTTGTGCTGGACTGCACTAATCCTTCATGTTCCACACTGATGGCGATTTGATGCTCGAACGGCAGAATATCCTCCAGAAATTCCTTATGGGCTTGCTCTCTTTTCAGCAATATGGGCAAGTCTTTCGCGATGCTTGCTTGGCTTTTAAAAATATCTATCAAGTCATTCTTCTGATGCTCCGCTTTGTGCAGAACTTGGCTGACAGTCGGGATAATGCGCTTCTGGAATAAAGAGTGGTCATCTTCCGCTCCTTCGAAATATTTGCCGACCCCGCCTTCATCCTTATTGATATCCTTCATGATGTCCCAATCTTTACGATTGATGCCATATGTATCAAGAATGCGATAGTGCTTCTTAATGTCCCGGTATACGTCGTAGCCATTCCACTTGAAGTAATCTTTCAATTCTTCAGTATCGGCCACTTCGCCATTTTCGTAGAGCGGTATATGAGCAAGCGCGACATCTTCTTTGCGTTCGAATTCCCTGGCGTAAAATGTAATGTTCGGCGTGATTTTCGCTTCATTTTCATTTTGTTGCGCGGTCTCTGTATCTTCATGCATCGAGATGCGCTGCTCGGCAGAGAACATGCCTCCTGTCACGAGATGCCTTTGGTCGGGGCCGTCCAGCTCCCATTCAATCAATACATGGAAGGTATATGGCACAAATTGTTCCTGCTTATTAAAGAAGAATTGTTGATAATAGCGATTGTTTTGCTTGCCCCATGCTGTCCCTGGTTTCAGTACTTGGAACAGTGTCTGCAGGAACACCCCTTTCCCGCCGCCATTCATCATCGCAATCAGGGCGTTTGTGGATGTAATATCATTATGGAAGTCGAATGTCGTATCTTGGTATTGCTTCTGCATACCGTCATATTTCAGGCCGACAATTCTAATACGATGGATCTTGGGCATGTTCTTCCTCCTTTTGTGTTAATAGTTCCTTAAATTGTTCATATCGGTCATAATCATGGTACAGATATTCAATGCGTTCGAATATCTCGGTTTTCGGCACGGCTTTCGGAATATCTTCCCGGTCGAGTACGGCAATCAAGCCTTCTGTTTCTAATAAGCGCATCGCATTGGCGATCAAGCCGATACGGGTTCGCTTGCTTGGTTTCTTAAATCCTATTTCATCCACATCGACTTCCATATGGATCCATGTGGTGACGATTTCATTCATATCGATTCTGTTCTCTTCGCCAAATGACGGCTTTTCCTTTAGAATGGCAGCCCAGTTCAAAATCAGTTCATTCACTTGGCGTTCCAGGGCATAATAGGTGACGCCTTCACGCTTTGTACGAATCTTGGCCGCTTGATTCCGGTCGATGGTTGCAAGGAAAGCCATGATAATGACACTCATTAAATGAAAATGCTTCTTCGATTCTACTTGCCTATGCTTCTCTTTCAAGTGTGTGAAATTAGTAGCAAACACCGAGCCGGTCGGCTGGACAACTAAATGGATCCGCTTTGGCGATTCGATGATATAGGTCCCTGCTTCGTCCGCAATCATCAGTACCGTCTGTCGTACTTCCGGTTCATAATAGGTTTGGAAATGCTCGCTGTTTTCATCGATCACTTTTTCCTTCAACAGTGTGAAGTATATGGCGGATGCCTTCTTTATTGTTTCTGCGCTCATTTATTCTCCTCCATCAGACAAATTTTGAATGGTGTAATCTTCGTTTTATGCCATAGGAAAGGCTTCGCACGATGATCGAATTCGGTGTATATTCTCCGGTCTTCTAATGAAAGGAACTGTGGATGTTCATTCATCAATTTCCATAATAGCCGCTCGCGTTCATCAGTCAATGCTTCTTCTTTCCGTTCGGCTACTTGAATATGAAGGGGCTTCTTATCGAACATCATCCATAAGTCCAATGTTTCACTTTCTTCAAACCAACTGTCTTGGACTTCCGGCGGCAGTAAAGCGAGATCGGAAAGCGAGAATTCCCCGTTTTTTTCAAGATGCGTGAAGACGTGGCTCCATGCTTTGACAACGGAAGACCAATCGGTGATTTTTCTTTTCGTCCATTCTTCCGTCTGTTCGTTCTCTTCTATAGCTTCTGTCTTTGGTTTCTCAACAAATTCTTGTTCCCCCCAAATCCAATCCAATGGAAGAATGAAATCATTTTTAGGAGAAAATAAGGGTGATAGAATTTGTTCGACGATTGTGAAATCCTCTACACCTTCTTTCATGAACCATTGATCATAAATCTGCTCGCGGAATGATACGAGGCTGTTTTCCCAGAATAATGAAGGATTTTCTACTTTCAGCTTCATTTCAAACGAGATATTTTGGATGACTAATTTGGCGAAGCGGTCATGTAGCTGCCTTGTATGTTCGATTTTGTCTTGTAATAGCACCAGCTCTTTTTGAACAAGGCGATCTTCTTCTGTTCGACGTGCTTTTTCAATCATCGAAGTGATTGTGCGGAAGTGATTCTTTTCTTCTTCAAATTGTTGTTCAATTTCCCCGCGATTGTCTTCCCGCTGCCGATCTTGCTCCAAGAGCAGGATTTTGGGATTGTTCATCATCTCTTTTTGAAAGGTATACTCTTTTGTCATCAAACGATTTACCCGTGAGATTAAATGGTCGAGGTTTCGGGTTGCTTTACGGAAGTTGCCGTTTTTAATGAGCTGGATGCTGTAAAGCTGCTCAATGGTGATTGAGAATTCTTCAGCCATCTCGCGGCTCATAAAGATCATTTCTTGAGCCACATCTGTTAATTTATACACAAGGGAACCGCCCATTTCCAGATTGGTGTATAATTCATCCATCGTCACATAACGGAAAGTTTGCGTTTCCCATTCTTTTCTTCTTTCATTGAAGTATAATGCTTCAAACGGTTTGCTGTATTCTTCTTTTCCTTGATATAACAAACCGCCTGTAATGCGTTCTACTTGCTTCCGGTCACATGTCAATTTCATCTGTTTAATGGAATCCTCCACCATATCCATGATATCGGATTTCCTGCGGCTATCATCGTCATTCAGTTCGCGATAGAAGATCGTGAGCAGGACATGCATAAGGATGGTTTGAATATAGGGTTTTAATTCCCCGATTTCCATCCCTTTTCCTAGCTCAAACAATGGATTCAGCCGCTGCATTCGCTGTGCGAAGCTATCCCATGATTCATTCATGCTGTTTCCTCCATGTTTCAATTGTCAGGACTTCTTGAGGGACCCGCTGATTGGCATGCCATAGGCGCATAAGCAGCTCTTGCTCTTCTTCCGTGAAGTAATGGAAGAAAAGCTCTCGATGAAGTTCATTTTTAAATTGTTTTTTTATGCTGTTGGCTTGATGCATATATTCAAGCATCCTCCGATAGATCTTTAGAGCCGGCTGAATGCAGCAATGATCGTACTTTTTCATGAGGCGCGCCAAAGTGCTGTATCCTATAGGGTCCAAGTCCCCTGCATAATAGAACAAGTATGGCTGCTCCGGAAAAAGGCGGAAGAAAAACGAAAAGCTCCGTTCGATTTTATCTCCTTCTCCATATATGATCACTTCAGGCTCATAGTCCAGTTCGTTCGTTTCAAGCAAATGGATGCATGTATGGAAAAATGAAAGGTTTTCGACAATCAGTACACGCTTGACTGCACTTCTTTCTGTTCCCGGCTTTAGCCAGAATACAAAAGGTTCTTCGTATTCCATTGCTTTTATATCATCCATCGAAACGCCGATCCGCTGTAGAAATTCTTTTCCTTGGGGGAATAGCTCCTCATCCGTAAGGAATCTTTCATGTCCGAATAATTCCAGGCTTCTTTCTGAGATGGATACGGGCGCCCTATCTTCCTGTGTTGTCAAGAAGTCATATAATTTCTCGATTCTCTGCCACTCTTCTTTTGTTTGCCATTCAGGATGGTGTTCATAATAGGAGAAATCGAAGCGGTTCCCCAGTTTCAGCATTTCAAGCCGGTCCCACTGCGATTTTTCCTTTTTGCTGTTTACCCAGTAATACAATGGAAGAGATGGTTCTTTACCATTCAATTGCTTATTGAGGATTGGCGTAATTTCTTCGTCCAGTTCCAATTGCTTTATAGAATGATAGAATAGTGTATATCCATCCATATCAAAATAGGATTCGATCTGTTGATGCAACTGTTGTTCAAGATCGTTGATATTCACTTTCTTTTTTTGTTTAGGATGCTGAATATCTTCTACAAAACGGCGCACCCTTTTTTCGATAATATCCATGGCTTTTCACCTGCTTTATACTTCTTACTTCCTTTAGGATTATACCATAAGAAATAACTCCTATTCTTATTTATAAAAGAGAGCTTATCAAATTAAATATAGGCTTTCATTGCCCATTGAGTAGCTTCTTGGAAAGGAGATAAATCCGGAATATCTTCGCAAAAAACCATTCTTTCCGGATTAGTTAGCCGACAAGAATGGTTTTTATTGAGAATCATTTTTAACATGCCAAGAATTACGATGGAGTGAACGGTAAAGAAATCATAATTATATTATGTAAACTATATTGCAAGAGGAACAGCGGCAATAACCGCTGTTCCTCTCTTACGATTAAAATGTGCTGAACCAATAGCCTATCACGGATCCGATATAATTCCCGATAATATAGCCAAGTGTCCCGACAAGCATGATTGGAGCGATCAGTTTCGTCCATCCTTTAGAAATTGCCATCGCTGCGGCGGTTGTAGGGCCGCCGATATTGGCGTTGCTAGCTACCAGTACTTCTTCCAAACTGAACTTGAACATCTTTCCTAACACCAATGAGACAAGCAGATTTATGATTACCATGATCATTACAAAGACTAGCAGTAATGGCGCTTGCTTTACAATAAGTGAAATGGAAGCCGGAATACCGATCACAACAAAGAATAAATAAATCAAGTATGTGCCAATCTCTTGGGCTCCCCTGATTTTCTCGAAGAAACGGGAGAAAATTGTGACCGCCAGCAATGTGATTGTCGTCAGCATTAAGTATTTATCCCCTAAGATGCCGTGTAAGATCGTCATGAATAAATTCGTGTTTTCCCCTGATGGAATCCATCCCCCGAACATCTCCGCCAATTTGAACGAAACGGCAACAAGAATGAACGCGCTGCTGACCGCAAGTGCGATATCCTTCAGAGACATCTCTTTGCTTTTCCAATAGGCAGCAGCATTGTTCCCTCCAGCCGCACTGTTGCTTTCCACCTCGTCAATATGGGGTGTGCTGAAACGTTTTCTGAAAAAATGCAGGGAAGGCAGCAGCATTAAAACGAAGATATATAATGCCATTACCATATTATCCGCCACTACGGCTGAAGAAACGAGATCGCCCGGTGCTTCGAATTTGGTGGAGAGGGCCGCAAAGTTCACCCCGCCGCCAATATATGAACCTGTCATCATGGCACCGACTTTATCAAGCCCCGGAATAATATCTTTCAGAAGGAAGAACCCGATGATCGCTCCGGCTGTTGTACCGATTGCGCTCAATAAGAACATAATCAGCAGTTTGCCGCTTTCCTTCCATATCTTGATTATATTCGCTTGGAATAACAGCAGTGGAATGGCTAATGGGATGACATATCCCCAAACTGTGTCATAGACAACCGATTCTGTAGGGATGATATTCAAGTTGGATAACGTCATTGCCCCCACTAATGCAATGACGGCCCCGGAAACTTTCGATGCCCATCTATATTTCTGTTCCAAACAGATACTGACAGCGGCCCATCCAGCAAGAAAAGCCCATAAAATCCAAATGTCATCCGGTTTAATCAATGTATTGCTCATATCTAACTCCTTTAATAAAAATTCCCCTTCCCTTAATAGTATAAAAAAATATGCGAACAAGGTACTATTTTTTTCAAAAATCCAAATCGCTATACCCTGAAATATGTCACTATATTTCAATCGCAATCATATTTGATATAGATTCAGCAGATTTTATGTTTCCAATACGTTTTATTTCCGTTATTTTTCAGAATCCCGTATTTCGGAACTTGCAAGGCAATCATTAGAAAAGTTAATGAGTCTACCGATGATGCAGCTGCATTTAGCAGTATTATAAATTTCATGGTAGTAGTTAAGGTTCCAAACATTCCAAGCACTATTGGTAAAATGACAGAAATGATGATAAAAGGAGCAAGCGTAATTAATAAGAATCTTGATTTTGAAATGATTTCTTCCGTTGTCACAAAAGCGCCAAACCATGTGATTCCTATACATGTATTTTTGGATTTGATTACATTCGGTATAAGAATCAAGTGAATGAATTCATGGATGATTAGAAATAATAGTATGAAAAAAATAGTGCTTATATTAATATTGATCGTTATTAAATTGGGTGTTATTCCGAATTCTTTTAATGATACTGTGGAAAAGCAGTTCATGATCCATATGGATATAAGTGCATTAATAAACATGAAAGGAACAGATAAAAATAGAGTATTTATAAATCTTGTAGGTTCTTTAGTAAGAATCCATCCATTATTAATTAATTCGGAATGCATCCGCTCGTCATACTTTGGTATTTTGTTAGTTATCTTCATAAAAATCCCCCCCTTTATTTTCACTCTATCCTACATACGTTCGTTGAGGGGGAAAGTTCCAAAAATCTCCCGGCGTAGCTGGACCAATCGGGTTGTTACAGGCACTGGATCTCCCGCTTGCATATCTGCTTCTTGCTGTACAGAGGAATCTTAGTGCCTGTTAAACGGGCTAAAAAACATAATGATAGACAAAAAACGAGCTTTTCAGGCTCGTTTTTCAAGTGGGTGCAATGGAGCATCCGTGTTACACGGAATATCTTTTCTGGAATAGACGCTCACAATGATGCCAATAATAATTGCATTAATCAATAGGGAACCCGTTCCGTAGCTGATGAATGGCAAAGAGATGCTCGCAGGCGGCAATATGCCATAGGACATGGCGATGTTATAGCCGATTTGAAAGGTGAAAATCGCCACCCCTCCGATGATTAATAGATGGCCGAATAAATCAGGCACCTTTTTGGCCAATGTCGCCAATTTCACAATAAATAAAATCAACAACGCTAACAATGCCAGTGATAGCCCCCATCCAAGCGTATACGTTAACCCAGTGAATACATAGTCTGTTTTGTATTCCACCATATTTAATCTGTTGGTGATTGAAAGCTTCGGCAGCCAGGAGGTTTCATGTAAAAGTGCAGCGATTTGCTCCTTACTGTAACTGAAATTTACGTCTTCGGACTGAGCGGAAAAGAAAGATTGATAAGCGGATAACGATTTTTTGGTTGCGATTGCCATTAAAGTCAGCCATCCGATAATCACACCCAAAGCTCTCATGGCAGTTGTTCTTTTACTAGCAGCATACATGCCGGCCAGCATGAACATGTAAATAACGAAAATGATATAATCCGCCTCTGTATAGAGCAGAATCGAACTGGTTATTGCAAACACAAGCAATAGCCAGGCTTTTATTGCTTTATTGGCCAATAAAGCGGCCCATGTTACCATATAGAGAATCAGTACGATCGATGTATCGACAGTGAACAGTCCTGGAATCCTAACGGAGGAAATGCCATTTATCATCACAACTAATGTACTGCTTTCAAAATGAAGGAGCAATAGAAACAGCGTTCCCGCTCCGAATAGCCACCATCTATACTGGTGCCATTTCCGATAGTTCATGCATGCAAGTGCAATAAAGGCAATGATCGCCAGCACACTGCCCGTCATCTTCGAATAGATCAAGCTTTCCGAATCGCCAATATCCCGCAGCACAAACATGGCAATGATTCCTATAGTCAATGAACAGAGGAATAAGGCAACAACGCTCCATTCAATCTTCCGCTTATACAATTGATTGAATTGCTTGCTTAACTGGTCGGGATTCCCCATCTCTCTAAGCGCTTTTTGTTCCGCTGCTTCTTCCGTCATGCCTTGATTGATATAGTCTTTCATCGCCATCTTAATATGATGGTTCAATTCTTTGGACACGCATTGCTTCACTTCTTTGGTCCGGATTTGCTTCGTGACGCTTTCGAGGAATGCTTGTCGGTCCATCATCATGCTCCCCCCAGTAAAGCTTTGAGAGCCGAAGAGGAATGCGTTTGTTTTTGGTTGAGCTGCAGCAACAGCTTTTTCCCTTTATCGTGTATCTGATAATATTTGATTTCTTGTTCGTCCCAACGGCTTTTAATATATTGTTGATGTTCCAGCTTATGCAGCAATGTATACAGAAATCCTTCATGATTCTCAAAATTTGTGACGCCCCTCGCCCGTAAAGCCTGAAGCACCTCGATTCCTGTTCTTTCTTGGCTCAATAGCTGCAGTGTAGCTTTCAAGATCTCTTCTTGTTTAATTTCCCTGTGCACCATAGCCTTATGTTCTTCCGTGAATGCCAATCCTTTGAAAGCGGACTTTTTGAATGATTGACGCAAGTTCTTTAGACGCTCTTCCACCGAATCCCCTCCAATTCTTTTCGTAAAAGTTGTTTTGCCCGCCTTAGGCGTGTTTTAACCGTATTCTCATTTCCATTAATGATGGATGCGATCTCTTTACTCGATAATTCCTCAAAATAGAATAAATAAATTACTTCACGATATTTGATCGGTAATTTTAATACAGCTTGCACTAACTCGGTTTCTTCTTCATCGATAAGAATGCTGGCTTCAACATCCTGTTTAGAAGCCCCTGTATAGCTCACTATTCTCTCAGTAATCATCACCCTGCGATGATACCAGGACTTTAAATAGTCCTTGCAATGATTGATTGCGATGCGCCATAGCCATGTTTTTAACTTGGACTCCCGGTTATAGGTATGGAGCGAGCGATAGCATTTCACAAAAATCTCTTGTGTCAAATCCTCAGCTAAAGACGTATCGCCCACATAAGAGTAAACCAGTTCCAATACAGCTTGGCCATACCTTGTCATGATTTCATCAAGGAGCGCCTCATCATCAGAGAGCTCGATGAAATCGGTAAAATACTCTTCCACGTTGTTTTCCCCCTCTTCTCTCTATTAATTAGACGATTTCCGGATGGCCGCAGTTTTTATAAGATCATAAAAATTTATATTTTTTTCCTAAAGTATCTGAGTCTATTGTTCAAATCCTTTCTCTTGTGCTCAATGAATAGATTCAATGGATTGGTGAATAATACCCGATAAAGACAGGATTGAAATACCTAAGGATGCTTTTAACTCTCTGTCTGATAGCAGGAGGCACAATATGACATCTACAAAGAATCAACAATCATTCGGGTTTATTCTCGGTATTGCGTTAACATTATTCATTGCAATTGTAGCAGGACAAATCACGAAATTACCATTCTTCTCAATTATGGGGATGATGATTGTCTCCATTCTGTTAGGCATGGTTTGGAATGCTTTTCTTAAAGTTCCACCATCCATCTCAGGCGGAGTGGCGTTCAGCAGCCGCTATTTGTTGCGTGCAGGCATCATATTAATGGGGCTGCGGTTGAATCTGCAGCAAATTATCGATGCGGGATTTCCCGTTCTTATGACGGATATCGCCATCATCATCGGAACACTTATCGGAATGTATTACATAGGGAAGGCGTTGGGGGTGGACCATCACTTGAATATATTGCTGTCCGTCGGCACAGCGATATGCGGTGCGGCAGCGGTGGTCGCGATCGCGTCCGTTATTAAGTGCAGACAGCGGGAAACGGCCATTGCTGTAGCATGGGTTGCGATTCTTGGAACCATTACTTCCCTTGTGTATATTTTCTTATATCCTATCCTTGAAATGCATCCTTATAAATATGGTGTTCTGGTCGGAGCTACCTTACATGAGATTGCCCATGTTGTAGCTTCCACCATCCCTGGCGGCGGTGAATCGGATACAATCGGCATTGTCGTGAAACTGGGGCGAGTCGCTTTGCTCATACCAGTTGCGTTGATTATCGGCACCTTATTTGGCGGAAAGAACGATGCGAAACAGAAGAAATCATTGCGGGATTTGCCGATTCCGTGGTTTATTTTTGGATTCTTGGCGATGAGTGTAGTCAATACCATTCACTTGCTTCCCCCATCATTTATCCAAACGCTCATTCCTGTAAGCTCTTATTTATTGGCAATGGCGATGGCAGGTTTGGGTTTAGGGATCAACTTGGCTGATTTCAAATCTGCCGGCATTAAACCGGCCATACAAGGAATACTGGGTACACTCCTTGTATGCGGCATCGGTGTACTTATGGTCCTTCTCTTCTTTTGATATAGAAAAAGCCTCCCCGTCTAAGCGGGAGGCCTGCTTTTAATCGAACATTTTGTTGAGATTTGCCATTTCGATAGCGGATACAGCAGCATCGTATCCTTTATTGCCGGATTTAGTGCCGGCGCGTTCGATTGCTTGCTCGATGTTCTCTGTTGTAACCACTCCGAATATAACAGGAACTCCTGTTTCCAATGAAACGGAGGCAATTCCTTTTGCCGCTTCATTGCATACATAATCATAATGCGACGTAGACCCCCTGATGACGGTCCCTAATCCAATGATGGCATCATACTGTTGTGTGGCCGCCATTTTCTTTGCGAGGAATGGAATTTCAAAGGCGCCGGGAACCCAAGCCACATCGATTTGTGCTTCTTCCACACCATGGCGCTTTAATCCGTCCAATGCTCCGCCAAGCAGCTTGCTTGTAATCAACTCATTGAATCTTCCGACTACTATCCCTACTTTCAATCCTGTACCGATTAGTTGCGCTTCATATACTTTTCCCATTTAAATAGTCTCCTTTTATAGTAAAATATGTCCCATTTTTTCTTTTTTTGTTTCCAAATACAGATGATTTTCTTTTACAGGCGGGATGATCAAAGGCACCCTATCCACAACATCGATTCCATACTGCGATAGCCCTGTTATTTTTTCAGGATTATTGGTTAATAGGCGCACCTGTCGGATGCCTAAATCTTTCAACATTTGCGCGCTTAATGCATAATCCCTCATTTCAGCCGGGAATCCCAATTTTTGATTCGCTTCAATTGTATCAAATCCTTGTTCCTGCAATTCATAAGCCCGCAGTTTATTCAATAAGCCGATGCCTCTTCCTTCTTGCTGCATATAAAGGATGACGCCTGTTCCTTCCGCTTCTATTATTTCCATGGCCAAATCCAATTGCGGACCGCAATCGCAGCGTTTCGAATGAAAGACATCGCCTGTTAAACAAGCTGAATGGATGCGGACCAGCACAGGCTGCTCCGGGTCAGGCGTTCCTTTAACCAAAGCGACATGCTCTTGTTTGTCGACCAGATTTGAATAGCCGACTAAACGGAAGTCACCTATGGATGTAGGCATGGTCACATTAGCAACACGTTCGACTACTGTTCCATGTTGACAGCGGTATTTAATCAAATCAGCAATAGTAATGATTTTTAAATCGTGTTCTAAAGCTATTTCCATCAGCTGCGGAACGCGCGCCATCGTGCCATCATCATTCATGATTTCACAAATCACCCCGGCAGGTGATGCCCCGCATGCTTTCGCCAAGTCAACAGCCGCTTCCGTATGGCCGGGGCGCGCAAGAACGCCACCTTCTTTAGCAATCAAAGGGAATACATGGCCGGGGCGCCGGAATTCTGCAGGCGCCGCCTGGCTGCTCAACATCCGCCCGATTGTTTCGGAACGCTCAAAGGCACTGATTCCCGTTGTCGTATTGATATGGTCAATGCTCACGGTAAAAGCGGTCTGATGATTATCGGTATTGTTTACAACCATGGGATGCAAACCGAGCTTTTGCGCCAGCTCCTCGGAAATCGGTGTACAGATCAACCCGCGGCCGTATTTCGCCATAAAGTTGACGTTTT
>JBJEFM010000238.1:0-26230 GCA_051874035.1 Bacillus sp. (in: firmicutes)
CATCTTCTTCTGTTGTTGTCGTATTTACAATTTCCGCTTCCATCAATTTTGAAACGGATTTATCGAAATAGTCTTGCGGATTTACAGCGATGCTGTCTTTGCGGATTTCAAAATGTACGTGGGTGCCAGCTTCTTTATTCAATTCACTTTGGCCCGCTTTAGCGATTGCTTGTCCTTGTGCAACTTGATCACCGACTTTAACAACGATATCTGTTACTGATTGGTAGCTTGTTGTGATGCCCTTTGCATGTTCTACTTCAATCACATTCCCAAGCAATGCATCTTCCTTAACATTTGTGACTGTGCCGCTTAACGCCACATTTACATCGAACGCTTTGCCATCTTTCATCGCGATATCGATTCCACGGTTTAAATGATACTGATTATTGTAAAATACAAGAGCATTTTCCTGTTTCGTTTTATCAGCGTCCATTTCGTAGAATTCTTTCTTCACGACAACATCTTCCCGGCTGGAAACCGGCCAGCTGAAGTTCTCTACCTTGCTGTTCACTTCCACGGCTTCTTTATCATTATTTTTTCCTGCGTCTTCAACTTTTTCAAAGTTTACGTCTCCAGGGTTGGCTGAATCATTGTTGTTATTTTGAAACCAAAGCACTGCTGTTAATAGAATGGCTGCACTTGCTAAATAAATCGCTGGTAATGCCCAACGCTTCGAAAGAAAACGTCTCATCCCTGATTTTTGAGAAATACGTTTTTTTTCATCCTCTCTCATGAATATCACCTCAGCAACCATTTTGAACATTTATTTGAAAATATATACATTTTCTAAAAAATTTTTATTTTCTTGGGAAATGGTACAATTGAGGAGAATGGATCAACAGTTCCATCTTCTTATCAAGGGGATGTGCACACATACAGAAAGGAAGGAATCAACAATGAAGAAGGCTTCAGCTTATATCGCCTGGTTTCTGCCAATCGCCTATATGGTCTTCGTCTGGATATTATCAAGTATGCCGGCGGACGCGGTTGTAGAATTGCCTAGCTCCAAATGGGATCATATATGGAAGGAAAGTATGCATTTAGTGGAATTCGCGATTCTATACGGGCTATTCGCCATCGCACTTGCGGTGAGCGGTAAACTCTCTTTGCGCACTAGCTTATGGGCAGCGGTTATCGCTTGCGCCTATGGGGTTGTCGACGAAATCCACCAGTCCTTCTATCCCTATCGCTCCGCCACGCTTATAGATGTCGTGAAAGATTGGATCGGCGTCATAGCGGTATGGGCCCATGTGCGCTTCCATTATTTCCACAGAAGAAAAAGCTTCTTGAATCACATTCAAGAAGAACCAAGCTGACCAAGCTTGGTTCTAGCTTATTCTTAGCGCCATGCTCTTCTTGTGAAAGATAAATAAATCACTTCAATGAACAGCACGAATGCTGTAACCGCATGGAACAACCAACCAATCAACGGAATCCAGCTCAGCATCGCCCCTAATAAACCGATTGCGTTACCTGCGATGGCGGCCCTCCCATTCATCAGCATTGCAACAATGGTTACTGCATGCAGAACTCCCGCGATGACCAAGGGAGTCCATCCATTCGCGATTACAAAAGCACCGCCAAGTATCGGAATGGCCAAAAACCCCTCATACAAAAAGGTAGCCCACTTCAAAACTGCACTTAATGCAGACATCTCATTCACCTGCCTTCTCTATCGCCTATTGACGCATATATATAGTAAATCTATTATGACATAAAGAAAAAGGAAATCCGCAATGTTCTAATTATAAGATCTCTTCACATAAAAAAACTACCCCTGCTATGCGCGGAGATAGTTTAGACCCTATTCCTATTATTTTTGAGCGACGATTTTTTTCGTAAACTTTTCAGCGGAAGCAATTTCAATCCCTGAATAATAATGTTCCACGATTTGCCGATATGTCTTGCCTTCTTGCGCCATCCCGTTAGCCCCGTACTGGCTCATCCCAATGCCATGGCCATAGCCCTTTGTATTGATGATGACCGAATCGCCTTTTCGCTCCCAAGAAAAATCCGCCGATTTCAACTTCAACGCCTCGCGGATTTGCTTGCCGCTGAATTTCTTTCCGCCGACTGTGACGGAGGCTACCCGCTTGCCAGGGGTGTATTCCCTTTTCGTTTCAATTTGTTTTTGGTCGCCGATGTTCACTCCCAGCAGGTTTTCAAATTGTGCAACCGGTATTGTTTTCCTGTCGTAGAATTTG
Source organism: Bacillus sp. (in: firmicutes) (assembly GCA_051874035.1). Taxonomy (GTDB): domain Bacteria; phylum Bacillota; class Bacilli; order Bacillales; family DSM-1321; genus Bacillus_AD. The sequence goes on from JBJEFM010000238.1 coordinate 2,205, forward strand.
GGCGATTTCTTGTCCCATGGGCTTTCCACGCTTTTCAAATAAGGAGAAGCATTGTCCCAATAGGCTTCTGAATTTTCGGTGAAGCCATTGCTGGTCGAGAAGAAGGACGCCGTGATCGGCTTGCCGCCATAGGTAATGATTTCGCCTTCTGTCGAAAGAACCGCCTGTGCGATTTTTTCATAATTCTTCGTGTAGTCCGCTCCCCACTTCACCCGTAATTCCTCGTCGCTTTTATAGACTTGGTATTCTACGGTATCCGTCACATCCGCTCCTTTTAATTCCGCCGGATTGGGATTCTCCATCATTTTGTTGATGATATATGTACGCGCGGTCAACGCTTGCGCCTTCAAAGCCTCTATCTCAAAGCTATCGGGCATTTCCGCCGCCACTACTCCCACAAGATACTTCTCAAGCGGCAGCTTGCTCACCTGATTGCTTGCCGACCTGAGCACCGCCACTTCCACATCGGATTCATCCAGCTTGTTAATATCCATTTTCCGCTGTTCGGCCGGTTCCGTTTCCCGCTTTACCTCATTCACCGCCTGATCTGGGCCGCTTTTCGAAAACGGAAGTACAAGTATGGCGGGAATAATGATGGTCACTACTGCTACAACCAAAACAAGATAGAATATCGGTTTGATAGATTTCAATATCTCGGCCTCCCTCTGTTTACCTCACTATATATTCATATGAGATGAATTAGCCTTTATTACTAATTCATTCAAATCCCATATCCGGAGCTGTAAAGAGGGCTTTTTTCATATAATCGCTAGAGTACGGTACCTTTTTATAGAAATAAAGAGGCGATCTAAAACAAATGTTTCAGGTCGCCTCTTTACTTATATCATATAATACTATTTATTAAGCCTTTGCATCTACTACTTCCGGCTGTGCAACTGTATCTTCATTCACACGTTCGATATCAGCGCCAAGCGCAGCCAGTTTACCATGGAAGTTCACATATCCGCGGTCTAAATGCTTCAATTCCGTTACGCGTGTAATGCCATCCGCAACAAGTCCTGTCAGGATTAACGCAGCAGCCGCGCGAAGATCTGTTGCAGCCACTTCCGCTCCTTGCAGGTTTGAAGGGCCATTGATGATTGTAGAACGGCCTTCAATCTTAATGTCCGCATTCATACGGCGGAATTCTTCTACATGCATAAAGCGGTTCTCAAAGACAGTCTCTGTAATCATCCCTGTTCCTTCCGCACGCAACAATAACGCCATCATTTGCGATTGCATGTCAGTCGGGAAGCCAGGATGCGGCATTGTCTTGATATCGACCGCTTTTAAACGATCAGGGCCGATAACGCGCAAGCCTTCTTTCTCTTCAATGATTGTAACGCCCATTTCTTGCATCTTCGCTATAAGCGAAGAAGAATGTTCCGCCACGGCGCCTTTTACCAGTACGTTTCCTCCTGTAATTGCCGCTGCAACCATGAATGTACCCGCTTCGATACGGTCAGGAATAATGGTATGTGTTGTGCCTGATAATTCTTCGACACCTTCGATGCGGATTGTCGCAGTACCGGCACCGCGCACTTTCGCTCCCATTTTATTCAAAAGATTCGCTAAATCCACAATTTCCGGTTCTTTAGCTGCGTTCTCGATAATGGATGTTCCTTCAGCAAGCGTCGCTGCCATCATAATGTTTTCAGTAGCTCCTACACTTGGGAAGTCCAAATAAATCTTTGCACCTTTTAATTTACCATCCACTTCGGCATCCAAGAAGCCGTTGCCCACTTTTACATGAGCGCCCATTGCTTCAAAGCCTTTCAAATGCTGATCCAGTGGACGTGAACCAATCGCGCAGCCTCCAGGTAAAGCAACCCGTGCTTTTCCGTTGCGGGCTAATAAAGAACCCATTACTAAAACAGAGGCACGCATCTTACGTACATATTCGAATGGCGCTTCATCTTTCAGTTCTCTTGATGCATCTACAATTACAGTGTTGTTTTCGAAGACAACATCGGCATTTAAATTACGTAATACTTCGTTGATAGTAAATACATCGGAGAGAGTAGGTACGTCTTTGATAATGCATTTACCATTGCTTGCTAATAGTGTTGCAGCGATAACAGGCAGTACAGAGTTTTTAGCTCCTTCGATTTTAACGGTACCAGTCAGTCTGTTTCCGCCGCGGACGATGATCTTTTCCAAAAGTATTCCCCTCCGCGTCCAATTTCTATATATTAATATTCAAATGTGATGATGGGTGTTCCTATAACAAAGGAAGTCCTTGCGCCCATTCCATCCGTTCTCATGGCTAATTGAAAATTGTAATGTTCATTTGCGTTGCTTTGATTGAAAAGCTCCGATTGCGCAGTAATAGAAACAAGCTGCTTTTCTTGCAGACTTTCTACTTCCTTCGCTTGAAATCTCTTCAACCATTCCGTTGTTTTTACAGTTAAAACCTTATCAATAGTATCATTGAAATGACCTTTGATACAAGTGAAAAATGTGGCATTTTCATTTAATACCATATTTACCCTTCTATTCAGCATCTCGGACGCTTGCTCTGCCCATCCATCTCTTGATGCATTCCCCTTCATTTCATAGGTAATATAAGAATCTCTCCCTCCGTTTAACGTGGAGGCAAGTGATACGGATTCTCTAAAACTAGTTCCAGCGTTCGTTCCTGTTGCTGTCAGTTTAGTAGAGTCCTTCTTTACATCCCATTTGAAATCAGGAAGATTTGTTTTCAATTCATTCAATTCTTGTGTAAATTGCTGTTCATTCGTAATGGAGCGTGTCTTCTCTCTAGCTATAACGGACCATTCTTCAATAATGGCGCTCGAATCCAGCTCCAGAACCCGTTGCATTCTTTTCAATTCTATGTGTCCGCTATCTGCTACTATCGTAATATTCCCGACACTAGCAATAATCAAACCAATTATAAGTAGATAAATAAATTTATACATAGCAGATCTCCCCCTTATCTACTTATTGTTTCCTTGGAGGAGGGCTTCATACCATTCATTTATCGACAATTTCCATGTTAAGCGAATCACAAAATTTATCTTTCATCATTTCCAGCAAGATAGAAAAAGCGAAAATCTTCTTCTATTTTCCTAGCAGAGGCATATTATCTCTGGATCAGGAATGGCATATTCAACGACCAAGACAAATAATCCAAAAAGAAATTACTCGCAGTCGAACCAATCACAACCGTCAATAAAATATACAAAAGCCTCGCTTGCATAACTTTGTTAGAGCGAATCAATTTATCGAAACGCAATGCTTGCAGAGCCCACCATGTTACAGCGATGAAAAACAAATGAGATAAAATCCCCAACATGGCTTGCTGTCCTAAAGTGACGAACATCGTGCTGCTCCCTTCTTAAATTCCCTATTCATTTTACCATATTCATTCTTAATGGAAAAATGGAGAAATTATTACTTCAAACACCGTTCCGACATAATATTTCCAACATCTAACTTATACATTATATAAAGTTTCCTTTTACTAGTAAACTAAATAGAATTTATTTTCACAGAAAATTTATAACTATATATTTTATATAGTTCATATATGACAATTGCATCCGCTCAAATAAAATGAATCTTTGATAAGGAGCCTCATCCCCCGCCCATCGGTAGATGAACCAATCGGGTTGTTACGGGTGCTTGATCTCCCGCTTGCATATCCGCGTTTTCACCACCGCGCCGGAGCGGGAGCCTTAACACCTGTTAAATGGAATAAAAAAAGAGAAACACTCCGTTCCCCAGTGTTTCTCGAAATAAAACAATGATCACTCCACTGCCGTCTGTCTGCCTGAAGCTTGGACCAAGGAAATGATTTGATCTTCCTTGCCTTCTTGAAAGCAGCTGACAATCCGGCTCCCCACTATAATTCCATCACAGACTGCACTCATTTTCTTCACATGTTCCGGAGTTGAAATACCGAAACCGGCCAATACAGGAACGGCGCTCATCTCTTTCAGACTTCTCATATAAGCAAGCACATCCTCTTCGAAGCCGCTCCGGCTGCCTGTTACTCCTTTGACCGCCACCGCATATAGAAATCCTTCCGCCCCCTCGGCAAGAGTCTTTAATCGTTCCGGCGGACTGGTCAATGTCGCTAAACGAATCAGCGCAAGCCCCTGTTCCTCCAAATAAGGCTTTACTTCATGCTCTTCTTCCAAAGGAACATCTGGAATAATCACTGCATCAATTCCGATTGCCGCGCATTGCCGGGCAAATCGCTCAAGGCCTATAGCTAAGACCGGATTCAAGTAGGTCATAAAGATCAATGGAATCGATACCGTATCCCTGACTCGCTCCAAAACTTGAAATATACCTTGAATAGTTGTTCCTTCCTTGAGCGCACGGATGCCGGCGGCTTGGATGACTGGACCGTCCGCCGCCGGATCGGAGAAAGGAATTCCGATTTCAATCATGGTCGCTCCCGCTTTTTCCAGGAATTCAAGGCGTGCGACAAGCTGATCCACCCCCCCATCCCCTGCCATAATATAAGGAACGAAACATTTGTCTCCCCTTTCCAATATGCGTTGGATTGCCTCTTCTACATGTTGCCGGCTCATAAACTTTCTCCTCCCAAGTAGGCTTTTACTGTTTCTACATCTTTATCGCCGCGGCCCGATAGGCAAATGACAAGCGTTTCTTCAGGCTTCATTTCCTTTGCCAGCTTCAAGGCATACGCCACAGCGTGGGAGCTTTCAAGCGCGGGAATGATTCCTTCCGTTTGGCAGAGTATTTGCAGCGCTTCCAATGCTTCATCATCTGTGATCGATGTATAAACGACTCTTCCATCATCCTTCAAGAAGCTGTGTTCAGGACCGATGCCCGGGTAATCAAGCCCTGCGGAAATGGAATGCGCTTCAATGACCTGCCCATGATCATCTTGCAATAGGTACATTTTCGCACCGTGCAAAACACCCACTTTCCCTTTTGTCAAAGATGCGGCGTGATAAGGAGTATCCAGCCCTTTGCCCGATGCTTCGACGCCGAATAAGCGTACACTTTTGTCTTCCAAAAATGGATGGAACATCCCCATTGCATTCGAGCCTCCGCCAATGCATGCCACAATAGCATCCGGCAGTGCCCCTTCCGCTTCCAGCATCTGCGCTTTCGTTTCCGTGCCGATGACGCTTTGGAAGTCGCGGACGATTTGTGGAAACGGATGCGGACCGAGAACGGAGCCGATTAAATAATGGGTATCATCTACATGAGCAACCCAATAGCGCAGCGCTTCATTACAGGCATCTTTCAATGTGGAGCTTCCTTGCGTGACACTGATGACTTTCGCCCCCAATAATTCCATCCGGAAAACATTCAATTTCTGGCGCTTTACATCTTCCGCACCCATAAAGACGGTGCATTCCAATCCAAGCAGCGCGCATACGGTGGCTGTCGCGACTCCATGCTGGCCCGCGCCGGTCTCTGCCACTACCTTCATTTTCCCCATTCTCTTCGTAAGAAGTGCCTGCCCGATGGTATTATTGATTTTATGCGCCCCTGTATGGTTCAAATCTTCACGTTTCAAGTAGATCTTCGCTCCGCCTGCCAGCTTCGATAACCCTTCCGCATAATAAAGCGGCGTTTCCCGCCCGACATATTTCTCCAAGTAGTAGCGGAGATCTTGATGGAATCCTTCATCCTGCAACGCTTTCTGGTACTCTTTCTCCAATTGGATAACCGCTTCCATCAATGTTTCAGGAATAAAGCGTCCGCCGTAAATGCCGTATCGGCCCTGTGCGTCTGGTAATGTATATGTCACTGTATTTCCACTCCTTTTGCCGCTTGTATGAATTGTTTAATTTTCTCCCGGTCTTTCCTTCCGTTTGTTTCAACGCCGCTTGAAACATCGACCATATAGGGATGTACCGCAGCGATTGCTTGATTTACATTGGCGGCGGTCAATCCTCCTGCCAGAATCAATCCATGCTGCTGCAAGGATGCCTCCTTCAGCAGCCCCCAATCGAATGTTTCTCCGTTTCCGCCATGGTAACGCTGACCTTTCGGGCTATCCACTAATAGATATGGAACCGGATAATGGCTTATCCCCTCTACATCTTCTTTACTTCCGACACCGACAGCTTTCACAACCGGCAATGTATATGCCCGGCAGAGCTCCGGGCTTTCTTCGCCATGCAGCTGGATCATCGTCAGTCCGCACATTTCAGCAATCGCTTCAACCATACCAGGCTGTTCATTCACGAAAACACCCACTTTCTCCACATGCTGCGGCAGTTTTTCAATGATTGCTTTTGCTGTTTGCGGCGCAATTTGGCGGCGGCTCGGGGCGAATACGAATCCGATTGCATCAGCTCCGGCTCCAACGGCATATAACGCCGTTTCCGTATCTGTGATCCCGCAAATCTTTACTTTCATAATAGAAGATCCGCTTCTTTCAGGGAGAGTTCCCGCAATGTTTTCGCAATATCATCCGATTTCATCAATGTTTCTCCGACTAGAATCCCATTCGCTCCCGCGCGCTGAACAGTCCGCACATCGTCGCGTACTGCTATTCCACTTTCACTGATCAGCAAGCGATCCTTAAGCAAAGGGTTCCGCGCAAGCGCTTCTGTATGTTGCAAGCTCACCTCGAAAGTCGAAAGATTACGATTATTAATCCCGATAATCTTTGCACCAATTGCTGCCGCTCTTTCCAATTCTTCTTCATCGTGCACTTCCACTAATACTTCCAAACCTTGTTTCTTCGCTTCATCATACAAGGCTTCAAGCTTCGCTTGCGCCAGTGCCGCTGCAATCAACAGAACCGCATCCGCCCCTGCCGATTTAGCTTTGCGGATTTGCACAGCATCAATGATGAAGTCTTTACATAGAATCGGGATGTTGACCGCTTCCCTGACAGCGGCCAAATCTCCAAAGCTCCCTTTAAAGAAAGGAGTATCCGTCAGGATGGAAATAGCCGCCGCCCCCGCTTGCTCGTATTGCTTCGCTTGCTCTACGGGATCGACATTCTCATGCAGCGCTCCTTTAGAAGGCGAATGGCGTTTAATCTCCGCAATTACGCCGATGGGCGCTTTCGCTTCGATAGCGGCCTGCAATGACAGCGGCGTTCTTGCATTCTCTCGGATCATCTCTTGCTTCAGCCTTTTTATTTCATTCTTCTTCTCATCCAGAATACGTTGTAATATAGAACTCATTGTATGACCTCCAGCTTTTGGCTTTTTTTGATTAATGCCTGCAATGTTGCATACGCGCGGCCGGAATCAATGCCTTCCGCAGCGATGGCGATGCCTTCTTGCATAGTGGATGCTTTGCCGCCCGCATAAATACCGAGCCCAGCGTTTAAGAGCACCGCGTCGCGTTGCGCCCCTTTTCTTCCTTTTAATACATTCAATAGAATCTCGGCATTCTCCTTGGCATCCCCGCCTTTTATTTCTTCATTGGATGCTGCTTTCAAGCCCACTTCCTCCGCCGAAAAAACCAGATTGGCAATTTGTCCGTTCTCTACTATTGCTATATGATTCTTGCCTTGCAGAGAGGCCTCATCCATAAATCCACCCCCGTTGACGACAATGGCGCGCTTTCTCCCTAACCTTCTTAATACATCCGCAAATAATGCCAGATACTTTCTTTCATATAATCCAAGCAGCTGATGATCAAGCTCTACCGGATTCGTCAGAGGGCCGATCAAATTAAAAATCGTCGGGATTTCCAATGCTTTCCGCACCTTCATGATCTGCTTCAAACGGGGATGTACATGCGGTGCATATAAAAAGGCAATTCCGATTTCCTCGAGCAGTTCCTCCGAACGCACAGCCGGCAATTCCAGATTCACGCCCAGCTCTTCCAGCACATCCGCGCTTCCTGTCTTGCTGCTGATGCTGCGGTTGCCATGCTTCGCTACTTTGATGCCTGATGCGGCAATTACGAAAGCAGATGTGGTACTGATATTAAAGCTTTGCGAACCATCGCCGCCCGTTCCGCAATTATCCATTACTCCTTGGAATGAACGAGTGAATGGCAATGCATGCTGCCTGAATACTTCGACCAGCCCCGTAATTTCATCCGGCGTTTCTCCTTTTGCTTTCAACGCGACAAGAAAGCCCGCCAGCTCGCTATCCGATAGTTCTTGTTGGAAGAGCGCTGTTGCTGCCTCTTTCATTTCCTCTTGTGATAACGATTGTTTATTAATAAGCTTTTGCAAAAAGTTCTTCATCGTTTATCCTCCTCATCTCATCTCAACTAAGCTTTTCTCACTTCCGATTACGCTTCCACCTTGACCCGACAATCAGCGGCACGGAGGAAGTTCTTGACCATCGCCGCTCCATCCTTCGTTCCAATTGATTCAGGATGAAATTGAATGCCTATTACCGGATGGTCTTTATGGGCAATGGCCATGATCTCTTCATCCGCCGTTGCGGCCTCAATGCTTAAACACGCCGGCAAGGACCGCTTTTCTACAGCCAATGAATGATAGCGCATCACTTCTATATGCTGCGGCAGCTCCGCGAACACTCCTGCGCCATTATGCGAAACGGCTGACGCCTTTCCGTGCATGATCTCTTTCGCAGCTATCACTTTTCCTCCGAAAGCGGCAGCGATCGCTTGGTGTCCAAGGCAAATACCGAGAATCGGCACGTGGCGGTGAAATGCTTGAATAACCTCCATACAAATCCCCGCGTCTTCCGGCCGGCCCGGCCCTGGCGAAAGAATGATCGCTTCCGGCTCCATAGCCTCCACTTCTTCTATCGTCACACAATCATTCCGCACAACCGTAATATCCGTATAAAAGGCACCCACCTGCTGATACAGGTTATACGTAAAAGAATCGTAATTATCAATCAGCAAAATCATACTTCCACCTCCATCAAGGCTCTCGCTTTGTTGAACACTTCCTGATATTCCATCCCGGGATCCGAGTCGTACACAATGCCTGCACCTGTTTGGATATAGGCTTTGCCGTCTTTCACGACCATCGTCCGGATCGCCAAAGCGAAATCAAAACTGCCATGGACGGAGAAATAACCGACAGCGCCAGCATATACATTCCGCTTGACCTCTTCCAGCTCATTGATGATCGACATCGCCCTAATCTTCGGCGCCCCCGACACTGTCCCTGCCGGCAAGCAAGACGCCAGTACATCCGCATTGGAAACGTGCGCAAGCTTCTGTCCTTTCACTTCGGAGACAATATGCATCACTCGCTTGTACTTCTCGATCAACATATATTTCGTCAATGCTACCGTTCCGATTTCACATACTCTCCCAAGGTCATTCCGGCCCAGATCAACCAACATGCGGTGTTCCGCCAGTTCCTTCTCATCGTGCAGCAATTCAACTTCAAGCCGCTCATCTTCCGCCAATGTCGCACCGCGCTTTCTCGTGCCCGCAATCGGATTCGTAATGACATTCACGCCATCGCCTTGCAGCAGGCTTTCGGGGGAAGAACCCGCAACCTGATAATCCCCGAATTCAATGTAGAACATATACGGCGATGGATTATGCCTTCTTAGACTGCGATAGAACTGAAAGGGATCGCCTGAGAAGCCTGCCGAGAAGCATTGGGATAGCACCACTTGAAAAATCTCCCCTTTCACAATTTCCTCCTTCGCTTTCAATACAAGCTCTTCGAAATGCCGCTTGGACATATTGGACTGGAAATCAATCGCCTTCTTATCCCGGGATTGTGATGCCACTTCCTTTGGCCCCTGTTGAATATGCACTTTGATTTCATCTGCCCGCTTGTAAAATTCCGCCTCTTCGCTTTCTTCGCCAAGCATCACGATTGAAATCTGCTGATTGAAATGGTCATATACTACCGCTTCCCTATAGAACATCAAGTGGGCTTCCGGCATCTCCACTTCATCATGCAGCAGGGGACCGATGTCTTCATATTGGCGAATAATATCGTAGCCGACAAAACCCACTGCACCACCCAAGAAAGGAAAAGGCATCTTCTGTTCAACTTTCTTAGGCAAATATTCTTTCACAGCATCCAAGAACCGGGCAGTCTTCTTTGTTTCCTTGCCATCCGCTGCCGTTTCCACTACCGTGTCGCCTTTCGCCTTGAGCTCCATATAAGGATTGCTTCCGATAAAAGAAAACCGTCCATGCTGCTCGTGCTTCAATGAACTTTCCAGTAAGAACTTTTTTTGTCCCGGCAGGCTTTGATAGATGCCTATCGGCGTATATATATCGCCTTCCATTTGCACTTGGAATAATTTTTTCTTTGCCGTGTCCATATTTATTCACATCCTATTTCTTAATGAAAAAACAAAAAAGCCCCCTACAAGCTCATCGCTTGTAGAGGACGATTATTCACCGTGGTGCCACCTCTGTTAAAGGATTAGAATCCTTTCACTTTTTTTCGGGTACTCCTGATACCCTATCCTGTTAACGGTGGAAGCCGTGCCCGCCTACTTTCCTTTTCAGCGCGCCTCTCGTAAGCCCATTCGACCTGCCCTCGCATATCGGTTCCCACCTTCCCCGACTCTCTGCCATGCTCAGAAATCAGATGTACTCTTCTTACTCATCGATTATCATATATAGTCAAAAACGCAAAAAGGGCTCCCATCCATAAAGGACGAGAAACCCGCGGTGCCACCTTTGTCGGCTGTCTATACAGCCACTCTGCCCAGTATCAGAACCTCCACTTCATGGCTCTTAATACCTGCCTCTTATAACGATGAGGCTCATTCGCCAAAGCCTACTCTTCCGCTTGCGAAATTTCAGTTTGGCAGCTCGGAAGTCCATTCACTATAGCACTTACACTGATTCTCACCAACCATCAGCTCTCTACAGTAAGCCGCCATAGATACTACTCTTCGTCAATGCTGTTTTAATTATCTTAATTTTCAATAATATTAACATGGCAAAAAATAGTTGTAAAGGGGTTTTAGCTTATTTTTAAAATATCCTCCAAAAGAGTTACAGGCATCATCATTCAAAAAAGTCGCCGAAATCCCCGAAATTACCATACAGAAAATCCAGCGCGGTGTTCGGGGCAACCCCCAAGCCGACAGTACCCATTAAACAAACAATAATGACAATCAGCAGGCTATTCGGGACTTTCATACCTGTAAACTTCGATTCTTGAGAAGCGGGGCGAAAGAACATCTGCAGCATGATGCCAAAGTAATAGAAATAAGAAATGACCGTTGTTCCAATCAATATCGATGCCAGTACATAATGGCTTGGGTCGACCGCGAACGTGCCAAGGAAGATATGCAGCTTGGCAATGAACCCCGCAGTACCCGGAATGCCTGCCATCGACAACAAGAAGATGCCCATCGCAACCGCAAGAAATGGCATACGCTTATACAAGCCCGCTAAATCGGCAATCTCGGCAGTACCGGCGCGGTCGGATATATATTGAACCACAGCGAACGCGCCTAAACTCATAAACATATAAGCCGTTAAATAAAACCAGACGGCTCCAGTTGTAAAATAGCCAAGCGTCGCAACAGAGACGAGGATATATCCTGCATGGGCAATGCTTGAATAACCAAGCAAACGTTTGATATTCGTTTGTCTCAGCGCGATTACATTTCCTATAATCATAGTGATGCCCGCTAAACAGCTAATAAAGATGCGGTTCTTCTCGATGAATGTCAGCGCCCCAAGCTCATCGGCCGGCGTATTCATATACAGGTAGAGAATGATGCGCAATAAAATAACGAAACCCGCTGTTTTCGACAGCACGCTCAAGAACGCCGCCACTGGCGTAGGCGCTCCCTGGTATACGTCGGGAGCCCACATATGGAACGGCGCCGCCGCAATCTTAAAGGATAATCCCGCCACGACCATAAAGAAAGCAACTCCATACAAATATAAAAAGCTGCCATCCGCTGTTTGCGACATTGTGAATGCCATTTCCTTCATGTTGGTCGTGCCTGTCAAACCGTATAAATAACTCATGCCGAACAATGTGATTGCTGTGGAGATGCCTCCATTAATCACATACTTCATGGCGGATTCATTGCTCTCCAAGCAATCCCTGCGGATGCCTGCCAGAATGTAAGAGGAGATGGACAGCAATTCCAACCCTACGAACATCGTGATCAAATCGCCGCTTGATGTCATGATCATCGCGCCCAATAATGCCGTCAGGAACAAATAATAGAATTCTCCCCGTGTTTCCTTCATTCCTTCTTTAGGCCGGTAGCTCTCCGCCAATAGCAGGACTAAAGCCGCCCCTGCCAACAAAATGAACTTGAAAGCTTTCGCAAAAGAGTCCAGCCTGAACGTATCGTAAAGAATCGAAGTGGTTCCGGCAGAAAGTAAACCGAGCAGAACCAGGATGGACAGCACCACACCGCTGACGGCCACCCAGCCAAGCGGCCTGCGGCTGGTATGCGCCGGCATAAACAAATCAATTAAACAAAGTAAAGTCGCAACACCAAGGATGATGAATTCCGGCATCATGACTCCCCAATTAAAGGACAGCAATGTCTCTATATCCACAGTTCATCATCCCCCTATTCCTAATAAGATCTTCATTGTTTCATCAATCGGCTCTGAAAGAATGGCAGGATAAACGCCGATTGCGATGATCAATCCCATCAGCACAAGCGCCGGCGCCCATTCAAAACGATGGATATCAACTAATTTCTTACTGGCTGCCCCTCGTGTTTCACCATATGTAATCGCCAGAACCGCCCGCAATACATATACCGCTGTAATAATTAAGCCTAAAGCTCCGATGGCGCCCCATACAGGCTGTACTTTAAACAGGCCAAGAAATACCGTGAATTCACTTATGAATCCTGACATGCCAGGCAGACCAAGCGAAGCCAGGCCGGCCGCCAACAGAAAGCCCGACGCCACAGGCATGCTTCTCGCTAAACCGCCGATATCATGAATCATCGTCGTATCCGTTCGTTCATGCATTACATTTACTAGGAAGAAGAACAGCGCTGCGATCAAGCCATGCGATACCACTTGAAAAATCGCCCCTTGAATTCCTGCCTCATTCCCCGCGCCAAGGCCGATAAGGACCATTCCCATATGGGAAATCGACGAATAAGCGAGCACCATTTTGAAGTCTTTTTGAATGAGCGCCAGAAATGCACCGTACAGCAAATTCACTAATCCGAGGAGAATCAAGTATATGCCCAGGCCTTTGAATTGTTCCGGGAAAATCCCCATCCCGAAGCGCACGAAACCGTATGCACCAACCTTTAATAATACCCCGGCATGCAGCATAACCACGCTCGGCGGCGCTTGGACGTGCACGCGCAGCATCCATGTGTGCAGCGGGAAAATCGGCAGTTTGATGCCAAACGCAATAACCAAAGCGATTAACAGGCCATACTTAAGCTCAGGCGATATATTCGCAACAAGCGTGACGCCGCCTTGCGTAATGATTTGCTGAAGATATTCCATATTGCTCGTTCCTGTCTTAGCGAACAGGACCATAATGACGATCAACAGCACAGCAGAACCCAGACCGTTATAGAGGAGAAAGCTATAAGCGGCCTTTTCGCGTTCTGCATACCCCCACTTACCGATCAAGAAGAACATCGGAACCAATGTTAACTCAAAGAATAAGAAAAACAGGATTAGATTCTCGGCAGTAAACACGCCAAGCATGCCGATTTCCAGCAGGAAGAATAACAGAAAGTAACCTTTCCATTCCCGTTTAATATATTGCGCGGCAAGTGCCGATAGCGTCGCCAGGATTGTCGTCAGCACCAGCATCACAAGCGATAATCCGTCAATCCCCAATTCAAAACGGACCGCGAATAAGTTCGGGTTCATTTCACTGAAATTGCCGAACCGAAACCAATTCCAACCTACATTATACGAATCAAGGCCGACCCCCGCGCGCTCTTGCAAGAATAAGAAAACAGCCATGAAAGCAGGCGGCAGTGTGGCTATGGCACCGATGGCTTTAATCAGCTTCTCTTGCCGCTTATCCACAAACAGCAAAATGAGAATGCCCAGAATAGGAGAAAATACTAACAAAGGCAAAATCCATGCGTTCATTTATAGATTCCCCCCTGCTACAGCATAGATTACGAGCAATATAGCGAGCCCCGCCAAAACAACAGCGCCATATTGCTGCATTTGGCCCGATTGGAACTTCGCGCCCCATTTCCCCAATAAGAGAATCGTCCCGCCAACCGCTTTCATCACCGCTTCAACCACGAACTTCTCAATGAAAGAACAAAATAGCGCCACGCTTCTCGTAAAGGGAATGACAGAATGACCATACATTTCATCCACATAATATTTGTTATATAAAATGCTATAAACCGCCGATCCCTCGCCGCCGAATTGATTTCTTCTAATGTTTCTTTTACCGTACATCATATAAGCAAGCAGCATTCCGAGAAGCGAGATGACAGAAGCGGCAACCATAATCCATATAGGACCCTCTATATGGCCGGGCCCGAACGCCTTATTGCCTTCTACCAGCCAATCGCCGAGAAATGCTCCGAACCACGGTGTATTCACATAACCGCTAAAAATCGACAATGCCCCTAAAACGATAAGCGGAAAAATCATCAATGACGGTGATTCATGGATGTTACGCTCACTGCCTCGATACTCGCCCGCGAATACCAAGAAGAATAAACGGAACATATAGAAAGCTGTAAAGAACGCGGCAACCAAGGCTAATATGAACAAGCCATAATTACCTTGCATCCAAGCCGCGGCCAGTATTTCATCTTTACTGAAGAAACCGGATAAGAAAGGAATGCCGGAGATCGCCAATGTTCCAATCAGAAATAAACCCCCGGTAAACCTCAGCTTTCTCCACATCCCCCCCATTTCTTCGATGTTCTGGGAAGAAACGGCATGTATGACACTTCCGGCGGCCAGAAAGAGCAACGCTTTAAAGAATGCATGCGTCATTAAATGAAAAATCCCGGCCACATAACCGGCAGACCCTAAAGCAAGCATCATATATCCCAGCTGGCTGATAGTCGAATAAGCAAGTATGCGTTTAATATCTTTCTGCACTAGACCGATGGTTGCCGCAAAGATGGCTGTAACCGCCCCCACCACCGCCACGGTCATGATCGCTGTCTGACTTGCCGAGAATAACGGATACATGGTCGCCACCAGATAAACGCCTGCCGCCACCATCGTAGCCGCGTGAATCAAAGCGGATACAGGCGTCGGTCCCTCCATTGCATCGGGAAGCCACGTATGCAGCGGGAATTGGCCGGATTTCCCCATCGCTCCAACAAAAATCAAAATGGCCGCAAGCGTAATCATACTATCCGATACCACACCGGCATCGACACTTGCAAAAATCACATCATATTCGAAGCTGCCAACTTGCCAGAATAATAGCAGCATCCCTATAAGTAAGCCGACATCGCCTATTCTTGTCATAATGAACGCTTTCTTCGCGGCCGCTTTGGCTTCTTTTTTATAAAAATAAAAACCGATCAATAAAAAGGAACCCACGCCAACAAGCTCCCAGAAAATATATAATTGTAGTAAATTCGGCGAAACGACCAAGCCTAACATCGCAAACGTAAATAATCCGAGATACGCATAAAAAATCGGCAAGCGGCCGTCGCCCCGCATATATTCCTTGGAATATACATGAACCAAAAAGCTGACAAGCGAAACAATGACAAGCATCAATGCATTCAATTGATTAATTTCAATACCCGCTGTTAATTGAAGCTCTCCTATTGTTAGCCACACGGCTTCGGCTTTAAAAGTAGGCCCGGACAATCTCTCAATGAGCACTATTAAAGAATAGATAAAAGATACAAGCGTCGCGCCAATCCCTATATAAGCGCTTGATTCCCTTACCCTTTTTCCGAATAGAAGAAGGAACAAGAACGAGAATAGCGGGAATAATGGTATCATCCAAGCATTCTCCATCACAACAGAATCCCCTTCTTAAACGTGCAGAGCCCCTATACTATGCACGTCTTTTCTTTATCCCATTCAACACCGGCATTAGGAATTCCACTTCAGCGCGGAAGCGAAAACGCCGGACATATGAACGGGAGGCCAAGCGCCACCATGAATCCGATTCGTTCAACCAATGATTGAGGGGAATGAATAAAGCCCCACCGACCAATGTTTCACTTTATTGCATGAGCAGTACTCTAATTCTTCAGCGAATCTATATCATTTATGTCCACTGTCTTGCGATTGCGATATAACGCAAGCAAGATCGCTAAGCCAACCGCCACTTCCGCAGCCGCTACCGCAATCGTAAACAAGGAGAAAACTTGTCCTGTGATGGATGGAGTAAGCCCAAACTTGCTGAAGGCAACCAAATTAATATTAGCCGCATTCAGCATCAGCTCAATGCACAATAAGACAATGACGATATTTTTCTTCGTCAGCGCCCCGTATAGACCGATGCAGAACAAACAAAGTGCGAGCACTAAATAAGCTGAAACAGGAATGGCAGTCATCGCTTCCCTCCCCTCTCTTTCGGGTCTTTCCTCGCCAGTATGACCGCTCCAACTAATGCGACCAGCAGAAGAACAGACACCGCTTCAAACGGAATGACATATTTCGAGAAGAGTTCTATCCCGATTTGCTCCGTATTCGCTTCATGCAGGGCTGTTGCTTGAGATGGCAGGTCCAACCGATAAATCCCTGCGTAAACGCATGCCGCAAATCCTGCGATTCCAATAAGAACGCATAGGTTGCGAATGCGGTTACCTTTCTCCTTCTCCTTATCATTATGCTTCGTGAGCATAATGCCGAATAACATCATAATCGTAACCGCGCCTGAATAAATTAAAATCTGCACGGCAGCCAGGAATTCGGCTGACAGCAAAACATATAAACCTGCAATACTAACAAATGTAAGCACAACAGCAATGACCATATGAACGACTTTTTGTAAATAAAGCAATAAAATTCCGCCGACTAAAGCGGTCATCGCAAGCACAATAAAAGCAACCGCCTCTCCGGAAAGGTTCATGGCTTATTCTCCTTCCTGAGATTCTCATCATTCTCATTCAACCAATCAAGATTCTTAAATAATTGGTCCCTGCTAAACTCCGCCAATTCAAAGTTATTCGACATGGTGATCGCATCCGTCGGGCATACTTCTGTGCATAGGTCGCAGAGAATGCATATTTCAAAATTAATGTCGTATGTTTCAATAATCTTTCCCTTCTTCGATGGATCGGGATGCTTCTTGCCGAACACTGTAATACAATCAGTAGGGCATATATTCGCACACTGGTTGCATACGGTGCACTTCTCAGGATAGAATTTCTGTATGCCGCGGAATCGTTCAGGCAATGGCAACGGCTCATTCGGATAATCATGCGTTACCTTACTCCGAGTTAAGTTCTTCAATGTGTATTTTAACCCTTTCACAAGACCGAGCACTTTCATTCCCCCTTATCGATATCGCTGGACTTATAATAACTCCTTCAAAATCACTGTAATAAAGATATTCGCTAATGCTAGCGGCAGCAGTACTTTCCATCCGAACTCCATCAACTGATCGGCCCGTATGCGCGGAAAGGAAGCACGGATCCAAATCAATACAAAAATAACAATGCTGAATTTAACGGCGAACCAGACAGCGCCCGGAATAAAATCAAGGAATGATGCAATCGGCAGCCAGCCTCCAAGGAACAGGACTGTCGTCAGGGCTGCCATCGCGAACAAATAGACATACTCCGCCAGCATGAAGAAGGCAAAACGAAAACCTGAATATTCCGTGTGGAAACCTGCGACCAGCTCTGATTCGGCTTCCGGCAGATCAAATGGCGTCCGGTTCAATTCGGAAACAGATGCAATAAGGAAGATGATAAAAGCGAGCGGTTGCATGACAATAAACCAATAATCGCTTTGAGCGGCTACAATCTCGTTTAAATTAAGGCTGCCGGAAAGAAGCACGACACCTACAAGCGACATGACAAGCGGAATTTCATAGGAAATCATCTGTGCAGCGGCACGCATCCCGCCGAGAAGGGCATACTTATTATTCGACGCCCAACCGCCTGTTACAATGCCTACTGTAGTGATGCCCGATACCGCAATATAATAGAGTAAACCGATACCTATATCAGCAAATTGCAAATATTCCGTAAACGGAATTGTCGCCAATACCATAAAAGCAGGTGCAAACGCAATGGCAGGCGCTAAGACAAACAATGGTTTATCCGCTATCTTAGGAATAATATCTTCCTTTATTAATAGTTTCAGAACATCCGCCACCGTTTGCATCAAACCCCATTTCCCACCTACATGATTAGGCCCGTAACGGAGCTGCATAAATCCCATTACTTTCCTTTCTGCTAGTATAGCATATGTTACAAATGCCAAAAGTACGAGCAAAAAGACTGTCGCCAGCAGAAAAAAGATGCCGAAATTCATAAGCCCCGCCGGTGAATGAAGTAAATCTTGCATCATTATCCATCTACCTCCCCCAGCACAATATCAATTGCCCCTAAGATGGCGATCAGGTTGGCGATATTCTCTCCTTTCAACAACTTAGGCAAAATTTGAAGGTTATAAAAGGATGGCCTGCGGAACTTCAGCCGATACGGTTCTTTCTTTCCGTCACTTAAAATATAGCAGCCCAGCTCTCCTCTTGGCGCCTCGATCCGGACCAGCGTTTCTCCTGCCGGCGCTTTAATGATCCGTGGAACTTTCCCCATGATGGGCCCTTCGCCCGGAAACTGTTCGACTGCTTGTTCAATAATCTTCAATGACTCTTCTATTTCCTCCAAACGGCAATGATACCTAGCCCACGCATCGCCTTCCGCACGAGTGGGGATATCGAAGGTAAATCGATTGTATATGCTATACGGTTCATCTTTGCGCAGATCCCATTTCACGCCTGTGCTCCTTAAATTAGCGCCGCTCAAGGAATATTGAAGCGCATGCGCTTTTGTATAAGCGCCGACCCCTTTAATGCGATTCATGAAAATCTCATTGCCGGTCACCAATTCATGATAGCCAGCCAGCTGCTCCCTCATATAAGGAACAAACGCCCCCACCTTATCAATCCAACCTTCTGGAGCATCCCATTTTACGCCGCCGACGCGCATATAATTGAACGTCAAGCGGGCTCCCGATAGTTCATTCAACATATTCAGGATCAGTTCCCGCTCCCTAAACGCATAAAGGAACGGGCTGATTGCCCCGATATCCATTAAGTATGTTCCCCACCACACCAAGTGGCTGGATACTCTCCCCAATTCCATGGCGAGCACACGCAAATATTCGGCGCGCTCCGGCACCTCCAACTCCATCATCGTTTCCACTGCGTGGCATAAAACATAGTTATTCGTCATCCCTGAGAGATAATCCAAACGATCTGTATAGGGGATAATCTGGGTATATTGCAGATCTTCCGCCAGTTTCTCCGTACCGCGGTGCAAATAGCCGATGACCGGTGTCGCTTCTTTGATGATTTCCCCATCAATCTTAAGAACAAGCCGGAATACACCGTGCGTACTCGGATGCTGCGGCCCGACGTTTAACAGCATTTCTTCCGTGCGGATCATCCGCTACACCTCCACATCATGCGGCTCGTAGTCTTTTCTAAGTGGATGGCCAATCCATTCCTCACCCAAGAGAATACGCTTCAATTCAGGATGATTCTCGAAGTGGATGCCTAATAAATCGTAGGCTTCGCATTCAGGCCAATTCGCTCCTTCCCACAGCGGGACAAGCGAAGGAATAACCGGTCGTTCCCGGTTCAATTTTACCTTCACTACTACAGGATACTTGGATGATAACGCATACAAATAAACATACAGCTCTATATAGTCCGCAAAATCTGTCCCGTGCAGCTCCACAACATAATCGAATTGTAATTCCGTATGATGCTTCAACACAGAAGCCACACTGAAATAGCTTTCCGGCTTCACGATCAGAGTGGGGACATGCTTTGACAATCTGTTAATATAATAATCTTCTACATGGCCTTTGCCTAATTGTTCTTCAATGATTTGAATATATCGATCTAACAGCGGTTGATTGTATGACGGCTCCAGTGGATTTGTTTCCTCCGGTGCTTTGGCGGCACGTGCCTTTGCCTTAGCGGCGGCCAGCGCTTTTGCTTTTTCCGGAGACATCTCAGCTTTTGGGGTTTCTTTGGCATCTACTTGCTTTGCTATCTTTTCTTTTTGTGCTTCAGTAGTTTTGGGGGAATTTTTTTCTTGCTCTGTATTTTTATCGCTCACGCTACATCACCCGCTTTCCTGTTTTAGCTTCGTAGCGGATTTTCTCACGTAATTTATTGATTCCATACATTAATGCGGCAGGGTTGGGAGGGCATCCCGGGATGTATACATCAACGGGGACAATTTGGTCTACTCCCTTCACAACACTGTAAGATTTCACATAAGGCCCTCCAGCCGTAGCGCATGAACCCATTGCAATTACCCATTTCGGTTCAGGCATTTGATCGTATAATCTTCTTACAACCGGCGCCATTTTCTTCGTGACCGTTCCCGATACAATCATTACATCCGACTGGCGGGGAGATGTCCGAAAGAACGAGCCGAAGCGGTCAAGATCATAGTGGGAAGAGCCTACGCCCATCATTTCAATGGCACAACAAGCAAGGCCAAACGTCATCGGCCACAGCGAATTGCTCCTGGCCCACGCTTTCATTTGCTCCAATGTCGATAGAAAAATATTCTGCCTTAAACTTTCCATTTCCTGTTTCGAGATTCCTTCTAAGTTTAAGTCCATTCCAACACCTTCTTCTTCCAAGCATAGACGAGACCAATCAATAACATCGCAACAAACAACAGCATTTCCACTAATGCAAAGATCCCCAACTTGCCATAAGCCACTGCCCATGGGTATAGAAAGACCGTTTCCACATCAAAAATCACAAACAAAAGGGCAAACATATAGTAGCGAACGTTAAATTGCACCCTGGAATCATGGAAAGGTTCAATTCCGCTTTCATATGTTGTATACTTCGCCGCAACAGGCTTATGAGGTCTTAATAGCTTACCCAAAAAAAGGGCAATAATCGGCAATAAAATCCCAAGACATAGAAAAACAAAGACAATTAAATAATTATTCTGATACCAGTTTAATAATTCCATGCCCCTCCCCCTTGTTTTTTTATTATGTAAAAGAATGTTGAGCATTGCCGCCCATCCTGAAACACCAATAAATGTAACAATATGAAATTACATACATTATAGCATCCGTGCATAACAGTGTCGACACGTTCCCCGCGGCTTGATAAGGGCGATCCCCACACTGGCGGACACTTCATTCTAGTATATTGAAGCTTTCCCGTAATTATAGCTATTAGTTGCCATTCAATGAAAAAAGAGGCCGTTGCGGAAGAATGATCTTCCGCAACGGCCTCTTTTATTTATTTTTACTTCAGGCTCTCATATACTGAAATTCGATTGATAGCGCGTTTCAAAGCTAATTCAGCGCGTCCGGCATCGATGCTGGCTTGTTTATCCTGCATGCGTCGCTCCGCACGATCCTTAGCAGCCATAGCTCTAGCTATATCAATATGCTCAGCTAGTTCTGCTGTTTGAGCAAGAATCGTGATTTTATCAGGGCGCACTTCCAAGAATCCGCCGCTTACAGCGACATACTCTGTGTTTCCACCCTTTTTAAGACGGACGGCGCCAATACGTAAAGGAGCGACCATTGGAATATGGCCCGGCAGGATGCCTAGCTCCCCGCTTTGAGCTTTCGTGCTAACCATTTCGACTTCACCGTTATATATTGGGCCATTGGGAGTAACAACATTGACTTCTATTGTCTTCATCTCATACCCTCCTAGGTCCCTTGATTAAGCCATTGTTTTTGCTTTTTCTACTACTTCCTCAATACGTCCAACTAAACGGAACGCATCCTCTGGAAGATCATCATACTTACCTTCCAAGATTGCTTTAAAGCCTTGAACAGTTTCATTGACAGGAACGTAAGAACCTGGTTGGCCAGTAAACTGTTCCGCAACGTGGAAGTTTTGTGATAAGAAGTTTTGGATACGGCGAGCACGCGCAACAACTAGCTTGTCATCTTCAGATAACTCATCCATACCTAGAATTGCAATGATATCTTGTAATTCTCTATACTTCTGTAATGTTTGTTGTACATTTCGAGCTACTTCATAGTGTTCTTCCCCAACTACTTCAGGTGATAATGCACGAGAAGTTGATGCTAGAGGATCCACCGCTGGATAGATACCCATTTCAGAAAGTTTACGCTCTAAGTTTGTTGTTGCATCCAAGTGGGCGAATGTCGTTGCTGGAGCCGGATCCGTATAGTCATCGGCTGGAACGTAAATCGCTTGGATAGATGTAACTGAACCTACGCTAGTAGATGTAATACGTTCTTGAAGTTGACCCATTTCTGTTGCAAGAGTCGGTTGGTAACCAACGGCAGATGGCATACGGCCAAGTAGCGCGGAAACCTCAGAACCTGCTTGAGTAAAGCGGAAGATGTTATCAATGAAGAATAACACGTCTTGGCCTTGCTCATCACGGAAATATTCAGCCATTGTAAGACCGCTAAGCGCAACACGCATACGCGCTCCAGGCGGCTCGTTCATTTGACCGAATACCATGGCAGTTTTTTTGATAACGCCGGAGTCGCTCATTTCATGGAATAAGTCGTTTCCTTCACGAGTACGTTCACCAACGCCCGCGAATACGGAAATACCGCCGTGCTCTTGTGCGATGTTGTTGATCAGTTCTTGGATTAGAACCGTTTTACCAACACCCGCTCCACCGAATAGACCGATCTTACCACCTTTGATATATGGTGCAAGCAGGTCTACTACTTTAATACCTGTTTCTAAGATTTCTACTTGCGTAGAAAGTTGTTCGAACGTTGGAGCTTGTCTGTGGATCGGATCTCTGCGTACATCCGCAGGCAGTGGATCGAACAAGTCAATATTATCACCTAATACGTTAAATACACGTCCTAATGTTACATCACCTACTGGTACAGAAATTGGAGCACCAGTATCTACAGCCTCAGCTCCACGAGTGATACCGTCAGTAGAAGACATCGCAACCGTACGGACTGTATCATCGCCTAAATGAAGGGCAACTTCTAATGTTAGGGAATCGCCAGTAGCTGCATTTTTTACTACTAATGCATTGTATAGTTGAGGAAGCTTTCCGCTTTCAAACTTTACGTCAATAACTGGACCCGTTACTTGAGAAATGCGTCCTTTATTCATCGTTTTCCCTCCTATCATTACTTCTGAAACACGATCTATTATTTAAGAATAAGGGAAGGAAAAAATTTTTTCCTTCACACTATGATTTACTATTCTAATGCAGCTGCGCCACCGACAATCTCGGTGATTTCCTGTGTAATCGCAGCTTGTCTAGCACGGTTATATACCAATGAAAGATTGCTGATTAAATCTGAAGCATTATCAGTAGCACTCTTCATTGCTGTCATACGAGAAGCATGTTCACTAGCTTTGCCATCAAGTAGTGCGCCATAAATTAAGCTTTCCGCGTACTGTGGAAGAAGAACTTCCAAAATTTCTTCAGGTGAAGGTTCGAATTCATAAGAAGTCATCTTGGATGAAGCGGCTATATCCGATAATGGAAGTAGCTTCTTCTCTGTAACTTCAGATGAAATCTTACTTACGAAGTGATTGTAGTGAAGATACAGCTCGTCAAATGTTCCATCGGAGAACATTGCGACTGTCTGCTTCGTTACATCACTGATATCGTTAAATGCAGGTTGGTCGGATAAGCCTGTAATGTCAAGCACTACATTCATGCCGCGCGCTTTAAAGAAATCACGCCCAACACGGCCCATAACGATAATGCCGTATTCATCTTCAGATTTGTGGCGTTGCTTAATTATTTGAAAGACTTGACGGAGAACGCTACTATTATAGGCTCCCGCTAATCCACGGTCGGATGTGATAACAATATAACCCGTTCTCTTTACTGGACGAGACACTAGCATCGGGTGCTTCACCCCAGCAGCCCCTAAGGCGATGTTAGCGACAACTTCCTGGATTTTCTCCATGTAAGGAACGAATGATTTCGCATTCGCCTCTGCACGAGTCAATTTTGAAGCTGACACCATCTCCATCGCTTTAGTGATTTGACTCGTCTTCTTAGTAGATGTAATACGAGACTTAATATCGCGTAAAGATGCCATTCTTTCTCACC
>JBJEFM010000239.1:0-75401 GCA_051874035.1 Bacillus sp. (in: firmicutes)
ACAGGTACTATGACTCCCACTTCCACGCAACAGTGAAAGCGCAGATGTGTAAGTGAGAGATCAAGTACCTGTAACAACTAAGGTTGGTTCATCTAATGATAGGGGGAGATGAAGGAAAACTCCCACCTATCAAAGATTCACTTTATTCTGATTGTACAAGAATGTCTGGATTGCTTCCATGACCGCCAAGCTCACTGTTTTCTCCCCATTCATCACTTCCTGCTCCAATTCAGGTAACAAGGTGCGCATTTGTTTGTTTTCAAAGAAGATACGATGGAGTTGATGGGAAAGCGACTGATTCATCCATTCTTTCGTCTGGAGCCGTCTTCGTTCCTGGAAAACCCCTGTCTGTTTGCCTTGCTTCATAAAATCTTGAATGACATTCCATAATTCTTCTATTCCTTCTCCTTCGATGCTTGAACATGTATAAGCCTGTGTCAGCCATCCCGTAGTCGCAGGTTGCAAGAAATGAAGGATACGATTGTATTCTTCTTTCGTAACTACGGCATTTCGTTTATTATCGCCATCCGCTTTATTTACAACAATGGCATCGGCCAACTCCATAATGCCTTTCTTCATGCCCTGCAATTCATCACCCGCGCCGGTGATGGCGAGCAGCATAAAGAAGTCGGTCATCCCGCGAACAATCGCTTCACTTTGCCCTACACCAACCGTTTCAACAATGATTACATCATAACCGGCAGCTTCGCACAACAACATGCTTTCCCTTGTTTTCCGGTGCACGCCGCCTAGCGTGCCTTCGGAAGGAGAAGGACGAATAAAGGCATTCCTATGTCCGGATAGCAATTCCATTCTCGTCTTATCACCTAAGATGCTGCCTCCTGTAATGGACGAACTTGGATCGATCGCAAGCACGGCCACTTTGTGTTCCGCATTGCAAAGGTCCATTCCAATTCTTTCGATAAACGTACTTTTTCCCGCGCCAGGAACGCCTGATATGCCTAGACGGACGGAACGGCCCGTATAAGGCAGCAATTTCTGCAGCAACTCTTGCGCGCTTTCGAAATGGTGCTCGGCATTGCTTTCAATAAGTGTAATGCTTTTAGCAAGCATCGCTCGATTACCTGCTAGAATACCTTCACATAACTCATCCGTATTCAGTTTAGGCCTGTTTTTCTTTACGAATTTTGTTGGTTTTTCATTACTGTCTTTCATTACGAAGACACTTCCTCATAACCAAGCGCTTTATAAATGGCTTTCATCAATGTTTTTGCCGCTTCCGGAATAACTGTTCCAGGGCCGAATATCGCAACCGCCCCATTCTCTCTCAAATAATCATAATCCTGCTGTGGAATAACGCCGCCTGCAATAACAAGGATATCTTCACGGCCCAGCTTCTTCAATTCAGCTACCAGCTGCGGCAATAAAGTTTTGTGCCCTGCCGCGAGCGAACTCATTCCGACCACATGCACATCATTCTCCACCGCTTGCTTCGCTGTTTCTTCAGGTGTTTGGAATAATGGTCCGATATCTACATCGAATCCTAAATCCGCAAATGCAGTAGCCACTACCTTCACGCCGCGATCATGGCCGTCTTGCCCCATTTTCGCCATTAGAATCCGAGGTCTTCTGCCTTCGTTCTCCAAGAAGCCTTCTGTTAAATTCAATACTTCGGAAATATCATATTGTTCACCATAGGCTGTGCTATACACGCCGCTAATGGAACGGATGATAGCGGAGTGTCTTCCTGCCGCTAATTCGATAGCCATGGAAATCTCCCCTAATGTAGCTCTTTCTCTCGCTGCTTCAACAGCAAGGGCCAATAAGTTTCCTTCTCCGGATTCAGCCGCTTCTGTAATCGCTTCTAGTTTCTCAATCACTCTCTCTTCATTCCGGTTGGCGCGTAACTGCTCCAGCTTCGCGATTTGGCTTTCGCGCACAGCCGTATTATCAACTTCCAGAATTTCAAGAGGCTCTTCTTTCTCTAAACGATATTTATTAACTCCTACAATCGTCTCCAATTTGGAATCGATTTTCGCTTGGCGTTTAGCTGCCGCTTCTTCAATCCTCATCTTAGGGATGCCTGTTTCAATCGCTTTCGCCATGCCGCCCAATGATTCAATTTCCTCGATGTGCTTCCATGCTTTCTCAATAAGCTCATTTGTCAATGATTCCACATAGTAAGAACCTGCCCATGGATCAATGACTTTTGTGATGCTTGTTTCTTCCTGCAAGAATAACTGCGTATTACGAGCGATGCGCGCTGAGAAGTCCGTAGGAAGCGCGATTGCTTCATCAAGAGCGTTCGTATGAAGAGATTGCGTATGGCCAAGCGCTGCCGCATGAGCTTCGATTAATGTTCTGGTTACATTATTAAATGGATCTTGTTCTGTTAAACTCCATCCGGACGTTTGTGAATGTGTACGAAGCATCAATGCCTTCTCATTTTCAGGCTCGAATTGGCTCATTAGCTTCGCCCAAATGAAACGTCCAGCTCTCATCTTCGCCACTTCCATGAAATAGTTCATACCGATTGCCCAGAAGAATGACAGGCGCGGTGCGAATTTATCGATTGGAATGCCGGCTTGCAAACCTGTGCGCACATATTCAATGCCATCGGCCAACGTATAAGCAAGCTCAATATCGGCCGGCGCCCCCGCTTCTTGCAAATGATAGCCCGAAATGGAAATACTGTTGAATTTCGGCATATTCTTGGATGTATATTCAAAGATGTCGGCAATGATTTTCATGCTCATCTTAGGTCCGTAAATATACGTGTTACGTACCATATACTCTTTTAGAATATCATTTTGAATAGTTCCGGATAATTTATCTTGCGTAACTCCCTGCTCTTCAGCAGTTACGATATAAAAGGCCATGATCGGCAAAACAGCGCCATTCATTGTCATAGAAACAGACATTTGATCAAGCGGAATGCCATCGAATAATTGCTTCATGTCGATGATGCTGTCGATTGCAACACCAGCTTTGCCGACATCACCTACTACACGTGGATGGTCCGAATCGTAGCCGCGGTGAGTAGCTAAGTCAAATGCTACCGAAAGGCCTTTTTGTCCCATGGCTAGATTACGGCGGTAGAATGCATTGGATTCTTCCGCTGTCGAGAACCCAGCGTATTGACGGACGGTCCATGGTTTATTCACATACATTGTTGGATAGGGTCCGCGAGTGAACGGCGCTACACCTGGTAAATGCTGTAATTGTTCCATTCCCTCTATATCACTCTTGTTATAAAGTGCTTTAATCTTAATCTCTTCATTTGTTTCAAACAATAAATCTTCCATTTCCGCTTCCGATAGCTTTACAGCTTGTTCCCAATCGGCTTTCGAAGCTTGGCTTGCTTTCGCTGATAATTTAGAAAAATCGCGACGACTAGACAATTACATCACCCCCAAATCTTTTAATACATGTGTGATTACTTCAACTGCGTTGCTCTGTACAGAAACAAATCCTTTCACACCTGCTTCTTGCAAGGCTGCTTCCAATTCTTCAGGCTGCTTGCCTGCCAAATACAAGGTTGCATCGCCATTCTCGGCAAGCAGCGCTCGTACCCAGCTGACAGCATTCTCTCCGTAATCAGCATCACTTCCACACAGAACATAGTGCTTATGTTTCGACTCTGCCATAAACGCAGTCGCTTCTTCTACTGATTGACATCCTTTCTCTACACCCTCTACACCACCGGCCGCGAAGAATCCTTTTACAAAGTCCGCCCTTGGTTTATAGGCCTTCAAGCTACCCATACAAATAAGGCCTATGGCAGGATATGAGCCTTGTTTCCCTTTCATTTCAAGTGAAGCGATTCTCAATTGTTCAAAATCCTCTGCTAGACGGATGGCTGTTAAAGGAGCCACTTCGTAGCTTGCATACGGCAATTCCGGAATTTCGAGCGAGCGCTCAGTAAGTTGCGGTGCATCTTCCAAGTTGGGATACACATTTGTTCCAATTAAACTATCTTTACGCTTAGCGATATTTTCTTTCTTCTGCTGCAGTACTTGCCCGATTGATTCTTGAATCCAACCGTCTTGTAAAGAAGCGATGGCTCCTCCATGTCCTTCGATTTTCAAGAAAAGTTCCCATGCTTGTTCTGCCAACTCATTGGTTAGCGATTCTACATAATAGGAACCGCCCGCCGGATCCACCACTTTATCAATCAATGTTTCTTCTTTTAATACTAAATGTATATTACGTGCGATTCTTTCCGAAAAAGCTGTCGGTCCATCAGCGATACGATCAATTTCTTTAATTTCTAAAGATTGCGCTCCCCCGATAACGGCCGCAAATGCTTGATTCGCTGTCCGAAGCAGATTTACATAAGGGTCGAACAACGTAGCTGTGAAGGAGGATGTCTCCGAATGAATGGACATTTTAAAGTTGCTTCCATCACCCGTGAATTCCTCACCGATTAGCGACCATAAACGTCTTGCCGCTCTCAGCTTTGCGACATTCATAAAAAAGGATGAGTCAATAGCGAAAGAAAAAACGACGTTATTCGCCAATTGGTGAACACTGTAGTTATTCTCTTCGCCAAGTTGCAGATATTCAGCCGCGATGCTAAGCGCTAAAGCTAATTCTTGAACAGCGTTGCCTCCGGCATTATGCACAGCAGTCGCTTTGACTAGAACCTTCTTTACTTGAGGCATAACAGAATCCATAGCTTGTAAATCCCCAAACCATCCGGCAAAGAATTCTTGCGGATTATCAATGCCCTTTCCTTGAATAATGCCTTCTGTAATCGGATCTTCTGCCACAATCCCTTTCATTTTAGCCTGCTCTTCGCTTGAAAGCTTCTCAAGATGTGTAAAGATCCGCTTCTGCATGCCTTGTGCATCGACTACCAATGAGTGTTCCTGTTGCACCGCTTCCTTGAAAAAAGATAGAAGCTCGCTTTCACTCATCGATGCCAATTGACTATAGTCTACTGTAATGGTATTCTGTCCACGTTTCTTTGCTTCTTGATAACTAGTAAGAATATTGGCGGCAGTATCTCCAGACAGCTTCTGTGCGGCTAGCCATGGTTCACTTTTATAACCCAGCACGCTTGTACCTCTTGTGAACGGCGCAAAACCAGGCCATTCTTCTTGAATAACAGTACTATTCTCTGTATAAAGAGGATTGAGTTTAATCCCCTCATAAGTGGCTGTGCTTAATTTCGACAATGACTTGCCTTTCAGGCTTTTCTCAGCTTTTGCTTCCCATTCCTGCAAAGTAGCCGTTGGAAATTCCACCGCCTTTATTTTTTGTAGATCCATTTTCGGCGCCCTCTATAAGTATTTTTGTAAGATAACGCTTTCAGGCATTTATCTATACCTACAGAAGACTTCCACCTCCCCCTGTAATGATGAATCACATTTGTTTAAATATTTAAACTATTAATTCTATTCTAGTACAGCATACCTCTTGTTGCAAACAGGTATTAAAAAAATCCAAAAAAAAAACCTTTGACAGATACCTACATTTAATGTAAGGGTATGTATCTGTCAAGGTTGTCATTATTTTAATAAATGGATGTATTTCCATCCGCCATATTTTCAATCAGCTCTTTTACTCTGGCTAAGAATTTGCCGCAGATTAAGCCGTCCAATACGCGATGGTCTAATGATAAACATAGATTCACCATGTCCCTCACTGCAATCATACCATCAATAATCACTGGTTTCTTCACAATCGTTTCAATCTGAAGAATAGCGGCCTGCGGATGATTAATGATTCCCATTGATTGGACTGACCCAAATGATCCAGTGTTATTGACAGTAAACGTACCGCCTTCCATATCTTCCGGCTTCAGCTTGCCGCCTCTCACTTTCTGGGAAAGCTCTGTAATTTCCCTTGCGATGCCTTTGATTGATTTTTCATCTACTTGTTTTATAACAGGAACGAATAAAGCGTCATCCGTAGCGACAGCAATACTTAAATTGATATCGCGTCTTTGAATAATCTTATCCTCCGCCCATGTGGAATTAAGCTGTGGAAATTCTTTCAGAGCTTGCGCTACAGCCTTCACAAAAAAAGCGAAGTAAGTTAACGGATAGCCTTCTTTTTGTTTAAATTGTTGCTTTTCTTTTTCTCGAAGAGCGACAAGATTTGTTGCATCTACTTCAATCATCATCCAAGCATGCGGAATTTCTTGCGTACTTCGCAGCATTTTAGAGGCGATTGCTTTACGCACTGGTGTAACCGGGACTTCCGTATCACCTGTTTGAGTAGAATAAGCAGGGGCTTTTGCGACTTCCCGCTTTGCTTGCTCTTCTTTCTTTTCGACAGTCGCTTGCTTTGTTGGTGTCTCGGTTAGCATTGGTTGTTCCATTTCACCACGTTCAACCAATCGCAGAATGTCTTTACGGGTGATTCGCCCGCCTGCACCCGTGCCTGTTACAGATGCAAGATTAATACCGTGCTCTTGCGATAATTTTAACACAGCAGGAGAATAGCGCGCTCCTGCCGTTCCAGAAGGGGCAGCCGATTTGGAAATAGCATTTTCATTGCTTGCAGGACTGCTGGTTGGCGTCTCTCCACGACTTGGATCATCCTCCACTTCAATCGTGCAAATCTCAACTCCTACTGGCATTGTTTCGTCTTCTCCCGCTTTCAATTCAACGATTGTCCCTGTAAAGGAAGAAGGAATTTCGGCATTCACTTTGTCCGTCATTACTTCTGCGATTGGATCATATTTGTTAACAGTATCTCCCGGAGCCACTAGCCATTTGCTAATCGTGCCTTCTGTAACACTTTCGCCCAATTGCGGCATTTTCATTGTTTCGATTGCCATATATGAAAACCTCCTTCTAGAATTCTGCTAATTCCCGCATTGCTTTCTCGATTTTTTCACTGTTGACCATAAAGAACTTCTCCATAGTTGGCGCATATGGCATCGCCGGGGCATCCGGCCCTGCCAATCGCATAATTGGCGCGTCCAAATCGAAAAGGCAATTCTCGGCAATGATTGCGGCTACTTCGCTCATGATGCTTCCTTCTTTATTATCTTCCGTAACTAACAAGACTTTTCCTGTCTTTGAAGCCGCTTCAATGATTGCATCTTTATCTAATGGATAAACCGTGCGCAAGTCGACAACATGTGCGGATATCCCATCGTTTTCAAGCCGTTCTGCCGCTTGAAGGGCAAAATGAACACAAAGCCCATAGGTGATGACAGTGATATCTTCTCCTTCACGCTTTACATCGGCTTTCCCGATTGGCAGCACATAATCTTCTGTTGGCACTTCGCCTTTAATCAAACGGTATGCGCGCTTGTGTTCAAAGAAAAGCACAGGGTCATCGCTTCGGATAGCCGCTTTCAATAAACCTTTTACGTCATACGGAGTCGATGGCATGACAATCTTCAAGCCTGGTTGATTCGCAAAAATCGCCTCGACTGATTGTGAGTGGTAAAGCGCTCCATGCACACCTCCGCCATAAGGCGCTCGGATAACCATAGGACAAGTCCACGTATTATTCGAACGATAGCGGATTCTAGCCGCCTCAGAGAGTATTTGATTCACAGCCGGCAAGATGAAATCCGCAAATTGCATCTCGGCAATAGGACGCATGCCGTACATTGCAGCTCCGATTCCTACCCCGGCGATTGCCGATTCAGCTAAAGGCGTATCAATCACCCTTGCTTCACCGAACTCTTCGTATAGTCCATGAGTCGCTTTGAATACCCCGCCCTTTTTGCCTACATCTTCTCCTAAAATAAATACACGCTGATCTCGTTCCATTTCTTCTCGTATCGCTGAAGTTACAGCATCAATATATGAAATAACCGCCATCAGTATCCCTCCTTACTTATTCGTACACATATTTCAGAGCCTCTTCAGGCGCCGCATAGGCAGCATTCTCTGCATAGTCCGTCGCTTCGTTGACAATAGCCATTATTTCATCATTAATACTCTTTTCCGCTTCATCTGTAAGAATGGAGAAATGCTTCAAATAAGCCGCAAATGTCAGGATCGAATCTTTTGTTTTTGCCTCCACCACTTCATCTTGCTCCCGGTAAACACGATCATCATCATCGCTGGAGTGCGGCGTCAAACGATAAGAAAGCGTTTCAATTAA
This sequence comes from Bacillus sp. (in: firmicutes), assembly GCA_051874035.1. Taxonomy (GTDB): domain Bacteria; phylum Bacillota; class Bacilli; order Bacillales; family DSM-1321; genus Bacillus_AD. Next base: position 8,038 of record JBJEFM010000239.1, read on the forward strand.
ACTAGGTCCCTCTCCTCTTCTTCCACGATCGGCTGCTTCTTTTACCGCTTTATAGACCGCTAGCGGATCATTCCCATCTACTGTCACACCGGGCATGCCATATCCGATTGCCCGATCAGAAACCTTTGCGCAGCTTAGTTGTTTTTCAATTGGGACAGATATAGCATATTGATTATTTTCACACATCAGAATAACAGGAAGCTTATGAACCCCTGCGAAGTTCGCTCCTTCATGGAAGTCTCCTTGGTTGCTGGATCCTTCGCCAAACGTTACAAACGTCACCAAGTCTTTCCCCTCCATTTTTCCAGCTAAAGCGATGCCTACTGCATGGGGTACTTGTGTTGTTACAGGCGAGGACCCTGTTACAATCCTGCAGCTCGCCTTAGAAAAGTGACCCGGCATTTGACGACCGCCCGAGTTAGGGTCCTCCGCTTTAGCAAATGCCGATAGCATCAAATCCTTTGCCGTCATGCCAAAACCAAGAACGACGCCTACATCCCTGTAATACGGAAGTACATAATCCTTATCTTTATTAAGGGCAAACACAGCACCCACTTGAGCAGCCTCTTGCCCTTGGCAAGAAATAACAAAAGGAATTTTGCCTGAACGGTTTAATAACCACATCCGCTCATCAATTCGACGAGCAAGCAGCATTGTTTTGTACATTTCAAGCAATTGATCGTTTGATAGACCGAGCTCTGTATGACGATTTTCCATATTAATGCCTCCTTAAAAATATCTATATATCCACTACATCCTTACTATCGCCCTCTATAAAGTGAATCTTTGATAGGTGGGGGGCCACCTATCATTAGATGAACCAACCTTAGTTGTTACAGGTACTCGGGTCTCCCACTTACACATCTGCGCTTTCACTGCTGTGTTGAAGTGGGAGGCTTAGTACCTGTTAAACGGGATAAAAGGAAGAGAGTTCATCGCGTTCAAGAATGGAGCGCTTTTCCATCAACGGCAAGCGCCGCTTCACCCATCGCTTCAGATAAAGTCGGATGGGGATGAATGGTATGTGACACTTCCCACGGCGTAGCGTCGAGCACTTGCGCCAGTCCCGCTTCAGAAATCAAATCCGTCACATGCGGGCCGATCATATGAACACCAAGAATGTCGTCGGTCTCTTGATCCGCGACCATTTTTACGAAACCATCACTTTCACCTAGCACGAGAGCTTTGCCGATTCCTTTAAAAGAGAATTTGCCCACTTTAACGTTATATCCTTTTTCCCTCGCTTCCGCTTCCGTCAGCCCGATGCTCGCTACTTCCGGAGAGGAATATACACATTTCGGGACTTGCAAGGAATCTAAAGGATGCGGATTATTATTCGCGATATGCTCTACAGCTGTAATGCCTTCATGTGAAGCGACATGCGCAAGCTGTAATCCGCCTATACAATCTCCAATCGCATAAATATGGGATTCTTTCGTTTGATAATAATCATTAACCATGATCACATGATTATTGACCACAATATCTGTATTCTCTAAACCAATGCCTTCAATATTCGCTTGTCTGCCTACGCTGACCAGCATTTTATCGGCTACAAAGGTCTGCTGTGCACCATTGATGTCTGCCGTAATAGAAACAGCACCCTCCTTCAATTCATATGTCTGCGGCAAAACCTTTGCGTTTGTAACAATTTTCACGTTTCGCTTTTTCAATAGACGTTGCAACTCTTTACTAATCTCTTTATCTTCCGTCGGCAGAATAGCAGGGGCATATTCAATGACAGTGACCTCCACTCCGAAGTCAGTCAGCAAAGAAGCCCATTCTATCCCGATTACACCGCCGCCGATAATAATCATGCTTTTAGGCAGCGACTCCAATTGAAGCGCTTCATCGGAAGTGAGGATATGCTCGCCATCCGGAACTAGCCCAGGCAACGATTTAGGCCGAGAACCGGTCGCAATGATTACATTCTTTGGAAGCAGCATCTCATTGTCGCTCCCATCATTCATTTCAACCGATATAGTGCCTGGCATCGGCGAGAAAATGGATGGGCCTAATATACGCCCCGTTCCTTCATACACATCGATTTTCCCTTTTTTCATCAAGTGCTGGATTCCTTTATATAAACTAGTGACAATGCCCTCTTTTCGTGCTTGCACTTTTGAAAAATCCAAACGGATATCATTCGCTATAACGCCGTAATCATCACTACGAAGCGTTTGCTGATACACTTGGGCACTTCTTAGCAGCGCCTTAGAAGGGATGCACCCTTTATGAAGGCATGTCCCCCCCATTTTCCGTTTCTCTACAACAGCTGTTTTCAGACCTAATTGCGAGGCGCGGATAGCTGCCACATAGCCCCCGGGCCCACCTCCGACAATTACAACATCATACTCCTTCGCCATGCCGTTACCTCCTTAAAGTAAATACTTATATGGTTTATAGTATGCTTTGTCCTTCTTCACCCACAAACATCTGCAGTTATGCCGCCTGCCATATGTACAGCGATCATCTGCTTAATGAAATAAAGTGAATCTTTAATAGGCGGGGGGGGTTCTCCCCGGCTATCATTAGATGAACCAATCGGGTTGTTATAGGTACTTGACCTCCCACTTGCATCTCTGCACTTTCACTGCTGTACGGAACATGGAGGCTTAGTACCTGTTGTTAAACGGGGTAAACAAAAGATTTATATTATCCATTCGCTTTCATGGAGTGACCTTCCTACAGGAAATCACCATATAGTAATGCAACTTTCATGCCAATTATTATTTACTTTGTTTCTATGCATTTACATCTGTTTTCCGACCGCAATTCACCAATCAACTATGCAATTTTTTTCATATCGTGCAATTTATTGCGTGAAACTTTTTTCAAAACCATACTTTTCCATTTTATAATACAAGTTTCTTATTGAAATACCTAATTCTTTAGCTGTAGCTGTCTTATTACCATTATTCTTCTGTAAACATTCCTTAATCAGCTGCTCTTCATAAAGTTCTAGCTTGTTGGAAAGTGAGATTCCCATGCGCTCATCCGCATCTGCTATTTCTTTCTGCGACCCTTTCGCTGTATGTAAAAAGTCAGGAATATGTTTACTGTCGATTCTTGCTTCGTTATATTTCATAAAGATAATGGCCCGTCCTAAGACATTTTCAAGCTCGCGGACATTTCCCGGCCAATGATAGCTTTGCAGTTTCATCATCGCATCTTCGGTAATTCCTTCTATATTCCTGCCATATTCTTGATTCAGCTTGCGCAATAAATAAGCGGACAACATCGGCAGATCGCGAAGACGCTGCCTAAGCGACGGAATGTAGATAGGCATCCGATTTAACCGATAGTATAAATCTTCACGGAACTTTCCTTCATTTATCGCTTTTTCTAGATCAATATGGGTTGCGGCTATTACTCTTACATTGATTGGAATAGCTTTGGCGCCGCCCACTTTTACAATTTCATTTTCCTGCAGCACGCGAAGCAGCTTCACTTGGATCGATAAACTCATTTCCCCGATTTCATCCAGAAAGATACTGCCATTATCGGCTTCTTCGAACAAACCTTTTTTGCCGCCTCTTTTCGCTCCCGAAAAGGCCCCCTCTTCATATCCGAACAGCTCACTTTCCAGCAGCGTATCCGCTATTGCTCCGCAATTCACGCGGATGAACTTATTGAACTTGCGATCGCTGGCATTATGGATGGCATGGGCGAACAGTTCTTTCCCTGTCCCCGATTCTCCGCGCAATAGCACTGTTACAGGCGTAACGGCGCTTAACTTCGCTTGTTCCACCGCCAATTTCATTTCTTCTGAATCACCGATAATATCCTCGAATGTATATTTAGCTTCCAACGTTCGAATAATCTGCCTTGCTCGATCCAACTCCTGTGTAAGTTCTTTTATTTCCGATATATCATGAATGACGCCGACACTGCCTTTCAATTTGCCATTGACAATAATCGGTGCGACATTTACAACTACTGCTTTTTTGAAAGGTCCCACCAACATCCTCACACCTCGGACAGGCTTCCGGGTTTTCAGAACTTGCATATGCACACTTTCACCTTTATATATATCTGTCGGCGCCGGCTTTCCAATCACTTCCTCTTCACTTAAACCCGTAATGCGTGAATACGCCGGATTAAACAAAATCCCCTTACCATGCTCGTCCACTACTGAAATTGCGTCATCGCTTGATTGAATGATAGCTTGCAGCCTCGTTTGGATTTCCTTTAAATTTGTGATTTCTTCCGCTTGGTTCACTACTTCACTTATATCTTTAAAGACGGCAAAAGCCCCTATAATTTCGTTCATTTCATTCAACATTGGAAAGCGCGTAGTAATGACTTTCAATCCGTTACTTAATACTTGTTCCTTATTTGCTTCAATCGTTTTGCTTTCCAATAAATAAGGCAGGCGGCTATTAGGGATGATTCGCTTTATATGTTTGCCGATTGCTTTGTCTTGTTCGACGCCTATCATTTTTTCTGCACTTCTATTAAATAGAGTAATTATCCCTTCCCGATCAATGACAACCATGCCTTCATCAGTAGAGTTAAAAATTAAATCCCGGCGATATGATTCGTTTTGCAGTTTCTCTATAAGCGCTTCTTTATCGTTCAGCAGCCTGGCGATAATGAAAGCAACTGTACCCGGTATAAGTACAGTACGGGGGCTTTTTCTACTGCGCAATTCATGGAATGCCGATTGACTGCCTGTTACTTCTATTATGATGTCATAAGAATCGTCAAGAAACGTCATCCAATCCGTTCCGCTTGGAAGCCCCATCTGTCTGGCCAGTTGCAGGCCGGGTGCATTTTCATTCACATCGACTACTGCACCCACCTGCAAGAAATCAATTTCCGTCAATAATTTGAGAATAGATAGTCCGCCTTGTCCAGCCCCTACAATCATCACTTTTTGCACATTATCACCCTTTTTATATAACGTTTTACGCCCAGATAAAGTGAATCTTTGATAAGCGGGGGTCCTTCCCGCCTATCATTAGATGAACCAATCGGGTTGTTACAGATACTCAATCTCCCGCTTACACATCTGCGCTTTCACTGCTGTACTGGAGTTGGAGCCTTAGTACCTGTTAAACAGGAGAAATATAACCAACGACCGAAATGTTAAATATACCCACAATTTCTTCCATATTACGATACTATAATCACCTTGACAAATTCCCATTATATTCTACTCTATAAATATGGATAAAAAGGAGAATAATAGTAGACGGTTTGAATATTAAATATAATCTATTTTCATACAAAAGGAGAACAACCACTTATGGGCAGATATATAGCCTTCATCATTTTATTCGTACCGGGAGTATTCGCTGCGCTAGGCATTAAATATATGCGTGACATGATCTTCGGGATATTGCAATTTCCATTTTCCTCTCTTACGCTGCAATTTATTTGCGGACTCATTTTAACAATCGGTGGCATCGGCTTTATAGCCGGATTTATCCTCCATCGTGACCGTAAACGCAACAAAGTGCAAAAGCGTTTCAACAAATAAAGTGAATCTTTGATAGGTGGGGGTTTTCCTTCATCCCCCACCTATCATCAGATGAACCAACCTTAGTTGTTACAGGTACTCGGGTCCCCCACTTACACATCTGCGCTTTCACTGCTGTGTTGAAGCGGGAGGCTTAGTACCTGTTAAACGGGATAAATTGTATAACTACAATTAAAACCTATTACTTATACCTGGTAATAATAAAAGGATACCATATTCTCATTTAAAAGAGAACTTGGCATCCTTTTATTTAAAAAATATATCAATAAATCATTAAAGATATTCTGCCATCTCTATTGATTTATCGTTCACCACATCTATTATTTCAACGTAAAGTGATTCACTTCACTTTGCAACGTTTCTGCCATATTCGCCAGCACATGGGACGCCGCGTTGATTTCTTCCATTGTAGCCATCTGTTCTTCAGCAGCGGCTGCCGCTTCTTCTGTATCCCCTGCAGTGACTTCGGCTAAGTTCGAAATAACGTCTGAATGTCCGACAATAAGGCGAGCGTTGCCTTGAATATCAATAATCGCTTCTTTCAAGCTATTCATTTCATTGCTTACATCATTAACGGCGTTTTCGATTTTCTTGAATGATTCACCGGCACTCATCACAACGGCCTCGCCATCCGACACAGCTTGGCTGCTCTCTTCCATCATCGCTGTTGCTTTTTTAATTTCATCATTGATCGTTAGTATTAAAGTTGCAATGTCTTGAGCTGACTTCCCTGATTGCTCGGCGAGTTTCCGTACTTCATCAGCGACAACGGCAAAGCTTCTTCCTTGCTCCCCCGCCCGGGCTGCCTCTATCGCAGCATTGAGCGCCAGCAAATTGGTTTGTTCACTAATATCACGGATAGTTGTGATGATTCCCATGATTGAAACAGATCGTTTCCCTAACTCGCGGATCACCTTCTCCGTTTGACGGACTTTCCCCACAATGTCATTCATCTCTTCGACTACTTTATGCAGATTATGCACTCCTTCTTTGGAATAGTTGTTGGCAATTAATGAATCTTCATTAACTTTATTCACGTTTTCTGCCGTTTGTTCAATCGAATGAGAAATGGAATGAATAGAGGCCACAACACTTGATACCTTTTCCACTTGTTCCTGAGAACTCCTAGAGATTTCTCCCGCCGCTCTTGCTATTTGTTCCGAAGCTCTTGTATTTTCATCCGCGCTCGCGGTCAACTCCTCTGATGAGGAGGCTACCTGCTGTGAAGCATCCTGAATGCTTAACAGGATGGACTTCAAACGATTCATCATTTGATTATACATAATCGAAATCTGGCCGATTTCATCCTTGGAATAGACAGGCACCTGCTTCGTTAAATCCCCATTTTCGGCTTTCTCCATAGCTGCCACCACATTCAGTAATGGTCTTGTAATCCGGGAAACAATAAATGCACCTACTGCGAGGGCCATAATCGAACCGATGATACTGATGATAAACACATACTTCTTAATAGGATTGACCATCCCCATCATTTCATCCAAGTAAATGGAAGACGCATAAATCCAACCATTCGGAAGCTGCTCAAAGACAGCGATTTTTGTTTTTCCTTCCCACTCGTACTCGATATATCCTTTTTTCTTCGCGATCATTTCCTGTGCAAATGCTTCATCATTCAGACTTTTCCCTACCGATTCAGGATTCGGATGGTATAAAATCGTTCCATCTTTATCTAAAATGTAGCCATATCCTGCTTGGCCATTGCTTTCATAAAGTTCTTCCTTAAGATTCTTTAATTCCTTTTTAATACTCTCGTCTTCTTGAGGAGTAATATTGTCATCTGCTAAATAGGGAGAAAGTACGTTTTTTTCCAAACCTACAATATAAACAAGATTGTGTTTTGTTTCATTATAAATGGCATTATAAGAAATCTTAAATGCCAAAAAACCTGCAATCATAAGAGGAAACAATGTTACCGCTAAGATTGTACCTAATAGTTTAATCCGAATCGATACACCACCAAGCTTCTTCATAACCAAATACCCACCCTTTTTTTCCTTTTTTTTCATTTATAGAACTATTTTACCACCAGGGTGGATTATTTCGTACTATTTTCTGCTTTCTTTAAACTTTAAACGTATTGCTTTTTCAGGGTAATCTGTAATGAATGCAGAGCAATTAATCGCATACAGCGACAGCATCTGTGCTTCATTATTGATCGTGTAAGGGCGCACCGCGATTCCTGCCGACATGGCTGCTATGATTATTTCTTTGGGCGCCACATTAATATTCGGATGAATACCGGTTGCGTGAATCGCTTTCGCATACACCCAAGGCATATATAATCCATCACGATATAGGGGGGATATCTCAATATTGGGCGCTAAGCGATAACAATGAACCAGGCTATAATGATTGAATGATGATAGAATGATACGCTCTTGCAATTTGTATTGGTTAATTAAAGCGATTACTTTTTCTTCAAGCCCGGGATAAGGCAAGATGCTGTTCTTAAGCTCGATATTAAGCATCAGGGAATTGGTGAGCAGAAAATCAAACACTTCTTCTAATGTAGGAATGACTATCGATTGCTTAAATTGAGGAAATTTATAACTTGCATCCAATGTCTTGAGCTCACGTAAAGTATAGTCTTTTACATATCCCTTTCCATTTGTTGTGCGATCAACCTTCTCGTCATGAATAACAATAATTTCATTGTCTTTGGTTAACTGTACATCCAATTCGATGCCATCAGCACCTACTCTTTCAGCTTCCAAAAACGCGGCCATTGTATTTTCCGGATGAGTGCCCGCAGAACCGCGATGGGCATAGATTTCTGTTGTTCCCATAAAGATTTTCCCTCCATGTCAATGTATGAAAAATGAACCGGATTTTCATTCAAATTTTGAATAACCTCCGGCTGATTCCCTATTCCGCAAAAAATTTCCCCATGCAATCCTGATAAAGAAAACAATAAAAAAATCCACAAAACATACGATATTAAATAATTCCTGATTAATGTATGTATGTAGATATGTTTTATGACCTGCTACAGTATCTCTCCTATTTTTTATATGGCTTTGTTAAATGATCCCGTTGATAGGTGGTAAAGTTATTGAAATTCGTTTAGACGGTTCAAGTGTTGAGTAAAGCAGTGCCATTGTTGCATGTAAAGGCCGTACAAAAAGACACCTCCATTCTATTGGCTAATTATAAATGCCAATAAAATAAACATGTCTTTCGGTAAACAAAAGAAATATTTATGGGTTTAAAAAGAAGTTCATTGGTCCTTTTACACTGGCATTGGAAAGACAATACTATACAGCAAACACTGTCATACCAACCCGCCTAGCCTTTTCAAGAAGCTTTATGCTCTAGGCGAAGCTTATCTGCGACCATGGCGATGAATTCTGAATTCGTAGGTTTTGCTTTACTCATGGAAACCGTATAGCCAAATAACGAAGAAATAGAGTCAATGTTGCCCCTGCTCCAAGCGACCTCAATTGCATGACGGATTGCTCTCTCCACCCGGCTGGCGGTTGTTTTATATTTCTTGGCAATGTCGGGATACAGCACTTTTGTGATAGATCCTAATAATTCGATGTCGTTATAGACCATTGAAATCGCTTCCCTCAAATATAGATATCCTTTGATATGGGCTGGAACACCGATTTCATGGATAATGCTTGTTATACTGGCATCCAGATTCTTAGGCTTATTCGGTTCATAAGAACTGCGGTAATTATGGTTTACAGGCGCTTTTACACCATGCGAAGCAGAAGGCTTACCGCTTACTTGACGAATTTTATCACCCAGATACTCCATGTCGAACGGCTTCAGGATAAAGTAGCTGGCGCCTAATTCGACTGCTTTCTTCGTAACATCTTCCTGTCCAAATGCCGTCAACATAATGACATTTGGCAGGCTATTACCCATTTCTCGAATTTTCTCCAATACCGCAAGACCATCAATGTGCGGCATAATTATATCAAGCAACAGAACATCCGGTTCCATGCTTCCAAGCATATTCAAGCACTCTTGTCCGTTATAAGCCACACCGATTACTTCCATATCTTCCTGAGTAGAAACGTAGTCCTCCAGAAGACGGACCAGTTCCCTATTATCATCCACAATACATACTTTGACTTTCTTCACCTTCAATTTCCTCCTCGCCCACGATAACGGTTCTATTAGATCTCGTAATATGAAAATTTCGACAACAGCCATTAAATTCCTTTTCTTTTTCTGAAATTATTGGAAAACTTAGCGATTAAGTTATTTTTCTTTGTTATACCTCATTTTCCGACTAAATCCGCATATGCAACTACGATTTCCAGCTATGTTTCTATATTTTAACATTGTAACATACCTTTTGATTCTTCTGAAAAGAATCCGTTCACCTAAAAAAACAAGGCTATTGTAAGCCTTGTTTTAACTGGCATTCCGCTTTTCTTCTTGCTTGTATATGTTGATGCCCGCCTCATGAAGCATCCATTCAATATGGACACCGTATCCGCTTGTGGGATCATTGACAAACACATGCGTTACAGCACCGATTAGCTTGCCGTCTTGTATAATCGGACTACCGCTCATCCCTTGTACAATTCCTCCCGTTTTCTTTAGAAGGGCCGGATCTGTCACCTTCAGCACCATTCCTTTAATAGCCGGAAATTTCTGCGGGATGGTACTGACAATTTCAATATCGAATTTTTCTACTTTTGTTCCGTCTACAACTGTCAGAATTTCTGCAGGGCCTTCTTTCACTTGATGTGATAAGGTAATCGGGATAGCTTCATCCATATTGCCATTGGGCACTTGCTTTTTCAAGGAACCGAAGATGCCGAACGGGCTGTTCCTTTTGATATTTCCGATAATTTCCTTACTGGCTGAGAAGCGGGCTAATTTCTCACCCGGATCGCCGTTGCTTCCCTTCTCTATGGATGTGACGGTCGAAGATACGACTTCCCCGTCTTTCACCACAATGGGCTTTCTTGTATCGGCATCCGATATTACATGGCCCAATGCGCCATATTTCTTGGAATCGGGATGATAAAATGTCATAGTTCCAATTCCTGCCGCTGAATCACGAATATATAAACCTAACTTGTAAATTTGCTCTGTTTTATCTTTTAATGGAGTAAGTTTTGTTGAAATGGTTTTATCTTCACGGCGGATCTGCAGTTGCAATGGTTCGCGCTTCTCTCCTGATTGCTGCACATATTGCGATATATCCGCCATTTTTTTGATGCTATCACCGTTGATTTTTGTAATAATATCTCCCACTTTGACACCCGCAAGTTCTCCGGGTGAATCCTTGCCTTTATCTGTCGCGACTAAATGATGGCCGACGACAAGCACTCCTACTGTGTTTAATTTCACACCGATTGACTGACCACCAGGAACCACTTTGAAGTTATCAATGACTTCTACATCAACTTTCTTGATCGGAAAACCCGCTATATCCAACAATAGCTGGTTTTCTCCTGTCTGCTGACCATCAATTGTAATCGAATCCTTCGTTTCTGTTACCGACGCCGATCGTGTATCGGCGATAGAGGCTGTTACAGGCAGCGCCTTGGAAATTTCATATGATTGGCCTTCGAAAAGGGTTATTTTATTCGGAATCGCAAGAAAAGACATTGTCGGCTTATAAAAGCCTATGCTAATTAACGAAACAAGGAGAATTGCGCCCAATATATGTTTTATAGTGATTAATTTCAAATATTTTCACTCTCCTCGTTCCTAATCCACACTCTTAATGGCTACATGTTTAATGTTGCCTTTCCGTTCGTCATTTATAACAATGAGGCCAAAATAAAAGCTATCCAATAACGGATAGCTTCACCATGGTTCATGATTGTTTAATTTTTTTTCCTTGCTCCAATAACTCTTCTGCGTGCTTCTTCGTCACATCGGTGATTTCCATGCCGGAAATCATACGTGCGATTTCTTTTACTTTATCATCGAATTGTAACGGTTGCACACTTGTTTTCGTCCGCCCGTCCACTATTTCCTTGCGGATGTAGAGATGAGTATCCGCCATCGCCGCCACCTGCGGTAAGTGCGAAATGCATAGTACCTGTGAAGCAACAGAGACTTTATAGATTTTCTCAGCAATGGATTGCGCTACTCGTCCGCTGACGCCTGTGTCGACTTCATCGAAGATAATACTTGTAATTCCGCTATGCTTGGAGAAGATATTCTTCAAAGCAAGCATGATTCGGGATAATTCACCGCCCGACGCTGTTTTGGCCAAAGGCTTCAATGGTTCCCCCGGATTTGTGCTGATATAGAACTCCACCTCATCCAAACCGTTCAAATGGATATCCGATTCTTTCACTTCATCCGTCATGGAAGGTTTCTTTAAGAATACGACTTCAAATTTCGTCTTATCCATATACAATTCCTTCAGTTCCTGAAGGATGTTCGTGGTCAAGATTTGCGCATACTTTTCCCTTAATTTAGAAAGGTTGACCGCTTCGACCAATAAATCAGCTTTTAAGGATTGCAATTCCTTTTCAAGCTTTGCTAAATGCGTTTCGCGATTTTGGAGTGTTTCAATTTCTTCTTCTATCTCCGCATGATATTCCAATATTTCTTCTATTGTTTTACCATACTTACGTTTTAAGCCGTTCAGTTCATTAAGGCGCCCTTCGATCATGTTCAGACGCTCAGGATCATATTCCAGCATCTCATAGGAATTCCGGATGGATAGAGATGTTTCTTCCAATAAATAATAACTATTGGAAATAGTCTCTGATACCGCTTTAATATCTTCGTCCAAATCGGCTAGGTCGTTTACATTGTTCATTGCGACAGATAGCCAGTCAAGAGCCGTTTGTTCCCCGCGCAATGCTTGGTAAGCCGTTTGCAGGCCTTCATAGATTTTCTCAAAGTTATTGATTTTCTTCTTCTCTTCCGCTAATTCCTCATCTTCATTCAATATAAGATTCGCCTTTTCGATTTCATTGTATTGAAAAGTGAGAAAGTCCAAACGGTGAACCGTCTGGCGCTCATCTTGATTTAAGCTGTTATATTGTTTTTGCGCAGTAATATAGCGATTATATAAACGCTCATATTCCTGATAGGCTTGATTTATTTCTTCTCCGCCGAATTGATCTAAAAGAGGCAGATGGAAATGATGGTCCATCAGCTCTTGGTGTTCATGCTGACCATGGACATCAATCAATGTTCCTCCAATTTCTCTTAAAACACTGATTGTTACCATCTTTCCATTTATACGGCAGATACTTTTCCCATTTTGGGAAATATCCCTTCTTAAAATAACCGCATCGTCTTTCACTTCGATTCCGAATTCCAAAGCTTTTTCGTAAATAGGATGGTCATCGCTTGGGATCAGGAACATTCCTTCAAGCTCCGCTTTAGCCTCCCCATGCCGGACAAACTCGGATGAACCTCTTCCGCCAGCAATTAAAGTAATCGCATCAATGATGATACTTTTTCCAGCGCCTGTTTCACCAGTCAATACAGTCAGGCCACTGTTAAAAGATAGATTTAATTCTTCAATGATCGCGAAATTTTTTATAGAAAGCTCAACCAACACTGTCGATCACCCTTTTTCCTTTATAACATATCGAGAAACCTTTTCGTCAGCTTCTCAGTATCTTCCTGCGTTCTGCAAATAATAAGTATTGTATCATCACCGCAAATGGTTCCCAATACTTCTTCCCAATCTAAATTATCAATTAATACCCCGATAGCATGCGCATTGCCGGGCAATGTTTTCATAACGAGCAAATGACTTGTTGAATCTATACGCACGAATGCATCCATCAACGATCTTTTCAATTTCTGAAGCGGATTAAAACGCTGATCGGCCGGCAAGCTGTATTTATATTTACCGTCCAATAAAGGCACTTTCACCAGATGCAGCTCTTTAATATCCCGCGAAATGGTCGCTTGGGTAACATTGAAGCCCGCATTCTTTAACTCATCCACAAGATCATCTTGTGTTTCTATATCATTATTGGCTATTATTTCTCGAATTTTTATGTGACGTTGTCCCTTGTTCATTGTACACCTCATCAAATTAGTGATTTCCCTTATGATTGTCATAGTTAAAAAATCATTTCACTATATTACAAATCATAGACTATTTTGCATTCCTTGTACATAATTACAAACTAAAATTGCATAAAAATAAAGCTTTTATGTATATTCGCAAGCATCACATTCTCTATGATTTCCTACAGAAATTGAACATATTACTGAAACGGGCGGCCATTCCTTTATACTCGCAGAAAGAAAGCCACTCACCCATAGAGTGCAAGCAATATAAAAGCATACTACATTGCATATGTATCCTTCTTTTTATTCAAACCTGTACTATTATATCAATAAAATGAAAAGACGCAATGCGTGATTTGAGCACATTGCGCCTTTTTCATTATACCGAATAAAGTGAATCTTTGATAGGTGGGAGTTTTCCTTCATCTCCCACCTATCATTAGATGAACCAATCGGGTTGTTACGGGTACTTGATCTCCCACTTACACATCTGCGCTTTCACTGTTGCGTGGAAGTGAGAGTCTTAGTACCTGTTAAACGGGATAAATAGCTTACTCTGCTTCTTTCTTTTTCTTCAGTTCTTGATGGGCAACAGCAACCACTTGAGCCGCTGTAACGGCTAATTGATTGTCCCCTTGTTCTTTTTCGCCTTCCCAATGCAAGTGAATAAGAAATTCGATATTGCCATCTCCGCCCGTAATCGGTGAATACGTCAAATGTTTGACATCATAGCCCAGCTGTAAAGAAAGGGCGACGATTTTCTCAATCACTTGTTCATGGGTTTTAGCTTCACGAACAATCCCTTTCTTGCCCACTTGTTCTTTTCCCGCTTCGAACTGCGGTTTAATTAACGCAGCTACATCACTATTCGGGACAAGTAAAGTTTTCAATACAGGCAATATTAATGAAAGGGAGATGAAGGACACATCGATGCTCGCGAAACTAGGCATTTCACCATCTAAGTCAGCAGGCGTTACATAACGGAAATTCGTGCGTTCCATTACTATCACCCGTTCGTCTTGCCTTAATTTCCAAGCTAATTGATTATAGCCTACATCCAGCGCATAAGACATTTTCACGCCATTTTGCAAGCCGCAATCCGTGAAACCGCCTGTAGAAGAGCCGATATCAAGCATCACTCGATCCTTCAGGTCTAATCCGAACTCTTTGATGGCTTTTTCTAGCTTTAAACCGCCTCTTGATACATAAGGCATTACTTTGCCTTTAATCGTCAGGATTGTATCGGCAGGAATCTTCTCCCCCGGTTTATCCAGTCTTTCTTCATTGGCATAGACAAGTCCTGCCATAATCGCTCTTTTTGCTTTTTCCCTTGTTTCTGCTAATCCTTGTTCTACAAGTAGAACGTCAATTCGTTCTTTTTTTATTTTCATACGTCAAGCCCTTTTTTGTTTTTGCGGTATTAATTTCTTAACGGTCGCTACGACCGCTTCTGTTGTTAATGAGATTTCTTCTAATAATTTATCTACACTTCCATGCTCAATGAATCGGTCCGGAATACCCATGCGCTCAATAGTAGCGCCATGATAACTATGATCATGGGCAAATTCCAGCACCGCACTGCCAAATCCGCCTTCCAGGATTGCTTCTTCGATAGTCAGGATCGGCATATCCATTTTCATTACATCATGGAGCATACTTTCATCAAGCGGCTTAATGAAACGGGCGTTGATCACTTTCACTGATATGCCCTGTTTCTCTAAAGCTTGCGCAGCTTTCATAGCCATCGGGATTGTCGTGCCGAAAGTCAGAATAGCAGCATCTTTGCCTTCTTTCAAGACTTCCCAGCTGCCAATCGGAATGATTTGCAATTCCTCATCCATCTCCACTCCATAGCCATTGCCTCTTGGAAAACGCATAGCAATCGGTCCGTTGTCATAGTGAATAGCTGTATTGACCATATGTTGCCCTTCATTTTCGTCCTTAGGCATCATTAAAACTAAATTAGGCAAGTTTCGTAAAAAGGCAATATCGAAAACGCCTTGATGCGTTTCGCCATCCGCACCTACCAGACCGGCACGGTCAATGCCTATGAATACGTTTAAATTCGGACGACAAATATCATGGACCACTTGATCGTAAGCGCGTTGCAAGAAGGTTGAATAAATGGCAAGGAACGGCTTCATTTTCTGTGTTGCCAGACCGGCCGCCACTGTTGCCGCATGCTGCTCGGCAATTCCTACATCAAACATGCGATCCGGGAATTCCGACGCAAATCCTTCTAATTTCGAACCTACCGGCATGGCTGGTGTAATGGCGACGATCCTCTCATCCTCTCGGGCTAATCTGCGGACCGTTTCACTTACAAGCGAACTCCACGCCGGCGCCTTTGTAACAGATTTAACAAATGCGCCCGTTTCAATTTTATATGGGCCGGTGCCGTGCCATGTACCTACACGGTCTATTTCAGCCGGTTGATAGCCCTTCCCTTTTTTCGTAAGGACATGTAATAGCACAGGCCCTTCTGTTTTCTTGGCATAGCGGAGGTTTTCAATTAAATCTTCATAATCATGACCGTCTACAGGCCCTAAATACGTAAAACCTAACTCTTCAAAAAACATTCCAGAAACCAATAGATATTTCAGGCTATCTTTGACACGCTCTGCTGTTGCGGCTAATTTCCCGCCAACAGCCGGGATTTTCTTCAATAAATATTCCAATTCATCTTTAGCGCGATTATACTTGCCGGCTGTGCGAAGCTGCCCCAATACATTATGGAGTGCCCCTACGTTAGGCGCAATGCTCATTTCATTGTCATTCAAAACGACAATCATATTCTTTTTCTCCGCTCCGATATGATTGAGCGCTTCCAATGCCATTCCGCCTGTCAATGCCCCATCTCCGATAACAGGGATAATATAGCTTTTTTCTTTTTTCAAATCACGCGCAATTGCCATCCCCATTGCAGCGGATAAAGAAGTAGAGCTATGGCCTGTTTCCCAGACATCATGTTCGCTTTCAACCATTTTAGGGAAACCGCACATACCTTTGTATTGTCTAAGAGTGTCAAATTGACACGCTCTTCCTGTTAAGATTTTATGGACATATGATTGATGCCCGACATCCCATAATATTTTATCTGTTGGGCTATTAAATTCCTTATGTAGAGCAACCGTCAGCTCCACAACTCCCAAATTCGGTCCAATATGGCCTCCTGTTACTGAAAGCTTCTGAATAAGAAATTCCCTAATATCTTGGCTGAGGGATTCTAATTGCCGCTTATTCAAACTTTTCAAAAATGAAGGGTCCTTTATCGTTAGAAGATCCAACAGGATCACTCACTTTCTCTATTCATTTCCAAGTTTTTTTCAAAAAAACCGTTAACACGCTTGTGATAACGGTTCTGCTTATTTACAACCAATAACGGGATAATGTTCCTTCCATTAGCCGCATTCCATTTTCATTTACATGCTTTCCAAGCGTATTCTACGTCAATATACCATAAATTGAGTTCTATCACAAATAAGGCATATTATCCGGGTGAGGACTAATAATCTCGACGCGCGATTAAATTTGTAATTTGCACTAATTGATCTCCTTGAAGCTGCAAGCTGTCTAACGCAGCAAGTGCCTTATTCGTTTCTTCTTCGAGCTTATCTTTAGCTCCTTTAAGCGTGAGCAGTGCCGGATACGTATTCTTCTGATTCGAAACATCGCTGCCGACCGGCTTGCCGATCACTTCTTCATTTCCTTCAATATCAAGGATATCATCACGGATTTGAAAAGCCAGCCCTAAATGATGGGAGAACTCAGCGAGCTTCGCTTTCTGCCTTTCGCTTGCGCCGGCCAGGATGGCACCGGCAAGTACGCTGCATGTTAACAGCTTACCCGTTTTATGTTCATGGATATATTCTAATTGCTCTAGGCTTATGCTCGCCCCCTCAGCTTGCATATCAGCCGTTTGCCCGCCAACCATGCCTTCTGCTCCAGCACAGCGGGAAATTTCCTTTATGACGGCTATTTTTTGCTCTGCAGACACCTCAGGATCATCCATCGCCGCAATCACATAGAAACTATGTGTCAACAAAGCATCCCCCGCCAAAACGGCGTTCGCTTCTCCAAACATGATATGGTTCGTCGGCTTCCCCCTGCGGATATCATCATCATCCATCGCCGGAAGGTCATCATGTATTAATGAATATGTATGTATCATTTCAATGCTGCATGCAGCTTGAAGACCAATTTTTGTTGATTTGCCGAAAGCATCGAGCACAGCAAAGACCAACAAGGGACGTATTCTTTTTCCGCCTGCTTCCAATGAGTAAATCATCGATTCCTTTAATACTTCCGGAGCAGCTAGCTTTTCTACTTGTTTCGTTAATTCCGCTTCGACCATTGCTTTATGCTCTTTTGCAAAACTCTGAAAAGAAAGGGCAGTCATGGATATTACTCCTCCTCTTCCATTTGGAACGGCTTCAGTTCGCCATTCTCATCGACAATTTGCACAAGCTGTTTCTGTGCGGCTTGAAGTTTACCATGACAGATTTTTGAAAGATCCATACCTCTTTTATAAATATTGATGGCTTCTTCTAAAGGAACATCTCCTTCTTCCAGCAAGTCAACAATATGTTCCAGTTGTTCCATCGCTTCTTCAAATGTTATTTCTTTTTCTTTACTCATCTATGGCTCGCTCCTTACAACCTTTTACTTCACACAATAATTGTCCGTCTTTCACAACAACAGAAATTGCATCCCCTACAGTTACTTGCTGTTTGCTCTTGATTACATTTTGCTTCTCATCAAACGCTATGCTATAGCCGCGTTCCATGATTTGCAAAGGATTGAGGACTCCTAATTTGCTTGTGGCACTATAGAATTTCTGTTCTTTGCTTTGAAACTTGGCCTTTATTGATTGATTCAGATGTTTCTGGTACTGCCCGACCTTCTCCAATTGAACAGCGATTTTATCATTCGGATGGAATCTCTTTAATACTTGATGAACGGCTTTTAGCTTCTCATGCTTTCTTTCGTAATAACGCTCCGTTTCTTTATGGATCCGTTCCATTACATAATCAAGCTGTTCAACCTTTTGTTGGTATAATTTCTCAGGGTAACGAAAAGCATATGATTTATCCAGCCTTGCCAACGCCGCTTCCTTTTGCTTAATTTCACCGGCAACAAATGAAGTCATTTTTGACGCATAGACCGTAACGGCTTTTTTTAATTCCAGATAATGAGGTACAGCCAATTCAGCTGCTGCGGTCGGAGTAGCAGCACGTACATCCCCGACAAAGTCCGCTATTGTCGTATCCGTTTCATGTCCGACCGCCGAAATGATCGGTATTCGAGACTCATAAATGGCGCGTGCCACTTGTTCATCATTAAACGCCCACAATTCTTCAATAGAGCCGCCGCCGCGCCCCACAATCAACACATCAAGATTTTCCCTGCCATTCGCTTGCTTAATCGCCTCCACGATTGAAGCTGGCGCTTGTGGGCCTTGAACAAGCGCCGGGAACATTAATACATTCCCCATCGGGTAACGGCGTTTCAAAGTTGTAATGATATCACGGACCGCAGCCCCGGTCGGCGAGGTAACGACGCCTATTGTCGAAGGATACTTCGGCAAGCTTTGCTTGTGTGCGGAAGAGAATAGGCCTTCTCGTTCAAGCTTTTCTTTCAATTGCTGAAAAGCTACGAATAAATCACCGATTCCATCCGGGTGCATCTCCCTCGCATAAACTTGATAATTGCCGCTTTGTTCAAAGACTGACAATTCACCCCTGACAAGAACCTTCATGCCGTTTTCGGGTTGGAACATGAGCGATGCGTTATTGGAAGAGAACATGACAGCGTTGATTCTCGCTTTCTCGTCTTTCAAGGTGAAATACATATGACCGCTTGAATGTCTCTTATAATTGGAAATTTCGCCTTTAATATAAATATCGCGCAGGTAAGGATCATAATCAAATTTTCTTTTTATATATTTTGTAAGTGCTGTAACCGTTACATATCGTTCAATCGTCATATAAATCCCCTTTTCAACTTAACGGGAGTGCTAATGAAGGACATCCTTATATATTTTCATGCTAAAAAGCTATCCTCTTGTTATTATAAACAATCGGACAGCTTTATTTAAGTGTTTATGCTTATAAAGTAAACCAATTAATAAAGAGAGTGGATCTTTCTCGCTGCTTTGATTGTATTGAACATCAGCATCGTGATTGTCATCGGCCCTACGCCTTTAGGGACAGGAGTAATATACGAAGCAATTTCTTTCACTTCATCAAAAGCGACATCCCCGCATAGTTTGCCTTGGTCGTCCCGGTTCATACCGACATCAATCACAACCGCACCCGGTTTTACATGCTCACTAGTAATCACATTTCTTTTGCCGACAGCCACAACAAGAATATCAGCATCTTTTGTGTACTTTGGCATATTTTCCGTTTTAGAGTGGCAGTATGTAACAGTAGCATTCCGATTCAGCAATAATTGTCCGGCAGGTTTACCGACAATATTGCTTCTGCCGACGATTACAGCATGTTTCCCCGCCGGGTCGCATCCAATATGTTCAAGCATCACCATTACACCATAAGGCGTACATGGATAAAACGTATCTTGTCCTGCCAGCATTTTTCCGATATTGATTGGATGGAAGCCATCCACATCCTTAGATGGAGCAATTGTTTCAATCACTTGGTTCTCATCGATATGCTTAGGCAAAGGCAGCTGAACAAGAATGCCATGGATGCTTTCATCTTCATTAAGTTCTTTGATTTTGCCTAATAGCTCTTCTTGTGTAGCCGTTTCCGGCATTGTAATGAGAACAGAGTGCATGCCTAATTGCTTACATGCTTTCTCTTTCGAACCAACATACGTTTTAGAAGCTTGGTTGTCACCAACCAAGATTACAGCAAGGCCGGGTGTAACGCCCTTCGCCTTTAATTCAACAACTTGTGCCGCAATATCTTCCCGAACTTTCTTTGATATTTCTACCCCGTCAATTATGGTGGCTGACATGATTCATACTCCCTCTCTTTATGAAGATTATCTCTCTATAAATGTAAGTGCTGTTTAATCTTAGAAAGCACCGCATTAACAAACTTGCTCGATTGGTCATCCCCAAAAGCTTTTGCGATTTCAATTCCTTCATCCATAACAACATTAACCGGCACTTCTGTAGACTTCATCATCTCAAAAGCCGCTAGACGCAAAATGTTGCGATCGATGTTGCTCAATCGCGCAATTGTCCAATTCTCAAGATTACTTGTAATAACTTCATCTATTTTAGTGATATTCTCCGTTGTTCCTTTAACGAGAAAATCTAAATATTCATCTTGCTCTTGACCTTCCAATACAAAATCCAAAGCTTCTTGAACCTCTGCATCGGCAATATCAATTTGAAATAAAGCTTGTAGCGCCTTTTCACGTGCTGTTCTGCGTTTCATTAACTTTGTAACTCCTTTAAAACACGATTCCGTGCTCGTAGCATTTTTTATAGTTCAAACTATAGCATAAACGAACATTGAAAGGTAGTGTTTCGTATAATATTAAGGAATACAACCGAAAATTTGTAAAATTCTAGATATCTTCCCTTTTCGCCTTCCATCTGCGGCAAGGCTACTCAAACAGTATAAGCTATCTTACCAAAACGTATACTGCGGGCCTATGTATTCATTCACATCAAAAAAGCCTACCTCTCTTTAAAGTTGACAAGGTCAAGCTTCTAGAAAGGTTAGGCTTTCCTGATTAAGTATTACATTTCTTGTGTTACTTCAGCTTCTGCTTTCACTGTTTCGAATACAACACCAACAACATGAATATTTATTTCATCTGCTTCAATCGCTGTCATATTGATTAACGCTTGTCGTATATTATCTTGGGCTGCTGTAGCCACTTTAGGGATAGAAACGCCAAACTTGATCATGCAATAGATATCAACCTTGATTCCATCTTCTGAAAGCTCGACCTTCACACCTTTACCGTGATTCTTTTTGCCCAATTTTTCTACTACGCCTGTAGCGAAGTTCCCGCGCATTTGGGCGATCCCTTCCACTTCAGAAGCGGCAATGCCAGCAATTACTTCAATAACTTCAGGTGCGATTTCCACTTTACCTAAACTATTGTTTGTTTGCGTCATTTCAAGCATATTGTTTTGTTCTGCCATACAAAAAACACCTCCAGCTTTCCTCTGTTATTCAGAGCCCATTACATCATGGTTTTCAAGAAACTTTGTATTGAAATTTCCTGATACAAAGCTCTCATGCTGAAGCAACTTCGAATGGAATGGAATCGTCGTATGGATGCCTTCTATAACAAATTCACTTAATGCACGGCGCATACGATTGATCGCTTCCTCACGTGTCTTGCCATGTACGATTAATTTCGCAATCATACTATCATAGTATGGAGGAATAGTATAGCCAGGATATGCGGCGGAATCCACACGAACCCCATAGCCGCCCGGCGGAAGATACATTTCAATCTTTCCGGCAGAAGGCATGAAATTCTTAGATGGGTTCTCCGCGTTAATCCGACACTCGATTGCCCATCCATTGAAAGTTACCTCTTCTTGAGTTAAACAAAGTTTCTCTCCAGATGCAACACGAATTTGTTCTTTAATTAAATCTACACCCGTTACCATCTCAGTAACAGGATGCTCTACTTGAATTCGTGTATTCATTTCCATGAAGTAAAATGTATTATGATTATAATCATAAATAAATTCTACCGTGCCGGCACCTGAATAATCAACTGCTAAAGCAGCTTTTACTGCCGCTTCTCCCATTTTTGCGCGAGTTTCTTCGTTTAAAGCTGGGGAAGGTGTTTCTTCAAGAAGTTTTTGCAACCTTCTTTGGATCGTACAATCCCTCTCACCCAAGTGGATGGCATTGCCGTAGTTATCGGCCAGCACTTGGATTTCAACATGGCGGAAATCTTCAATATATTTCTCCAAGTATACACCCGGGTTGCCGAATGCCGTTGCCGCTTCCTGCTGGGTAATGTTGATGCCTTTAACCAACTCTTCTTCGTTTCTGGCAACGCGGATTCCTTTACCGCCTCCACCGGCTGTAGCCTTGATAATAACAGGATAGCCAATGCCTTTCGCTACCTCTTTACCTTGCTCGATATTCTCAATAATGCCTTTAGATCCCGGAACGATCGGGACACCAGCCGCCTCCATCGTATCTCTCGCAACATCTTTCGTACCCATCTTAGAAATTGCCTCCGGAGATGGGCCGACCCAAGTAATATTGCATTCTCTGCATAATTCTGCGAAACTTGCATTTTCCGCTAGAAAACCATATCCAGGGTGGATGGCATCCGCTCCTGTTTTCTTAGCGGTGCTGATAATATTCACTGTATTTAGATAACTGTCTTTAGAAAGGATCGGTCCGATACAATATGCCTCATCGGCTAATTGTACATGAAGAGCTTCACGGTCTCCCTCTGAATAGACAGCCACCGTTTCAATGCCCATTTCTTTGCATGCACGGATAATCCGTACTGCAATTTCTCCCCTATTAGCAATCAGTAGTTTTTTAATCATATGTCATCAGCTCCTTATTCAGCTTTTACCAGGAATAATGGCTGACCATACTCAACTAGTTGGCCATCTTTAACAAGGATTTCAACAATTTCACCTTTCACTTCAGCTGTAATTTCGTTGAAAAGCTTCATAGCTTCTACAATACATACTGTGTCGTCATCAGAAACTTTAGAACCTACTTTTACGTAAGGAGCCTCATCAGGAGATGGAGATTGGTAGAATGTCCCGACCATCGGCGATGTGATTTTGTGTAAATCTGCATCTGCCGCTGGAGCGCTTTCCTTTACGGGAGCCGCTTCCGCTGCCGGTTTAGTTTCAGCTTGCGCTACTGGTGCTGCTGGTTTAGCAGGTGCTTCTACAACTGGTGCTTGTACAATCGTTTGTGGAGCAACCGGGCTTCCGCCTGTCTTTTTCATTTCGATTTTTGTGCCGTCTTGTTCAAACACGAATTCTTGAATACTTGAGTTGTCCACAAGTCGAACAAGTTCTCTGATCTCTTGTACTTTTAACATTTCTCTACACCCCGTTTTAAAATTTATGACTAGATACTAGCATGATAATATAATACCTGGTAAAAATCCAAATGTCACTAGGATTGTTTATCAATGTATCCTCCCTATTATTTTGTACTACATTTCTGAAAATTAAGAAAGTACTTTTTGTTTTTTTCTTAAATTACTATGATTGTATAAATAATCATAAAATATATTTTAATTACACAATTGCAAAATAAAGGATTTTTTCAGTAGAGTAAATTCTTCACAGCTTAGCTAGTATAGTATTAATTATTGGACTTCCGGATGGTCATCCCCCAAGCTCTCCACAGTTATACATTCAGGCCGGCGAGAAACAGACCTTTTATATCGCAAACGAACATTTGCTTTCGTTGTCGAAAACGCTTCTGCTCAAAAGAGCAACTTGCAATACAAAAAGGATCGCCCTCTAAGGGAGCGATCCTTTTAAATATTTCAAAACAGCGCTACTGCTTAGGTTGAAACTCCACTTTCACATCATGGGCTGTCGGTAATTCACTTGCCACCATACGAATAATATCATTGGCCGCTGACTTGGATAGCTCTTCCGCTTTGACCGTTACACGCACTTCATTTTTATCCGCACGCACTAAAGCGGCGTCGTAGTCCATTTGCTTAATCAATGTTTCAAGCATCGTTTCTTTTACCGTTAAACCTCTGATTTCCTCGATCGTTTGAACGGCATCCGCTCTTTCCTCGGCAGATAATTCCGTATTCCCCATCATTTCTGTCAAATCGGAAATAGTTCTGTTTCTTTCATCGGTGATTTCCAGGCGGGCTGTCTGGAATGATTCATCATCCACGCTTGGAATGACTTCTTTCGTTGTGCTTTTCGCTCCCTCATCCTCTTGGGCAACCGGTGTTTCATCCTTCGAGTCATTCGCCGCTTTATCCACGGATGCATCCTCTTCGCCATTTGCGGAATTGTTTGTCGTTTCTTGAGCCTTATTCGTCTCGTCTTCTTTCTCCACCGAGGTCGCCATATTATTTTGTTTTTCCGTTGGAGTTGTCACATAGTAAACAGACAATACCACTACCAAGCTGAGCATCGTTAATAACCAAACCGTTTGCTTCTTCAATAACATTTCTATTCCTCCTTATTTTTTCGGCATAACCGCCACTTTATGACTAGGTATATCCAACACTCGCGTCACTGCCTCGATAATCCACTTCTTCACCGTAATGTTGTCGGCGCCTTTTGCGACAACGAGCACGCCCCTTACTTCAGGCTTCTCCGTCATTTGTACAATAGGCACCTCTTTCTCTCCGTTCCTCACTATAACGATTTGTTCATCCCTCGAAGAATCTGTCACGGTCCGTTTACCGCCTTCTCTATCTGTCTCTTCTGTCGTTTGCTCCTGTGTTACTTTATTTCTTTCATGTAGTTTTTTTTCTGTTGCATCGACATTGACTACTACTGTTACGTCTTTGACCCCGGCGATTGTTTCGAGTGCATCTTTAATTTGATTCTCGAAATTCTGTTCATATTCAGAAATGGTTCGCTCTGCACCGCTCGATTTCTTTCCGAATGTTTCCACGTCTTCTGCCGTTTCTTTCATGGCCGGGAGGGAGCCATCGGCAGAAAGCGCATCTCCTTGTTTCGCGATGAATTCGCTGCCCATCATGATGACTACACCTATGACCAGCACGGCCAGCATGTATAAATATAATGAAGGTTTCTTTTTCTGATCATCCTCATTCGGCTGTTTATCTTTCTGCAATCCCTTCTTGATCCATCTTGTAAACGGATTATCTTTCAAGTTCATGTGTCCCTCCTTTCAATCATAATGTTTATATCCTCTTCATCCAGCCCCCATTGCGTACTTAAGAATCTCTTTATTTCATTTATTTTGTCACTCTGTATCGGTGTTTTTTCTTCGGTATCGATTTTTACTGTTTGTATGGTTTCAATTGCTGTATCAGTCTGATTTCCTTCCTTTAAAACGATTGAAATGGAATCCAAATCTTCAGGCAGCTGCGGACTCTCAAGGGTCTTTAAAGAAACTTCGAGATTTTTAATTTCATAGTTATAACGATTCATCAACTCCTCTTCTCCCATCTTCTTCAATTGGACAGCCATTTCTTCTAAAATATATGCATGATTGACAGCTTGTATTTCTTTTTTCTTATCATCTATTAAACTTTCCATCTTTCCGTGTGTTACGACATCATCTGTATTTACTTGGGCTACCAAATCTTCAAAATCTGTGGACAGCAATTTAAAGATTGGCGAAATAAGCACCGTCATCAACAACAAGCCGATGACCATCTTGGCATATTTCTGCATAGCTGAGCTTGGCAACAGCATGTCCATCACAATGGCAAGAAGGATGAAGATAATAATATTTGTAATCCAGTCAGTCAGAAACTCCATATTCGCCTATCACCTACCTGACCATCAGCGTTACATTTCCTGCCGCTATAATAATTGTGACGCTCAAGAAGAACATCACAGAAACAATAGCCAATGCAGCAAATATATACATCATGCTTTTTGAAATAATATCCAAACATTTAATGACTGTACCGCCTCCAAGCGGCTGCAGGACCGCTGCGGTTAATTTATAGATGAAGGCGATGACAAGAATTTTCAAAGCAGGGAATATGGTGATCAATAATAAGATGACAACCCCGGCGATGCCCACTGTGTTTTTCAATAGCACCGATGCGCTGATGACTGTATCGGCAGCATCCGTAAACATACGGCCGACAACAGGCACGAAATTCCCTGTAATGAATTTGGCAGTCCGAATGGCGACCCCGTCCGCTACTGCTGAAGAAGCTCCTTGAACCGAAATCACACCGAGGAATATTGTCATGAAAGCGCCAAGCAAGCCAATGCTCCAGTTGCGTATCAAACCTGCCAGCTGAGTGACTTTATAATGCTCAGTCAATGTGCTGACCACGCTAAGAATGGTGGCTAGGAATAATAGAGGCAAAACCACTTTTCCAACCAATAAGCCGCTTGTATTCATCAAGAAAAGCAGTACGGGATGAAAGAAAGCGGCGGAAACCAATCCACCTGAAGCCGCTATCAATGCAAGAAGCAGCGGCACCAGCGCCATGAAGAAAGACATCATTAATTCAATGGTTTCCTTTGTGTAGGAAATTGCTACGTGAAAGCTGTTTAAAGCGATAATGATAAGCACCATGAATACAATGCTATATGCCACTTTGCTGATGGAGCTGCTTTCAAAAGCATTCTGTAATGATTGCAGAAAAAGGCTGAAAACCGTAAGCAGAATCAACATTCCAAGCAATTTCCCGTTAGCGATCAGCTCATGGAAGATGTATTTCAAGAAACCTTGCGCCCAGCCTTTCAGTGAAAACTCCTTTTCTCCTGTTATGAAATCCATTAAACTCCCTTTTTGCCCTTCCGGAAGATAACCGCCGTATTCGTCCATAATCTGATCCCAGAACCCTTTCATTTCATCCATGTTCACTTTCTCTAAATTGCTATTGATTAATTCCTGTGAAACGTTGGGAGAAGCTTCGCTTTGCTCTGTTATAATATCTTGCTGATTGTTTTCTATTTCTCCTTGGATAGTTGTTGGATTGCTGTTTACATTTGGTGAAGCTTGTACATCATGTGGTTGCATCCATAGTATGATGCTTGCAAGCACTACATTGGTCAGCCATTGCTTCATTTCTCCACCTCTTCTTACCATTTCCGTTTAAGTCGGGATTAAATTCAGGATTGTTTCAATCATGACGGTCAGAATTGGAATCGCCATGGCCAGAATAATGATTTTCCCCGCTAATTCAATCTTCGAAGCGAGCGTGCCCTGGCCGGCGTCTTTTGTTATTTGCGAAGCGAACTCAGCGATGTAGGCGACCCCGATAATCTTCAGTATCGTCTCCAAATACACCATATTCACATTGGCTTCTTCCGCCAACACTTCAAGCATATGAATGATGTTGTAGATTTGTTCAACAAGCAATAAAAAAATGGAGCAGCCGACAAAAATGATGAGGAGAAAAGCAAAATTCGGTTTTTGTTCCTTTAAGAGGGTAGCCAAAAAGGTAGCCAATAAAGCAATGCCTACTATCTTAATAATTTCGATTGCTCATCCCTCCCTCTCCTTACTGAAACAAGAATACAGATTTAATTTTTTCAAATAATTGATCCATGATTTGCGCCACCATAAAAAGAATATAAATAAAACCAAACAAAGTGACCCACTGGGAGTATTCTTTCTTGTTGATTTGTTCCAGCAATGTATTGATGAAGGCAATCACAATGCCTACACCGGCAATTTTGAATATCAAACCCACTTCAATGCCCATTTGGCTTCCCCCTACATGTTGATTAAACTAGTAAAATGATGAGCAATAATCCTGATAAGAACCCGAGGCTTTTCATCATTTTTTCGTATTTGCTTTGAACTTGCAACGCTTCCGTTTCTTCTCTTTCTAAATGAGTCATCGTTAAGATGATTTGCTTCTGCTGCTGATAACGATCATGGCGGCCCAGCGTTTCACCGAATTGCATGAGAATCTCCATTTCATTTTGCTTTAACGCCAATACTTTACGAAATGCTGATAAACTGTTATCCCAAGCCGTTTTCACATTTGTATCTTGTTGCCTCAGCTCCTTGGCGAAAGCGGCGAAGAAACGGTTAATCGGCTCGGGCAAGCTCTTTGAAAGCCGGACGGCAGCTTCCTGGAGCGGCGTATGCCCGAACATGATTTCCGCTTCCAAAGCTTGCAGGCTGGAGCGGAATAAACGTAAATGCTTAGGCCTTTTACTCAAATGGCGCGCGAATTCAAAGCCAATCCATGTACAGGCGATAAGGATGCATGCAGCGCCTATAAGCTTCACCATAGTACACCTCTTTTTTGTGAGACCTCTTGTCCTGTTTCATCCATGATTGAATAGCAAAAGCCTCGATTCCCGCTTCTGCTTAGGATAATAAAACGGGTAAATATTCGCAGACCGAGAATTTCATTTATAGTCGGCCTTTTCATTACATCGCTGTACGAATAGCCGTGAACCGTGATGGCCAAGTGAATGCCGGCATGAACCGCTTCCAATACAGCAGCACTATCTTCACTTCTGCCTATTTCATCCGCCACAATGATCTGCGGAGACATAGATCGGATTAACATCATCATTCCTTCCGCTTTCGGACAAGCATCCAAGATGTCGATTCGCGGACCGAAATGCAATTGCGGCACTCCATTCACACATCCTGTTATTTCTGAACGTTCATCGACCACACCCACTTTCATAGCAGGAAGCTGTTTCTCGTTGTGCCCCGTCGACATGATTCTGGTTAAGTCCCTAAGCAACGTGGTTTTGCCTGTTTGCGGCGGACCAATGATCATTGTATTGTGCCAACCGTCATTATATAAATAAGGAATCAGCTGTTCCGCGCATCCTATTTGTTCTTTTGCAATTCGAATATTAAGGGAAGCGATATGAATGATGGCCTTGACGTTGCCTTGGTCAAGAATGACTTTTCCCGCAATCCCCACTCTATGTCCGCCTTGAATTGTAATATAGCCCCGCTTCAGTTCCTCTTCCATCGTATACATGGAGAAGTTCGTAATATTATTGACTAATTGCGCGGCGTCTTCTTCGGTTGCAATGACCGGCAACAATTCATATGCAGTGCCGGATGAGATTTCCACAGGCCTGCCGATGCGACACCGTATTTCCTCAATTGTGTTCCACTTCTTCGGAGGCATATCTTGAAAGAAACATGCGATTTTTTTTGGGAGAAATGATAAAACAGTTTGCATACAAGCCTCCTCTCTTTGTACATCATTCAATTACAATGTATGGGCTGCTCGTACACTTTATGACTTGTTGGTTGATTTTTTTGAGGGGTGATTATTTTGAGGGCATAAAAAAAGAGTGCCGGCCCAGGAAACGAATTCCCGGGGGGCACTCTCTTCACAACTTGCTTATCCACGTGATACATAAGATCCGTCAGTTGTGTTGATGACCAATTTATCGCCTTCGTTAACGAAGAATGGCACTTGAACGATAAGACCTGTTTCAACAGTCGCAGGCTTAGTGCCGCCTGAAGCTGTATCGCCTTTGATGCCTGGCTCTGTTTCTGTAACTTCTAAAGTTACTGTGTTAGGAAGTTCAACGCCGATTGTTTCAGAACCGAACATCATGATGTATACTTCCATGTTTTCTTTCAAGAATTTCAATTCACGCTCAATTTGCGCTTCTGATAATTCAATTTGATCGTAGCTTTCATTATCCATGAATACATGTTGATCGCCATTCGCATATAAATATTGCATTTTGCGGTTTTCAATGCGTGCTTTTGCCACTTTCTCGCCGGCACGGAATGTTTTCTCCTGGATTGCTCCTGTACGCAAATTACGTAATTTAGAACGGACGAATGCCGCCCCTTTACCCGGTTTAACGTGTTGGAAGTCCATTACTTGCCAAATCGCATTGTCCACTTCAATTGTTAAACCTGTTTTGAAATCATTAACAGAAATCATTGTTTTTCCTCCTGAATATTACAATATGATGAGCTCTTTTGTTGAATGTGTGAGAGCTTCATTGCCCTCATTCGTTATAATCGTATCATCTTCAATACGAACTCCGCCAAGACCCGGAACATAAATTCCCGGCTCAACTGTCACTGCCATGCCCGGTTCGAGAACGATGTCACTCTTCATGGACAGCGCGGGGCCTTCATGCACTTCAAGCCCGATGCCATGGCCTGTAGAATGGCCGAAATTAGGCCCGAAACCTTTTTCTTCAATCAGATTGCGTGTTAACGCATCCGCCTCTTTGCCTGTCATGCCCGGTTTAATACCAGCCATACCACGCAATTGGGCTTCTAAAACAATATCATAAATATTTTTCAATTCATCGCTAGGTTTGCCTACCGCTATTGTTCGCGTAATATCAGACACATAGCCATTGTAATAGGCGCCATAATCCAATGTTACAAAATCGCCCGCTTCGATCACTTTGTCACTCGCGACACCATGTGGAAGTGCTGAGCGGTAGCCAGAAGCTACGATTGTATCGAATGAAGAAGAAGTAGCTCCTTGTTTTCTCATGAAGAACTCTAATTCATTGGAGACCTCCAGTTCTGTAAGGCCTGGACGGATATATCCAATGATATGCTCGAAAGCCGCATCTGCAATCTGTGCAGCTTCCTTTAATATCTTAATCTCTGAGTTTGTCTTTATCAAGCGTAATTTCTCGACTACTCCAGAAACCGGAACAAATTCTCCATCATGCGCTCGATTATACGTAGTATAGGAAGCATATGTCATATCCTGCTCGAAGCCCAGCTTCGCAATGCCCAATTGCTTCGCTTGATGCGCCACTTCTTCATGGATGGCTTTCATATGTTGAACAATTTCAAAACCCGCGCATTGCTTCTGCGCTTGTTCCACATAACGGAAATCCGTTATGAAGAGAGCACGGTCTTTGGAAACCAATACTACTCCGGCAGTACCTGTGAATCCGGAAATGTAACGTCTGTTGTACGGGTTTGTAATAAGCATTCCATCAATATGTAACTGTTCAAAAGATTCTCGTAAACGTTCTAATTTATCCATATGCCGCTCCCACCTATTCTTACTTGAAATAATACTTACTTAATCGTATATACAACCAGTAAGAATATTTTATCACATTCTGTAAGTTGTCACATTACTTTATCCAGAATGGATACCGATGAATCCTATTATGGCTGGACATTGGGTTCTTGCTGTTCCATTTCTTTTTGGCGCGCTCTCTCGTTTGCATCAAATGAAATGCTGAATCCGATAAATACACCATATAATATATATAAGCAAATGGTTGTCACAAACGAATCCAAATCCATTTCAGTAATTCCTTTCAATCCCGGAAACAATGGAACAAAGGCGAGGTGAACCACAGCCCAAATCGCAATTCCGAACAAAATCCCCGCAAAAATACTAAGTACTTTCCTCAAAATAGCATAATATAGAAAAGCGACAAGTATTGAAACAAGCCCATACAGGAGTATGGCTATTACAGTACCGAGGAATCCATGCGCCCATCTGTCCGGAGCCCATCCCGACAGAATGACGGTCGGCCCTACTTCTGTAAAGTTAAAGTAATGCGCAAGACATCCCAATGCGCTCCAGAATGCACCGCCTATGAATCCAATCAGGGCAACATTCGCTTTCTGCGACAAAGGTTTTTCTTGTTTATTCTGGTCATATTTCTGTTCTTGGCCGCTA
Source organism: Bacillus sp. (in: firmicutes) (assembly GCA_051874035.1). Lineage (GTDB taxonomy): Bacteria > Bacillota > Bacilli > Bacillales > DSM-1321 > Bacillus_AD. The sequence continues at coordinate 39,749 of JBJEFM010000239.1, forward strand.
TCATTTTGTTGTTGTTTCATCTTTTACACCTCCATTCATATAGTATGTCCTATTATCAGGGAATTTTTTCTCCTATTGTTTTTTATATGTGGAGTCCTGTTCATTTTTTTTGTAAAATATATGTAGAGGTGCAACGGCTTCCAATCTCTACCCATGAAAGGGAATTGATTCATAGAGACATAAACAATCACTATAGCGGCACATTATGAAGCTAATGTGAAATAAAACAACATAGGTTGGTGTAGAAATGTCACAAGATAAACCAGTATATGGCGGACAGGCGGTTGTAGAAGGCGTAATGTTCGGCGGCAAAAAACACACAGTCACCGCAATCAGACGGAAAGATGGGTCCATTGATTATTATCATGTCCCCCGCAAGTCTAAGCCCCTTCTTGCTTCCATCAAGAAGATTCCATTATTAAGAGGCATCGCAGCGCTCATCGATTCAAGCGCTAACGGATCCAAACACTTGAATTTCTCAACCGAGAAGTACGATCTCGATCCTGCTGAAGAGAAGGAACAGGAGCAGTTCGTCGAAGAGAAGACTTCATTCGGCTTCGGCATGGTTCTAAGCGTGGCTGCCATCGGTATTCTATCCTTCTTGTTCGGGAAGTTCATCTTCACTTTGGTTCCTGTTTTTTTAGCGGAATTAACAAGACCTGTATTTTCTTCGGATTTTGGGCAAATACTAATAGAAGGTGTCTTTAAATTAATTCTATTACTTTTGTATATTTACTTCGTTTCACTCACGCCGCTGATTAAGAGAGTATTTCAATACCACGGGGCGGAACATAAGGTAATTAACGCGTACGAGAATAATTTAGAGTTGACTGTCGAGAATGTTCAATCTCAGTCCAGACTTCACTATCGCTGCGGAAGCAGTTTCATCTTGTTTACAATCATTGTCGGTTTATTTGTCTATATGCTTGTTCCGACCGATCCATTATGGGTGCGCGTCCTTAACCGGATTGCCCTCATTCCTGTCGTGCTGGGAATTGCCTTTGAAGTATTGCAAATCACAAATAAAGTCCGTGATATTCCTATTTTACGATTCTTGGGCTACCCGGGACTTTGGCTGCAACTGTTGACAACGAATAAACCGACCGATGATCAAGTAGAAGTGGCTATACTATCTTTCAAGCGATTATTGGAATTAGAACAAGAACACAAAACAGGTTTAGAAAAGGAAAGTATAGTGTAAAACAAAATATAATACTTTAATGGATAACGCAACAATAACGGAGAAGCATCATAGTTCGTGCTTCTTTCTTAGAGGATACAATATAAATTGTTCATTACGCTTTCCTGTAATTTTTTTCTTATGCTTTTAAGGAGGTGGCCTTTATGAAACGTCCAGTATATTACATTGTTTCAGCTTTTGTTTTGCTTGCATTGCTCGGGCTAGGCAGCCAATTGTTTGAAGATCCAATCGGAACACTCAAAACCTTCTTGATATTCGCTGCTGTGACAGGGATTATTATATTCGTTGTCCTTAAGTTTACAGGCTCGTCTAATCAATCCGCCAATCAAAAGGCATATAACAGAGCCGCTAAACAATCAAAAAAAAATCACCAGCAACGTTCAGCTAAGACAAAAGATTCCAACGTCGTTTCCTATTCCTTCAATCATTCGAGAAAAAAAGTAAAACATCGCAAGAAATCCAATGTGCAACTTACAGTCATTGATGGCAAGAAAGGCAAAAAGAAAAATCGGGCATGATTATGCCTGATTTTTTTGTACACTTCTATTCAACACGTCCATTTCCTTAAAAATGTTTCTGCCGACCGCCTTCCAAGTCGGATAAGCTCTTGCTTATTCTCGCTGGACAAATCAAAATCGGTGGCGGATACATTCTTAGTGGGAATAAAAATGATGTTCTTCTCATGCCTCCTTGAAATATAGCGGTTATCATGCGCATCTTTCATCGTTTCAAACAATGCCCCGAACATTGCGATTGCATTATCGATTTTCCGGGGGGGCAATTCATCCTTATTATCACTCAACTTAACACCTATAACGGGACGCAGATTCTTGACATTCTCTTTATCGAATAGCCACATCGGAAAATTGCTCAATACACCTCCGTCGACTATATACGTGTATGGCCTCCGGCTGTTAAGTTTCACCGGCTCAAAGAAATATGGTATGCTGCAGCTCATTCGGATTGCCCTTGCAACTGGAAACGTCATAGAGTCGAAATGGTATTTCTCCAAATCATCCGGGAGAACTACAATAATCCCATTTGTCACATCTGAAGCGACGATTCGAAAGGAATGCGGAGACAGATCGCCGAATGTATAAATTCCTTTTGCAGCCAACTTCCCAGAAATCCATTGCTCTAGCTTATCCCCTTTATACAGGCCTAGTTTCCAATAGAGCATCAGCCATTTAGCGAAAGGGACATTCGTGCCGATCCGTTCGTCCAATAAGACTTCCGTATTCATCTCCATCATCATTTCCTCTATTTCTTTTCCTGTATATCCCGCCATAATAAAAGAAGCGATGATGGCACCGGCGCTCGTTCCGGCTGTTCGCTTGAATTGATAGCCACGTTCCTCCAACACTTGATAAGCGCCTACCAATGCATACCCTTTCATTCCTCCGCCAGAAAACACGCCATCAATGATCATCGTTGTTCCCCCTTCTGGTCTTTATACATCTTTAAGCAAAAGGGAACAGGAATATTACTATACTATTTATACTTTTTCATATATCCTTCATGCAGAGTACACAATCTCGGCATCCGGGAAGAATGATGGGTACAACCTGAAATCGTCGTTTCTAACTCTTGTGCTTCCTCAATAGGATAGACATATTTCCCCCACTTCTATTTATGCTTCGATTTATCAAGCTCAAGTTTTGTTTACGGATAATACTTTTCAATCATTTTCTTAGCCGGCTTTGTGAAACGATGCTGCATGGGTTCAAACGAAAGATCAGGAATACTCTCACCTTCAAGGCATTCGCAATCCTTTCAAACAATTCAAAGTGAATAATTACAAACAGAAAAAGGGCATCCTGCCATAATGAAACAGACAGGATACCCTTTTCTTCATTCTCTTATAAACCGCACTTCAACTGAGCGCCGCAGTTTGTACATGTATTGCAGCCACCCATTTCTTGCACTTCGCCCTTTCGGCAAACAGGGCATGTATTCCCTACTTCTGAACCGATCGTCACCTTTGTCGAACTCAGTTCATTGATTGTATCAACCAATACCACTTTCTTTTCTTCTTCCAATAATTCTTGTTGCTCGAAATGATTATCTTCGGCCTTCAATGTCAGCACTTGCGAGTCGCGGCTTCCATCTACATATACCGTTCCGCCTTTAGCCCCGCCTTTATACAGACGTTCATATACCTTCTCTACTTGATCGACCGTATAGCCTTTAGGGGCATTCACCGTTTTGGAGATCGAGCTATCAATCCAGCGCTGGATAATGCACTGCACGTCCGCATGTGCTTCAGGCGCTAATTCCATCGCCGAAACAAACCAATTCGGCAAATTGTCCGGATCCGCTTCCGGATGTTGGTCCAAATACTCTTGGACGATATCCGCCTTCACTTCTATAAACTTGCCTAAACGGCCGCTTCGATAATACGTGAATGAGAAGTAAGGCTCAAGCCCTGTGGAAACGCCCGCCATCGTGCCTGTGCTTCCTGTCGGCGCCACAGTCAATAAATGCGAATTGCGGATGCCATATTCCAAGATGTCTTCTCTAATCTCCTGCGGCATCTTTTTCATAAATCCTGTTTCTATGAAACGAGAACGCAATTGCTTTGTTTCTTGAAGCGTATCGCCTTCCAAGAACGGGAAGCTGCCTTTTTCTTTACTTAACTCAATAGAAGCTTTATACGCTGTTGTCGCAATCGTTTCGAACACGCGATCGACAAGCCGGTTGGATTCTTCCGTTCCGTATTCCGATTCACAATAAATCAGCAAATCATGCAGCCCCATTACGCCCAATCCTACACGGCGCTCTCCCAGTGCCTGTTTCTTATTCTCTTTCAGGAAATACGGTGTTGCATCGATGACATTATCCTGCATCCGGACTCCTACTTCGACAGTCCGTTTTAGCTTTTCAAAGTCAACTGTTTTATTCTCTTTATCAACCATCTGCGCTAAGTTGATAGCTGCAAGGTTACATACGGAGTATGGAGCTAATGGTTGTTCCCCGCATGGATTTGTCGCTACCACCTGTTGCCCGTATGCTTTCGCATTTGTCATTTCATTCGCATTATCAATGAAAAAGATGCCGGGTTCCGCAGAATAAGTGGCGCAAATATTGATTAAGTTCCAAAGCTCTTGCGCTTTAATAGTGCGGTATGTACGCACTTTAAATCCGCGCTTCTCCCATTCGCGCACATCTCCCACATTGTGCCATTCTTCATTATATATACGCATTTCTTCTTCAGAATAGCTTTCCACATCCGGAAAACGGAGCTGATAGTCTTCATTCTTCTCGACTGCTTCCATGAATTCTTTCGTCAAGCAGACAGAAATATTGGCGCCTGTCAAAAATTCAGGATTATGGACACTGTAATGCCCTCCTGTTCTTAACTTTTCTTCTGCCTGTTCAATGATTGAATCAGAGAAACCGCCTTGTCCAGAAATTTGACTATAATTGGCGATTCCTTGATACATCGCTTTCTCCTGCTCAGTCAGCGGTGTGAATTTCAATTTTTCGTTGGCGAATTTTTTTATATGTTCATCCTTTGTATTTTCGATTAAGAAACGTAAAATACGAGGGTTCTGCATTTTGGATATAATAAATTCGATGAGATCAGGATGCCAGTCCGCCAACATGATCATTTGTGCACCGCGGCGACTTCCGCCTTGCTCAACAAGATGTGTCAGCTTCGCAATATCATCCAACCACGACACAGATCCCGACGACTTGCCGTTTACTCCTCTTGCCAATGTATTGCGCGGCCGTAATGTCGAGCCGTTCGTCCCTACACCGCCTCCTCGGCTCATGATTTCCATTACTTGCTTACGGTGTTCGGAAATCCCTTCGCGCGAATCTGCTACGAAAGGCATTACGTAGCAATTGAAGTACGTTACGTCCGTTTGTGAACCCGCTCCGTACAACACTCTTCCAGCCGGTACGAAGTTCATCTCCGCCAATTCATGATAGAATCTATCAAACCATTCCTGGCGCTTCTCTTCTGTTTTTTCTACGGCACTTAAGCCTGCCGCATTTCTTTTCGCTATTTGCTCATAGAAAATCTCAAGCGGCTTCTCAATCACATCAAGGGAGCGGATAATCAGGCCTGTCTCAACCTCTTCAGGAGTATCTAAAGCCCCACGGAATTCTTCTTCCACCAATACTTGCGCTTTTTTCTGTTCCCAATCGATGCTTACAATATGCCCTAAACCACGGGCCGGGAATTTTGGATCTTCTTTGATCGTCAACACAACAAAATCACCATCTGATAAGGTGATTTTCTCGGTGTCTTTAAATGAGTATCGATCAAGCATTACTAAACGTGAAACACCTTTATGAGTCAGTTTCATATCAGGTGTGATCGGGTAAACTTGCGAGAACAACTGTATGTCCCGATTCAGCCTTTCAATATTTCCTTTTATGTTTTGCTTAATCGCAATAGACATAACGATCTCTCCTTTATTCACACTCAAAATTTGCATTCAAAATCTATTTTTCATCGCTATTTATTATGAAAGTAAGATAAATTTATCATACAAAGAAAATATATTCAACATATTGTGTCCCTTACTATTTCTTCCGTCTATATGTTGTGTCAAAGTAGAATCAATTTGGATTTGTCAAACAAAGAAAAGGTCGAAAAAGAGAGTAAAAAGAAGCAAACCAGCATATTATCCGATTTTTCGAAGTAATCCTCATATTTTTGGAATTTGCTTTTTCAGATTGCAGAGAAAGCCTATCATTTCTAGGTTTAAGCCTAAAAAGCGATAAACGAAATTCATTTATCGCATATAATTCCATTCATCGCTTTCATACTTTGTTTTACTTAAATTTATTATTTCCTGTTGTTGCTCCGGAGATAATGCATACTCCACTAAATCCACTTCCAGCCCTTCAGCGAATCCTGCTTTGAAGGCTGCTTTCGCTTCATCGATACTAACAATCCGATCAGATAATTCATTGATTGCGACCGCTTTGTCCCGAAAGCTTTTAAACATTCTTTCTTTCAGGCGTTCATTGCGGAAAACAAATAAATCAAACAGCTTATCGCCATCCAAATCAAGCAAAATGGAACCGTGTTGAAGAATGACACCTTTTTGGCGCGTTTGCGCACTTCCTGCCACTTTTCTCCCTTCAACTACCAGCTCATACCAGCTCGGTGCATCAAAACAAATCGCCGAACGGGGATCTTTCAATTTCTGGCGATCTTCTTCTGTTTTTGGAACAGCAAAGTACGCATCGAAATGCAAGTTTTGAAATCCTTTCAGAATCCCTTCTGAAATAACGCGATATGCTTCTGTGACATTCTTAGGCATTCTCTCATGCTCTTCACTGACAATGACGCTATATGTCAATTCATGTTCATGAAGAACAGCTCTGCCACCGGTTGCCCGGCGAACAAATCCAAGCCCGGAATCTTTTACCTTCTGCAAATCGATTTCTTTCTCCGCTTTTTGGAAATAGCCGATGGAAAGAGTTGCAGGATTCCAGCCATAGAAACGGATAACGGGTGGAATCTTGCCTTCACTATGCCACTTTAATAGCATTTCATCCATGGCCATATTATAGCCGGGTGAACAATTACCTGAATCAATGAATGCCCATGTTTCTTTCTTCATAAACGGTAAATCCTACTTTCTTTGTTATGTAGTAAATTCGAAACCATATTCATACTAGATGAAAAAAAATAACATTTCAACTAAAAAGAAACTGCTTTCCCGTCTCTTTACGTTAAATTCCTTTGATATTATGGTAGCCGGATATTATAATAAATAAGGATTGGATTGTTTTTTAGTTTGAGAGGAGTTTTTAACAGTGTGGTATTTCATCCTTATACTTTTAGTTGCCATAGTAGTATATTCCGCTTACACTTGGTGGACGCAACGTCGAATTGTAAAAACATTAACACAAGAAGAGTTCATTGAAGGCTATCGTAAAGCCCAGCTGATTGATGTACGTGAACCAAACGAATTTGAAGCAGGTCACATCCTTGGAGCACGAAACATTCCGATGTCCCAGCTTAAAACGCGTCTGAAAGAAATTCGTCCGGATAAACCGGTATATTTATACTGCCAAAGTGGACTTCGAAGTGGACGAGCTGCTCAATTGCTATACAAGAAAGGCTATAGACAGTTATTCCACCTGCAAAAAGGCTTTAAACAATGGACAGGTAAAATTAAAAGAAAATAATACTATCTCAAATAGTACAAATAAAGACTAACGCTTTCGCTTGAGTGCGTTAGTCTTTATTTTTATCCCGTTTAACAAGTACTGAGCCCCCCGCTTCAACACGGCAGTAAAAATGCAGATATGCAAGCGGGAGAACAAGTACGTGCAACAACCCGGTTGGGTCCATCCACTGATAGGCGGGGGATGAAGAACCCTCCGCCTATCAAAGATTCGCTTTATTGTTTTATATAGCGCAATGTAGGCTTACGTGCCGCCAATGCTTCATCCAAGCGCTTAATGACTGTGGTATGGGGCGCTTCCTGCACCAATTCTGGTGTTTCTTCCGCTTCTTTTGCGATTTGGATCATTACATTGATGAAGCCATCCAACGTTTCTTTACTTTCCGTTTCTGTCGGCTCGATCATCATGCATTCCTCTACATTCAGCGGGAAGTAAGTAGTCGGCGGGTGATAGCCGAAGTCAAGTAATCGTTTCGCGATATCCAATGTACGAACACCGAGTTTTTTCTGCCTTCTGCCGCTCAGGACAAATTCATGCTTGCAATGATGATCATACGGCAAATCATAATAAGGTGCCAGCTTCCTCATCATGTAGTTGGCATTCAACACGGCATATTCTGTAACAGCCTTCAAGCCGTCCGGACCCATGGAACGGATATACGTATACGCTCTGACATTAATCCCGAAGTTGCCGTAATAAGGCTTCACACGCCCGATTGTAAGAGGACGGTTATAATCCAAAGCATATTGACCGTCCCGCTCCACAACTTGCGGCGATGGCAGGAAAGGCCGCAAATCGTCCTTCACGCCGACCGGGCCGGATCCTGGGCCACCCCCGCCGTGCGGACCTGTAAATGTTTTGTGGAGATTTAAATGCACAACATCAAATCCCATATCTCCTGGACGGGCTTTCGATAATACTGCGTTCAAATTTGCCCCATCATAATACAGCTTTCCGCCTGCACCATGGACAATTTCAGCCATTTCAAGAATTTGCTGCTCGAAAAGACCCAGTGTATTAGGATTCGTCAACATAAGCGCCGCTGTATCATCACCGACCACACGTTTCAAATCTTCTAAATCCACTAAACCCTGTTCATTGGATTTAACCGTAATGGTATCGAATCCCGCCACGGACGCGGATGCCGGATTCGTACCATGTGCTGAATCCGGCACAATCACTTTCGTGCGGTTATAATCGCCATTATTCTCATGATAAGCCCGGATCATCATCAACCCTGTCCATTCGCCATGCGCCCCTGCCGCAGGCTGCAGTGTCACTTCGTCCATGCCCGTGATTTCTTTCAACGATTCCTGAAGGTCATACATCAGCTCAAGAGCCCCTTGCACTGTACTTTCATCTTGCAGTGGATGGATATGTGCAAATCCATTATAGCGCGCTACCGCTTCATTGATTTTCGGATTATACTTCATTGTACAAGAACCAAGCGGATAGAAGCCTGAGTCGACCCCATGGTTGCGTTTTGAAAGAGCCGTATAATGGCGCATAATATCCAACTCGGAAACTTCAGGCAGCTCCGCGGCTTCTTCACGTATGAACCCCTGCGGAAGCAGATCATCCACGCTTACTGCCTCTATATCCATTTCAGGCAAGCTATAACCGATGCGGTCTTTTACGCTCAATTCAAAAATTAAAGGTTGATCTTGCTTACTCATGCTTCTCCCCCACTTCTTGTGCAAATAAATCGATTTCTTCTTTTGTTCGCAGTTCTGTAACAGCGACCAGCATGTGGTCTTTCAATTCTGGATAAGTGCGCCCTAAATGATAGCCGCCAATGATCCCTTTTTCTAAAAGGTTGGCGCTGCACACTTCATACGGACGCGGCAGCTTAATGACAAATTCATTGAAAGAAGGTCCTTCAAATACCACTTCAATCCCTTTTGCCCGCAAAGCTTTCTTTGCATAGTGGGCTTTTTGGATATTTTGCGACGCCATTTCACGCACACCTTTTTTCCCTAGCGCTGTCATCGCAACGGATGCAGCCAGCGCATTCAACGCTTGATTCGAACAAATATTTGAAGTCGCTTTTTCACGGCGGATATGCTGCTCGCGCGCCTGTAATGTCAAAACAAAACCGCGGACTCCATTCTCGTCAATTGTTTGACCGACCAAACGACCCGGCACTTTACGCATCAACTTATTCGTTACAGCGAAATAGCCGCAGTGAGGCCCCCCGAAAGCAGCCGGAATACCGAACACCTGAGCATCTCCCGTTACGATATCTGCGCCGAACTTACCTGGCGGCGTCAACACGCCCAGTGCAAGGGGATTACTTGAAACAATCAACAGACCTTTATGTTGATGGGCGATTTGTTCAATAACCGCTAAATCTTCAATCCGGCCAAAGAAATTAGGATATTGCACAATGACTCCGGCTACTTCATCGTTCATCTCATTTTTCAACGCTTCCGCATCCGTTACACCCTCTTTATGGGGGATTTCCACAACTTCGATATATTGGCCTTTTGCATAAGAGCGTACAACATCCTTATATTCAGGATGAACCGTTTCTGAAATCAATATTTTTTTGCGGCGAGTGGCTCCGCAGCTTAATGTCGCCGCTTCGGCAAGCGCTGTCCCGCCATCATACATAGAAGAATTCGCCACATCCATTCCCGTCAGTTCACAAATCATCGTTTGGAATTCAAAGATGGCTTGCAGTTCCCCTTGTGAGATTTCCGGTTGATACGGTGTATAAGCTGTATAGAATTCGGAACGCGACAATACATGGTCAACAATAATCGGCGAATAATGATCATATACACCCGCTCCTAAGAAAGATGTATAATTCTTTGTATCTTTGTTCTTCGCTGCTAAACGACTTAATTCTTTTGTCAGCGCAGATTCCGATTTAGCAGGCTTGATTTTGTACTCTCCTTGGAATCGGACTTTCTCCGGGATATCCTCAAATAATTCATCTATCTTTGAAATACCAATCGCTTCAAGCATTTCTTTCTCATCATTCTCTGTCATTGGCAAATAACGATGCTTCAACATACCTTAGCCATCCCCCTATTATTTCTTTTGTCTTCTATAAAAAGGCGCTTGCACAATTTTCGCCTGCAGTTTCTTTGAGCGGATTTCCACTTCAATGATTCGGTCCAATGCGGCAAATTCTCTTTGGATTAAAGCATAGCCCACATTTTTCTTTAACGTTGGCGATTGTGTACCCGTTGTAATTTCTCCGATTAATTGCCCATCCGCATACACAGGGTATCCATGGCGAGGGATGCCGCGGTCAATCATCTCAATGCCAACCAGCTTGCGAGGTGCTCCATTAGCCTTTTGCTCGGCCAATACTGCTTTACCGATAAAATCGGCTTCCTTGTCTGTCTTAACGGCAAAACCGATGCCCGCCTCTATTGGTGTAATAGAAGACGATAATTCTTGTCCGTATAACGGCAGCCCCGCTTCGAAACGCAACGTGTCCCTAGCGCCTAAACCAACCGGCACTACTTCCTCATGCTCTAAAATGCTTCGCCAAATCACAGGAGCATCCTTGCTATCGCAATAAATCTCAAAACCATCTTCTCCTGTGTAGCCTGTTCTGGATACCAGTGTATTCACACCGCAAACCGATACATTTTCTTTAAACTGAAACCCTTTAATATCTTTCAAATCAGTATTTTCAGTTATCTTCTGCAATATGGATTCAGCTAACGGCCCTTGAAGCGCCAATTGGGCTACTAGCGCCGATTGATTCTCCAAATCCACTTCGAATCCAGAGGCATGTTGTTGCAACCAATCAAAATCCTTTTCGATATTAGCCGCATTGACAACCAGCCAATATTGATCTTCACCTTTTTTGTAAATAAGGATATCATCGACCGTTCCGCCATTTTCATAGCAGAGAGCGGAATATTGCGCCTTGCCAACACTTAATTTAGAAACATCGTTTGTTGCTATGGTTTGCAAAAATAATAAACTATCTTTCCCCATTACCTCGATTTCTCCCATATGGGATACATCGAACAAACCCACTTTCGTCCTAACGGCTTCATGCTCAAGCTTAATGCCGGAAAATTGGACAGGAAGGTCCCAACCACCAAAATCAATCGTTTTCGCCCCATATTCACTGTACACATCAAACAACGGCGTCCTTTTCAATTCACTCATCTACATAACCCCTATATTTAATTTAGTCTTACTGCATGAGCATAAGGCTCTCTATCGGCACATAAAAAAAGACAGAGAAGCCCCATTGTTTAAACGAGCTTTCCCTGTCCGGTTACCTGAGAGTTTACCCTATGTCCATAGGCTGTCCCCGTTGGTGGTTCGATTGAACTCTCTCCAGAGATGCGTCCAACAAGAGTTCTTTTGCCTGAGAGATTCACAAATGTATGCTTGCTCCTTCGGCGCTGCAGTGTCACAGTCTCTCCCCTTGTCTTCATCCGCTTATATTAATTTATGAAATGGTCATACTAAACACATAAAATTATCATGGATGCCATAAAGACTCACATTCATTCAACACTCAAATCAGCTTTATTCGTAAATATACTATCATCCTACCATTAAGTACAAAATTATTGCAATAAATTTATTGTTTTTTCTGATAAAACTAATATTTTCTATCCTCGCACAAAACAATGTTCGGTTTTTACACAAAAAATAACGAATCTGGAGGTGTTGCAAATGAAAATAAATATTCATTGGGATAACGGGTGGGAGAATGGCCTGCTGCAGCGGTTAGAGGATGATGGACCATGGGCAAGCTGGGAATTATATAAGCTTGCCCTAGAAGCAGAGCAAAGTCTGCAAATTCCCGATTTCGAGGGTTTGCAAGCTCCAAAGCATCTTCACCACCTTAAGCCTTTGCCGCATCAATTGGAAGTGGCTAAGCAAGTTGTGGAGAATATGAATGGAAAAGCCATCTTAGCCGATGAGGTCGGACTTGGCAAAACAATTGAAGCAGGACTTATATTAAAAGAATATATGATCCGCGGCTTAGTGAATAAAGTCTTGATTCTAGTGCCTGCCTCCCTTGTTTCACAATGGGCATATGAATTAAACAGTAAATTCTTCATACCCGCCGTCGTGCAAAGAAAAAGCTATGCATGGGAATCGTGCGATGTGATTGTTTCTTCTATCGACACTGCAAAAAGAGCGCCGCACAAGGACATCATCTACAAACAGAATTATGATTTAGTCATTGTGGATGAAGCTCATAAATTAAAAAATAATACTACGAAAAACTATGAGTTTGTCCAAAACTTAAAAAAGAAGTTCTGTTTACTGTTGACCGCCACCCCTATTCAAAATAAAGTGGACGAAATCTTTCATTTAGTTTCCCTGCTAAAACCCGGGCACTTGGGCAACGCTTCAATCTTCTCCAAAAGATACAAAGGAAAAGGACGGCAAATTAATGAAGATGAACATCTGAAAGAATTGGTAAATGCCGTTATGATCCGTAATCGACGGCATGATACGGGCATTGAATGGACAAAGAGGAAAGTGGAAACAGTATTTATTGATGTATCACAAGAAGAGAAAGACTTATACGAAGCTGTGACCCAGCACCGCCTATCGGACAATGCAGCAAGCGGATTCTCGACGTTGACACTGCAGCGAGAAGCATGCAGCAGCCGTGAAGCGGTCTATTACACAATCCAAAATATGATCAAGAAGCAAGAGTCGCCCAATACTCTTCTGCAAGAAAATATAAAAGCAATCGGGCAAAAGATCGACGCTGTAACCAAGAACTCCAAAGCGGAAAAAGCGCTGCAAATCATTCAAGAATGTAACGATAAAGTGATTATATTCACAGAATACCGCGCAACACAAATATATCTGCAATGGTTTCTCAAACAGCATGGCATCTCATCCGTCCCCTTCCGCGGAGGCTTTAAGCGCGGCAAAAAAGACTGGATGCGCGAGCTGTTCCAAAACCACGTCCAAGTGCTGATTGCGACCGAAGCCGGGGGAGAAGGAATCAATCTGCAATTCTGCAATACACTCATCAACTTCGATCTGCCTTGGAACCCGATGCGCTTAGAACAACGCATCGGCCGTGTGCACCGTTTAGGGCAAGAAAAGGATGTAATGATTTATAATTTCGCCATTAAAGATACAGTCGAAGAACATATTCTACACTTGCTATATGAAAAAATCCAGTTGTTCGAAAAAGTTGTAGGAGAACTTGACGATATACTGACAAAATTGGAAATCCATAACCTTGAGGAATATATCGAAGACATTATGGGCGGTTCAAAAAGCGAAGGTGAAATGAAAATCAAAATGGAGAATCTGGTTTCCATGATTTCATTGGCGGAAGATTTAAAGGAGCGTGAGAAACGTGCAGCAACGTGACATACACCAGTACCTCAACAAATATTTTATTGCCAACGGCGGCGGCATTATAGCCGATACTCCTTCTTATCTGACTGTTAAGCTAACTGTCGAGCTGGATAAGGCGCTGATGAATCGCCCGTTCTACTGGCATTACCTTGAGAAGACAGGCGGCGAGCCAAACCCTGCCACGCTTACATTGATTACAGATCCGGCTGCTGCCCCAGAGGCGGTCAAAGGCGATATTATCCATTTTGGCTCGCCTCGATTGCACCAGATTTTCCAATCAACGCAGAAACTTGCCGGTTATATCCGGCTATATGAAAACATCAGCGCGCAGACAATAGGCCATACTCCCCTGCATCCCTGGCTATCAGCGAATATTAAAATATCGTTTATCTCTGATCGGAAGAAAGATATATTGCTATCACTGGGGCTACACTTATTAACTGGAAAAATCGTGGAAAACTTTCACGATAAGATGCTGCAGCTTGCATTGACCCCAAAGATACCGGATTTAGCCTTTACTCTTTCACCGTTGATCATGCCCAAAAGCGGGATAGCACGCCTTGACCGATATGTCCGGATGCAATTGCAGGAGGAGGACCATTCATGGGCGGAAAGGGCGGTTGCCAAATGGAATAATGATCTGGCGCTGCTTGAGCATTTTTATGAGGACTTGGAAGACAAAGGCGAAAGTTATACCTTGGAGAAAGAGGCCCTTAGGCAGCAGTATGAACCTGTTATTACTATTTCTGTCATTAACGGCGGAATGTTTTATTTAAGCGAGCAAGCGATATAGAGAAAGCCATATCTCTACCACGAGAGATATGGCTTATTTCTTCTTACGTTTCAATACCATCATCAACGCGAAAGGAATCCATCCGAAGAGTGCTGTGGAATAGTTGCTTGTACGCTTTCTATCCTCATTCCGCTGCCGTTTCCTTTCTTCTTTCGGTTGGTCGACATATGTTACAAACTGCTGCGTTAAATATTTTACAAAATCATTCGTTTTCATTTTAACCACTCCTCCTATTAGTGTGGTCAAAATGCGGCATTTCCAAACTCCTTTCAATGGATGTCCTACCATTCAAGCCATTTGATCATTTTCCCTTCCTCCGCTTGATAAATATAGGAAGCTTCCGCTTTTCCTCCCTGCTTGCTGGAAGCATATAAAAGCACGGTTAACCGTCCTTCTTCCTTTGCCTCGATGCGATAATACACATCCCCGTTTTCATAAAATAAAATCCCGTCCTCTCCTGTCTCCCTCTCAAGGTGCAGATAGTCCCCCGCATCCTCTTTCGCCAAAAACAGCAAATGGTCGAGCATCAACTTACTGTTCACTTCTTCCGCAAACCGCTTTTCCGTCACCAAAGCCTCCGCGCTCATCGCTATTAACAGTGTCAGCAAAGCTAATATAATAAGAGCCGGAAATAATACATACCCTTGTTCATTCTTAATGGCCGATCTTCCTCCTATTCGTTATAGACTGATAATACGGCTTCGAATTCTTGATTACGGGTATCAATTATTTTAATGACGATGAGTTGATTTGATTTGCTTACAGCAAAGCTTTTCACATTATGCAATAATACTTGATGCCCCGAGAAATCCACGCGTCGCCTGAGCACATTGCCGTATTGTTCAATTATGGCCAGTTCCTGATTTTCACTAATATATATTTTTGTCTTCGATACTGTCGTCTGCGATCCCTTCCGCACTTCTCTCTTTATATTGTTTAAAAACATCTCCCACTCCATTTGGTTCAACGATTTCGCATGCTGCTTAGCTGGTTCAATGACTAATAATGTTTGCAGGATGAGCGCCGCCATTATGATGAAAGCGACCAATGAAAACAACATCTCAATCAGCGTAAAACCCTGTTCTCGCCTTAACAACATCACAAATAGTGATCTGCTTCTTTTGACTATTTCGATAGGTAACACAACCCTCCATATACAGCCCATTTCGTTCAAAAGGCTGAATATTGATTTCAAACCCGCTTGAAGACATAGGGCCTATTTCAGTAGAAGCAAACTCCTGCTGCACACTATATCGCTGTAAATTCTCATATAATAAATGATGGGCTTTCGTTTCTTTCAGCAAATCTCCGCGATCGTTTTCCAACTTTAAAAAAATCGGCAACAATGTCATACATACAAATAAAACAATGCTGAGCGCCCCTAACGTATCAAGAAGGATGTAGCCCCTGCTAGATTTCACGATAATAATGCCTTCCACTGCCTATTAGAATCGTAAATGTATATCGGACACGCTTCGACTCGAACAGCCACGCACCAAAACTCGAGACTGTTCCGACAGGGGTGAAATAAATGCGTGAATCCAATGATCCTTTTAGATAGTTAATATTGCCGGGGATTTTCTTGGACAGTAATTCTTCATCGATTCCTTTCATAACAAAATAACGCCCGCTTGCAAAATCCACTCGAAATACAACTGTCGCTTGGTGGTTGATCGCATACATCTGGGCAAAATGAAAGTCTTTAGAGAATTGATTCAGAAAGCTTTCCAGCTCCCTCTTCGCTTTGTATTCGGGAATAACCGTAATGGAGATGGAAATCAAAAGCATGAAAACCGATAGCACCACTAACATTTCAACCAACGAATACCCCTTCTCCTTGTTCAAAATCCTCCAAGCCTCATTCACCTACGCTCACCTTGCCTTCTGTCGATAGCGCTAACTCCTTTCCATTCGGACAAGAAGTTGATTCAATATAGCCATTCGACTTCAAATCCTCTAAGCTTGCAGGCAGTTTATTTTCGTCTATTTGATAGGATTGCACTTGCGCCTGCACCATCTTGACAAACGCTTCGCACCCTTTATTTCGGATGGACTTTTGATGTTGGACGATATTCGGAACTGTAATGATCAATAAGATCGATATAACCAATAAAACAATCAGCATTTCAATAAGTGTAAATCCTTTCTGATTCATAATTTCACTCCCGTATTATACGATTCTTAACTTATAATCCTTCTATAATAGAAAACATCGGAAGTAATACCGACAGATAAATGGCCACCACAATACTTCCTACTGCCGCAAACAGAAGCGGTTGAATAATTTTAATGACATTTACCATCTTATCCTCTATTGTCTGCAGTACTATACGGCTGTAATGATATAATTCTTGATCGAGTTTCCCATTTTTTTGCCCATTCGCTATAACATCACACATATAGCGTTCAAAGTACGGCAGTTCCCGAAAAATAGACTCTAAGCTTCTTCCTTCATTTAATTCTTGAAAGATAACTTCACTTAACTTTTGAAAAAATGATTGTTGATTATGCTTGGCGAATAGATGCATAACATCATTAATGGATAACCCTCCCGCCAATAAACTGCTGAGCTGGTAAGTAAAATAATACGTATCAAATAAACGAATATACGTACCGACCATAGGGAGCTTCAATAATTGCCGCCTTTGATGCAATTTGCATAATTTATTGAACCAGTACTTTTTAATTGCCGCACTGATGAGTGCAAGGCCCAAAAGCAGGTAGGGAATATATTGGGAAATGCCGGAGAGCAAGAGGACGCTTTGGAGAAAAAAAGAAGGAGCTACATTCATACTTTCATACAAAGATTGAAATTTAGGCAGGAGAATGCCTTGGAGCAATACGGCGATCATAATGATCAGCACAAGGAGAAGCAAAGGATAAACTAATATTTTCAATATTTTATCACTGTCTTTATTGCGCCTATGCCAGAATTGGCCTCCATCCATCAAAGCATTCGGCAAATCACCATAATACTCGGCATAATACACGAACTGCAGCAGCTGCGGATGGAATTTCAAGAAAGACAGAACTTCATGCAAGGTTTGCCCTTCTTTCAACATGCCAATCGCTTCTTCAATGCCCAGCCTTCGCCTTTCTGATTCTTGCGATTGCATGAAGCGCAACGCTTCCGATAAATGATAGCCAGAAGCCAACAATTCGCCAAGCCTAAATAATAGAGTCGCTTGTTCACTTCTTGTCCACCGCTTCTTTCTATTCTTCATAAACCCATCGGCCAAATTCCTCCTCATGAACATAGCCGAGCGCGACGGCCTTTTGAATCTCATCCTTAAGATGCCGAAACGAGTGTTCATAACGCTCTCCTTTCACTCCTTCATACAAAACCTTGGATAATTCTTTTCCATGTAAAAGTTCATATACGCTCGCACGTTTCTTCCTTCTTGTGAAGTTGCAGTAGGGGGAACATTCATGCTCGCAGATCGGACATTTCAATTCAAGCAACCTTTGCGCCGATACTGCAATTAAGGTTTGCTTTATTTCCGTTAAACTCACGCCGAACTCCTGCAATCGATAGATGGCCCCGGCTGCGTCCCTTGTGTGCATCGTACTGAGGATCAGATGGCCTGTAAGGGCAGCCCGGACTGCAATTCTGGCTGTTTCCGCATCACGTATTTCACCTACCATAATAATATCGGGATCGTGCCTAAGGGCGGCCTTTAAACCAATCGAATAAGAAATGCCTGCTTTCTCATTGATTTGCACTTGCAGCACGTCGTCCGATACGTTTTCGACAGGGTCTTCCAATGTGATGATATTACGATTGATAAAGCTTTTGGCATAACGGAGCAGCGAATATAGGGTGGTAGTTTTTCCTGAGCCGGTCGGCCCACTGAAGATCATCAAACCATGCGAATGTTGGAGAAGAGCCAATATCTTGTTTGAAGTTGCAGGAAATAGCGATAGTTGGTTGAGGGGTAATATGCTTTGTTTCGGAAGAAGCCGTATGACAAGCGTTTCCGTGCCTACTGCCGGCAGTGAAGAAAGTCTTAATCCAATGGTTTCCGTTTCATTCGAATACGTCATCGAACCGCTTTGCGGGCGCCTTTTCTCCCCTATATCCATACATGCTAAAAACTTAAAATGAGAAATGATGCGCTCTGCATATTGCCTGTCCAGCCATTGGAAAGGGAGAAGTCGATTTTCAATACGAAACTGGATGAAAGTCCGCTTCTGTCGAGGGATGATATGGATATCGGAAGCTCCTAGCTGAACGGCCCTCTTCAAAATATGGTCTGCTGCCGCTTCAATGGATTGCAATGATAATCACCTCCAAATTTATTTGTACAACGATACTAAATTCGACAGTATTCTTCCAAATCCTTCTTTTTTGAAAAATTTAAGTAGATAAGATAAAAATCCCAGCTTGTCCCGTTCAAGTTTTATTTCGGTATGAAATACCTATGTTTTATGCAGTGTTTTGTGCATATTTGTGCGATAATTAGGTATTTTTCCTATCATTTTTGTGAACTTTAACAATTTCGAGTAGTTAGTTAATATTATACATTCCAAAGCATCAATAACTATATTACAATGGTATTAACTATTAGACCGAGGTGAATAGGATGGAGCAGACTTTAAAAATTACAAATGTATTAAGTGATCCAACAAGATATTATATTTATCAGTATATTACAAAGAAACATCATGAAGTGACTGTTCAGGAAATTGCGGATACATTTAATATACATCCAAACGTTGCGAGATTGCATTTATCCAAATTAGAAGATATTAATATGTTAACATCTGAAACAAAGAAAACTGGCAAAGGCGGTCGCCCAAGCAGATTATATCGTCTTTCGGAAGAAGTCATTCAATTGAACTTCCCATTCAGAGATTATCAATTGCTTGCAAAAATCGCCATTGAAACGATGATGACCCTTGGGGAAGCCGGCAAAGAAGCCTTATATGCGACGGGAAGAACGTTCGGCAAAGAATTGATCGAATCTCAAGCTATTGCGAATGCAGCCGAATTACCTTTTGAGGATAAAATGGAAATTCTAAGCAAAGCTTTATCAATTGCCGGACTTTATCCTGAACTCGATGCAAGCGATGACCAAAGCAAAATCTTTTTCCAAATCTATAATTGCCCTTTCAAAGAAGTGACAAATCATCAAGCCGATGCGGTATGCGGAATGCACAATGCATTCTTAAAAGGCATGTTCAGCGCTTTATTTACTCAAGTGGAATTAATCGAACAGGATAATATGATAGCAGGCTGCGAAACATGCAGCTATAAAGCTGTTGTCACAAAGTAGTAATAAACGTCCTTTACAGAGTATTCCTTTTTACCCTATAATTGGTTAGTGTGAACATAATAGGAGCAAAAGGGGGGACGCATGATGGAACGCATGTACAGAGTTCTTGGATTTTGGACAGGGATTTTCGCTGTGATGTTTTATTTAGGCGATATGTACCAAACTTCGTTACTATTTTTGGCTCAAACAGGATTTTTTATTTTACTAAGTTATTTGAAGTTATCCGAACGCATGTATATCTATGTATTCGGAGCGTATCTAACCGTTTTCTTCGCTGGTTTTACATATTGGACTACTTTCATGATGGTGCCAGGCGCTGGAGGACATTGAACGATCGACCGCAAAAAAACTTCGGTATTCACACTACCTGTGAACCCGAAGTTTTTATTTATTTATTTATTTATTTATTCATAGAGGGCCACAGCCCTTCACTATTTCCATTGAAGCCCTTTGTTTGAATAAGCACTTTAAAATACGAACTAATTTGCCCCGGCTGAATAAGTGTACGAATCGCACGGTTACGTGTATGCTGTGGCGAGAACGCATCCATCCCCCAAGCATTCTGTAATTCTTCTAAAATTCCGCATGCAAGTAAGAACTCATGCTGGGGCAATAAAGCTTGCGTATGAGCGCCGAACGTTTCCCCTATCCTCTGCAGGGCATCCCAATGGATATGGGAAGTGATATCCATTTCACCAGGCCCTTTAAGGACGTTTTCCACCATCCGGTGATGTCTATAGCCCCTTAGGCTTCCTTTTCGGTGAATCGCCTCTTGCCATTCTTCATTCGTATATCCGTAATCGATTGTAACGAGCACAGCCTGATTGATTTTCTCGCACAAATAGCTATAATACTGTTTCATCGGAAGTGGGATTTCTATCCTCTGACCGTTTGCAAGCTGTAATTCTTGCTCATCCAAATAATCGATAATAGCCTGATTATCCAACACTCTGTAAACCTCTATGAACGAATCTTCTTGCATTCCCACCATTACTTCATATATAACTCCTGCTTTCTTCTCGACTACATGTACAGGGAAAGCATCAAAAAGCTCATTGGAAAAAACAATCCCTTCTATGCATTTCAACTGTTCGATATCCGCAACATACATAACGTTATCGAAATGTTCCAATATTTCTTCTTGTTTTTGGCGGTGATAACTGCTGGTTTCAATAGAAATGTAGCAGAGTTTCTGGAACACATTATTATTATGTTCTTGAATATAAGATAATATGGCATGAGCGGTACGCCCTGTTCCGCTTCCGATTTCAATGATCTGTAGAGGTAATTGATAAGTGGAGAATATGTGGAGAAACCATCTGCCTAGCGCCCTTCCAAAAACATCACTAACATTGCTGCTTGTATAGAAATCGCCGATTGCCCCAATTTTTTCTTTCTCTTGTTGATAGTATCCTGCCGTGGAATGATAGAGCGCAAGTTGTATAAAATCTTTATATGTCATTAAGGAATTGGAATTACTGTCCAAGAAAATTTTCAGAATATTTTTCATATTAACTCCCAAAATTTGTTTTTCACCATTGACACATTGTTAATTGTATATTATATTTTGAATAATAGCTTATCTATATCCCTCCCATTTTTTTGAAGTAAAGTATCCCCCGGAAAAACCTTCTCCTATAAAGAGAAGGTTTTTTTGGTTTTTGGTCAATTAAAACCGTTAATATAAGGGTTATAATCTTTCTCATCCCGCAAAGTAGTAATCCCCCCATGGCCCGGGAAGACAATGGTATCATCCGACAACGGGAGTAACTTCTGATGTATAGAATTCATTAGGACTTCCATGCTGCCGCCGTTTAAGTCTGTACGCCCTACACTTCCCTGAAACAGCACATCTCCAGAGAATAAGTAGCCGGCATCACGAACGTAATAGGAAACGCTTCCCGGCGAATGACCCGGGGTTTCCATCACTTCAAACGTAAAGTTGCCAATGTTTAACTTTTCTTCCTGATCAAGCAACACATCCGCAGGCTGCTGCTTAATAGTTCCCATCATAAAGGATGAAGAACCATTTAAAGCCGGGCTTTCCAGCCACTTCTCTTCACGTTTATGCAAATATACAGGAATTGCGAAAGCCTCCCGCACGTCATCTACCGCTCCTATGTGATCGAAATGGGCATGTGTTAAAAGAACAGCAAGGGGCTTTAAAGATTTATTCTTAATAAATTGAATTAGCTTTGTACCTTCTCCGCCCGGATCAAAAATGACGCAATCGCCTTGTCCGTCTTCCACTATGTAGCAATTCGTACCAAGCGGACCTAACGGCAGTTGATAATATTTCATTTAACATAACCTTCTTTCTATCCATTCATAAAACCTATTGAATAATCATCCACAGCAAAAAAGTTTTTAACAGCTGACTCCGCAAAAACCATATACCAGTTTCCATTTTTGACATATAAGTACCATTTTTGGTATCGACAAACATTCAAAAAAGAATTAAAATATCTACGAATGCTATTTTACTAAATTATAGTAGATAACTGGCTCAGTTGGCAAAGGAAAATGATGTGGACTGACCAATCCAACGGACAAAGGAGGATTTTCAATGGGAATAGTCTTTATATTCGGACTTGTGGCAATTCTGGCGATAGTAGGCTTGTTTAATTCATTTAAAACAAAAAATCCATTAGGCATTTTTTTTGCATTTGGAACAGCAGCTGTCTTTGGCTGGTTTGCTGTTATGACAGCCATTCATCACGGAGTGCCGATTGCTCACTAAGCATCGCATAGAAATTCTCTTCATCTGTAATTAGTAAAAAGAAAAAATCTCCAGTACAGTGTTGGAGATTTTTTTCTTTTGTCTATTTATTTTAAAATTCTATAATATTTTCTAACGTATTACCATACAAACATTTATTTCCCTCAGGAGAAAAAATAAGCGGAGCCGATTCCATATCTTCCATTAACACTTCTCTCTCGCCCGTTTCCCAATTGTATGATATTAGTTGGAACTGTTTATCATATTGGTCGATAAGCGCAGAATCATAAGGGACAAATGCGATGATTGATTTCTGGTCTTCGATTATATCAAATTCCGGTATCATCCAATCAGAATAGGAACGGATTGCTGGTATCTCCCATTTATTCAGTTCATTGCCTTTCCAATCAGAAACAGTGTAAAATAGATTATTTTGATCCTCTTTGCTTTCATTTATGGTGAACAAAACCTCTTTATTGGCTTCAAACGCAATGACGTTTTGAGATAGACTGTTTTCCACATATGAATTTTTGTTATACTTCATCAATGGTGCACTTAACTGCGGTGAATTATCATCCCACTTCAGGAATAAAAAATCTTCTTTTGCATACCATTGAGCAAACGGTTGGGGTATTGTTACTTCTTCCAGTGTTTTTTGCTTCACATTACATACATATGTTTTGTATGTCCAATCCTCATAGAAACTATCAATCAATAATGTATCTTCCGAAAAAGGGTTCCATGCAAAAGATAATTCTGATGATGGAATAGACACGGAATATTGCTGATTCCCTTCCCCATCCAGAAAATGAATGCTTGCCTCCGTATTATTGCTTGCCGCATATACAAGTATATATTTACTATTAGGAGAGACGGATGCTTGGGCAATTATTTCTCTAGTTGTAAAAAGTTCCTTCTTTTCTTTAGAAGGAAGATGATACGAGAATAGATAATGTTCATCTTCTCGTTTTGCCGAATAAAGAATCGTATCGTTATCCAGCCAGCCATAGCTGCTCTCAAACATAAATGTTTCATCCGAAAACGACAATGGCTCAAGTTTAGCTTCAACTGCTTTTTCCTCTGCATTTGTTTGTACACTTGTTTCCCCTTGATTATCTTCACAGCCAACTATAAAAAAAATCAAAAAGCAAAAGCATACAACAAAACCGATTTTCACTTTCACTCTTTGTCTGTCTACCAAGCTTTTTCACCCCAACTTATTAGTAAAGCTTTTAAGTCAGCACTATACCTCACTAATTCTGCAATTTCTTTGATTCATCTATAATGATAGTAAATAAAAGAAGATTGTGAAAGAGTAAATATAGAATTAAATTTAAATCAGTCTATTTACCTAAATTTTGAATGCTGCATTCAAAATGGGGACCGTATCACGGTAGATTTCATGAAAGTGAGATAAAGGCAACGGGTTTAGCCCTTTGCCAAGTTCTAATGTGAAAGCAGGCTTTTGATACTCTACTATAAACCAATCTCTAAATCCGGCATGACTATCTATATATTGAATCCCTTTATAGCCGCTGATCTTCTCAAAGACTTGGGCAATTTCTTGAGCCTCTGCCGCTTCATATCCTTCATATCCCCAATAGAATTCTTTGCCTTGTGTATGGAGGGCTAACATACGCTCTATTTTGTTGTTTTTCATTAATTCCATCATGGCAATCGCCTCCGGCTCTGTAAGCGGGGCTTCTCCGGGATAATCACGGTAATATGGCGCCAAGCAATAAACCGATTCTTTATAACTCTCCCAATTGGCAGGAAATTGTTTGTTTAAATCCACACCGCGAATATTTGCTTTCCAGTTGCAATAATCAGCTCTATATTCATTCATTTCTTCTACATTGTACAAACCGGCCGCCGCTTGAGCCCCTTTACAAACCAGCTCGACACCGTCAGGATTGACCATTGGAACAATTGAAAGCTGCACCTTATTAAATGGCTCTTCCACCTCCAATAGCTGCCATAGCCAGGTCATCAGTACAAGCGATGTAATCCACTCATTGGCATGGAAGGAAGCGTTATAATGGATGATTTTCTCGCCTGTCCCGATGCGCAGCTCATAAATCCGCCTTCCTAATACACTCTTGCCTATTACATTGCATTTTATATATGGATATCTCCTTTGCAGTGCAACAAGGTCTTTTGTCAACCTTCCATAATTATATATAGCCTTCAAAATTCCCTCCTCCAGTGTTCATACATTCATTGCCTCTTACAATGAATGTATGAACACTGGAGGGGAATAATGTATAGAGGACAAAAATTAAAAAGGGCTGCATTTGGCAGCCCTTTTCATCTTAATTAGACTCATATTTATTTTTATCATTAAATCGCAGCAAATCACCGTAGATGATTTTATCAGAGAAGTCCAGCTCTTGTTTTGCTTTCTCTAAATAAGGCTCAATCACACTCTTATCTTCAACAGGTTCACCTGTCTTCTTATCATAAAGTGTTTCACGTGTATATACATAGTCTTCTGTAATGAAACTTCCATCACGGAAAACAGTAAAGTCTAATCTGTCTTTAGAGAACAAATCTGAACCAAATTCAATGTTATCCTTTGTATCTATGCCCAGTAAATGCAGCAATGTTGGTTTAAGGTCGATTTGACCTGATACTTCAGAAATCGTTTGGCCCTTTTGTCCTGGGATATGAATGATTAATGGTACACGCTGCAATTGCACACTATCGAATGGTGTAATTTCTTCTTTCCCCAAATACTGTGCCATCGCCGCGTTGTGATTTTCAGAGATACCATAGTGGTCACCATAAATTACAATAATAGAATCCTCATATAAACCTTCTTCTTTTAAACGATTAATAAATTGTTCCAATGCTTCATCTGTATAACGCACAGTTGGGAAATAGTTATTCAACGTTTTTGAATTAGAATTATATGGCTCTATTGACGCATCTTCTTCATCCAATTCATATGGGTGATGGTTTGTTAATGTAATGAACTTTGCATAGAATGGTTTACCTGTCGCCTGCATCTCTTTCAGATGTGCGATCGATTGGTCTAAGAACTCTTTATCCTTCAAGCCCCATCCTACAGAATTCTCTTCGTTCACTTCATAATCATCGATATTATAGAAACGCTCGTATCCTAAAGCTTGATACATTACGTCACGGTTCCAGAAGCTTTTATTATTGGCATGCAACGATGCTGTTGTATAGCCATTTTCACTCAAAATTTCCGGTGTTGCTTTGTATTCATTTTGCGAATGTGTAAAGAATACCGCCCCACGGCTTAATGGATATAATGAGTTTTCCACTATAAATTCAGAGTCGGATGTTTTTCCTTGTCCCACTTGGTGGTAGAAATTATCAAAGTAATAACTTTCTTTGATGAAATCATTTAAGAACGGTGTGATCTCTTGGCCATTCACAGTATTGTTGATTACAAAATTCTGCGTGCTTTCCATTGAAATCAGAATAACATTCTTGCCTTTGGCGGCACCGAACATTTCACTATCCGGTTCTTTATAATTCGCGCGCACATAGTTCTCGATATCGGCTAATTCACTGCCGTCCGCTAAAGCTCTTTGTGCAGATGATTTTGATTGGAGAAAAGCGTCATAAAGATGGTAGTTATACGTTCCGATATTCTTAACGAGCATTTCACGGTCAAATGTTCTTGTAAGCAACTGTGGACGCTCTGTCTCAGCTAATCCCAAGTTAAAGAATGCAATCGCTGTAACAAGCAAAAAATACACTCGACGGTTTGTTTTGGAATACGTCTTATTTACAACGAACTTAGGCTTCATTTTAACAAGTAAGATTAGGATGATGACATCCAGGAAGAATAAGAAATCCCAAGGCGATAACAAACTCATGATGCTGCCGCCCAAGTCGCCAAGATTGCTTGCTTGGAACAACAATGGGATTGTCAGGAAATCCGTAAATTCACGATAAAATACAACATTTCCATACAGAACGGCCGATATTAGAAAACTTGTGATAATAATAAACCTCGGTCTTCTCTTATCTTTAAGAAACAAGCCGATTCCAAAAATCAGCATTAAGAAACTTAACGGATTAATAAACAAGATGAACTCTTGCATCGTATTTTCGATTTTAATATCAAAGCTAGTTTTATAGGTAATATATGTTTTGATCCACAGCATAATAACCGCTGCTGCTGTCAATGAAATGCTTTTTACTGAGAATTTCTCCATAGTAAAATACTTTTTCATTTTTTAGAACCTCCCCTTAAACAACACGCGTGAAAATAGTCGCTTCCACTAGCGACTTTATACATATGTTTTTTCTCTTATTAGTTTTCGCATAATGTTACACGCAGCTGTTCTTTTGTAAAACAATTGTAATCTTCAACACGAAAAAACAATGCTTTTGTATAGCCAATGATAAAATCTTAATACTTTTCCCGATAAAAATCAAACCGGTAAATAATACCATATTATGCTAGGTGCTTTTTTCGTATTATTCGATTGCCTAATATATTAGACGAGCCAACCTAAAAAAAGTTTCACTCTTTTTTAAAAGTGTGAAAGAACTGATTCCCCATACAGTGTAAATCAGTTCTTCTCAGTAGTCTATATCAAAACTTTTTGCTTTACAAGCCACGCGGCACCGATTATGCCGGCATCATTTCCCAATGTGGCAATGCTGATCTCCGTCGATTCCCGCACTCTAAAGAAAGCGAAATTATTAAAATAGGCAATCACTTGCTCCACTAATACGTCGCCCGCTTTCGAAACGCCTCCGCCGATGACAATCTTCTCCGGATTCAATACGTTCGCCACATTCGCTAACGCATATCCTAAATAATAAGACACTTGTTCCAGCACGGAAGCAGCATAGAAATCTCCTTCTTGTGCACATACCGCAACATCTTTCGCTGTAATCACGCCTTCCCGACTGGCGCATGCCGCCAATGAAGAACCGGGATGCTCATGTAAGTTTTCCATTGCCAATCGTACAATGCCTGTCGCGGAAGCCACTGTTTCCAAGCAGCCTGTTTTCCCGCAATTGCAAGGGTAGCCGCCTTCAAGGATCACTGCCATATGGCCGATTTCCCCCGCAGCGCCGCTGCATCCGGTCGCCAAGCCGCCATTTACAATCACACCGCCGCCAACACCTGTACCAAGTGTTACACATACAAGGTCTTGCGCTCCTGCTCCGGCGCCTTTCCACATCTCTCCAAGCGCTGCAATATTTGCATCGTTTTCAACAATGACCGGTAAACCAGTCGCTTCCGCCAGCTCTTCCCGCAAAGGGTATTCCTTCCATCCCAGATTAACCGCTTCATAAACCATTCCTGTACGGGCATCTACAGGACCCGGCGCCCCGATGCCGATTCCTGCAATATGATCGATGGAATATCCCAATTCCGTCGCCTTCTCTTGTATAGTGCGAGCGATATCTCTAGTGATATAGTCGCCCCCATCCGAAAGATCCGTCGGTATCTCCCACTTATGTAAAATAACGCCTTCCAAATTCACAAACGCCAACTTTATGGTCGTTCCACCTAAATCCACACCAAGCAGACATTGTTTCATAAAGAAATCCACCTTATTCCCTGTTTTGTTTCTCAATCGCAATTTCTTTCCGAAGCAGCATTCTTGCCATCTGATAGTCGTTTATATCAATTAGCTGGGATTGGTATAATTCTTTAATTTCCGTTTCCATCAACTCCAAATCGGCGATGCGGTCCCCGATATAAATGAACGTACCAAACTTCTTCAATAGTTGCCGTATGTCATATATAGTATTCATAGTATGATCCCTCATTAATGTTTGATTACAAGATAAAGTATATCGGATGCCCGCTCATCTCACAAGTAATGAAACGAAACTTATCAAATTGTGACAACCTTTTCAAATTATCTACATAATCATCCATCACGCTATCCTATATGGAAAATATAAGGAGGAAACCATATACCATTCAACGGTCCGGATCTTTCGTATGCAGAACTTTAGGCCTGCGATTCCTCAATGGAATAGGTACCCGGATAATGACATCCCGAAACGCCTTATAAGAAAATGGAATAAACGGCCAGAAATAAGGAACACCCAGGGACTGCATCCGGGCTAAATAGATCACAAAGACTGTGATCCCTATAATGAATCCAGGCAAACCGCAAATAGCCGTAATAATCAATAATCCTAGACGAATAATCCGATTCGCCAGGCTTAATTCATAGCTGGGCGTCGCAAATGTTCCGATTGCCGCCAGTGATAAGTACAAAATGACTTCATTCGACAGAAGGCCTACCTCTACAGCCACACCGCCGATCATTAAAGCCGCAACCAAGCCCAGGGCCGTCGCAAGGGAGGAAGGAGTATGGATGGCAGCCATCCGGAGCATATCAAGCCCCACTTCAATGAGAAGGAATTGCACGATGAGCGGGATATTTCCCATTTCATTCGGTCCAATATAAGACAAAAATGCCGGCAAGCGATTCGGATTTTCCGCCAAAAAATACCACAAAGGCAAAAGGAAGATAGATGCCCATACAGCCAAAAAGCGAACCATGCGCATATATGCTCCTACCAAAGGTTTATTTCGGTATTCCTCGGCATGCTGCAAATGATCCCAAAAAGTCGAGGGAGTGATAAGAGCACTCGGCGACCCATCGACAAAAACGATGACATGCCCGTCATACAAATGCGCCGCTGCCGTATCCGGCCTTTCGGTATACCGCATAATGGGATAAGGATTCCAGTATCGTCCGGAAATGAATTCATCAATGCTTTTCTCTGCCATCGGCAACCCATCTATATCGATGCGCTGCAAGGCATCCTTCACTTCCTGCACAAAATGGTCGTTGGCGATATCCTCCAAATAACATACAACGATATCCGTCTTCGAACGTCTGCCGATTGACATGTATTCCATGCGCAGCGAACGATCACGGACGCGTCTTCTTGTCAATGCAGTATTGAAAACGATTGTTTCAACAAAGCCGTCCCTCGCCCCCCTTACAACCCGTTCCATGTCCGGCTCCTGTGGACCGCGGACCGGGTATGTACGCGCATCGATCAGAATGGCTTCGCTCAATCCATCTACAACGAGAGCTGTAGGACCGGCCAATACACCCTCGACCACCTTGTCCAAGTCATTTGTCCCTTCTACTTCCACATAGGGAATATAGGTCTTCAAAAGTTTCTCCAACGGATCCGGCTCTAAATCCTCAGGCTTTAGTTCAAGCAAGATTTTCATCAAATAATGCAGGATGTCATCTTTTACAAAACCATCTATTAAATATAGAGCCATTTTCCGTTCCGCATACACGACATCCAGTCGAATGACATCAAAGCTCCGGTCCACAGCAAGAGACTCATTTAAATAAGCAAGGTTCTCTTCAATATTCGTCGCCACAGTATGTTTGATTGAACTCAAAAAATGCACACTCCCTTCTATCGTCAATTTTGGACATAAAAAAAAGGAAACATACCTTTTATGGCGTTTCCTTCTTCAAAACCTGTTTTCACTCGCTTCTCTTTATATAATCATCAATTTGTCCATCAAGCTGTTTATACGCATCTTCTCTTGGTTGAAGCTTCAATGCAGCTTCCACGTGTTCCTTCGCCGACATTACATCTTCTTCCTGAAGATAGATCAATGCCAGATTGTAATGAGCTTGATGGAATTGCGGATTCAACTTCACCGCCGTTTCAAAATATTCCTTTGCTTTTTTATACTGTTTATCATCGATGCTTAAGTTCCCTAACATAAAATAAGCACTCGATGAAGGGATGCCGTTGTCGGTCGCTGACAACAGCAATGATTTCGCTTTCTCGGTTTCCCCTTTCTCTATGTATGCAGATGCAAGGGAGGCGAGAGGGATATCCTGACTATTCTTCATTTGAGTCTCAAAGCCATACTTCAGCAAAACCGCACTGCCAATTACAATCAGAAGCGCAGCCGCAACATTATAGATGGGCTTCATTTTCTTAGGCAGGCCTACCGCAGCCGTCGCCAAGAAACCGCCAATCAAGCCGCCCAAATGCCCCGCATTATCAACTCCTGAAACCATAAAACCAAACACCAAGTTGATAAGCAGCAAGACCATGATATTGGTCCCCATTGTCCGTAAAAATAATTTGGGCTTCATAATCCCAAAATACAGAAGCGCCCCGAAGCATCCGAAGATAGCCCCGCTTGCGCCGGCAGATAAATTGCCGGTCGAAAAAATAAAGCTGGATAACACACCCGCAAAGCCTGCGAATAAATAGATGAAAAAGAAGCGGATACTCCCATAGATTTTCTCAACCTCGGCCCCCAAGTAATAAAGGGCGACAGAATTCATCAATAAATGCAAAATGCCAATATGAATAAAGACCGGCGTAATAAATCTCCACCATTCTCCTTCTAATATAAGCGGATTATATTTTGCGCCGAATTCCACGAGCGTTATTGTACTTTCGCTGCTGCCCATGATTTCCATCATAATAAAGACTGCCACTTGTATCGCTAAGAATATTTTAGTGAATAGCGGTTTTCCATGTTGAAATATCTTCTGCTCTTCTTGTTTTTTTTGGACAGCTGCATTCAGGACGGATTTTTTCAAATTCAGCACATCATCTTCTTCAATGTCAGCCGGAATATCTTCCGCTTCCACGACCGGAAATCCGATTTTCCTTTCCAGTTCCGATAATTGGCCGGATAAGGATTCTGAATCAACCAACAGCGATTCAATCTTCGTTTTCTTATTTTGCAGGGGATTTTTAATATATGTTTCATATTCATCCACCGGTTTATATTGTGTAATATATGTATTAATGATCGTAATGGGCTTTCTGAACAACTGTTTACGTATGTTCTCTCCATTGAATGCCGTACGGTGCAAGTCGTGCTTTAAAACATTCGCCCAATCGAAGTCATGGCGCATGAACCGTAATACGGTTGCATCCTCCCTTTTATTGCTCTCCAACCACACCTCATTTTGCCGATCGGACATCGTGATGATACTATATCCATGATTTTGAATTAATGTCTTCAAAATACGCCAAAATAAATAATCTTCTCTAAACCCCACATTACTCCCTACCTTCACTTTATCTATCACTATTACTAACATTATATAAAGAAAAAAACAATAGAAGCTCTTCATTTTCCTGAAAGCTCCGAGTGCAGCGGCCGGATTCAATAAGCCGCATACAAAAAGCCAGCTGTGCTATAGCTGGCTTTCCCCTTAAAACGGCCGATATAAACATTGCAATAATCGCGTACTGCCATAAGGCAGCTTCATAGACTGAGCAACCACGAATTTGCGGATGATTCCTGCACCCAGCAATACATTCATAAGCTTATAACGATACTTGTAACCTGCAAACAAGATGAACGCAATCATAATCACTTTTAAAATCCATTTCATAAAAAAATCCCTCCTCGTTTTAGTTTGAAACAAGAAGGGACTTTTTATGAATCAATCATTCAAATAGTGAAATAAATCACATAGAATGTTTTATTTTAATGCTTCCAAAACAGGTGTCATAGTTTCTTTCAATACTTTGACTGAATGAGCGAATTTTTCTTTTTCTTCATTATTTAATTCAAGCTCAACAATTTCTCTGATACCTTCACGATTCACTACGCAAGGAACACCGATATAAATATCTTCCTCGCCATATTCTCCTTGAAGTAATGTAGAAACAGTTAAGATACTGTTCTCATCTTGTAGAATCGCTTTTGTAATACGAGCCAGTCCCATAGCAATTCCGTAGTATGTGGCCTGTTTACGTTCAATAATTTTATAAGCAGCATCTCGAACATTCACAAATATTTCATCTAGATCTTCTTGCTTATAATTTTCTTTTGTTTCAAGCGCCTTGCTAAGCGGCTTAGCTCCAAGATTTACATGGCTGTATACCGGAAGTTCCGTATCGCCATGTTCACCGATAATATAAGCATGGACGTTACGAGTATCAATATTGAAGTATTCTCCCAATTCATAACGGAAACGAGCTGTATCAAGGATTGTTCCTGAACCGATAACTCTTTCTTTAGGAAGTCCGGAGAATTTCCATGTTGCGTATGTTAAAATATCCACAGGGTTTGCTGCAACTAAGAAGATTCCATCAAATCCGCTTGCCATAACATCGCCAACAACTTTTTTAATAATTGCTGTATTTTTAGCTACAAGATCCAAGCGTGTTTCACCTGGTTTTTGGTTTGCTCCTGCAGTCAGCACAACAATGTCGGCATGCTTACATTCAGAATAATCGCCGCTCCATACTTTTGTCTTCGAAGGAGCGAATGGCAAGCCGTGGCTCATATCAATTGCTTCGCCTTCAGCTTTCTCTTTATTTACATCAATTAATACTAATTCTTCTGTAATTCCTTGGTTTAATAGAGCAAATGCATAACTGCTCCCTACAAACCCAGTTCCAACTAATACAACACGATTTACTTTGTTTTTCATAACTCTAATTCCTTTCAAGGGGTAGTGCTTATTTCTTTGTAATCATTCTAATACATAAACCCTTCATAATGTTCATCGGTAAGCGCTTTCTTTTTTAACTTTTTGTTACAATATTATGCTTTCCTTACTAGTCAGCAACAAACCTGCCAATTATATGTAATTATCTCCCCTTAATGAGAAAAATACCTATATTTCAATAATTATAAAAACAATCACTGCCATAATTGCAGCTATAAAAATCGAGGCAATATTTACCGCATCATTATTAAGCCATGCTTTTCCTTTAACCAAACGAGCAGGGCGTCCGCAATGAACTGTTTTCTCCGTGGCCAAACCGCATGCATCACACGTATAGCGAGCTTGGATGGTCGCTCCTAAAAGCGTATCCACTACACTTCCGACAAACCCCGCAAACACAATGAGCCAAAAGACAAATATGGAATTAAAGTGCAAGACCAACATGGCTACAAGCGCAACAAAAAACGAACCTGCAAAGGAAGCAAAGGTACCCAATAGAGAAACAGCTCCCGAAGTGCCTTTTTCAACCTTCTTTCCCGTTAAAATGTAGAATGGACGGCGCTTGCTTAATACCCCAATCTCAGAAGCCCAAGTATCCGCATTGGCTGCTGCTATAGCCGCTAAAAAAGCCACCATCCATATATCTTGCCCCGTTATATAAAATAATAAAGCCGCAATGCTGGCGGCAGAACCATTCGCCGCCACTTGTACCCAATCTCTTCGATCGCCTTTTTGCAGCATTCCATCCAATTTACTTTTCTGTTGTTTTTTATATTTAGACCAAAAACTTGAAGAAGCGAAAAAAGCACCTAATATTAATAGACCTTGCCATCGAAACCCTAAAGCTATGAGGCAGCCTGTAATAAAGGCTGCGACAGCGCCCGACAGTGACAAAGACCTTACATAATATCCTGCGATGCTCATCACAATTATACCTATTATATATGCACTACTTTCTGCCATCTATTCGATACACTCCATTCGGTAAAATTAATGTATTTACAGGAATATCATACTCATCTCGTGGAATAGCGGATATAAGCTGCTCTGCAAGCAGCAATGAAATAGTGGGTCCTTCGAAGCCTTGCAAATATCGATCATAATAGCCGCCGCCATATCCGATTCGATACCCGTCAAGATCAAATGCCACGCCTGGAACAATCATCATATCAAAATCGCCGGCTGCTTCTGTTGCATCTGTCTTCGGTTCCAATAAGCCACAATACACCGATTCAAGTTGATTGAAATCGGTAATCATCCGGAACACCATACTGCGGTCGGATGGCCTGCACTTGGGCACAGCCACTTTTTTACCTTCCTTCCATGCCTTTTCTATTATATGCTTGGTATGTACTTCACGTTCATTGGCAATTGTTATGGCAATGGAATACGCACGCTCCCATTCTTCCGTTTGGAATAGACGTTCAGCGATTTGTTCACACGCTTGTTCAAACTCTGTTTGAGGTATACTTGCCAACTCTTTCCTCACCATCGCCCTGATTTCTTTCTTATCCATCATTACCCACCCCGCGTTCCTTTTTATATAAATAATATATAGCCTACAGCAATA
Source organism: Bacillus sp. (in: firmicutes) (assembly GCA_051874035.1). GTDB lineage: Bacteria > Bacillota > Bacilli > Bacillales > DSM-1321 > Bacillus_AD. The sequence goes on from JBJEFM010000239.1 coordinate 74,209, forward strand.
GGAAAGAAGAAAAACGAACTACATTCTTGTTTGCGGTTTTTCTCCAGTATGCCACGCCTGTTTTGGCAAAAAAAAAACAACAGGAGATACCTGTTGTTTACTTTGTTTCACGGTGCAGAGTAGCACGTTTTTCTCTTGAACAATATTTTTTAAGTTCAAGACGATCTGGATTATTACGTTTATTCTTTTTAGTAATATAGTTACGATCTCCACACTCAGTGCAAGCTAATGTAAGATTTACACGCATTGTATAATTCCCTCCAAACATTATGTCATCTTCACATAGGACTTTTCTATAATATCACTTTTCAAATTGAAATGCTAGTCTGTTTTTGCATGAAAATAGATAACTTCATATTCGAAAAAAAACTCATTTGAATTTTGAAATCATCTCTCTTTTCAAAGAATCAACCATTTCAATAGAAGAAGAATGAAGTGTCCATATCGCTCCATCTTTTTTCATACCACTTTCCAACACCGTTTCAAGAATAAACATGCTGCTGATGTCGCCTTTTGCCAGCCATGACATCGGAAGTTTCCCACTGGCCAAGCTGTGCAGCATAGTGAACGAATTGAAATATGTCTTCTTTTGAATACAATATTGACGCATGCCTGTACCGTTCAGAGAGCCGCCCAGCATCGTGGCCCTCTTCTGTCCCATGCTCATAATCGCATTCTCTGTCGGACTGTAAAAAGCCGTTGTTTGATTGCAGCAAGTGTAATCATACTGGATAATCACCTTAAGCAGCTGGTTTTCCGCCGTCTGATTGGACAATTGAATTTTGATTATTTCATAGTCCGGGGTACAGTTTAAAGAAGCTACAGAGAAGAAACAATCCGAATATTCTGTATTTTTTTCGTACGGGTATTTCCATGTCAGGGAACCATTATGCCAAAGCCCAATCCGTAAAGGCTGGCCGACCGTTTTATCATTCATCGGATATGATAAGGTGGATGAATTGATTTTATGACCTTCTGTTACTAAATAACCATTCATTCCAATCCGCTCCTTTTCCATATTTTTTATACTAAACGTGTTAGATTTCACAATTATTATTAAATGCTGTATCTGTCGCAGTCATCACTATATGCCATCAAAGCGAGAGACGCTTCCATCCCATTACTACAAAATAAAGTGATCTTTGATAGGTGGGGGTTTTCCTTCATCCCCCACCTATCATTAGATGAACCAA
>JBJEFM010000240.1:0-26042 GCA_051874035.1 Bacillus sp. (in: firmicutes)
AACCCCCATTTTAAGAACCGGAATCTTACGTGCTATCCGTTGCACCACGAGGGCAAAAAATCACTCGCTATTCATTATAGGACAATCAACGCTATTTTGCAATATAGAATCATAATAAACTTGACGGCTACGTTTAAATGACAGCACTTTTTGGGTATGATGGTAAAGAATTTACATACATAAAATGTGTCGAATGAAATATGATAAACTTCAATTCTTTTGTTTGACCTAAATTGACCAAAAAGTGTATCATATTGTTACAACGATTACGTTGAGAAGTGTATAAACAATTCTCTATTTGAGGAGGAAAAACGATGAATTTAATTCCTACAGTTATTGAACAGACAAGTCGTGGAGAACGTGCTTATGATATCTACTCTCGTCTTCTGAAAGACCGTGTAATTATGCTTGGAAGCGCAATTGATGATAATGTGGCCAACTCAATTGTAGCTCAATTACTATTCTTGGAAGCTGAAAACCCAGAGAAAGATATTACGATCTACATAAACAGCCCTGGCGGAAGCATCACTGCCGGCATGGCAATCTACGATACAATGCAATACATCAAACCGAAAGTATCCACAATCTGTATCGGTATGGCTGCTTCAATGGGTGCATTTCTGCTTGCGGCCGGTGAGAAAGGCAAACGTTTTGCCCTTCCTAACAGTGAAGTCATGATTCATCAACCGCTGGGCGGCGCTCAAGGGCAAGCGACTGAAATTGAAATCGCAGCCCGTCGTATCCTTCAACTGCGCGATAAATTAAATAAAGTTTTGGCTGAACGTACTGGCCAGCCTTTAGAAGTAATCCAAAGAGATACAGAGCGCGATAACTTCATGGAAGCCTACAAAGCGTTGGAATATGGCTTAATCGATAAAGTAATCGAGCGCAATCAGCCGGAAGAGAAGAAAGATAAATAAAAAACAAATAAAGAGAAGCTGAATGGAAATAAGGGAGATTCGGCTTCTCTTTATTTTTACTTCCCGAATATAAAAAACTGCCTTTACAACGCATATATGCACTGTAAAGGCAGCCCATTCTTTTCTTGCTTCTATTGTCATGCCATACGTACAGCATTATTTCACTAAACGAACTAGCAAGTGCGCTAATTGATGGCGCTGTTCTTGATCTCCCACTTTCCATAATTCTTGAAGCAATTTCTCTTCCGAATTGCGTGGTTCTTCATTTTCAGCCAGATAGCCGGCAACCTTTTCAGCCGCTTTCGCCATTTGCTCTTCTCCAAGCCCCATCTTTTCCCCGCGTTGAACATACTTGCTCAAATACGTTTGAAACTCATTGAAGCTTGAAAGAATTTGTTCCTTCTTATCGGAATCGATGTTTTGCAATTTGTTGTCTACTTGATTTTCAACGTTTGTGTCATTGTTCATTTACATTCTCTCCTTCATTTGATATTTTCTCTCATCCTCTCTTTATTTACCCAGGTTTAGAAGATTAAAACAGAAAGGCAACAAAAAAGGCTATCTGGACGGCTAGCCTTGCACAGCAATCCAGATAACCTCTTTCTATATCAATTAAAGCATTTCTTTTTCTACAAATGCGCCAAGAAATTCTACAGCCTTTTCCTCATCTTTGCCGTCAGCACACAATGTAATGACTGTTCCGGTACCGATTGCTAAACTCATCAGTCCCATAATACTTTTTGCGTTTACTTTTTTACCGTCTTTCTCCAAAAAAACATCACATGCAAAATGACTCGCCTCTTGTACAAAGATTGCCGCAGGTCTTGCTTGCAATCCTGTCTTCAAACGTACCTCGGCCTTTTTTTCAATCATCTCTTCTCCCCCTTAAAACTTTTATTAGTGACCTACTTCTCCTGCTCGTAATTTATTTGCAATATCATCTATTTTTCTTAGACGATGATTGATCCCCGATTTACTTACTTTCCCGCTTGATACCATTTCTCCAAGTTCTTTCAGTGTCACATCTTGATAAGCAACCCGGAGCTCCGCGATTTCCCTTAATTTATCGGGAAGTATGCCAAGACCTACTGTTTCTTCTATATATTGAATATTCTCCACCTGCCGCAGAGAAGCACCAATCGTTTTGTTCAAGTTGGCTGTTTCACAGTTTACAAGCCTATTGACGGAATTTCTCATATCGCGGACGATCCGCACATCCTCGAATCGAAGAATGGCGTTGCTGGCTCCTACAATCCGTAAAAACTCCGAGATTTTTTCAGCTTCTTTCAAATACGTAATATAGCCTTTTTTTCTTTCAAGTGTTTTCCCTTTCAGTTCAAAACCGTTCATCAATTCACAAAGCGCATCGTTATGCTCTTTGTATAATGAATAGATTTCCAGGTGATAAGAAGATGTTTCAGGGTTATTGACCGACCCTCCTGCCAAGAAGGCCCCTCTTAAGTATGAACGCTTACAGCATTTCTTCGCAACTAATTGCTCTGAAATATCATGGATGATTGTGAAGCCCTCGCCCAGTATCTTCAAGTCCATCAATACTTCCTGTGCATTTTCAGAGAAACGGACAATGTATATATTGTTCTTCTTAAGTTTCATTTTCTTCCGGACCAACAGTTCTACACTTACATCATAGTTCTTCTTCAAAAGCGTGTATATCCTTCTTGCGATTGCCGCGTTCTCCGTTTGGATATCAATCACCAATTTCCGATTGGAAAATGAGAGCGACCCGTTCATTCTAATCAATGCGGATAACTCGGCCTTCGAACAACACTCTTTGGAATCGATCGTTGTTAATTCTTTTTTTGTTTCAGAAGCAAATGACACACTCTCACCTCCCATTTTATTCGATTCATTTACTTTTCTATTAGGAAATGATGCAGCATTCAATAGCTTCTTCTGTTAGTCTACGAACCAAACAGAGAATTGGTTTCATCCTGAAGCATCCTATATAGAATACTCGCTACCTTTTGTGTATCATGGCGGATATATTCCTTTTCAAATGTCATGATCTGTTCCTGCACAACATCCAAGCCCAATTCCAGCAGCTTGGCGACATCAAAGTGGACAGGCTGTGCCAATTCTTCTTTGTAGCGGAGCTTCATCTGCGGAGGAACCTCTTCCCCATTCACAAGAATGGTATCCAAGCAAGCACAGCCCAGATGTTCATAGATTGCTTTCACATGGTCGCTCGCGGAATAATGCAAAGTCTCTCCCGCTTGCGTCATCAAGTTGCACACGTATACTTTTTTTGCCTTTGCCTCACAAACTTCTTTACCTAAGCTCGGCACCAATAAGTTTGGTAAGATGCTAGTATAGAGGCTTCCCGGACCAATCACAATTAAATCTGCTTGACGTATCTCTCCAATGGTCTCCGACAAAGGCTTAACATCCTCCGGAGAAAGGAATACTCTCTTGATTTTCTTGCCTGAGTAAGGGATTTTGGATTCTCCTGAAATAAAAGTCCCATCCTCCAATTCGGCGTTCAGCACGACGCTTTGGTTAGCTGCCGGCAGAACCTTCCCTCTTACATTCAGCACCTTGCTCATTTCACGGATGGCATGGACAAAATCGCCTGTAATGGCTGTCATAGCAGCCAGAATCAAATTACCCAACGAATGGCCGGTCAATTCATTGGAATGGTCAAACCGGTGTTGGAACATCTGTTCAACCAACGGCTCCACATCCGACAAAGCGGCTAATACATTGCGCACATCGCCCGGCGGGGGAATATCCAATTCATTGCGCAGTCTCCCTGAACTGCCGCCATCATCAGCCACTGTCACAATAGCGGTGATATCGACCGGATACTGCTTCAATCCCCGCAATAACACAGGCAATCCTGTACCGCCGCCAATAATCACAATTCTCGGCTGCTTCAATTTATTAGTCATCCATTTTGTCCTTTCTCTGCTTGACGTCCCGATGTGTGACAGTAGTATGGTATTCCTGCCTGAAGTAATTCCCCAAATACTCCGTCAAGGCCACTGAACGATGCTGTCCGCCTGTGCATCCAATTGCGATGACAAGCTGGGATTTGCCTTCCCGTTTATACTGCGGCAGCATGAAGTTGAGCAGATCCGTCACCTTCTCCAGGAATTTCTGTGTCTCTGTCCATTTCAGCACATAATTATATACCTCTTCATCAAGCCCGGTCTGTGGCCGCATATGCTCCACATAATAGGGGTTCGGCAGGAAACGGACATCAAACACTGTATCCGCATCAATCGGAATGCCATGTTTGAAGCCGAAGGACATGACATTGACCGTAAATTCCGGACGATTATTGGAAGAGAACTGTTTCAAAATCTTCTCGCGCAGCTCCCTTGGCTTTAATTGGGATGTATTATAGATGGTTTGCGCCCTTCCTTTCAGCTCTTCCAATAATTTGCGCTCCAATTGGATGCCATCAAGCGGCAGCCCGGATGGCGCAAGCGGATGTGTCCTTCTCGTTTCCTTATATCGGCGCACAAGGGATGCGTTGTCAGCATCCAGGAAAAGGATCTGAGGCGTCAACCATGATGTTTCCAACATATCGTCCAATGCCTTAAATAAGTGGTCGAAGAACTCTCTGCCTCTTAAATCCATAACGAGCGCCACTTTATTCATCTTATTGCCGGAATCCTTCATCAACTCCAGGAACTTGGGCAGCAAAGTCGGGGGCAGATTATCTACACAAAAATACCCTAAGTCTTCGAAACTTTGGACAGCAACTGTTTTTCCGGCTCCCGACATTCCTGTAATAATAACTAAGTCTGTATCTTTATTATGCTCACTGTTCATATTGTTCCCCCCGTGTCCTTCCATACCGGATGGTGTATGCATGAGGACATATTTTTATCATCCCGGTCATAGGATTTCTTTCCACGCCGGTCAAAACCTCATCAATTTGGATCTAATCGATAAGACAACAATTCAAAATCCGGCGTATACGTGAAAGTACCATAAATGAGTCCGCTGCCATGCACCATATAATCCAATATATGATAATCGCCTTCTGCCATAGGCAAATCCTTCATCTCATTTATTGCCTGCCAAGATAATTGGCCTTCATCGCTCTGTTCAATCAACTGCCCATCGAAATCATTCGCCACAAATGTGAACATCATCCATTCCGATTGCACTTGGTCGCCTTCTTTCATGATAAACGTAAAAATCCCTTTAATCTTAGGATTCTTCACATAGATGCCTGTCTCTTCTCTAAATTCACGGACGCAAGCATCCTTCACAGACTCGCCCGGCTCCATTTTGCCGCCTGGAGCCACAAACCAGCCGCGGCGCGGTTTCTGTAATAATAATATTTGATCGCCTTTTGTTAATACACAATTTGTTACTCGTTGCATTTTACTCACCTCGAAAGACGTTGCCGTAACGTAATGCTATATAGTTAAATATATATATTTGTCAAGAAATCGTATTCAATATATTATACTATTTTTGAACCCTTTCTGAAAGGCGGCTGATTCATTCATAAGAAAAACGCGGAGGATGCTTGTCCGGGGAAGAGACATGGAGAATCGGGAAAGTTTCCGCATGCACAGAAAAAAAGAACGCAAGAAAATCTTGCGTTCCAACCAAAACTATATATTTGAGGGGGTTAATTTGTACTTTAATCATACCCCACCAACATTGCATTCACATTACAATGGAATTAAATGACAATAACATTGTGTTACAATTATAATTATGCGTTTGCTTTTTGCGCTTCAAGCAATTCTTCCACATAGTGTTGGGCATTTTGTGCGGCAATGCTTCCGTCACCTGTCGCTGTAACAATCTGGCGCAATGTTTTCTCGCGGATATCTCCCGCCGCAAAGATACCCGGTACAGAAGTTTCCATACGTTCATTCGTTTCGATATAACCTGCTCCGTTCGTAATGCCTAAGGAAGCGAACGGCTTAGTCAACGGTTCCATTCCAATGTAGATGAAGACGCCGTCTGCCTTGAACTCTTGCTCTTCTCCGTCCTCGGTAGATACAAGCGTCACACTACCCACTTTACCGTCTTTTTCATTGATTTGCTTCACTGTATGATTCCAAATGAAATCAATTTTTTCATTGGCAAACGCACGATCCTGAAGGATTTTTTGCGCTCTTAGCACATCTCTTCTGTGGACGATTGTTACTTTAGAAGCGAAACGTGTCAAATAGACGCCTTCTTCGACTGCTGAATCGCCGCCCCCGACGACGACAAGCTCTTTATTCTTAAAGAATGCCCCATCGCATACAGCGCAATAGGATACTCCTCGGCCGCCCAGTTCTTTTTCACCCGGTACGCCGATTTTTTTGTATTGGGCACCTGCGGCAATAATGATCGAGCGGGCTTTGTATTCTTTTGATCCGCAGTTGATCAATTTATACTCTTTATAGTCGATAACTTCCTTCACATCTCCATATGCGTATTCCGCTCCGAATTTTTTCGCATGTTCGAACATTTTCGTCGATAAATCCGGTCCCAGGATATGGTCGAACCCCGGATAGTTCTCCACTTCTTCCGTGTTTGCCATTTGTCCGCCCGGCACACCGCGTTCAAGCATCAATGTGGATAGGTTGGCGCGCGATGTATATACCGCCGCCGTCATTCCCGCCGGTCCAGCCCCGATAATGACAACATCATAAATTTTTTCTTCTGACATACTTGTCACTCCTTTATATTGAAACTGCCTGATTTTCTTTAATTTATATCTATTATCCTATATAACCATAGATATGGCGTCCAAACATCTGCTCAATGAAGCAGTATGTTCGCTTTTTTGACATACTTTCGCAATGTCGATAGGGAAACTTCATATTTCGCCGCCAAATCTTTTTGGAGGGACGGTTCACTCGTCATCTTGCTCCATACATATTCAACAGCCCCAGCCCAAGCGGGAGGATTCGATATCTTCACTTTCGCTTTCCTTGCTTCTTCATAAACCGAGAACCAAATGATGTATAAGCCGGATTCCAGCAATGTAATCGGCTTGTATTGCCTATAGAATAATTCTGCCACTTCATCTATAACATGAATGCCGGGGTCGTGTACCTCATCATTATTAATAAGCCTGATATAGTCCTGTTCCAGATTTGTAAATTGCTTATTGTTTATAAGCGCAGGATGGGCGTCCAAGCCCTCCTTGTCAAAGCTGTGTTTGTAGAGGAATAAGCCGAAAAGCCGCTCCTCGATTATATCGCTGGATAATTTACTGATAATTAGCTTATTCTGCTGTTCAAAGGCTTCTAAATTAGAATGGACCATTCCCCATGGTTCCAATCCATCTTTATCCGGGTTAAGTGTTAGCACTTTCTTCCATGCTTTCTTGGCGCTCTGCTCATAACCAAGATGATGAGCGCAATAAGATAGCCAGTAATAGAAGGTGTCATCGCCGTTGAATCCCTGTTTCTGCAAGTATTTAAGCCAGTTGTATCCAAGCTCGTATTCCCCTACCAGGGCGAATGTGGCACCCAGCTTATATTGCTGCTCGGGCAGCATAGGGCGGATCTTCGCCAATGTGGATACGAATTCGCCCACTTGCCGGCTGTTCTTCTGATAGAAATGGAATACGACTAAATTACAAAGCGCATGCAAGTTTCCCGGATTCTTCTCCAGTACTTCCTGCAATGTGCGGAACGCTTCTTCATACTGCCCTAAATAGTAGTGGGCAAGCGCTAAATTATTATATGAAAACCAAAAATCCGGATGATTCTGGATTGTAGCTTTCAAAACCTCGATTGCTTTCTCGAAATCACCCGTTTCAAGGTACTTCCTTGCTTTCTCTTGTTCATTGATCAACGTATCTTGTTCGAAAAGGCTCTCTTCCGTTTCGTTGTTCTCCAATGTAATCAAATCTAAAAGATCTTCTGCATCGTCTGCGAAATCGCCGTATTTGTCCTTCGCCAGATAATCGTTCGCATGCTTATACGCTTCTTTAAACATGCCTAAATGAGCATAATTGTTCGCAAGGAAGTAATGGCATTCGTACATGAATGGATCCAATTGCGAAACAATGCGCTCCAATATCGTATTAGACTCTGCATACTCGTTTAAATCGGTGCAGATGATCGCCAGCTGGCAAGCAATCATCGGTTCTGTAGGCTCCAATTCGAATGCTCTTGCCAAATATTTTTTTGCTTTATATAAATCACGATGATGATATGCTTTTAAACCTTTACTAAAATAGTACTCGCCTGTGGGATGAAACGACAGGACCTTCGCTGTTTGTATCGTATTAGAGTCTTTACTCATGTAATCCTCCATTATTAGTTGTTTAACCTACATATCATACCATAATTTTACGTTTTCTTAAATAAAGAGCACCTTCCGGAATAGGAAATAAGCCCGTATATAAGAATCGCATTCTATCATTCTTATATACGGGCCTATCCATCTATGATTATTTATTATGTCTTTCTTTCAATACGGCAATCACATCAGACAGCGGCAGGTTTTGCTCTTTCAGTAAAACTAATAAGTGAAAAATCAAATCGGCGCTTTCCCATTTCAATTCATCATGATTCCTGTTTTTAGCGGCGATGATGACTTCCGCCGATTCCTCTCCGACCTTCTTCAAGATTTTGTCCACGCCTTCTTCGAATAAATATGTAGTATAGGATTTCTCAGGGCGCTCTTTCTCTCTTTGATTGATGAGTTCTTCCAGCTCATAAAGGAAAGCTGCGTCTTCCTTCTTAGGGGCTTCTTGTCCGGACTCGTAAAGAACGCCTGTAAAGCACGTCGATGTACCTGTATGGCAAGCCGGTCCGTTCGGCTTCACAAGTACGATCAGAGCATCACGGTCGCAATCATAGGAGATGGCTGTAATGCGCTGTGTATTGCCGCTTGTCTCCCCTTTATGCCATAGCTCCCCGCGAGAGCGGCTATAGAACCATGTCTCCCCTGTTTCAGCAGATTTCTTTAGTGATTCCTCATTCATGTACGCAAGTGTCAATACCTCTTTCGTCCCCGCATCTTGGACGATTGCCGGGATTAAACCATTGCTGTCAAATTTCAATTGTGCCGCATTCATCGAACATTCACTCCTTCATGTTGTAAATATGCCTTCACTTCTTTAACCGATGTTTCTTTATAGTGGAAAATCGAAGCAGCAAGAGCCGCATCTGCTTTGCCTTCGATAAAAGCATCTTTGAAATGCTCCGCGTTTCCCGCGCCGCCTGAAGCGATGACAGGCACTGTTACCGCTTCACTCACCGCGCTTGTCAACGCTAAATCGAAGCCCGCTTTCTCTCCGTCGCAATTCATGCTTGTCAGCAGGATTTCACCCGCTCCGCGTTCCACAGCTTCTTTTGCCCATTCAATGACATCGCGTTCCGTTTCACGTCTGCCGCCATGCGTATATACCTTCCATGAACCGACGCTTTCATCATAACGCGCGTCGATCGCCACCACGATGCATTGCGCCCCGAAGTAAGCACTGCCTTCATTAATCAAATCCGGGTTTTCCACAGCCGCTGTATTTAAGGACACTTTATCCGCACCCGCTCGCAAAATCCGCTTCATATCTTCTAAACTATTAATGCCGCCGCCGACCGTAAAAGGGATGGCGAGCTCGGAAGCCACATCCTGCACAACTTGGACTATCGTCTTCCGGCCTTCATGGGAAGCGGAAATATCAAGGAATACCAGTTCATCGGCGCCTTCTTGGTCATAGAACTTCGCCAATTCAACCGGATCGCCGGCATCGCGGAGGCTGACGAACTGTACCCCCTTTACTACCCGCCCTTCTTTTACATCCAAACAAGGAATGATACGTTTTGTAATCACAAGCTCTCCCCTCCTATTCTACAGAAGCGAGCGCTTCTGCCACTGTGAAACGATTGCTGTAGATTGCCTTGCCGACGATAGAGCCGGATACGCCGGAATCTTGGCGCTGAGCCAATGCTTCAATATCCTTTAAGCTGCTAATTCCTCCGGAAGCGATCACGCTTTTCCCTGTTTCTTTCGCCAATAATTCTGTCGCTGCGATATTCGGGCCAGTTAGCGTACCATCGGTTGCGATATCGGTGAAGATAAATACTTCAGCCCCCGCTTCAGCGAGCGTTTGTCCCAGTTCAACAGCTGTGACTTCCGATGTTTCCAGCCAACCGTGCGTAGCGACCATACCGTCTTTCGCATCTAATCCGATGGCAATGGCGGAACCATATTTCTTCAACATCTCTTTTGTGAATTCCACATCAGAAACAGCCACGCTGCCTAGAATAACCCTTTTGATGCCGTTTTCCAGATAATACACAATATCTTCTTCCGTGCGAATGCCGCCGCCGATTTGCACATTCACCTGCAATTCTTTCGCGATCTTCACGACATGCTCATGGTTCACGCCACGCCCTTCTTTCGCTCCGTCCAGGTCGACCATATGAATCCATTTTGCACCTTGTTCAACGAAACTCTTCGCCATTTCAAACGGACTGTCGCCATATACCGTTTCTTGATTATAATCGCCTTTGAATAGACGGACACATTTGCCCCCGCGCATATCGATCGCCGGATAAATGGTAAATGTACTCATGCTTTCACCTTCTCTTCCACGAGCCGCAAATAATTTCGTAATAAGTGCATGCCCAGCTCTCCGCTTTTCTCCGGATGGAATTGCATGCCGATGACGGTTCCTTTCCCGACAATCGCCGGAACGGTTCCATAATAATCGGCAGTAGCGATTTCCACTTCGTCATAGTCGCTTTGCAAATAATAGGAATGGACAAAGTATACATAATCTTCGTCACAGTTTTCGAGGATCGAATCATCTCGTTGGAACTTCAGCCTGTTCCATCCCATATGAGGGACTTTGTACATTTCTCCATTGTTTGCCGTTCCTGTAAAGCGGATGACTTTCCCGGGAAGCAAGGATAATCCTGCGCTATTGCCATTCTCTTCACTTTCTTCAAACAAAAGCTGCATGCCTAAACAAATGCCCAATAAATAGCCGCCATTCGTAGCGTAATTCACCAAGAATCGGTCCAGCCCTTTACTTTTAAGCAGCGCCATGGCGTCTTTGAACGAACCGACACCCGGTAGAATAATGCCGTCCGCACGCTCCAACTCTTCTATTCGGTCAGAGATGAAATACTCTGCATGCAATCGCTCCAACGCTTTGCTGACGCTGAATAAATTACCCATGCCATAATCAACAATGCCGATCATCTACAACATCCCTTTCGAAGAAGGAACACCTTTAACACGGCTATCTATCATGGTCGCTTCATCCAATGCGCGGGCCAGCGCCTTAAAGATCGCTTCTATAATATGATGGGTGTTCTTTCCGTAGTGGACGATCACATGCAGGTTCATGCGTGCTTCTAAAGCCAATTTCCAGAGAAACTCATGGACAAGCTCCGTATCGAACGTGCCTACTTTCTGGGCAGGCAGCTCCGCCCTGAATTCCAAATGCGGCCGATTGCTTAAATCAATCACTACTTGAGCGAGCGTTTCATCCATCGGGACAAATGCATTGCCATAACGCTTGATTCCCTTCTTATCACCTAACGCTTGTACAATTGCTTGCCCAAGGCAGATTCCGATATCTTCCGTTGTATGATGGCCGTCGACATCGATATCTCCTTTCGCATCCACCTCCAAGTTAAAGTGGCCGTGCTTCGCAAACAAATCCAGCATATGGTTCATGAAAGGCACGCCTGTATCCAGCGCCGACTTGCCTTCCCCGTCGATTTCATATGCTAACTTAATATTCGTTTCACCTGTTTTACGCTCTACCTTCCCTTTACGCTCCATCAAACTATGCCTCCTTTTTTTCGTATATCCAGCGCACGCGCATGTGCCTCTAATCCTTCGAGTCTCGCAAATGCCGCAATTTTTCCGGCGTTTCGTTCAAAGTCTGTTCGGCTATACATGATAACGCTTGATTTCTTCTGGAAATCATCCACGTTCAACGGACTGGAGAAACGCGCCGTACCATTCGTCGGCAGTACATGGTTCGGCCCCGCGAAATAATCGCCAACAGGCTCCGAGCTATAACGCCCAAGGAAAATCGCCCCTGCGTGCCGGATTTTCCCTAACAGCGACATCGGATCGGCCGTCAGCACTTCCAGATGCTCAGGCGCCACTTCATTGATTGCTTCAATCGCTTCATCCATTGTTTCTGTTACAATAATTCTTCCGTAATCTTCAATAGATTTGCGGGCAATTCCTTCACGCGGCAACGAAGCCAGCTGAGCTTCCACTTGCCGGGTCGTTTCTTCCGCCAGCTTCATGGAATTCGTCACAAGCACACTGCAAGCCCGCGCATCATGCTCTGCTTGCGAAAGCAGGTCGGCCGCCACTTCAGCCGGATTGGCTGTTTTATCCGCAAGTACGGCTATCTCGCTTGGTCCTGCAATCATATCAATATCCACATCCCCGAACACTTCCCGTTTCGCCAGAGCTACATAAATATTGCCCGGTCCTGTAATTTTATCTACAGATTCGATGCTTTCTGTCCCGTAAGCAAGTGCCGCAATGGCTTGTGCCCCGCCTATCTTGTGAATTTCCGTCACGCCTGCAATAGAGGCCGCCGCAAGAACGGAAGAAGGCAACTTGCCGTCTTTCCCCGGAGGGCATACCATTACAATCCTTTTCACACCTGCCACTTTGGCCGGCAGCACGTTCATAAAGACAGACGATGGATAAGCGGCTGTACCTCCGGGAACGTATACCCCTACTGAATCCAACGGTGTGATCTTTTGGCCGAGTATGGTACCCGATTCTTCTGTAGCCATCCATGAATTGCGGCGCTGCTTCTCATGGAAGTCCGCGATATTAGCCGCGGCTTCTTTCATGATTTCCAGTATGCCATCTTCTATTTCGGCTAGCGCCGCTTGGATTTCTTCCGGTTCGACGAGGAATTGCTCCAGCTCCACACCATCAAATGTCTTGGTATAATGCTTCAGTGCCGCATCTCCTTGTTCACGAACCGACTCAATGATGGTTTGTACCGTTTTACGTTGTTCCGCCGTTCCAGAATCTACAGATCTTTTCAAAGAAAGGTTTCCTGTCTTTTTCTCGATTCTCACAGTCACTCCTCTTTTCTCTATTGAATAGTAGTTTCTTGTTGAATTACTTCCGCTAAACGATTGACCAATTCGGTGATGCGCTTTTCTTTAATGCGATACGATACAGGGTTGGCAATAAGGCGTGATGTAACATCCGCGATCTTCTCGTATTCTACTAATCCGTTCTCCCTGAGCGTTTGGCCTGTTGAAACGATATCCACGATACGCTCCGCTAAACCGATTAACGGCGCAAGCTCGATGGAACCGTTTAATTTAATGATTTCTACTTGCTCTCCTTGCTCGCGGAAGAAACTTGACGCAACATTCGGATATTTACTGGCGATCCTCGGCGCCACATCGCTTAGCTTTGTATTAGGCAGACCGGCCACCGCTAAATAACAGCTGCTGATTTTCAGATCCAATAGCTCATATACATCCCGTTCTTCTTCAAGCATGACATCTTTGCCGGCTATGCCGATGTCCGCCACTCCCTGTTCCACATAAGTCGCTACATCCATCGGTTTCGCAAGGATGAAGCGGATATTCTCTTCCTCCACTTCCAGGATCAATTTCCTGTTATCATCAAACTCGGGAGGAAGTTGAAACTTAGCCTCCCTCAGCAGGTCCGCCGCTTCTTCAAATATTCTTCCCTTCGGCATCGCAATGGTCAGAAAGTCATTCATTTCAATTCCTCCTTCCGACTGCCAATGATATACCGCACTGATTGGAAGCCCTTCGTGAATGCATCCAAATCCCTTACCCCCGCCACTTCCTGGAGCACAACCGATTCACCGCCGGTGCGTAATTCCTTCGCTAATCGGATTGCTTCTGTCCGTCGCTCATTGCTATATAAAACACATGTTATATTTGTCTCGTTTTCTATTTCTCCAAGCGCTTCCAGCAAGCGATCCATCATAATGGCGAAACCCGTCGCCGGAGCATGGCAACCGAACTTATCCAACAGATTATCATAGCGTCCGCCATTTCCGATCGGCAGCCCCACATTATTGGCATACACTTCAAAGATGACGCCTGTATAGTAGCTCATATGGCTGACCGCTGTTAAATCGAAGCTGACATAAGAATGAACATTAAATTCTTGAAGTTGCTTCCATAATACTTCCAACTGTTCAATCGCATGAATGCTTGTTTCATCTTCCAGAATGTCCTTGCCCGGCTGGAAGATTTCAGCACCGCCTCTTAAAGAAAGCAAATTTAATAACCGCTGTTTATCAATGGAGGATAGCGGCAGCGACTTAACATGCTCCCGGTAGCCCACATAATTCTTCTCGAACAAGAATTTACGGCATTGCTCCGCCCGCTCTTCATTGCCAAGAATATGCAAGAAGAGCTGTTGGACAAATCCGATATGCCCGATTGATACTTTGAAGCCTCTAAGTCCGGCTGCCTGCAAAACAGAAATGAGCAAGGCAATTGATTCAGCATCGCCGCTTACCGTGGAATTGCCGATGCATTCAACGCCAATCTGTTCGAATTCAGCCGGACGGCCGCCTTCTCTTTGCTGTGCGCGGTATACGTGCGCCGAATAGGACAGACGGAGCGGGATGCGGCTTTGTAATAACTTGGAAGCTGCTACGCGCGCGATGGGGGCCGTCATGTCCGGGCGCAGCACTAAGGTATGCCCTTGCTGATCCAATAGCTTGAATAGCTGTTGATCCAAGATCGCCGATGCTTCCCCCACCGTTTCATAATATTCAAGGGCCGGGGTCTCCAACATTTGATAGCCCCAACTATCAATCTCTTCCAACATTCTATTGCGGACCTTGTTCTTCGCTTTATATAAGAGGGGCAACGTATCCCTCATTCCGAGAGGCTTTTCAAACATAAAAAGCTTTGTCATCTCCATCACCTTCTTTTCGAATATTCCGATAAAATAATCGTAACGTATCTATCTTATAATTTCATCTACTAAAAATTCACGTATTGCCGGATTCTACTTCCACTTTAGTTCGCTAATATGCTACTAAATTAAAGACAATTGTAGTTTACTCTTCTTTATACACACAAGTCAAGAAAGATAATCATCCGAACACCCTCACCCTCCATAAAAATCCATTTTATGGACGTATTTACCATAATATTTTTCTATTACTAATTGCCGATACATAGTATAATTTTCTGGAAATATTTATTTTCTGAAAATTAGGAGGGAATTTATTGAAGAAGATTATTGCGGCAGTGCTATCGGTATTCTTAGTATTTGGAGGAAGCTTTTCTACACAAGCGGCTGTCACTTCCACCGAGCTCCAAAGCTATCTGCAAGAAGTAGCATTAACGGAAGAAGAATTGAACGCATACCTCACTTCTTTTGATTTAACACTTGAGGATTTTGAAGATGCGGCCGATTTACGAGACACATTGGGACCGCGCGTGACGCCGGAAACATTGGAAGAATTATTGGCTGACTACGAAATGACAAGAGAAGAATTGAAAGCATTATTAGTTGAATATGGCGAATTGGAAGAGGGACAAGCGATCGAGGACTCATTCTTATTTATTTATGACATTGAAGATATCATCTCCATGGATGAAGGCTTCGAAGACATCGATTTAGAAGATATGATCGCAGAAATGGCCCCGGCATTCGCTGAATTCGGCATCACTGAAGCGGAGTTCGCTACCTTCATGGAGCATATCGCTCAAGTAATCGAACAAGATCCCACTGTATTGGATCAATTGGACGCACTATCCGACCGAATGATAAACTTCGCCGACTTTGAAACAATCGACGAATTATCAGCAGCTCAGATCAATGAACTGTTAAGCATTACAGATGGAATCAAAAATGCATTGCAATTGGACTTCTCTTTTTACCTTGTGAAAGACGGCAAAAAAACCCCGGTTTCCTTCCAAAGTCTATTAAGCCTTGAGGATCTTCAAGGAGCCAGCTTATTAGTAGAAGTGTACAATAAAGCTGGTAAATTCTTATTGGACTTCATTTTAACAGGTGAAATGATTGGCTCTGATATGCTTGAAGAAGTTGGCGGAGTGATCGAGAAAGCACCCGGAAAGGTTGTTGAAAAGCCTGTAGCGAAAGTAGACCGTCCAACTACACAAAAAGGCGCCAAGCTGCCTAACACAGCCGGCGACTATATGGGCACATTGCTATTCGGTTTAGCATTAATGGCTATAGCGGTTTTCGCATTCAGAAAAGCAGGAGCCGCTAAATAAGTGGAACAAAAAAAGCCCCGCAGACGGAACAAGCGGATACTTCTCATTTGCGCCTTGCTTTTACTAGCCGGAGGAGCTTATTTCACTACAACCAGCGCTTATAAGCTACTCGCTGGCTATACGATGTACAAATGGAACAAAGTTGTTGTGGAAGAAGAAACGCCAGAAACGGCATCGGCTGAACCGGTTGTTCGGGAAAACAAGGAGAACAAGAAGCACGCAAACAGAGTGACCTATGCAGAAATCCCGCAAGAAGGCGAGCTCATGGGTGAATTGTACATCCCGAAACTGGATAAATCCTTGCCGATCATCCACGGAACCGATGAAGATGAATTGGCGAAAGGCGTCGGCCACTTCGCAGGTTCCGTACTGCCTGGCGAAAGGGATAACTCCGTTCTGTCAGGGCACCGGGATACCGTATTCCGCCGCCTTGGGGAGGTCGGGGTAGGCGATGAGCTTGTCACAACTACAACGGCCGGGACCTTTACCTTCAAAGTAAAGAAAACCCGCATTGTCGACAGCGACGACCGCACCGTCATTGTTCCAAAAAACAAACCAACACTTACCGTCACAACCTGCTATCCTTTCAACTTTATAGGAGATGCGCCGGAACGTTATATCTTAGTGGCGGAGTTGGTGAAGAAAGACCTGGCAACCGTTTTTGTTGCGGAGGAATAAATCGGAGATGGAGCGGCTTTCTCAAATGGAGAGAGCCGCTCTTTTATGGAGAAGCATGGGTCAGATGCGGATTCATATGTCCGGCGTTCTGTTCATTGATTTCATTTCCGGCTCCGTATACTTATCCATTGGATAGCACAGCAAAAAAGCCTCCCAAGTCAAATTGAGAGGCTTTTCATCCTTTTATCCCGTTTAACAGGTACTAAGACTCCCACTTCAACACAGCAGTGAAAGTGCAGATGTGTAAGTGGGAGTCTTAGTACCTGTAACAACCCGATTGGTTCATCTAATGATAGGTGGGGGATGAAGGAAAAACCCCACCTATCAAAGATTCACTTTATTTCCCGCCCGTGCCATAAATCGGATCATCTTTGCGGCGTTCATCCATCTGTTCTTTCGTATACACAACCCTCATTGGATTGCCGCCGACGAAAGCGCCTGCCGGGACATCTTTATGCACAACAGTTCCGGCTGATACAATGGCTCCGTCACCAATCATGATGCCCGGCAGGATTGTGGTGTTGGCTCCGATCATCACTTCACTGCCGATTTTTACATCGCCGAGACGGTATTCCTTAATTAAATATTCATGGGCAAGGATCGTCGTATTATAGCCGATCACTGTATTGCGGCCGACCGATATTTTCTCCGGGAACATGACATCGAGCATGACCATCAACGCAAACGATGTTTGATCGCCTATTTTCATACCCAGAAATGTCCGGTACAGCCAATTTTTCATAGAGAGAAAAGGCGTATACCGCGCCGCCTGGATGACAATGAAGTTGCGCACTACCTTCCAGAAAGGCACAGTTTTATACACATGCCATAGTGAGTTGGCACCTTCCACTTGATACCGCACTGTGTTTCTCATTATCAATCAACCCTTAATATATGTAATAAGTCTTTCATGTTATCAAGCATATAATCTGGTTGATAAGACTCTAGATACTCTCTGCCCTTTACCGACCATGACACTCCGGCTGTCAGTGTGCCTGCATTCTTTCCGGCCAATATATCGTGATGGCTATCGCCAATCATGATTGTTTCTTCCGGAACAGAATGCAATTGTTCCAACGCTTTCATAATCGGTTCCGGATCAGGCTTGGCCTGCTTTACATCATCAAGCGTCACAATTACATCAAAGAAAGAATCCAATCTTCCTAATTTCAGTCCCTTTAACACAGCGAATCGTAATTTAGTCGTTACAATCCCTATCTTATAGCCGGCTGCATGCAAGGCTTCCACTGTTTCAAATACACCTTCGTACTCTTTCACTAATGCATCGTGATGCTCGTGGTTATAGGCACGATAATAATCGGCCATTTCTTCCATTCTCTCTCGATCGATCGCCTGGAATGTTTCAATAAGGGGCGGCCCGATGAATGTCAGGATGTCCTCCCTTGTATACTGCCCCGGATAATAATGAGTCAATGTTTCCGTAAATGATGCCACAATCAAATCAATTGTATTAAGAAGCGTGCCATCTAAATCGAATAACACCGTATTGATAGTCTTGTTCATAAACTACTTTCTTACTTCCCTTCGCTCCATGATATTCATTGTTAGATAAGCACGCTGGATTGGCCTACATATCCAGATATCTAACCTTGCTGTATCCTTTCATACGCCGATATACGAGCATACCGATCGCACCTGCAAACAGCACAATGGAAATGACTTGAGCCATGCGCAAGTCGCCCACCATCAGGCTGTCGGTACGCAAGCCCTCAATGAAGAAACGGCCGATGCTGTACCAAATGACATAGGTTAAGAATAGTTCCCCGCGTCGTAAATTCACTCTGCGCAACAGCAGAAGAATAATGACCCCGACAAAGCTCCACAGCGATTCGTATAAAAACGTAGGATGGTAATACGCAAGTCCGCTTACTCCATCAATGTACATTTGATTAATGATCCAATCAGGAAGCATTAAATTCTCAAGAAACTGCCTGCTTACTTCCCCGCCATAGGCTTCTTGATTGATGAAGTTTCCCCAACGGCCGATCGCCTGCCCAAGCAAAATGCTCGGTGCAGCGATGTCGGCCATCTTCCAGAACGAAATCTTCTTCACTCGGCAGAATATGTATGCGGTGGCAACTGCTCCGATCAGAGCCCCGTGGATGGCGATCCCGCCTTGCCAAATAGCAATAATATCCCCAGGATTTTGCGAATAATAGTCCCACTGAAAAATGACATAGTATATACGTGCTGAAATGATTGAAATCGGCACGGCGAACAAAATCATATCAAGGAAGGTTTCCGGCGGAAGACCTCGTTTTTTCGATTCTCTCAGTGCCAGTAGTAACCCTAATAACAGCCCTGTTCCAATGATGACGCCGTACCAATGAATCGCCAAAGGCCCTAGCTGTATAGCTATCGGATTAATAGGATCCAGTTTATCCATTATATTGTTCTCCCCTTCCCTTAGCTTCTATTAATACAGCTCTTCGTTCTCGACTTCATCGATTGCTTCAGTCAATTTAGAAGAGAATTGCTGCGCTGCATTCATTCCCATCCGTTTCAAGCGGAAATTCATCGAAGCCACTTCTATAATGACGGCTAAGTTCCGGCCCGGTCGAACCGGCACAGTCAATCTCGGTATTTCGGTATCAATGATTTTCTGCTTCTCGTCATCCAAACCTAAACGATCGTAATGCTTGTTCTTCTCCCATAGTTCCAGATTGATGATTAAAGAAATTTTCTTTTTGCTGAGAACCGCTCCTGCACCGAAGAGAGTCATGACATTAATGATGCCCAATCCTCTTATTTCCAATAAATGTTCGATTAATTCAGGGGCTCCCCCCACTAAAGTATCTTGGTCCTCTTGACGAATCTCCACGCAATCATCGGCCACTAAACGATGGCCGCGCTTAACCAATTCCAGCGCTGTTTCACTTTTTCCGACACCGCTTTTCCCGGTGATCAGTACACCGACGCCGTAGATATCCACTAGGACGCCGTGTACAGCCGTAGTAGGCGCCAGTTTGCTTTCCAGATAATTGGTTAAACGGCTGAATAGCCTCGTCGTTTTCATATGGGAGCGCATTACTGGGACGGATTCCCTTGCTGATGCCTCCACCAACTCTGCCGGCACCTCTTGGCCGCGTGTGATAATGATGCCCGGCGTAATATCTTGGCAGAGCATATTCATGCGATGCTTCCGCTCCTGGACGCTTAACTTCTCGAAAAAAGTCAACTCGGTCTTTCCGAGCAATTGCATCCTTTCAGCAGGATAATATTCAAAAAAACCAGCAATTTCAATGCCCGGACGGGACAAGTCACTAGTCGAAATGGGTCTATTGATTCCTTCTTCCCCACTTATTAACTCCAGATTAAACTTATCAATGAGATCTTTCGTACGAACTTTCGCCAAATGTAATCCTCCTATTCAAACACAATCATTCCTTTATTTTAGCATTAAACATGGTAGAACCAAATGATTTTTAAGAAGTACATATCCCCATTATAGCCGTGTAATCGTTCTTCGTTTCCCCTCTTCTATTCTATCCATATAACCTAGTATAAACAAAAGAAGATCTATAATTATAATAATTTATCCTGACTTCTCAGAAATAGTTAAAGCCATTTACACATCTGCGTTTCCGCCGCTGTGCTGAAGGCGGGGGTCTCAGTATCTGTTAAACGCAAGAACAGAAGGGGATATTCCCATCCGTGGAATTCCCACTTCTTTCCCGAGTCACTGGTATAGACAACTAGTTAACTTGATTGATAAAATATATATAGCGAGAAAATATTCTGAAAGATTCGAAAGGAGATTGCACCATGAATCGACAAATTGGAAGCATCCTATTACAAAATGCCGACATTTACGTAGAAAACGATATACTTCAAAACGGTTATCTCTTATTGACTGATGGAAAAATCGCCGATATCGGTAAAATGGAAAACCTAAAGCAACAATCATTCGAACATGTCCACGTCATTTCCCTGGAACCGGGCACTGCTATTGTACCTGGATTCATTGATGTTCATATACACGGCGCTGGCGGTGCAGATACTATGGACGGCACGCCATCCGCCCTGCAAACGATAGCCGGCAGCTTGCCGAAAGAAGGTACAACAAGCTTCCTGGCCACTACAATGACACAATCGGAAGAATCGATTATAAAAGCGTTGCGCAATGCCGCGGATTATCAATCAATCGCCCATGACCGCGCCGAAGCAGAAGTGATTGGCATTCATTTAGAAGGGCCTTTCATCAATCCAAGTAAAAAAGGCGCTCAACCGGAAGAGTACATCCTAGAGCCTGACATCGATCTTTTCAACCGTTGGCAACAAGAAGCAAAAGGCACAATCAGACTGGTAACAGTAGCTCCTGAAATGCCGAATGGCAATGAATTTATCCGGCATTTAGCCGCTCATAATGTCACGGCTTCAATCGGCCATACAGATTCAACTTTTGCTCAAGTGAGAGATGCCGTGACGGCCGGGGCGACCCATGTAACACATCTATATAATGGCATGCGCGGCCTCCACCACCGCGAGCCCGGAA
This sequence comes from Bacillus sp. (in: firmicutes), assembly GCA_051874035.1. GTDB lineage: Bacteria > Bacillota > Bacilli > Bacillales > DSM-1321 > Bacillus_AD. The sequence goes on from JBJEFM010000240.1 coordinate 21,300, forward strand.
CAGCCGGGGCAGCCCTTTTATTCGATGAACTGAACGTTGAATTGATCTCAGACGGCATCCATATCTGCCCGGAAATGATTCAGCTAGCTGTTAAAGCGAAAGGGCCGGAACGATTGCTCTTAATCACAGATGCCATGCGCGCCAAATGTTTAAAGAGCGGTCAATATGAGTTGGGCGGACAACCCGTCATCGTAGCGGATGGCCGTGCTACATTAGAAGACGGCACACTTGCGGGCAGTATCTTAAAGATGATTGATTCTGTGAAGAATATGCTCGCCTTCACATCGCTTGAATTGCAGGACATTGTGAAGCTGGCCTCTGTAAATCCCGCCAAGCAAGCGCATGTATATGATCGCAAAGGGAGCATAACAATAGGGAAAGATGCAGACATCGTCGTATTGGATTCTGACATGAACATCGAACTGACGATTTGTCGCGGACAAATAGCATATCAAAAAGGATGAGGCTTTATGAGGAACTTATCAACAAGAGACAATACAATGACCTTCGAAATCATTCGCGTAGACAACTATGAAGAAATGAGCCGTCTGGCAGCTCAAAAAGTAATCCGTAAAGTAACGGAAAAGCCCGATGCTGTCTTAGGATTAGCGACAGGCAGCTCACCGGTCGGTTTATATAAAGAACTTATTGATGACCATAAAGAAACCGGCACTTCTTATAAAGAGATAAAAACGGTGAATCTGGATGAATACGTGGGGCTGGACAGAGATGACAGAAACAGTTATTTTACATTCATGAGAGAAAAACTGTTCAACTATATTGATATAAACCTGAATCAGACCAATATACCTAATGGGAAAGCGGAAGATATGGAGGAAGAAGCCCGGCGGTACGAAGCTTGCATCGAAGCATTAGGCGGCATCGACCTTCAAATACTAGGAATCGGCGGCAATGGCCATATCGGTTTCAATGAGCCCGGTACTTCCTTCAATAGTACCACACATGTCATTGAACTTGCGGAGAGCACAAGAAAAGCCAATTCCCGTTATTTCAACAGCCTGGAGGAAGTACCGAAATATGCGGTGACAATGGGTATCGAAAGCATTATGAAAAGCAAAGAGATCCTTCTGCTCGCTTCCGGCGCTTCCAAGGCTGAAGCTATGAAACGCCTGGTCCACGGAGAAATTTCAGAAGATTTCCCTGCGTCTGTTCTTCGTTTACACAATAAAGTAACCATTATCGCAGACCAAGATGCCTTACAATTATTATAGGGCATCAGGCAAGGAGCTAGAAAGTATGATTGATAAGAAATCACCCGTTCCGATTTATCATCAGTTGGAAGAGTTGGTGAAAAACCAAATCGATTCCGGACAGTTGCAACCGGATCAAGCCATTCCTTCCGAGCGGGAATTTGCCGAACAATATCAAATCAGCCGCATGACCGTCCGCCAAGCATTGACCAATCTGGTCAATGAAGGATTTCTTTATCGAAAAAAAGGAACCGGAACCTTTGTTAATAAGCGTAAGGTAGAGCAAGTGCTGCAAGGTTTGACAAGCTTTACAGAGGATATGATTGAAAGAGGATTTACGCCGAGCAGCGAAATATTATCCTACAACAAGGTGCCTGCCAGCCGCTCTGTCGCCTTACATCTTGAAATAGGGCAGGAAGAGCCTGTCCTGCAAATCGAACGCATCCGACTTGCCGACGGCGTGCCGATGGCTTTAGAAACAACCTACATGCCTTTTGATTTGGCAAAAGATTTGACGAAAGAACAGGCAGAAGATTCTATCTATCGCTACATTGAAGAAAAGCTATCCCTCACAATAGCTGAAGCACGCCAAGAGCTTGAAGCTGTTGTGGCGAATGCCGATGACGCGAAGTATTTGCACATCGAGCAAGGAAGCCCAGTCTTACGCATTATGCGTATCACATATCTGGAAGATGGCACGCCCTTCGAATATGTAAAATCTTCCTTCCGGGCTGACCGCTATCGATTCTATACTCAACTGAAAAGGCAATAATACAGAAAGGGCTGTTCCAAGTGGACAGCCCTTTTTTCACAGAGAAACGCTCCTTTTCGTACGAGCCTTCATATCATAAGGGGAGAAGACTAGAAGGAGGCTATATTGTGAAAATTGTCTTAGACGCCGGACATGGGTATAACACACCTGGAAAAAGAAGCCCTGATGGCTTACAAGAATATGAAATAAATCGTTCCATCGCTTCCTATGCGCGTAAATATCTACTTGCCTACCGCAATGTCACCATCACCTTCACCCATAGCGATCAGCAAGATGTACCTTTAAAAACCCGGACTGCCAAAGCGAATTCGATGAACGCGGACTGTTTGATCTCCATCCACGCCAATGCTGCAGGAAACGGAATTAAATGGAACAGTGCTGCCGGCATTGAAACTTTTGTTCACCACGCAGCCGGAGCCAGGTCCCGTTCACTTGCGGACAAAGTCCAGCAAAACATGGTGGTCGCTACCGGTTTGCGGAACCGGGGTGTTAAAACGGTGGATTTGTATATCCTTCGGGAGACGAAAATGGCGGCTGTTCTGGTGGAATGCGGCTTCATGACAAATCAATCCGAAGCGAAGCTACTTCAATCAGACACATACCGCAAAGCTTGCGGAGAAGCAATCGCCGAAGCCATTGCCCAAGAATATGGCCTGCAGAAAGTGCAGACAGCTCCCCTTCCTCCTTCAACCGGACTTTATAAAGTACAGGTAGGAGCATTCCATAATAAACAAAACGCAGAAGCACTTGCTATGAAGCTAAAAAGACAAGGATACGAGCCGTACATCCTCTTCGAAAAACAATAGCAACAAAAGGCTGTCTCCGAAGAGGCAGCCTTTTCATCATTTTCTCCAATTCAACCCGTCACTACGAATCCCGATTTATTGGCCTTCATTGACAACTGTAATGCTGCCTGTGCGGGAATCCGCGTACAATTTCATGCTATCTGTTTGCTCGTTGTCGAACTTCAATACTTTCTGGATGACTTCTTTCTTCTCGTCAACCACTTTCATCCCTTGTACATTGACATGCAGACCGCCTAGATTCGCCCGGACTTCACCGGCTACCGCCACGCTTGATGGGACGGTGATTGTAACGGAGCCAGACGTGGACTTCGCCTGCAGGCTTTTCGCTTCCTGATTGAAGCCATCAACGAAGATGCCGCCATTGAATGTTTCTAATTGCGCCAATTCGAAGATGCCGCTTGCCCGCAGCGTACCATTCATCGTTTCACAATCCAACTTGCCGATTTTCATATGGGCCAGTTCGATATTGCCATTCACATTCTCGATTTCCGTGTCTTCACTTGTTACATGATTCAATGCGATTTTCCCATTCGCCGTTTTCACTTTCAGTTTATCCACCGTTAATGCATCTCCAGAAACCGTTCCATTGAAAAGGCGCAAGCGCATTTTCTTAATATGGGCTTTCGGCAGATAAATCTTGCTGTTTACCTTCATCCATTTCTGTCCGACCAAGTAGAATAACTTAGAATCCCTTACATCGAATGTCACTTCTTGAAGCAACAGGCGCCTTGCTTCCTCAACATCTTCCGTACGGTATACTTTCGCGTCGCATTCTACTTTCACACCTTCTTGATCCCAAGCGATAAGCTCGACATTTCCATTCGCCACTTCAAAGGTTGCTTCCTCAAAAGCCGCATCCGGCATATGGAAGATGTGTGTAACATCTGTACTTTTTGAAAAATCAAAGTCTAATTCCTTCACTTTCGTCACTAAAGAATCGACGAAATCCAAAATCATATCTTTCGCTGAAGCGACCTTTTTCTCGGATGTGTGCTGTTGCTGTTCATCCGTCTTCGAAACAACCTCTGTCGATAGCTCATTCAATATTTCCGCTTCTTTATCAGTCTTTGTCTGCTGCTCTTTCTCCAACATTTCAAGTAGAGTGAGAGCTTCTGCCGCTGATATTTTCCCTGATTCCACCAAGTTCAATATACGTTTTTTCTCTTCGTTCATCATGTATCCTCCATTCTTATTCCTCTATTATTAATTAATAAGCAGTTTCACACCGCGTATTAAATTCCAAATAAGTATAATAAAGCTCACTAAGCCAAACCCGATGAATGTAATCAATAAAAGCACCGGCACTCCTGCCGCTTGTGCCATGTCATAATAAGCGGCGGCAAAGACGATAGGCAAAAATACAGCTGGGATGATATGCGATAACAAGCTTGACTTCGCATGCCGCTTCACAAAACTCTCCTCACTGACAAAATAGATAACGATGGGAACAATGAAAGGTGCGAATAATACACTGAAATAACATAAAGCGGATAATACCTTTTTCGAATCCACGATCCTCACATCCTTCTGCGCTTTTCTTATCATGTATTACGAACAGATTCACGAAAAGTTTCACTATTGACTATTCATCCACTTATAAAATGAATCTTTGATAGGGAGGCTTAGCGCCCGTTAAACGGGATAACTCCCCATTTAGCTTTAGTGAAAAAGGGAATAAGCCATTATTGGTTTACCCTAAAGAAATACGAACTAAGCATGCAAAATTGTTACCTTTTTTTATCCCGTTTAACAGGTACCTAAGACTCCCACTTCAACACAGCAGTGAAAGTGCAGATGTGTAAGTGGGAGACCCGAGTACCTGTAACAACTAAGGTTGGTTCATCTAATGATAGGTGGGGGATGAAGGAAAACCCCCACCTATCAAAGATTCACTTTATATGATGCAACCCCTGCTTTTAGTATACAGCGGCCTAAAAAAGGGGAATCCTTATCG
>JBJEFM010000241.1:0-4901 GCA_051874035.1 Bacillus sp. (in: firmicutes)
CGGCGGCTTTAGTGGAATAAGGAGCAATAAAGCAATCAATCTTTTTTATAAAAAATCTTCTTAAAAATATAAGAAAGCTATCGTTTTGATCAATCTTTATTCAACACGATAGCTTTTTATATGCGATGAAATTAAGCTTTAATCGTAATTTTTAATCAAACTTTATTATAAAGCTACAACTGACGAGGATACTACGGTGATCAGCACAGAAGAACTTTTGAAAAATCTGGAATATGAACTTGAAAACTATTGAGTTATTACTTAATGGAAAAGAATAAGAAGCGATATTTGCAGGATAAAGTGAATCTTTGATAGCTAGGAGTTTTCCTTCATCTCCCACTTACACATCTGTGCTTTCACTGCTGTGTTGAAGTGGGAGTCTTAGTACCTGTTAAACGGGATAAACCGTTTTTGATTGAATTCGCATTCGCTGGGGTATATTATAAACATACAAACATATAATAAAAAGCCAAGAAGCGGTAACTCCTTGGCCCAACTACTGTACGAGGTAGTGTTCGTTCAAGAATTATCTTTTCTTAGAAGAACTCCCCTTACGTTTCCTAGGCGCGGGGGAGTTTTTCTTTGTCTTCTTGCCGAGGATGCGATTCGCATACCCTACAGCAAGTGTCGTAAAGAATACCGTAATGGCACTCTCCAACACGGACAGCAAAAACTCCATAAGTGGTCACCTCCTTCCACGTTAGAAAGGAGTGAACACTACCCGCACCATGTAGTTGTGGGAATAGTATATCATATTATCTTCCAACACAGTAAATCTTTGATAGCGGGGCCTTCGTGCCTGTTAAACGGTATGAACAGCAGTAAAGATGCCGGCGCTATTCGTTTTCTTGATTATCGGCGCGGTTCTTCAGCAATTCCTTCAGCAATTCATTTCTTTCCTGATCCAACTTTTCTTTCTTGTTCATGAATTTCATCGCCTTAACAATAAAGACGATTCCCAAAATAGTCAGTATGAGACATATAAGCAGAGGCAGGAAGGCTAGCATCATGCCGCCTGCTGTATACATAGCCACTTCATCCATTTTCCATCCCTCCTTTATCCGGTTTAACAGGTACTAAGGTTGGTTCATCTAATGATAGGTGGAGGATGAAGGACCCCCCCACCTATCAAAGATTCACTTTATCCGAAAATCCATTCTAGTACCCTGATGAGGAGAAGGTTAAACAACTAACCATCATTCTCCCGGCTCCCATACTGCTCCATTGCTCTTGTGCATGGGAGAACGCCACTTTCTTATTTTCAGGCACACTGCATGTCATCCATTCAACTGGCATTGTATCCCGCCAACAATTGATTCGCATCTGAACCCTATATCAAAGTAGCTCTCTATTATTATACGTTAATTGAAAAATGATACAGAAACAACTTTATCAGTAAAAAAGCATGCCGCAATCGTAATGGATCGGGGGCATGCTTTTTCGATATTAATATAGTAAGAAAACCGTACAGCCAATTATGGAAGCTCTTTTATTAATTTCGTAAGCTCTTTGAATCTACGGTCAAGCTCTTCATATTCTTTATTATGCGGAGCCATAAAGCTCAGCTTCCCTAACACTTCTTGCCGTTCTGTTTCCAGTTTCAAACGCAATTCCGCACTATCCTCTCTTGCGGGCGACGGTTCGTTCTCATTAAAGCGCTTATAGATGGTATTATCCGCAAAAACGAGCTTCGCGTTTGTTGTTTTTTCAAGGAAATACTGATCGTGCGACACGACCAATAGCGTGCCATTATATTGTCCCAATGTTTCTTCGAGTTGTTCGCGTGAAGGCAAATCCAGATGGTTTGTGGGTTCATCCAGGATGAGTGCATCTTTCTCTTCCAGAATATATTTCATTAGTTTGCACTTCACACGCTCCCCCATGCTCATCTCCCCAATGGGCTCTGTCCACTGTGAATCCAGGAACCCTAAATGCTTCATTACATTTCGCACATGCCCTCTCTCTTCAAACGAGTCTTTATCAAATAACTGTTTTGGCGTTCGATCAAGGGGCAAGTCGAATACTTCTTGCGTCAAATAACCGATATTGGCCGAAGGAGAGACCCATATCTTGCCGTTCGTGACGGTTTCTTTTCCGGCTATCATATTCAAAAAGGTGGTTTTCCCACTGCCGTTCGGACCTGTGACCGCGACCTTCTCGCCATGCTGAATGGTAAAATGGGCGCCTTTGAAAAGGGTTTTCCCTTCAAAAGCCTTTTCTACATCTTTCACTTCCAAGAATCGCTTTCCTGCTTTCCGATTCGATTTTAATGAGAAATTCACTTCGTATTCAGCAGTGGGAGCATCAACTTTCACTTTTTCCAGTTCTTTTTCCAGACGCTTTTGTTTTGATTTCACTTGTGAATCCATGCGTTTAGCCTTTACACGATGGTATTCCTTAAATCCTTCCTTTTTCGTCGATTGCGCGTGGGCCGACTTTGACCATGATGTTAGTTGGTCCATTTGACCTTCAATACGTTCGACCATCTTCTGTTGTTTCTCATATTCACGTTGCTGCGCGAGCCTTTGCCGTTCACGGAATGCCATATAACTTGTATAGTTCCCACTATGGGTAATGAGTGTCCGATTTTCAATCGACCATATCTTTGTGGCGACTCGATCCAAGAAATAACGGTCATGGGATACAAGAATGATGGTGCCTTGATAGCTTTTCAACTGCCCTATAAGGAAGTCCGTACTCTGTTCATCCAAATGGTTTGTCGGTTCGTCCAGCAATAGAATGTCCGCCTCTTTGGCCAATCCTTTCGCAAGGCGCGCCTTTAACCGTTCTCCCCCACTCAAATGCAAGAAGTCGCAGATTGGCACATTCCATTTCTTTAATAATGTTTCTTCTTGGGAAGTGACCTCATCAAAAGAATATGACTCGGTTTCTTGTTCGACCATATTTATTGTAAGATTCTCCTGCAAGTGTTTAACATGCCCTTCTGTCGGCCGGAAGCCTCCGTTCAGCAAGTGCAATAAAGTGGATTTACCCGCGCCGTTTTTGCCGATGATTCCGATGATATCCCCTTGTTGCACATTCGTATTAATCTCTTCAAAAAGAATATGGTTTTGCATTTCAACTTTTATATTTTGCAATCGCAACAGTTCCATCATAAAAGATCTTCCCTTCTTTTGCGGGGAGAATAAAAAATCCTCCCAATTGATTTTGGAAGGATTAGTCATGTTTTTACTGTACGCAAATAAGCCATGCAGCCTTACAGCTATAGCTATATAGTAGAGAAAAAAATGGGCAGACTAATCCTAAGTTTTATGATCTGAAATATCTTATTTCAAACGGTAAAAGTTAGGTTAGTGATCCATTGTCCACCCATCATCCCTTTCGTTGATTAGTAATACGATTCTACCATTTCCAAGTCCCGCAAGCAAACCCATTTTAAGAACAAAAGGCAACCTGATTTTTTATCAGCGTTGCCTTTCTTCCCTTCTTCTACTAAACAGCTTGTTCGCTTACACTTCCACTCGCTTAATGAAGAACGACACAATCAAGCCGATGACAGACGCTACCAATGCGAACAAGAAAGCGTTCTGGACGCCGGCTGTCATTGCTTCCGCAAGCGCCGCCGGGTTGTTCGGATTCGATGCGGCCATGTAGCTTGCCTGGCCTGCCGACATGATGCTTACCGCAACGGCTGTGCCGATTGCGCCTGCGATCTGCTGGAGCGTATTCATAACGGCCGCCCCGTCCGGATAGAAGTTTCTCGGCAATTGATTCAAGCCATTCGTCTGTGATGGCATCATGATCATCGCCACGCCGATGAAGAGGCCTGTATGCATGATGATGACAGCCATTTGGCTTGTTTCCGTTGTTACATTCGAGAATAGGTACGCGAATACCGTTGTGATGGCAAAGCCCGGGATGACAAGATATCTTGGCCCAAACTTATCGAATAACCGCCCTGTGATCGGCGACATGATTCCATTGACGATACCGCCCGGCAACAGGACAAAGCCGGCCGCGGCAGCAGACAGCAGAAGGCCGCCTTTCAAGTACATCGGCAGCAGGATGGATGCGGACAGGATCAGCATCATTCCCAGGAATACCATCAGAAGGCCAAGCGAGAACATCGGAAATTTGAACACACGCAGGTTCAGCATCGGCTCCTTCATTTTGAACTGGCGGATCGAGAATAGGATAAGGCCGACCACACCTACGGTTATAGGAACGAACACGCCCGGCTCTCCCCATGCGCCCGCACCTTCCCCGGCACTGCTGAATCCGAATACAATGCCTCCAAAACCGATAGTGGATAAGATAATGGAGAGAATATCGATTTTCGGTTTTGTGATTGTGGATACATTCTGCATATATACGATGCCGAAGCCGAATGTGAACACAAGCAGCGGCAAGCAAATCCAGAAAATCGCCTGCCAGCCAAGGCTATCGACGATCAAACCTGATAATGTCGGCCCTAAAGCCGGTGCGAACATGATGACAAGCCCCATCATCCCCATAACTGTTCCGCGCTTATGCGGCGGGAAAATCACCAGAATGACATTTGTCATCAACGGCAAAAGCAACCCTGTGCCGATCGCTTGGATCACACGCGCCATAAGCAGGATTTCAAAACTTGGAGATAACGCGGCCACCAATGTCCCGCAAATGGAGAACAACAGTGATGCGCTGAACAATTGCTTCGTCGTAAACCATTGAAGCAAGAGCGCCGTTACAGGAACCAGGATGCCAAGCACAAGCAGATAGCCCGTTGTCAGCCACTGTACGGCAGTCGCATCGATTCCGAAATCACCCATAATATTAGTGAAGGCCATATTCAAGGCTGTTTCACTGAAAAGGCCGATAAATGCCCCGATCATGATCGAAATGACAATCGGGATCGGCCTGATTTGTTTTTGTGCAGATTGATTAGTATTCAAACAAAT
>JBJEFM010000242.1:0-4871 GCA_051874035.1 Bacillus sp. (in: firmicutes)
TTCACTGCTGTGTTGAAGTGGGAGTCTTAGTACCTGTTAAACGGGATAAAGTGAAGCTTTGATAAGCGGGGGACTTAATCCCCTCGCCGATCATTAGATGGACCAAGCGGATTGTTTTCTGGCATTTGATTTGCCAGGAGTCGATGGGGCGAAGGCAAAAGACAGGAAAATCGTTCTCCAGCTATGCTACACTGCTAGTAACATAATTGGGAGGGATTTTTATATGGGCGTGCCAATGGGCAAAATCACAGATTTAGAATTTTATAGTGAAGCGCTGCAAGAGTATATTTCCATGCTTGTATATGTACCGGCGAATTATTCTCCGCTCTATAAATATACAATGTGCATCGCAAACGATGGAAAAGACTATTTCCAAATGGGGCGGATCGGGCGCGTGGCGGATAGGCTGCTTCATGAAGGCAAAATCGGGAATGTCATCATTGTAGGGATTCCGTATCTCGATGCGCAAGACCGGCGAAGAAAATACCACCCGCAAGGCGAGAAGAATGAAGCCTATATCCGTTTCCTCGCCCATGAACTCGCACCTTTCTTGGACGCGGAATTTCCGGCATACGGCGTCGGCCGCGGGCGTGTGCTGATGGGCGATTCCCTCGCAGGCACCGTTTCGTTGCTGACGGCCTTGCGCTATCCGAATATATTCGGCAAAGTCGTGATGCAATCGCCTTATGTCGATGACGTTGTCATGCAGGCCGCCGAACAATTCAAGGAGCCGCACTTGCTGCAACTTTACCATGTCATCGGCAAACATGAAACCGATGTGCCGACAACAAATGGAGAGATCAGCAACTTCATTGAACCGAACCGTAAGCTGCATGCTTTATTGGCGGAGAAAGCCTTTCCGATGTTTTACGAGGAATTCGACGGCAATCATACATGGAAGTACTGGCAAAAAGACGTGCCGCGCGCTCTGGAAACAATCGCTGCGTTGCATGAATGATCCCGCCGAAAAGCCGCTTTTTTCAACAAAGCGGCTTTTTTACTAGATTACTATTCCATTTACCAATGTTTATAACAGGAGAAAACGGTGTATATATTATCTACTATTATGTAAATGTCCTATTACTGCAGAATGAGATTATTGTTGTCTGAAACAACATGTTTACATAAAATTCAAAAAATTGATATAATAGTACAAACTAACATTTTATACATATAAGTTAGTAAATATATTCAGGAGGTATTCTTTATGAAATACGGCATCGCCATTTTTCCATCAAAAAAACTTCAAGATTTTGTAAACTCTTATCGTAAACGTTATGACCCGCATTATTCCATGATTCCTCCTCATATCACGTTACTCTCCCCATTCGAAGCAACTGAAGAGCAAATAAAAGGCATTACGCAGAAGGTCTGGGAAATCGCTTCCAAGACGCCGCCTGTTGAATTGAACCTATTGAAAACGAGCACATTCCAGCCGGTTAATAACGTCATCTACTTGAAAGTGGAAATGACAAAGGCACTTGAAACATTGCGGAAACAGTTGGATAATAGTATAGATAGCAAAGATGAGTATCCGTTTGTCCCTCATTTAACAATCGCACAAGGCTTATCCAACGATGAGCACTCCGACTTATTCGGACAGCTGAGTATGACAGATATCCGCTATTCGGAGACAATTGACCGTTTCCATTTGCTATATCAACTGGAGAATGGATCTTGGACTGTTTATGAAACATTCCAACTAGGAAAGGAACTATAAGGATTGAAAGTAGAGATTGTGAAGAATCGACAGCAATTGGAAGATGCACTTTCCATTAGGCACGCCGTCTTTATGGAAGAACAGCAAGTTGATGTGGAATCCGAAACCGACCAATATGACGAAACCGCTGCCCACTTCGTTCTGTACGATGGCAGCACGCCAATCGGCGCAGGGCGCTTCCGTACAGTCGACGGCACAGGGAAAGTCGAACGCATCTGCATCCTGGCGAGCAGCCGCAGGCACGGTTCCGGCAGGCTTATCATGGAAGCGATTGAGGAATATGCGAAGAGCAGGCACATTGCGAAAATCACGCTCAACGCCCAATCCCATGCAATCGGCTTTTACGATAAACTGGGCTACCATGTCATTTCGGAAGAATTCATCGATGCTGGCATCCCGCATCGTACAATGGTAAAGCAGTTAGACGCACAAAAAAACTAGCCTAGGCTAGTTTTTTTGTGAAAAAATCGTCCACAAGCCGACAATATGCCCCGAAAAAGGCAGGTGCACCCTTCATATTGCAAATTGCTTCCGCAACAGAACGATTATACCACTCCTGCTTTTCCGGTCCTCGCTTGAATGCCGCCCATACCGCTTCTCCCATTTCCTCATATTGGCGGCTCAACGACTGAAGATTATCCAATTTATCAGCTATAATCAACGCTTTCACTTCCAAAGGCGCTGTTTCGACTACCGAAATCGTATGCTCCTTCCGCTCTTCCCACGAAAGGGTTTTATCTTCCGTATGATAGGCTACGATATCGGCTACATCATCCCCGAACCGCTCTCTGATTTGTTCAATGGTGACAGGCGTATCTTCCACAATATCATGCAAAATCGCCGCAATAATAACTTCTTCCCGAAAACCGGCTTCCTCAAGGATTGCCGCCACTCTTTTGGGATGTTCCACATAAGGCTCAGTTGTATTCTTCCGCACCTGTCCCGCATGCGCTTCCGTCGCTAGCTGAATCGCTGCTTCTCGTCTCATTGTCATCATCCTCCATGCTACTTCCATTATACCATGTCCCCGGCTGAATCCCCCAGCGCGCCGATCAGGAAGAACTGGAAGAACTGCTCGCCGCCGTCGAAGCGGCAATCGCTCCCACCATCGCCGCTTGCTGCGCCAATAATACGCTTTGAATGCTATTTTGAATGGTTGCACTGATGGAAGCTTGCGAACCATTCTGCAGATATTGGGAAAGAACCAGGGCTACACTGAACATATTGCGGCTCGCTCTGCCTAATGACCATCTGCCGAAACCATCCTTAGAAGCAAGCTCCTTGTCGGTCCCGATAATGCCTTTTACTATTTCATCCCTGTCTTCTTCTACTGTCGCAAGCAATGCCAAGAGTGGTCTGGAGTATGAATCCAGTTTGATTTTATGCTGTTTTAATTCATCTATATACCATAGCAAGCAATCACATTTATCGGCTGCACGCTGTTTGCTTAAACTAAGCAAATAGCCGATTGTCTGCAAGGTATTGCCCTTGCCCATTCCATTCCTGTTTAAATAATCGTAGCATTCCTCTGAGTCATGGACCGCCTTCTCCATATCGTCATGGCTATAAGCGAGAATGAATGCCAGCATATAATCATCATCCGATGTCAGCCAGAAATGCTCCTGCTTCATCAATTGATGGCAATTGAGCGCCTTTTCCACGGTCAGCTTCACTTCATCCTGCGGTACATGCGATGCCAGGAAATAAGCGGCATACGGCAAATACATCGAACGCCTGAAGCCAGCCTCTTTCAATTCTTCATAATACTGCACAGTCTGGTCGAATACATGTTCAGGCTGCTCTTCGCTTGTCAACGATACAGCGATTGGAAACAAATTATGGCTGCGGAAATAAGAGAAAGCTGAGGTCTTTTGCTTTATATATTCCTTCATCGCTTTCACTTGCCCTCTGTCGACCTCCTGCCCGGCAAGCGCCAATTGAAAGGCGCTGAATTTACGGATCAATTGATTTTCCCATTTAAAGCTCTCCTTGATTGCTTGATCATTCCGGACAAAGATATCCATCATATTAGCCGGCATAACGCCACCTCCATCGAATTTCAGGGAATTTTCTGCTTACTCTATATTTTAGCAGAATAACCTTATCCTTTGACAAAAAGAAAAGGTTGTCCTAGTGTCCGGCACAACCTTGATTTCAGCTAATCCGCTTAACGGAAAGGCGATGTTATAATATAACCTGTATAACAGATCCATTCTTTCAGGAAAAAGGGCAATTTCGTTTCCAGCGTTTGATATGCGGATGTCTGTGTAGGTGAAGAAACGACATTCAAGTCCAGCTCTTTCGCCAGTAGAACCGAGCGCTTCATATGAAGGGGATCGCTCACCAATATGTACCGGTCGAAGTTATAATGCTTCTCCTCCACCGCTTCAATCGCATACTTCAGATTCTCTTCTGTAATGAAGGATTTCTCTTCAATTATGATATGTTCTTTATCTACTCCCTGCTCCACCGCATATTCCATAGAAGTGCGTGCTTCCGATTTCACTTCTCCAGGCGCTTTGGCTCCTGTGAAGATTAAATAGTCCACTTTCTTTTCTTTATATAGCTCGATTGCATGATTAAGTCGTTCTTTCAATACAGGTGATGGCTTGCCGTTCCAAGCAGCCGCGCCAAGCACGATGGCCGCATCGCTTCTTTGATCATTATTTTCCAGACTGAAAGTATATACACTGCTACCTGTATAAATCAATAATCCTATTACCGCTATTACAATCCATTTCAACCACTTAATCATATTCACCATTCACCTTTTGCTAAATTATCCGTATCCAATCACACTCTTATAATCATACCTTGTTTATAAGAAAGAAATCTACCATTTCGGTAATTCACACAGATATTTCATCGTTTGTAATATCTATCCACACAAACATAAAGATGAACCAATCGGGTTGTTACAGGTACTTGATCTCCCACTTACACATCTGCGCTCTCACTGCTGTGTGAAAGTGGGAGTCTTAGTACCTGTTAAACGGGATAAAAAGAACCAAGGAATCTTCCACTGCGGCAAAAAAATTTCTTGGCTCTTTTCATGATTTTTATAGCGTTTGCTGTGGCTAAACGGCAATTATATATGCTCATCCACCAGGAAGCCTTTTCCTGTAATCTCCGGCGCTTTCACATACGGGGC
>JBJEFM010000243.1:0-4850 GCA_051874035.1 Bacillus sp. (in: firmicutes)
GATTCATCCTTTCCTAAATACTCATCCCCAATGTTCAATCCGCCGACAAAGCCAATATAGCCATCCACGACGATAATTTTACGATGGTTACGGAAATTAAATTTATTATTTAAGAAGGGAATCTTCACGGGTCCAAATGCAACCACTTCTATCCCCCAGGCTCTCATTTCACGGATAAATTTAGCCGGAAGCCTCCAGGAACCGACATCATCATACAAGAACCTGACTTTCACCCCTTGCTTCGCTTTCTCAATTAGAATATCTTTTATCTCTGACCCCAATTCATCATTTCGTACAATATAATATTCCATATGTATATGATTCTCTGCTGAACGTAAGGCTTCTTTAATTGCCTCGAATGTTTCCTGGCCATTTGTCAGAACTTCTGTTTCAGTGGAGATAGAAATATTCGTATTGCCGAGTTTTTCAGCGAGTCCTAGAAGTTTATCGTAGTCATCATCCCCAATCGCTGGATGTGTATAGCCTTCTTTCGGAGCTTTACTCCCTAAATAAACCTTTTTATCAAGGAAGTATTTCTTCTTGAACATTCTCTCCTTTCGATAATTGCGGCCAAATAATAAATAAAAGATAAATCCTAACAATGGAAAAGCGCCTAACACTACAAGCCAGGCCAGCGTCTGCGTCGGATGCCGATTTTCCATAAAAATAATAAAACCGATAAAGATAACTGATAATGTCCCTCCAATACTGATGTACTGGACAAGATCACTCTGAATATTCTCGCGGTATAAATAAGTAACAATAAAAATGGTTAATAAGAATAAAATGATTTTAACCGTGGTCTTCATGCCTATTCACCCTAATCCTCAAAATGTAGTACGACCTTCCTCTATACCCATTTTTAGGGTTTTCGACCCCTACTTGCTATTAAAGAATAATAAAAAGCTAGTTCCCAAAATGGAAACTAGCTGATTACAATCATGCAAAATATTGATTAACTGTCTTAAATACATCTTCCTGTATAATGACAGAACCATATTCCTCAATTCGATGAATGGTTACCCTTGATTCATCTGAATACTCTAGAAGGATGGATAAAATATTGTCTATTTCATCTTCTTCAAATTCCCCTTCAGGGAATTCAACATAAAGATAGTATTTATTCTCAAAGGAGTATAGTTTCGTGAGTACTCCATGGACTCCATTTGTTTTGCTGAGTGCCACAACATCCTCAAAATCTTGGAAAGTAAGGACAAACTGAAGCGGTCCTTCTTCTACAGCTTGTTCATCCATTGATTGCTCCGGATGAAAATGTTCATTCAGCATTGATTCAATCTTCAGATCAACCGCATTGGCTGGGTCGTCAATCGGCAAGTCGAACTTTTGGCCGTCCTTGGAGAGTTGAGCACGCGTAACTAACACTTCTAATCCTTTTTCAAGTGCTTGGATTTGAATCCAAAGTGGACCTTCTACTGTAAAATCCTCTTCTTCGTGCACTTCATCCATCATTTCCCAGAATAGTTCTTCGCTGCGGTCCCGGTTATACCAGATCTCTTCACGATCGAAGCCGCGCTTCTCTATGTCTCCGTATGAAATATAGAATTTCACAGTGTTTTCATTAATACGCTCGATTTCCATGATTCACTCTCTCCCTTCTGGTTTGAGGTCAATTGAAGGGATTACCCCCAAACTAGGTTGTTATATCTTTTCCCTGTTTTAAAAAATGTTAATCATGGATGAACCTTTCGTCAAGTGTGGTCCTAGTTATATTTTATGATAAATATATGGCAGAGGGAAACAAAATAACCTATTTTTATTAAAATAAACAAAAAGCCCATTTAAATGAACGTGAAAAACCCCTTGTAGCTTAACAAGGGGCAGAATGTAATGCAGTTAGTTTACTAGGCGTTGAGCTTCGCGAAGTTGAAAGGTTCTGACTTTCCGAGGAAGGAATCGTCTAATTTCATCTTCATTATAGCCGACCTGTAATCTCTTTTCATCGATAATGATTGGTCTTCTTAACAAACCTGGATTTTGCTGGATGATGGTGAACAGTTCTTGCAATGGCAGATTATCTAAGTTCACATTCAGCTTCTGGAATGTTTTTGAACGTGTAGAGATGATTTCATCTGTTCCATCCTCTGTCATGCGAAGGATTTCCTTAATCTCATCAAGACTCAATGTTTCTGAGAATATATTACGTTCTTTATATGGAATATCGTGTTCTTCTAACCACGCTTTTGCCTTTCTACATGACGTACAGCTAGGTGATGTGTATAGTGTTACCATTCCCTGTCACTCTCCCTATCGTTATAGTTCGCAAATCCATCAGTGGCTTTATATTCGACTATGTAAAGTTATAGGTTTATAATATTGGTAATGTGATTATATTGTAATTATTATAAATAAGAAACACATTAAATTTATTATACATGATAAATATTGGGTTGGGTAGATTTTTTTAGAAAAACCTGCCTCAATTTCTCAATATTACACAAAACATAATATTGATGAAATATTTGTCATATTAACCAAATCTAAAGTACCATTTCTATGGACTTAATAGGAAAGTATTTCAATCCCCTTATTCTATTTAATACCCGCTGCCAATTGCGAGTAAACATCCCTTACACAGGTCAAAAGCTGAGGCAATTACACCTCAGCTTTTGATTTCTTCTAATATATCTGCCTTATCAACATGAATCTTTAAAGCCTGCTCTGTCGGTTCAAACGAACGGCCATATAGTTCTTCATCCCTGTACGTATGAAGCTCCCGATATACATCTTGCATTCCCTTTAATACATCATGCTCCATGAGTGCAGGGTCCGGGGACCAATAAAGAATCTCAAGCTCCACTTCCTCCTCTGTTGCTGGGGAGGTTTTTTTATAATAAACAGAGCTCGCATGCTGGAAGCCTTCACGTTTATAAAAACGAAGTCTTCTTTCTGTGTCTTGCTCCGTTTCATTAACTGGCTCAACTTCGAGAAAGATCGGCTTACCCTTCAGCTTCAATTGCTCAAGCAGCTTCTTTCCTATCCCGTTGCCTCTCACATTGCCAATGACATATAAATAATCAATGAAGATAAACTCATCTCTTTCTGCATACAGTAGAATATGGTTTTTTCCTTCATCAATGTAATAGTTCTTGTTTTTATTATTCAATAGAGCATCAAAATGTTCCTTAGATTTCATTTCTTCCTTTGGGAAATACTCTTTTAGTTTATTGTACCAAGTCATGTGTCTTGTCTTCTCTCCTTTGATTTCTGGTTGCACTTAAGTCAAACGGCAACACGCATTTTTACATTCTTTACACTTTTTCCCTTTTCAACTGCTAAATAACCGGCTAGAATGGAATTGTAAAGAACTTTACATTCATGAAATATATTGGAGGGACCTTGAATGACCGAATATGCAGTTGATTTCTTCCTGTTCGCCTTATTTGTCATTGGTTTAACGGCCTTTATGGGCCCGCTTACAAACGGTATCGGCCATCTCCTTTCCCCTCGTCAGAAGAGAAACTCCTTTGTGAAACAAACAAGCCTGTCACAAGCAGGATTCAAGTCGGTCGGCGGCAAGCCAAAGTAATAAAAAAGCAGCGAGTCCGCTTCGGTCTTGCTGCTTTTCTTCATTTTATGGTGTATAGTCCACCCCAGGGGTGTATCGATTACCGGAATTCCATAGAAGGAATTCATCTATACCTTCCTCATTCAAAGCCTTGATTTGAGCCTCTACTTCTTCTTTTCCATAAGGCATATAATTGCCCTTGCCAAGCCACGTGGCGGTGAAATCCTGAATCCAGGGTCTTGATACCGGTGGATTCTTCAATTCATCAAGCTTTTTATTCTCAAGCTTAGCATATTCTTTAATCAGCTGATATGGCTCAAGGTCTGGCTTCGTGATACCAAAATAAGAGGTCCAATGACTTGGATAGATCATCGAGGAAATGACATCAACATGTTCTGAGATCTTCGAGAAATTCTGTCCAATTCCTGGTGCCTCCGGCAAGGTTGCCGAATACCCGAATATATCAACGGACACTTCAACATCATAAGGCTCAAGCTTCTCCTTCGCATAAGCCACAAAGTCCGTTACAGCATTCACTCGGTGCTGTACATTATCTACAGCTTTATCTCCGTAATCGCCGACGGAATATTTAAGCTCATTATCCCTTCTTTCAAATCCTTCAGGAAAACGGACATAATCAAATTGGATCTCTTCAAAGCCCATCTTAGCCGCTTCAATCGCGATGTCGACATTATAATCCCATACTTCCTTCACAAATGGGTTTACGAAGGACTCCCCGCGTCCATTCTTCCAAACCTCTTCCCCGTCCTTAAAGGACCATTCCGGCTTCTTGTTCGCTAAATAGCTGTCCTTAAAGACAACCACACGGGCAATTGGATATATTTCCCGCTTTTCCATATCCTTCAGCAATTTCTCCGGATTCTTAATCAAGTTCATTCCCGCTTTTGCATAAGGCTTTGACTCATCCGGAAGATAGGTCAAATTCCCGCGGTCATCCTTAATATCAATGACCATCGCATTCAAATCTGTCGACTCAATTAATTGGACAAGTTCTTGATATTTGCTCCCGCCGGCAGAATTGCCCGTTACATAAACTCCCCGAACCGCATCTGGATAGGTAAAGGAATAGTTCCCCCCTGGAAAGCGATTCATATCAGCCGGCAGTTCCTTGTTCTCAATGCTAATCTTTTGTTCACTATGTAATTTAACCTGTCTGCCCTCAGCACTCGCCTCCGCACTCCATGCAGAAAAAGCGAGCAGATTCAACAAAATCAACTGTTTCACTATTCTCATTCTTCCCATCCACTCCTCTCTTTTCCATTTACCACCATTCATTATACACTATTCTCCAAATTACACAGAA